>DASYZG010000095.1:0-19312 GCA_035946575.1 Terriglobia bacterium | reverse complement strand
CCAGCGGGCGGGGTCGAACAGCGCCGTCCAGAGGGCTTCGAAGCGCTTGCGCAAGGTGTGCAGGCGGGTTGACTGCACGACCACGTCGCGGGTGACGAAGTCGAGATCGCTCTGCAGCCGGTTCAGGCGCGCGGCGGTGAGGGCCGGGTGGGCGGCGCGCCAGCCGGCGAGTTCCTGCAGGCGATAGGCCAGGGCGCGGCGTTCCCAGCGCACCTGGATATGCATCAGGCGCAGGGCGCGCCAAAGGACGTAGCCCAGGGCGAGGACGAGTTTCGATTGGCGAGGGGCGGTTGCCGGTTGCCGGTTTGCGGTTGCCGGTTGTGGCCCCGAATCCCGAACCCCGGCGAGGCCCCCGATCGTCTGCTGACAGCGCTCGAGGTGGCGATGCAGGTGGTCGCGATTCTCGCCGCTGGCGGCGGCGCTGCGGTCGAGGTCGGGGGCGGTGAGGCCGTGATAGAAGTGGGTGGCGTAATGGGCGGAGCAGTCGGCCTTGCGGGCGGCGGAGGCCGAGCGGAGGTTGGCGGACCAGGGGGCGATCTGACGGGTGAGGCGCGCGCGGTAGGCTACCTCGTCCTCCTGCGGACCGCGTTCGTAGCCACGGAGCGCCCGCCGGGCCTTTTCGCGCGCTTTGGCGAGGCTGAGGCGTCGCGCCTCGCGGGCCTTGGGGGTCAGGGTGTAGTGGCGCTTCGGTTTCGGAGTTTCGGGTTCCGCGTCCATGATGATTGCCCGTCCGGTCTTAGCCGTAGGGGCGGTTCGCCGGCCCGGTTCAACCACCCCCGGCCCCTCCTTTCCAAGGAGGGGGGAGCGGAAGGATAGCGCTCGGCCGAACCGGCCCTGAACCACCCCCGGCCCCTCCTTTCCAAGGAGGGGGGCAGTTGGGCGCCGAGGGTGAAATCCGCCGATTCAAGAGTGACAGGTCAAAATGGGAAAAGGGAGAAAAGTGAGAATAGTGAGAAAATTCGGAAAGTTTATTTTCTGCTTAGAATCAATGACTTAGCTCGTTTTGCTCCGAACGTCGCCCGGGAGGATCGGGCTCGGCATTGCTTTGGCGATCGTGCGTTGTTAACCGTGCCATTACCTGAGCGTGAAAAGAAGTCAGAACTCGAAAGTCCAAAGTTGAAAAAAAGGCAAGCGGGCTTTCCGCAAGGCAGGGGGCAGAACCGCTTCGATGTGACCTGCTGCCAAACGCCGTCAACGCCATCAACGCCATGCCTTTCTTGACAATCATGGTCCCGGACCAGTAATCTACGGTTTGGGGTGCGAGGCTGTTCGTGCTCATCAGCGTGGAACAGTTAGAGCTCCACCCGGTTTCGATCTCCGAGACTTACCCCACCGGAGCGCTTGACTACCACACATCAGAATTCCGTCAACTGGGGGATCTGAAGGTGCGTGGGGTTGCGGAACTGGAGGGGGCGGAGATCCGGTTTCGAGGCCACCTGGACGCCCGGGTGGCAACGACTTGCAACCGGTGTCTGGGACCCATCGAGGTTCCCGTCGCCCTCGACTTCGATCTGACCTACAGGCCGATGGCGACGATTGCCCGGAACGAGGAGTTGGAACTTCCGCCGGGCGAGCTGGGGGTGGGTTTCTACCAGGATCCGGGTATCGAGGTTGCCGATATGGTTACCGAACAGGTGAACCTCTTCATGCCGATGCAAGTGGTATGCAGCCCCGATTGCCGCGGGCTCTGTCCGACCTGCGGCGTCAATCGGAACCTGGAAGTTTGCCATTGTCCGGCGGCTCCCCACGAGTCGCCGTTTGCCGCCCTTCTCGACCGCAAGCCGCAAGGCTGAGGGCGCCGATGGGGCGGCGATGGCCGCGGACGATAATCCGAACCAAGGCCAGGAACAGAATTCAGCACAAGGACGAGAAGTCATGCCCAATCCGAAACGAAGGCACTCCAAGGCGCGTAAAAACCGGCGCCGGGCTCACGATCACCTGCAGGCGCCCGCCCTGTCTGAGTGTCCGCATTGCCACGAAATGAAGCTGGCGCACCGGGCCTGCCCGCACTGCGGCTATTACCGGTCGCGGGAAGCCATCCTGGTGGACCAGGCGGAGTAGTTGTTTAACCGCGAAGCCTGCCTGGTTTCGCGGCTTCGGTCGCGGTCACATCAGGACCTCGACGGTTGAGCGGCGCCGGGGCCTCGCTGCCGGGGGCGTTGAGATTATGCGGCGGATCGCAGTCGATGCCATGGGTACGGATCTGGCGCCTCAGGCTGAGGTGGAAGGCGCGGTTCTGGCGGCTCGCGCGCGGCTGGCCAAGGTCCTGCTGGTGGGCCCGGAGCCGGAGCTCAAGCGGCGGATGAGCCGATTCAACGCCGCGGGGCTGCCGCTCGAGATCGTCCACGCCAGCGAAGCGGTGACCATGGAGGACCATGCGGCCAAGGCCTTCCGCCGCAAGCGCGACTCTTCCATGCGGGTGTCGGCGCGACTGGTTCGCGACGGCCTTGCCGACGGCATCGTCAGCGCCGGGAACACCGGCGCCGTGATGACGACGGTGAAGATTACGCTCGGGTCACTGGAAAGCGTCGATCGCCCGGCGCTGGCGGCCGTCTTCCCGAATTCGAAGGGCAGGGCAACCGTCCTGCTCGACGTCGGCGCCAACGTCGATTGCAAGCCGCAACACCTGGAACAGTTCGCGGTGATGGGCGAGGTTTACTACCGCGTGATTTTCGGCGCTTCCCGCCCTCGTGTGGGCCTGCTCTCCATCGGCTCCGAGGATCACAAGGGCAACGAGCTGACTCGCGAGGCCTTGAGCCTGTTGCGCAAGCTGCCGCTGAACTTCGTGGGTAACGTGGAGGGCAGGGACCTGTACAATGGCAGCGTGGACGTGATCGTCTGCGACGGGTTCATCGGCAACGTAGCCCTGAAGATCAGCGAAGGCATGGTCGAGGCCATCTCGAGCCTGCTCAAGCAGGCGTTCGGCAGTTCCGTTTCCTCCAAGGCAGGGTACCTGCTTTCGCGCAAGGCGCTGCACGGATTCAAGAAGCGCCTGGATTATTCCGAGTACGGCGGCGCGCCGCTGCTGGGCGTGAAAGGCGTGGCCATGATCGCGCACGGCGGGTCGAACGCCAACGCCATCAAGAACGCGATCCGGGTGGCGGCCGAGTTCGTGGAGGGCGGCATCAACGAGAAGATCGAAGGGGAGCTTGCGTCGGTGTCTCTGGCGCGGGCCTAGGAAGCTGTCAGTCGGTTAAGAACCGCCGCCAGGAGTGAGGATGATACGGTCGTCGATCTGGGGGACAGGTCGGTCGCTGCCTGAACGGGTGATCACCAACGCCGACATGGAGAAGTTGGTGGACACTTCGGACGAGTGGATCACCACGCGCACAGGCATCAAAGAGCGGCGCCAGGCCGCACCCAACCAGTCAACCTCGACGCTCTCCATCGAAGCCGCGCGCCGCGCGCTCGAGATGGCCGGCCTGCACGCGAAAGACCTCGACCTCATCATCTGCTCCACCATCTCTCCGGACCAGCCGTTGCCCTCTACCGCTGCCTTCATCCAGCGCGGCCTCGGGGCTCCGGCCTGCTGCGCCTTTGATCTGGCGGCGGCCTGCTCCGGGTTTCTGTTCGGCCTCACGGTGGCCGATCAGTTCATTCGTACCGGGCAGGCGCACCATGTGCTGGTGGTCGGCACGGAGCTGCTCTCGCGTTACCTCGATTACAAGGACCGCGCCACCTGCGTGATCTTCGGCGACGGCTCAGCCGCCGGCGTGCTCGGCCCGGCGCGCGAACCGGCGGGGATCCTCGCTACGGAAATGCACACCGAAGGGGCCTTCGCCGACCACCTGTTCATTCCCGCCGGCGGCTCGGCGCGGCCCGCCTCATGCGAAACCGTTCGCGAGGGCGGTCACTACATCAAGATGCGCGGCAACGAACTTTTCAAGGTGGCGGTGCGCAGCCTGGAGGAAGTGTCCCGCCGCGTGCTCGAGAAGGCGGGAGTTACCGCCGACCAGATCGACTTGTTCATTCCCCATCAGGCCAATCAACGCATCACCGACGCCGTCCGCGAGCGCCTGGACGTGCCCGAGGAGAAGGTCTATTCCAACATCGCGCGCGTGGGGAACACGTCGTCGGCCTCGATCCCCATCTGCCTGGACGAGTGCGTGCGCAGCGGACGCGTGAAGAAGGGCGATTTGATCCTGATGGCCGCCTTCGGCGCCGGAGTCACCTGGGGCGGAGTGCTGGTGCGATGGTGAGGGGCAGAAAACAGAAGTCAGAAGTCAGAAGTCAGAAGTCAGGAGTCAGAAGACAGGAGTCAGGAGTCAAAAGAGAAGTAAGAAGCCGGAAGCCAGCAGCGCGGGAGGATCCCTTATTCTGAATTCTGACTCCCGACCCCTAACAGTTTGTTAAAGAAGGTTTCGGAACCTTGTCATTCCGAGCGCAGCGAGGAATCTCGCGTCTGACTTAGCAGTTTGTTAAAGAACGTTTCGGAGCCTTGTCATTCCGAGCGCAGCGAGGAATCTCGCGTCTGATTTAAGGAACTTGTGAGATTCCTCGTCGCCTACGGCTCCTTGGAATGACATTCTGAGCGAGTTTTTCAACAGACTACTAAACTAAGGAACTTGCGAGATTCCTCGTCGCCTACGGCTCCTCGGAATGACATTCTGAGCGAGTTTTTCAGCAGACTGCTGAATTCTGACTCCTGACTTCGGGCTCCTGAACTTCTTACTTCTTGCTTCTGACTTCTGACTTCTGGATTCTGACTTCTGATTTTGATTCCATGCCGAAAATTGCCTTCCTCTTCCCCGGCCAAGGCTCACAATATCCCGGAATGGGACGGGATCTGGCAGAGAAGTTCCCGTCAGCGCAACGGGTGTTCGACGAGGCCGATCAGGCGCTCGGGTTTCCGCTATCCAGGCTTTGCTTCGAAGGTCCAGCCGAAGAACTGCAACTGACGGCCAACACCCAGCCGGCAATCCTGGCCGCCTCCGCAGCGGCCGCGGCCGTGCTCGCTGAAAAGGGTATGAATGCCGCCTTCGTGGCCGGCCACAGCCTGGGCGAGTACTCGGCTTTGGTGTCGGCAAAGTCCATTACACTCGGCGCGGCGGTTCAACTGGTGCGCCAGCGCGGGCAATACATGCAGGAGTCCGTACCGGTGGGCGTGGGCGCGATGGCCGCGCTGCTCGGCATGGAATCCGCAGCGGTGGACGCCGTTTGCGCCGAGGCCGCGCAGGGCGAAGTGGTCTCCGCTGCCAATCTGAACTCGCCGGGTCAGATCGTGATTGCCGGAAACACCGCGGCCGTGCAGCGGGCCGTGGAGCTTGCCAGGGCGCGCGGCGCCAGGCGCGCCATCCTGCTCAACGTCAGCGCTCCATTCCATTGCGCGCTGATGAAGCCGGCGGCCGACCGTCTGGCGATCGACCTCGATGCCGCCGGGATTTTGGCGCCCGCCGTGCCCCTGGTAAACAACGCCGACGCTCAACTGGTGCGCGCCGTGGACGCGGTGCGCGACGGCCTGAAGCGCCAGGTGACCGCGCCCGTGCGCTGGGCCGAATCGATGGGCCGGCTGCTCGCCGAAGGTGTAGACTTGTTCGTCGAAGCCGGACCCGGCAAGGTTCTGTCCGGCCTGATGCGGCAGATCAGCCGTGAGGCCCGCTGCCTCCACGTGGAGGATTCCGCATCGCTCGCCGAAGCTCTGGCCGCGATCGGTTGAGCCGAGCCGGCACGCGAGGTCAAGCTCAACCATGGCGACATCAACCATCGCACCCCGCGAGCCCGCCCAATCGCGCCGTCGCAATCCTCTAGCGCGGATATTACTCTGGCTGCTGGCGCTGATCATCGTGATTCTGATCGCCGGCAGCCTCTGGTCCTGGTGGCGCACTCGTGCGGCGCTCCCGCAACTCGACGGTGCCGCGCGAGCGCCGGGACTGGCAGGGTCCGTGGACGTCCTGCGAGACGCGCGCGGTGTGCCGCACCTGCGCGCGCAGTCGCTCGATGATCTCTATTTCGCCCAGGGTTACGTTACCGCGCAGGACCGCTTGTGGCAGATGGATCTGAGCCGGCGCCTGGCGGAGGGGGAATTGGCAGAGATTTTCGGCAAGCGGCTGATCGAACGCGACGTGGAAAATCGCAAGCTCGGATTCCGCGTAGCCGCCGAGCGCGCCGTGGGCGATCTGCCCGCGGACACCCGCCACCTGCTCTCGTCCTATGCGCGCGGCGTCAACGCCTTCATCGGCGCGCACCGCAACCGCCTGCCCATCGAATTTGTGATCCTCGGTTATCAACCCCAGCCGTGGCGTGAAGCCGATTCCGTCGCCGTGGCGCTCAACATGGCCAAGACGCTGAACACGTCCTGGCCGGGCGACCTCGAACGCGAACTGGTCCGCGCGCGCTTGAGCCCCGAGCTTTACGCCGACCTTTTTCCGCAAGACTCTCCGCTGGAGCATCCCGTAGCTGAACCCGTGGCCGGTCCGGCGCACGCCGTGCCCGCCGAGGAGGCGCGCGTCATCCCGGAAAGTGCTCCGGCACTGCCTGACCTTCTGGCATCGTCTGACGCCGGCATCGATCCGGTGCTCGAGGCGCTGGAATCCACCCGCGGTAACGACCTTGTGCTTGGCAGCAACAATTGGGTGATCAGCGGAGGGCACACCGCCTCAGGCAAGCCGCTGCTCTCAAACGATCCGCATCTCGGCCACAGCGTGCCCAGCATCTGGTACATGGTTCACCTCGAAGCGCCCGGCATGGACGTCTCGGGTGTGAGCCTGCCCGGGATGCCGACGGTAATCATCGGGCACAACCAGCGCATCGCCTGGGGCATGACCAACACAGGCCCGGATGTGCAGGACCTCTACGTCGAGCAGTTCAATCCATCCAATCCGAGGCAGTATCTGCACAACGGCCAATGGGTGGACGCCGAAGTGCGCGACGAAGTGATCAAGGTGCGGGGCTCAGGCGAGGATCACCTGATGGTGCGCGTGACGCGTCACGGCCCGATTATTTTGGTGCAGGGCGGGCGGGCGCTTGCGCTTGCCTGGACGGCGCTCCGGCCCCACGCGCTGCAATTCCCGTTCGCGGCCATCAATCAGGCGCAAAACTGGCAGGAGTTCACGCAAGCGATCCGCGGCTTCACCGGGCCCGAGCAGAACATGGTGTATGCCGACGTCGACGGCAACATTGGCTACTACGCTCCCGCCTGGGTGCCGATTCGCCGCAGGGGCGACGGCTCGGTGCCCGAGCCCGGTGCGACCGACGACTACGACTGGACCGGCTACGTTCCCTTCGACGACCTGCCGCACGCCTACAATCCGGGAAGCGGCATCATCGCCACCGCCAACAGCCGCGTGATTCCGCTCGGTTATCCCTACTACTTCACCGATGCCTGGGCCGCGCCCTTTCGCACCGCACGGATCTTCGATCTGCTCGAAGCCGGCACGCCCGGACGCCAATGCGGACCATCACAAGCGGCGGCGGCGCACGGACTCTCCGGGCCGGGGCAGGACCCCGCGCCGCAGCGCGCGTGCTTCACGGTCGGTGACATGCTGAAGATCGACATGGACATTCACCCGCTGGACGACGCCTGGCTGGCGCCGGCGCTGGTGCACGCCGCGGCCGCGCATCCGCCCGGGTCGGATGAAGCGCGAAGAGCCATTGAGCTGCTGCAACACTGGAACGGCGAGGCAACGGCGGAATCACCGGTGCCCCTGATCTGCCACGACACCATGATCGCGCTGCGGGAGCGCATCCTGCGGTGCAAGGTCGGCGACGTTCTGGCGCGCCGCAGCTGGTCGCTCGGTGAGATCTTCGTGGAGAAAGTGATCGATCAGCGGCTGGCACGCTGGCTGCCACCCGGCGACGCCGATCTCGACGCCACGCTGATGGCCAGTCTGGACGATGGCTTGAAGCGTATCGAGGCGCGGGTCAAGGGCCGAGATCCGGCCGCGTGGCGCTGGGGCGATACGATCCCGCTCACGTTCCATCATCCACTCGACGCGCTGCCGATCGTGGGGCGCTTCTTCGACGTGGGGCCGTTCCCGCAGCGCGGCACGGCCAACTGCGTCAAGGCAACAACACCTGGCGCCGGGCCCTCGATGCGCATGGTGGTGGACTTTTCGGATTTCGACAACTCGGTGCAGAACCTGACGCTGGGCGAGTCCGGCGAGCTGTCAAGTCCCTATTACGCCGACCAGTTCGACGCCTGGTACACAGGACAGAGCTTCCCGATGCTCTTCAGCGACGCGGCCGTGGATCGGGGTGCCGTACACAGGCTGACACTGAAGCCTTGACGGAGAATAGGCCATGGTGAGTCGTGAACTGGTAAAAGGCCAAAGGTATGAAGACGTGATAAGTTTGAAATGGTCTTCATGCTCATCCTTGATACTTCATACTTTCTCCACCCGCCAATCTACTGCCGATTCCCCGAGCTTCACGAAGGCTGGTTCAGGTACGAGTTCTGCAGCGCTTTCATGGCTTCCTGATTGATTTTCAGCTTGCCTTCCTTGATCAGGCGCTGCTTCAGGGCCTGGCGATAAAGCTCCCACGCGAATGACTTTTTCTGGTCCAGGAGTTGCTGCTGGATTTGCGCCTTCTGCGCGGCGAATAGGGACTCGTCGGCAGGCGTGTGCGAGACCACCTGGAATACCAGCTTGTTGGCCCCGGCGGTCACCACGCCGCTGGTCTGTCCAGGATTGAGCGTGAAGGCGTCAGCAAGTTCCGTGCCCGAGATCAGATTGTCAACCGTTTCCTGCCGCGCGAAATCCTTGCTCTCCTTTACCGTCAGACCCATGGTCTGCGCGAGCTTCTTGAAGTCGCCGCCGATTTTGACCTTGCCGGCGAAATCCCTGGCTTTCTCCCCGGCAATCACCTTCGACTGGTCGGCGCGATAATCCTGCTCCACCTGCGGACGCACTTCGTCGAGCGTGGGGACGTGCGCCGGGATGTCCTGGTCGAGTTGCACCACCACGACGCCTTTGGCCAAGGTGAGCGGATCGCCGACCTGGTTGGGCTGGAGCTGGAAAGCCAGGGTTTGTAATCCTTCACTGATTCCGAGATCGGGGATGGGAGCGTTGGGCCTGAACAGCCCCGTATTCTGAACGGCGAGACCCAACTTGGCGGCGACCGCCCCAAAATGCGCCGGATCGGCCTTGGCGGCCCGGGAGAACTGATCGGCAAGCTGGGCCTGCGCGGCGGTAATCGCCTGCTTCTGGAGCGTGCTTTCGATGCCTGCCTTCACCGAGTCGAAGCTCTGCACGTGCGCCGTCTGCTTGTCGAACACCTTGATGATCACGATGCCGTAAGTGGTGGTGATCAGTCCGCTCACCTGACCGGGTTGGAGCGAAAAAGCCACGTTTTCCACTTCCTGCACGGTCTGGCCGTGCTGGATCCAGCCGACGTCGCCACCCTTGGGCGCCGAGGTCGTATCCTCCGAGTACTTTTTGGCGAGCTCCGCGAAATCGCCGCCCTTCTGAATCTGGCTGAGCGCATCCTGCGCGGTCTGGCGGATCTTGGCGACCTCTTCAGGCGTCTTGCCGCTCGTCTTGAAGAGGATCTGCGACATCTTGACTTCGTCGGGCACCTTGTAGTCGTTAAGGTGCTGGGTATAGTAGCTCCGCAGCCGATCGTCGGAAATCTTCACCATGGACCGCACGTGGTCCGCGTCGATCAGCACGTAGCGCAGCGAACGCTGCTCGGGCTGCTTGTAGCGCTCCTTGCTGGTGGCAAAGTAAGCCTGGAGCTGGGAAGGCGTCACCTGGACGTCCTTGGTGAAATCGGGAGGATTGAAGAGGACGTACTGGATCTTCGCCTTTTCGTTGCGCTGGATGAATTCCTGGTGGACTTCAGCGGGCGTCACCTGGATGGCGTCAGTTACCACGTCGCGGAGTTTATCGCTGAGCAGGCCCTGGCGGAGCTGCGCCTCAAATTGAGGGACCGTCATGTTCATGCCCTGCTCGATCATGGCCTGGTACTCCTGCATCCCGACGAACTTCCCGTTCTGGGTCAGGCCGGGATAACTGTGGATGGCCTGCATTAGTTCCGGATCGCTCACTTCGAGACCGAGCCGCTTCGCTTCCTGGCCAACGGCCTGGTCCTGAACCATGGCGTCGAGGATGTTGGGCGCGAACTGGGCCATCAACTGCGGATTGTTTCCGAGGGGCGACTGCTGGAAGCGCGTGCTAAGCTGCTTCTGCAGGTCCTGCGTCGTAACCTGGTAGTCCCCCAGGGTGGCGAGCACGTTTGAATTGGGATTGGCGCTGGTGTCGCCCGTGGGCAACGGCGCCAGGGTGACCACCATACCGACCGAGACGATGCCGAGGAAGAAGATGAGAAGATACTTCATCGTCTTCTGCCGGTTTTTCCCGCGAAAAAACCTATACATGGAAGCTCCTAAAGCTGGGCGTGTTCATAAGCATTATACGGGTCACACGCCTTGAGCGTCCAGTGGAGCTGGCTGGCCCGGTGGCAACGCCTGTCCCAGGCGCGTGGCCCGTTTCGTTGGGCTCGGTAGCCTGAAATGCGCGCAAAAAGTCGCTTTTTTGCGCGAAAATCGGCGTCCAAAACTCAAGCGGAATCGCCACCGTTCCAACCCTATCTCTTTCCCTTGCTTCGGCTTACGCGATTGGGTTCGTTTCTGAAAAATCCCGGGGCCTGGAGGCGTTAAAACAGGTCTAAGTCACATTCTCTCTATGTGATACGGCGGTGGCTTCGTTGCGCTTAAAAATACTGACGCGTTTCTTGCGCCTCTTCCCCGCCCCAATCAGGCTGGTGCGACGCGCCTCGATTGCTTCGCGCAGGTTGCTCGCGCGGCCACGGCTCCGGCCTGACGAACCAGAACCGGGCGAGCAAGTCGCGCCGGCCCGGGAACTTGAGGCGCCCGAAGCTACACCGCCTGATGCTTTCGAACGGCTGAGCGCCGATCGCCCCCACCCTTCGCAGGTGCGCGGCCCGGTGAAGGCCAGGGCGCTGGCAAGTCGCGCGCGCATCCGGGCGGGGCGGAAAGATTTCGCGCCCCACGCCGGGGACAGGCACGCTACAGAGGCGGAGTTCGAGGCCAGCGGGTCCATGGGACGACCGAAGCGCAAACCGGGACTTGCGGTGATTACGATTCCTTTATGTACCTCCCGATTAGAAACTGTCAACAGGAAAACGGGCTCGTCATGTTGCCCAGATCGTCAGAAGGAGCGATCGGGAGGCGGCAGGGTGAATCTCCTGTTGGTACCAAATCGAGCCTTCGCGCCGCGCCTGACGCCCGGCCGTCAACTTGCCGCTTGCCACTGCCCTTCAGGGCCAGTTCACGTCCAAGGCGTAGACTTCCGAAGCCGGTCATCTTCTAGCTAGATTAGCAGGCTGCTGAAAGACACGGCCAACCGGCTTCTAATTCGCCGTGATGGCGCCGAACACCCCGGTTACATACGCCGAACCGCCGCTCGTGTAATACAGGGTATTGACGGGGCCTGACTTGAGGCTCCCGTTTCCGAACGAAATCCCCCAGAGTCCCGGGATCACGATCGGGCTTCCCGTGGCGTCTTCGAGAAAGCCCGCGAAGGTGCCGTTGGCGGGGTTGTAGGCTCCGATCATTCCGCTCACCGAATTCCCCACCAGGAGCAGGTTGCTAAAGGCGCCGAACTTCGCGGGCGCGAGCGCCATGCCCCACGGACCCGAAAAGTCGCCCGTCGCCAGACGGCCGAGAAGGTGACCATTGGTGTCGAAGCCATCCACATACCCTCCCGACAACCCGTTGTAGAAGGTCACCCAGATTTTGGAGCCGATGCTCTGAATGCCGTAGGGTTTGTAGCCCGCCGGGATCTTCGAGTCCGAAAACGTGCCCGACAGGGTGAGCGGTGCGAAGGTTGCGCCGTCGTAAGCCTCCACTCCGGCGTTGAAGTTGGAAGCGTAAAACGCCGGCTTCTTCGTGGTGGCGTTGGTGGCCTCGGCCAGGCCGAAATAGGAGGCTCCGGCGCTGGAATTGTTCACCATCACGGTCGCCGTAGTGACATGACATTCGCTGCATCCGGTGCCACCCGAGGCCGGCTTCTGGCCGGCATTCCAATTCGACAGGGTTCCGTCCTCGGTGACAAAAGCGAAGTTGTTGGCTCCCGGCCCAGGCCCGATGGCTGCGTTATACGCTGTTCCGGTCGGACTGCCCGTGCCCGTGCCGGCAGCCGGCGGGATCGTGATCACGAGCCCGGCCCTCGACTGGCTTCCTGACTTATCGGCGTAATACAAAGTGCTGAAGCCCGTTCCATTGTCCGAGGCCCACCACTCGCTGTCATTGAGGGTGGCCTTTACGGGACGTGACAGACCCCACGGGTTTACCAGGAAGGAGTCCTGGCTGTTGTCAACGATAGGCGTAACGGTGTAGCTGTTGGTTTGAGCGCCGAGCGGCAGGGAAGCAATCAGCACGATTCCTAGGATGCAAGCCACTTTCAATTGACACCTCCTCGAGTCTGGGTTTGGTCCGTCAATGATCTTACGACGACGCGATCAGTAAATCTGAAATCGAGATTCGCCGCGAATATCCTATCCGGCACCGAACACTCGATGTCTGATCGGACGGCGTCTGCCACGACTCATCGCACTCCAGCAGGCTGCTGAAGAACACGGTTTGAATAGGGTAGCGGCGAGTTTACCTCGCCATAAATCCAACACTCTCAACACGCGCTTGGCGGCCTAAAGCCGCCGCTACATGTTTTCAGCAGCCTTGCTATTTCGTCACCCCTGTCAGGGCGAGAGCGCATTTTCCAACTCCCGGCACAATCCACTTCTGTCGAACCGTCATAAGGCCTCCTCTTAGCCGGGTTCGTTGGATTAATCCGCTGAAGCTTAGGGCGTGTAAAGCTCGGCGCTGCTGAGAACATTATTGGCCCCGCCGAGTGCCCGATTAGTACCCCCCGCCACCAACACCTGACCGCTCGAAAGCAGGGTCGAGGTGTGGTTGATACGAGGCTGCTTCATCGTGCCGGTTAACGACCACAGGTTGGTGGCGGTCGTGTACAGGAAGCAGGTGACCGTAGGCACGTGCCCGCAGCCACTATAGTTGCACGTGGTTCCGCTGGCGAGTACGTTTCCAGTGTTGAGCAGCGACGCTTTGGTCGGGTTTCCTGCGGTCCTGGGAAGAGCACCGGTATTGACCCAGGCGACGGTCGAGGGGTTGTAATACTGAGCGACGTTGGCAATCAGCACATCATTATTTGTAAGCAGCACTGGAGTCGTAGGCAGCGTGCCCTTTGACATGCTGGCGGTGAGGGTCCACAAGCCCGTGGAAGGATTGTAGATTTCGGCGCTGGCCAGAAGGCTATAAATGCCATTGGTATAATTGCTGCCACCGGCCACCAGCGCCTGGCCGTTCTCCAGAATCGCCGCCGCGTTCGAGCGGCCAACATTCAAGCTTCCGGTGGTTTGCCAGACGCCGGTGGAAGGGTTGTAGAGTTCGGCGCTCGTCAGAGTATTTGAGAAGGAGCCCGTCGCTCCCCCTCCCGCAACCAAAACTTCGCCACTGGGAAGCAGTATGGCACTGGGAGAGCACCGCCCTTGGGCCATGCTGCCGGTGGATGTCCATTCGCCGGTGGACGGGTTATAGAGCTCAGCGGCCGCCAGGCAGTCACCCAGGTACCCGTAACCGCCGGCCACCAGCACCTCACCACTTTGAAGCAGAGTCGCGGTGAACGCCTCGCGGGCATCAGTCATGCTGCCCGTGACGGTCCACTTGCCTGTCGTGGGGTTATACAACTCCGCGCTCGCGATTGCATTGCCCGTAACGTCGACTCCCCCGGCCACCAGTACTTCTCCGTTTTGCAACAGCGTGGCGGTGTGGTAGTAGCGCGCGGTGTTCAGGCTACCGGTTGTGGAGAAGCTGCCTGCCCCCGCAAAAGCTGCCGTCCCTGCCACCAGGGCCACGGCCATCGCTCCTTTGAACACAGTGATGGCCGTGGTCTCAAATCGCTGCCTTGTAAGCCTAATCATATTAAATCTCCTTTCTGGACCATGCCTAGTTATGACGAATTCGATCCTCGTGCGGGGCGTCCGGCCCGTTAGGGAGCGCCTGGGAGTCAGCGGACCGACATGCCGCTTCTCAATACACGTTCAGCGGCCTAAAGCTGCCGCTACACGTTGCCCAGCAGCCTACTGCCATAGAGGATTACAAAATGGAGTGGGTGCGCTGTGGCGCGTCTGTGCCAGACGCGAAAATCACGGGCGGTGACCCCCACGCTACAACACGATCTGTCACCCTGATTTGTAATCCTCTTTAGGAGAGATAGACCCCAAAAAGCCGATCCGTTCGCTCGAGGCCATAAACGATGTACCGTCTCCCAGCCGTTCCGTTGCGATCAGAGAAATCCTACGGCTTATAAAGCTCGGCTGTGCCCAGGATGACGCTTCCGTTCTTCGTGATCTCCGACCCGCCAACGACCAGCACCTCTCCATTCAGAAGTACGGTCATGGATTCACCAGAGCGTGGGCCATTCAAGTTGCCCGTGCTCGTCCACACCTGGGTTGAAGGATCCCAGACCTCGGCCGATTTGATTGTCTCTGCTGTAGGATAAGGGTTGCCCGGCACAACAATTTCTCCCCCTGCGGCCAAGACCTTACCCGACTGAAGCACCGTGCCATTGAACGCTGCGCACTGGCACGGTCCGGCCTCCGCCGTGAACTGGCCTGTTGAAGGGTCATACAGAGCGGCCGTGGATTCGGCCGTTTGGCCGCTGACGAAGCCGCCCACCGCCAGCACTTCGCCGCTCGAGAGCCGAGCAGCGAATAGATTGAGAACGGTGTAATCGGTACCGGTGGTGCTCCAGGTCCCGGTTGAGGCGTCGTACAGAGAGGAAGGCGTGCTGGCTTGACCGAGCGCCAGCACCTGGCCGTCCAGCAACAACACGTAGAGCGAGGCATTGGTGGAGCTTGTGCTGCCGGTGGCGGTCCACGCTCCCGTGGAAGGGTCATATAACTCGGCGCTGGTGCTATCGACCGCCAGCACCTCGCCATCCAGAAGAAGCGTGAGGTTGAAGCCCTCGCGGACGGTGTTCATGCTGCCCGTCGCCGTCCAGGCCCCTGTTGAGGGGTCATAGAGCTCCGCGCTGGTTAAGGTGCCGCCCGCGTTTACGCCGCCAGCCACAAGCACTTCACCGCTCGGCAAGAGCGCCGCCTCATGACCCGCGCGCGCAGCGGTCATACTGCCCGTAAAGGTCCACTTCCCTGTCGATGGGTTATACAGTTCGGCGCTCGTGAGAAAATTATTGTTAACGTCACCTCCCCCTGCCACCAGGACCTCTCCGTTCTGCAACAACGTGGCGGTATAGGCACCTCGCGTAACGTTCAAGCTTCCGGTCTTCTGGAAGGCGCCGGAGCCCAAAACCGTTGTAGCCGTAGCTGTCATCAATAGAGCGGTGAGCAATCCCGTCGGCACGCGTGCCTTGTCGTCCCGACGTTGATGAGCCGTTAAGAGAGTCATATCAGTCTCCTGTCCGCCCCTGATCTTGCGATTCCGTCTGAGCAGATCGCTGCTCCCAGGCCATGTTCCCTAGTAAATCTGTTCTGCCCGTCTTTTCCGGTTGTCATGCGGCCGTCAGGGGCTGGTCACTTTATTGTTAATTTTCTGTCGTAGCGAGCGGCCGAGGAGGCAGCAATATGCCACACGCCTCACTGACCCGGCGAGCCTTCAGGAGGGGAATGCTGCGTGATTACCGCCTTCCCTTGGGGGAAAATCACGGATGGCGGCAAACGTGGTTCCTTATGTCACCGCCATCCCCGGGGACAGCTCAGTGCTTCACGCCCGTACGAAGATCCTACGGCCGGTAAAGTTCGGCGGTGGCGAGGATGACGAAGCCACTCGAAGTCTTGGTGGACTGCGAGCCCCCGGCGACCAAGGCCTGTCCGTTTCGAAGTACGGTCAACGATTCACCGGCGCGGGGTCCATTCAGGCTTCCCGTCTTCTTCCAGGAGCGTGTTGAAGAATCCCAGAGTTCGGCGGAATCGATCGTCTCGGACGAGCGACCAGGATCGCCCGGTGCGCGGACGAAGCCCCCCGCCACCAGAACCTCGCCGGTTTGGAGCAGAGCGCCGTTAAAGCCTGCGCATGGGCACGGCCCGCTCTCGAGGGTGAACCGGCCGATGTAAGGCTCGTACAGCGCGCTTGTGGACTGGAGGGTCCCATCGTCGTCGGAGCCGCCGGTGACGAATACGCGGCCGTTCGGGAGCACCGGGGTGATTGGATTGAGGATAGTGGCGCCTGTGCTCGCGGTGGCGCTCCAACTTGCAGTCGAAGGGCTATAGAGGGCAGAGGCGACGTTCGTGCACTCACCAATGGCGAGCACCCGCCCATCCGGCAACAACGCCGTGCTTGAACCGGCCACACTGCTGGGTGCGCTGCTGGTCGGGCTCCAGGTCCCAGTGGCCGGATCATACAGCTCAGCGTTTGTGCCCTGCACGGCCAGCACCTTGCCGTCCTGAAGGACAGTAAGGCTGAAGCTTGAGTGCCCCATGTTCATGCTGCCGGTCGCGGTCCAGGTCCCGGTGGAGGGGTTGTATAGCTCGGTGGTAGACAAAATGCCGTACGCATTCTCACCACCGGCGACGAGCACTTCACCGCTCGGCAAAAGCACGGCCCGGTGGAGTTCCCGCGCCGTGGTCATAGTGCCGGTGGGGGTCCACGAACCCGTCGAAGGGTTGTATAACTCTGCGGTCGCGAGATAGCCCGAATTTGAATTGGCGCCTCCCGCTACCAACACTTCGCCATTCAACAGCCGCGTGGCGGTATGGAAAATCCTCGGGACACTCATGGTTCCGGTTTTAATCCATGTATGAGAACCAAGCGCGGGCATCCGTGTGCCTGCTAGCAGTCCAGCGGCGAGCAATCCCGTTAGCAGAAGCATAGTTGTGGCTCCGAATCGATGAGCTGCCAAGCGAGTCATATCGGTCTCCTTGTCTGGCCCTCATGCTTCCTTCACGCCTGAGAGCCGTCGAGCTTCACCTTCTCTACCAGTGTGTTCCAGCTGTTCTGGCCGCCTTGTCATACGGGCGTCAGAGCTTGGTCACTTTCTCGTTAATTTATCGCTGCGAAAGGAAGGGGGCGTGTACGGCTGCGGAGCACGTTCGGATAGAGCCGTATCTCCGTCAACCACAAATACTCCCGACCTACCGACATTGGAACAGTGGATGCTGCTCTGCGGGATGTCGGTAGAGATGGCTGTTTGCCTGTGCTTCTTGTGGAAAATGGGATTTGCGCCGTAGGTGCTCGCGATCTCGATCTCGATGGCGACCTCCGGGTGTGCCACTAACCAGGATGCACCACTTCCCGCAATTCAGCGTCTCCGCTGTGGAGATTACTGCCCCGCTTGCAAGCGGGCCCACGACGTTACCTACAAACTTTTGACCTTGGGAACCAGGTATGGCGTTTGACAGAACCTTTACGCCCTCATGACACCTGGATATCAGTAGTCTGGTTACGCTCAAAGAGAGAACAGCATGTGCTGAACTAATCGGGAGGTAACGATTCAATATGTCCCGTCAAGGGCGGCACGGCAGAGCACAGGAGGTGCTGAAAAATGAGGAAAGACCTGTGGATACATCTGGTCGGCCTTCTTTCATTGTTCGCTTGGGCGCTGATGGCCACCCTCTTTTGGGCCAGCACGATTTCCCCGGACCTGACTACCAGAGCCAACGTTGGCATCCTGACGTTCACGAGCTTCGCAGTGGCTTTCCTGCTGACGTTGCTGTGGGCGGTACTCAGCCTTGTTCAGGCTCTGGACCATCCGGTAGCCCGACATGGTGCGGCGCGACTCATACAAGCCGTACCGGTCGCCAGTACTTCCTCCACGTCGAAGATGGTGCTGAGGGCCTCTAGCGAGAATGATTGCATCGGAGTCGTCTGCGGCGAGACGGATGGGGAATTGGAGAGAAAGAAGGGCGGCTAAAGCGAGTTACGGCCGCGAAGGTAAACGGCGACGCTTTCGCTCCTGCGATGACGGACCGTTATAGGACTCCGAATCCCGGCACATCAGGCATTATACAAGCCCACGGCATGGGCAACCAATGTACGTCGACAGCGGCCCGAGGTCCCGCGCGGCGAATGCAATAGCGCAAGAGCCATTCGATTGAGCGGCTCAGGCACCCTGACGCGGAAGGCGCCTGACAAGACTTTTACAAATTCCAGATAGAGCCCTGACACTTGCGTCACGGGCAAGCCTCTAACATTGCCAGTGAAGTAGAAAGGACAAGCGGACCCTCGGCGATTGTTAGAGGGACCGCGCATCTTGCTGGCCAAAGGAGCTCCATGAACAAGTGCGTTACGTTTCGATCCCTCTTCTATTGCCTCTGCTCGCTAGTGGCAGTGAGCCTGCTGTTGGCGGCGGGAAACGGTCTCGCTGCCTCGGGCGGCACCGCTGGCAGCATCACTCAGGTGGCGTCTACGGTCCCGGCGAATGGTGACCTGAACCCGTACGGGATAGTTGTAGTCCCAGCCACCGTGGGAAATCTCACCCAGGGCAACATCCTCGTCAGCAATTTCAACAACAGTCAGAACCTGCAAGGAACGGGCACAACCATCGTGCAGATCACCCCGTCCGGCAGTGTCAGCCTGTTCGCACAGATCGACGCTTCGACCCTGCCGGGCCCGTGTCCGGGCGGAGTGGGTCTCACAACGGCACTCGCCGTGCTGAAAAGCGGCTGGGTGATTGTGGGGAGCCTTCCGACGACGGACGGCACCTCTGCAACCGCGCAATCCGGCTGCCTGCTGGTGTTGTCGAGTACGGGCCAAGTAGCCGAGACTTTCTACGGTTCGCTCATCAACGGGCCGTGGGACATGACGTGGACGGATTCAAGCGGTCAGGCGTCCCTCTACTTTACCAATGTCCTGAACGGCACCGTAGCCGGCAACGGCAACCTCGTCTACGAAGGAACGGTGGTCCGCATGGATCTCGCCGTCGGATCGCAGACTATGCCGGCAATCGAGTCCATGACGGTGATTGGCTCAGGTTTCCCGGAACGGACCGATCCGGCGGCGCTGGTGATCGGGCCGACCGGCGTTGGCCTGCACGGGGGTAACCTGTACGTTGCCGACAGCCTTTCGAATCGTATTGCAGTGATCTCTAACGCTTCACACCGAACCAGCTCAGGAGGAATCGGAAGAACGTTGACATCCGGAGGAACTTTGAACGATCCCTTGGGGCTGACAGTGTCGCCAGCGGGCGATGTTCT
This sequence comes from Terriglobia bacterium, assembly GCA_035946575.1. Taxonomy (GTDB): domain Bacteria; phylum Acidobacteriota; class Terriglobia; order UBA7540; family UBA7540; genus Gp13-AA77. Next base: position 184 of record DASYZG010000095.1, on the reverse strand, counting down.
CAGCACAAACGGAGACGATGGCTATTTGGTCGTGACGTCGCCGGGCGGAGTCCAGATCTTCAAAACGTTGCTCGACAGCTCAGGCAGCCCGCCGGGCGCCGGCGCACTGTTCGGGATCACGGCTCCCACCTCTTCTACTGTCTACTACGTGGACGATGCAACCAACACGCTGAATCTGTTCCAA
>DASYZG010000094.1:0-83720 GCA_035946575.1 Terriglobia bacterium | reverse complement strand
CAAAGAACTGCTTGAGCCAGCGGTAGAAGACCGTGGGATGAACCTGATGTTCGTCACACAAACTGGATACCGGAACCCGATCGACCAGCTGCCGGCGGAGAATGGTCACCTTCTCCTCGGGGGTGTGATGCTTGCGTTCGTTGCTCATGAGCCCTCTCCGTTGTAGCTATCTTAACGGGTGGACTCTCCATTTTCAGCTGAGGCGGGACACTATTGACGCTATCTGCGACCCCTACGCTGCGCCGGCAAGCCTGCCTCGAGCCGCAATGCAATGCCACGAACTCGGGTCAGCCCGGGCATCAAACGATCTGGGGAATCTGCGCTGGGTGGACGGGGCTCCACTATGGGAGATGCGATATGGCAGCGACGGCTTGGAGAGGATATCTCACCTTCGGCTTGGTATCGATCCCGCTGAGGCTCTATCCGGCCGCACGGGATACGCCGATCCAATTCCATCAGGTTCACAAGCTCTGCCGGACGCGGCTGCGGCGTCCGCTGTACTGCCCGACGTGCAAAAGGCTGGTGGAGCAGGATGAAGTGGCCAAAGCCTACGAATACGAGAAGGGCCAGTACCTGATGCTCGAAGACCAGGAGATCAAGAAACTGGCGCCCGAGACCGGCGGCACCATGGAGATCGCCGAGTTTGTGAATCTCCCCGAAGTCGACCCGCTGTACTTCGAGACCTCGTACTTCGCGGTGCCGGAGAACTCAGGCGCCAAGCCCTATCGCCTGCTGGTCGAGGCGCTCGAGAAGACCGGCAAGGCCGGACTCGCCAGGATCGCCATGCATCGCCGGGAGTATCTGGTGATCATCCGGGCGCACGACAACGGGCTGACGTTGCACACCATGTACTTCAACAACGAAATCCGCGAAGTCACCGAGTATGGACGCGATCACGTCGAAGTGAAGCCGCAGGAAGTGAAGCTCGCGACGGAGTTGGTTCGAAGTCTCTCCGCCAAGTTCAAGCCCGAGAAGTATCACGACGAGTACCAGGCAAAAGTGCAGGCCATGCTTGATGCCAAGCTGAAAGGGTCGAAGGTCAAGGTGGCAACCGAACGCAAGCCGGCGCCCGTGATCGATATGATGGAGGCGCTCAAGAAGAGCCTGGCAAAGCGGGAGCAGGAGAAGAAACAGACCGCACAACACGCGTCGCGCAGCACGAAAGCGCGTCGCAAGGCAAGCTGACTTGGATCATGTCGTTGTTTGGTGTTGGGGAGGTTCACGAACGGTCCCTACGTAGAACCACGACACACGGGAGAAAGCGAATGATCAAGAAAGTGAAGGACGGTTACAAAGTCGTTTCGGAGAAAACCGGCAAGAACCTCGGCGGTCCTTACAAATCGAAGGAGCAGGCCAGGAAGCGTTTGCAGCAGGTGGAATTCTTCAAACGGAAAAAAGGCTGAAGACACTATGCAGACCCGGGTTCTCCACCTTGGGATCGAGCCCCCGTAATCAGCTCTTGCTGGTCTTCGGCAGCACAAGGCTCAACGTCCGCCCGTCGCTCGTTGCGCTCGACCGCGCCGGATCAACCTCGACCGGGAGTTCGATCCGCTTGGCGGCGCGAATAGACCCGGCTGGAGTTGACCGGCCCGGCTCCGGGCCCTGGCCGGTTCGGGCGGTGACGATCACGTGCTGCCGGTCGACGCCGACCTGAAGGTCAGCCCCGGACAGCTCGTCAAGCGGCACCTGGATTCTGACCTCGTCCTCAGATTCAACCACTTGCTCCTTGATGCCGGTCAGCTCACTCTCGGCGCGCAGCCAGTCCGCCACGTCCTGTCCGTCACTCGAGCCGCGTGCCTCGTAGAATTCGTAGGCACGACGCCCCACAGACTCCTGAACCTCACGCGCGAGATCGCCCAGTTTCCCTCCGGTGCTGATCGGCACCGCAACACTTCGGCTGCCGTTCTTTTGCTTCGCCGTCGATCCGCTCATAGCGTGATTCGCTCCGCCTCTTCCGTCCTTTAGATGTCTGCGGCCCGCGCCGGGGTCCATCGAGCCGCACAGGCAGTCCGCAGCGGCCGCGGCGCCCAACCTGGACTTGTTTCCGGGCCTCGAAAACAAAACGCCGCAGAAGGGTTGCGTGGGGACCACCCAACCCCGGCGGGCGCTCTTCCGTTATCTTTGGTTATCAGCTTCCCGGAGCCACCGGCGCCGAGCTCGCTGAATTGAACATCACCTTCCCCGTGGAACCTTTCAAGTCGAGCTGCGTCAGGGTGTGCCGGTTCCCCGCAGTGTCGTAGTGTAGTTCGGTCTCCCCATTCTTCGTACCCGTGTTGACGAGCTGCGCCTGCGTTTTCGCCACAAGCCTGTTGTGCCGATAAAACATGACCTCCGGGGACTTCGTGTTCTCGGTCACTTCAATTCTCTAGCTGCCCGGTTGCAGGTGACATCCATTCGCGATCGATGGATACGGGATTTGTGCCTGGACTGTCTTATAGTGACCGCTCCGCGCCAGGGCCGGTATGCCGACCAGGAACAGGGCAGGACATGCCAGCAGTGCCACCCGGCAATAGTAGTTTTTCATTTTGCGAGGATGTCCCGAACTTCGTTGGAGGTCGAGCAACGGGCTGACTCCATCCTACGCCGCTTTCTCCTTCGATGGTTCCTGGTTTCTCCCCAGAGCCGCTTTGAGCATCCACAGATCCTTGTAGCCCATGATGCGGCGAAAGTTCTTCTCGGTCATGAGGAGCGCCGCAGCCGCCCAGCGCAGCACCATCTTCCCATCCCGCCAGCGACAGACTTGGCGCGTGCGTAATCGGACTCCGCTGTGCGGACTCTCGATCACATTGGTCGAGACCAGGCAGCGTGCCAGGCTCGTGGACAGGTTCAGGTTGGTCACCGTAAACATCTCTGCCAGCCCTTCGCGCAGACTGGCAGCCGCGCTGGGATACTCCCGCTCCAACCACTCGGCCTGTTTTTCCAGCCGCGCCATCCCTTCCTTCGCCGGCAGCCGGAAAGCCGCTCGCATCACGGTTTTCACCTGCCCTTTCAACTCCTGCGGCAGATAACTGCTCACGTTCTCCAGCTTGTGATTGCGGCAGCGTTGCACCGGATGTTCCCGGCCGAACACCGCCTCAATCGCGGCCCGCAAGGCTTTCGAGCCATCGATCACAAACAGGTACTTGCGGCCCGTCTTCAGCCCGCGCTGCACCAGGTCTTCGAGCAGCCCTTTCACCACCGGGCTGTTCTCGCTGGCTCCTTCCGCCAGGCCTAGCGCATGCTTCTGTCCCTGTTCATCCACGCCCACCGCCACCAGCACCTGGTGCTCTCCGAAGCACAGTCCGTCCACGTAGAGAATCAGCAGCTCCAAGGACTCCAGCCGGCGCTCGCATAAGCGGCGTAGTTCTTCCTCGCTGGCTTCAATGGCTTCCCGGCTCACGCTCGACTTCGAGACCCCCACCGTCTCGGCCATCTGCGGTAAGACCGCCGCGTACTGCCGGGTGGAGACGCCACGCAACAAGATCTCCAGCATTCGGCTGCTCAACTTCCCCTCCGCGCGCATCGCTTCGTAGGCCGGCACTTCGCCGCCCTCCCCCTGCTCCTTCTGGCGCAGGCGCGGCCGCTTCACCCGCAGTTTCCGTTCTCGCAGGCAGACCGTTCCCGTTTCCCGTCCATGCCAGCCTACCGCTCCGCCCTTCTTGCCGGGATGCGGCGGACCCGCCACTCCTTGCGCCGACAACTTCAACACTGCTTCGATCGTCGCCCGCCCCACGCCGTCAATTAGATCGTCCACCGCCTTCTGCGATTGTTCGATCAACTCCACCATCGGCAACAAGCCTTGCCCATTCTTCACCAAACAATCAGCCAGACTTTCACTGTCGCTTCTCTCCACGATGTGATACGTTTTCTCCACGACGGTTCTCCTTGTTTGAGATTTTCCCAGCCCGATTCTAATCGAACCGGGTCCGAGAACCGTCGCTCAAACCTCCAACGGAATCAGGGGCACCCTCCATTTTGCGCTTCCACCTCCTTTTAGAATCCCTCCGTACAAGTTCCCTTACTATGTTGGAACCCGCGAGCTGCCGGAGGCGTTGCCCCGAATCTTCCGGAACATCAGCCTGTGTTGTCCATCACATTCGCCTTAATCGAGGCGCGTTAGAGTCGGCAGATGGAGACCGCATCGCACGCGCGTTCGACCCCGGCCGTGGAGCAGGCTCTCGCTCCCGGCACCTCGGATGCTCGCGGCGTCGCGCCCCGTGTCAGGGGGCGATTCGCTCCGAAAGAGACCTACATATCGCTGCTCGCTACCGCGGGCATTCTTGCGCATCTAGCACTGCGATACGCACTGCACAGCCGGGCACCGATCTCTACAGCTCCCCTTTACGCCACGCTCGTTCTGGGCGGCCTTCCTCTGGTCTTCGACCTCGCGCGCAAGATGCTCCGGCTGGAATTTGGCTCGGACCTGTTGGCGGGCGCATCCATCGTGACCGCGGTGGTCCTGGGAGAATACCTGGTCGGATCGATCGTCGTGCTGATGCTTTCGGGCGGCACTGCCCTGGAGCAGTTCGCCACTCGCCGCGCGTCGTCGGTCCTCGACGCGCTCGCCCGGCGCATGCCGCAGGTGGCACATCTGAAGCGCGACGGGCAAATCCGCGAACTTAAGCTTGAGCAGGTTGTACCGGGCGACGTGCTTGTGGTTGACCCCCATGAGATCTGCCCGGTGGACGGAACCGTGGTTGAAGGACACGGCCAGATGGACGAGGCTTACCTGACCGGTGAGCCCTTCCGGATCTCGAAGGCCCCGGGATCGCAGGTGCTGTCCGGAGCCATCAATGGCGACTCCGCACTGACCATCGTGGCCGGGAAGCTGGCCATCGATTCCCGCTACGCCAGGATCATGAGCGTGGTGCGCGAGTCCGAACAGAATCGTCCGCAGTTGCGCCGGCTCGGGGACAGGCTGGGCGCCTGGTATACTCCGCTCGCCGTCGGGCTGGCAGGGCTGAGCTGGGCACTGAGCGGCGAACCGCACCGGTTTCTGGCGGTGATGGTCGTCGCCACCCCGTGTCCGTTGCTGATCGCGATTCCGGTCGCCGTCATCGGTGCCATTTCGCTGGCAGCCCGGCGCTCGATCATCATCAAAAACGCCGCCGTCCTCGAGCAGCTGGATACCTGCCGGACCTTGATCTTCGACAAGACCGGCACTCTGACCTACGGCAAACCGGCCGTGACCGGCATTGTCTGCGCGCCAGCATTTGATCGCCATGAGGTGCTGGCTAAGGCTGCGAGCCTCGAAGCCTATTCCAAGCATCCTCTGGCCGGTGCGATTATGACCTTGGCGCGGAACGAGGGTGTGGCGTTCGAAAATGTAAGCCAGGTAAGCGACAAGCCGGGCGAAGGCCTGCGCGGAATCGTCAGTGGGCGCCGCGTCCGCATCACGGGACGGCGGGCGCTGGACGAAGCAGCAGCCGCCGGCCTGCCGCCTGCCGAGGCCGGGCTCGAGTGCCTTCTCTTTGTGGAGGACGCTTTCGCGGCCGCCTTTCGCTTCCGCGACACGCCGCGGCACGACACGCACTCTTTCCTGAGTCACTTGCGCCCGCGACACCAGGTCAGCAGGGTGATCCTGCTGTCAGGCGACCGCGAAACGGAGGTCCGCTACCTTGCCGAGAGCGTCGGCATTGAAGAAGTGCACGCGGGGAAGAGTCCCGAGCAGAAGGTGGCCATCGTGACCGATGAGACACGGCGCGACCGGACAATCTTCGTGGGTGACGGTATCAACGACGCAGCGGGTCTGTTGGCGGCGACGGTGGGCGTCGCTTTCGGCACCCATAGCGATATCACTTCCGAGGCTGCGGACGCCGTGATCCTGGAACCATCTCTGCGCAAGGTCGACGAGCTCATTCACATCGGCCGCCGGATGCGCGCGGTCGCGCTCGAAAGCGCCATGGGAGGCATGGGGCTGAGCCTGATCGGCATGGTCGCCGCCGCGTTTGGCCATCTTCCGCCGCTTGCCGGCGCTGTCGCCCAGGAGATCATCGATCTAGCTGCCGTCCTGAACGCACTGCGAGTGGCCTTACCGCCTCGAGACCTGACGGATTTCTGACCGGCGGCCTCGGAGCGAAAGCATTTAATGGGGAGACGGGTCATTTTAATAGTATGTTGAAAAGGGTTCCGGCAATTTGAGCGAAGCGAAGAATCCGCTTCTGGCTTCAGGTTCCCGAAAAGGATCGAGAAGCAGATTCCTGGCTTCGCTCAGAATCACAGGTCGGTTAAATTTGTCGGCAAACTGCTGAATTCCGTGACGAGAATTGCCATCAGAATGTGCCGACGATGCAAGTCTTGACAAGAGGCAGGTTTTAGAAAGCCTATGACACGCCGATGGAAGTTATGGATCTTAGGGACCCTTGCGGTGCTTGTGCTGATTCAACTGGCTCACCCGTCAACTTCCAATCCGTTCGCCGACCCGAACCGGGACATTGCCGCACATTTGAATGTTGCTCCCCGTGTCCAGTCAATCTTCAACCGCTCGTGCGACGATTGCCATTCGAACCGAACCGTATGGCCCTGGTACAGCCATGTAGCTCCTGTTTCCTGGCTGGTCGCCTACGATGTTAACCACGGGCGGCGGCACGTGAACTTTTCAGAATGGGAAGCCTACCCGCCGGATAAGGCCAGCAGACTATTGGACGAGATCTGCCGGGAAATCCAGGACGGCGACATGCCTCCATTTCAGTATCGCCCGATGCATGCGGCCTCGGGCTTGACACCGGCCGACAAGCAGCAGGTTTGCGAGTGGACCGCAAATACAAAACGAACGCTGTCGGCGGGTGGCGCGCAATAGGCGGAATGACGCTGGTTCCCGAAGAAGCGATCTGGTTGTGGATTTCAGCCCGCGTTCAGGGCGGCTGGCCAACGGTCACGACCGCTGTCGCCACAGGAACGGATGCCCGCACTCCCAGGATCTAATACACGATATCGAACTCCGAATCGAAGAACCGGTGCTGCAGGCCGGGGAAATGGTCGAAATAGGTGGAAGATAGGTTGTTGTACACGTCGCGCGGATTGGTGTGATTCGTCAGATTGAATACGCTCAGCGATCCGCGGAGCAGGTGCCCCTTGAGGAGCGGCAGTTCCAGGTGAAATTCCTTGCTGAGCTTGAGGTCAAGGGAAAAGAAGCGCGGGAAGCGGTGGCTGTCAGGGACGCCAACGTAATTCTGGTACTGGTCAAGGTACGAAAACGGAAAGCCTGAGTGCCAGTCGATGACCGGACTGGCCTCGATCTTCCAGATGCGGGTGGGGACGCACCCCCAGGTGATCAGGCGATTGGGGATATCGGAAGGCAGATTCGCATAGGCATCCGGCTGGATGACCGGAGCCTCAAAAGGCACGTAGATCTGGGTGAGAGAGTTGAGATCCCCGCGCGCCTTGCTGTTGACATAAGAAAAGTTCCACTCCGACTTCGCGCTCAGGCGCACGTGCACCGTGCCCTCGATCTCGTGATAGGCGGAGCCGCCCGTCGGTGAAACCACCAGAGCCGCGCCACCAGCGGGCAGACCGGTTATAGGATCGACGATATCCTCATCGTACGAGCGGCTGGAAAGCACGCTGACGCGCAGGGTGACATTGGGTACGAGTTCGCGGTCCGCCTCCAGGCTCCACGTCACGTCATAAGGCGTGCGCTCGGGAGAATTGAGTGAAAGTCCGGGGCTCTGCGGGTTGGAGACATCGCCGAACAGATTTGGAAAGGCAAGCGGGGGCCCTGCCGGCGTCCCGTCCGGGTTGAAGAGCGTTTCCTCTCGAACCGGGTTGCCCGGAAAGCCGCCGAGCAGCAGGGGCACATGACTGTAGAAAATGCCGGCGCCCGCACGAATCACGGTCTTGCCGCCCTTTCCGGGCGAGTAGACCACGCCCAGCCGTGGTGCGAGGTTTACCGGCGCGCCCAGAGTCTGGCCCGCAAATCGCAGGCCAAGGTCGACACCCAGTTGCTCGGTCATCGTCCAGTGATCCTGAATGAACGCCGCCCCTTCGGCATCGCTCGCCGAAAGCGCTCCCGACCCTTTGAAGCTGATCTGTTCCAGGAGATTCGCGGCCGGCCCAAGGATCTGGACCGGCCGTGAGTCGCTGGTTCCGGAGAAGGCTCGCTGGATGAAGTTGCCGCCCGTGATGAATTCGTGCTTCCCATGCCACGCGCGCGGCTGGAGCGCGATCGTCTCGCCGATCTGCTCCTCGTTGCTCTCGCGATCGTACGTGTTGAAGAAATTCCCGCCCCAGCCGTCGGGTGTCACCAACATGTCCGCAGGACCCTGGCTGCGGCCGTAGCTGCCGAAGCTCATGCCTTCCGCGATGGTTGTGAACATCACGCCGGAGGACGTCAGATAATGATCGGTGAGCGCCACCGAGTATCCGTGCTGGCCGTAGTCGGAAGACGCGGTCTGCGGAATGAGCGAATTGATGTCGGCAAACTGCCGGGTTATAGGGAAGACGTTCGCCGTCACGGTAGTGAGATGATGGGGTGAGAAGATGTACTGGAGCGTGGTAAAGGATTTGAAGTCGTGGCTCCTGATCTCATCATGGGGCCAGGCGAGGCCGCGTACGATTTGCTTGTCCACATCGTATTCCACGGACTCGGCGAAGTTCAGGCGATTGGCGATGACCGGGCCCGTGACGTAGAACGCGGGGTTGAAATCCGCGATACCCATCAGCGTGCCGGTTTCGAAGCGCGGGTTGGGCGTGAGATTCTGCACTTCGTACTGCCACTGGCCAAGCGGAGGCCGGGTGTTAAGGGTGGTCAGCCCGCCCGAGAAGCCGCCATAATCGGCACGATAGGCGTTCTTCGAAACATTCATGGACTCCACCGCCTGCAGGGGAACGTCCACGGCGAAGCTGCCGGTCACCGGATCCACGTTCTCCGCCCCGTCCAGCAGTAGCATGCCCTGGTTTTCCGGCTGGCCTTTGATGTTGATCTTGCCGTCGGGTGTGCGCACCACACCTGGAATGAGCGGCAAAACGGCCTTGAACTTCTGCTCGACCAGGGGCAGATCAGTAATCTGGGTATTGCTGAGCGTGGCCGGCGGTGCACCCTGTTCAAGGGCCGCCGCAGGAGCCTGCGCCTGAACTTCCACCCTCTGTTGCACCACCTTCTCGGGCGCCAGGATCAAATCGAGGCCTGGAAACTCGCTGGTGAGATCCAATTGCTCCTCCATGGGACGATACCCGGAGGCGGCACAGGCCAGCCTATAGCTTCCCGGCGACAACTGCGCGAACGCGAACCTCCCCTGGTAGTCCGTCCTGACGGTAACCCCTTCGGAAGGCAACAAACTGCCGGTCAGGGTGCAAACCGCATCCGGCAGCGGTGTGGATTGGTCTTTCAACACGCGGCCGTTGAGGTTCGCCAACTGCTCCGGCCTCGCCTGAGCCCGGAGTGTGCGAGTCGCCGCTCCGGGCATCTCAAGCGTCAGCAAAACCAGCAGCACGATCGATGAGAAGTCTCTGGGATCCGTCGGAATCAGCGACGGCACATGGAAGAGGGAACTGAGGCGGCCGGACAGCTTCGACCCCTCGAGAGAGACGGGCTGCTCAGAAGTTCCGTTCGACATGAAATCGCAGGAAGGCGGCCTCACCGTCCAGGTGATCCTCAATGCAGACCCGGGGGAGAATCTCCATCAGTTCGATGCGGAAGGCGTGAAGGAGGATCGGGCCCTGTCGAGACTGTCGTACACCTCAAACAGGGTGCTGAGTCGCGTGATCTGCATGAGATCCCGTACGCGCGCCGTAAGGTTCGCGAGCTTCAACTCGCCCCCGGCTCGCCGCACCGAAGCTGCGCCCGCGACGAGCGTACCCAGCCCCGCGCTGTCGATGTAATCGACGCCCGCAAGATCGAGCACAATGCGCTTGTGGGAATCGCCCGCGCTCTTGATCCGACGTCGCAGCGACTCCGTCTCCGGACCCAGGGTAATCCGTCCCCGGGCCTCCAGGATCAGCACGCCGTCGAGCAGCTTGTCCACCAGATGGAGGGGCATGTTGTGAGTGACAAGGCGCTGCAGCGGCGGTGTCCTCACCGCCGCGACCGCGCCCCTCCTTTACTTGTGCGATCCCGACGCCTCGGCCTTCTGCCGTTGCTCGCGCAAGACGGCTTTCCGGCTGAGACGAATCTTGTTACCTTCGATGTTGATCACCTTCACCAGAATCTGATCGCCTTCCTTCAATTCCTTGCGGATGTCCTGAATGCGATGCTCGGCGACTTCGCTGATATGCAGCAGCCCGTCGGTGCCCGGGAAGATCTCCACGAAAGCGCCGAACTCAGCCAGCCGCACCACCTTGCCGAGATAGGTTTTGCCCATCTCGGCCTCCGCCATCATGTCCTTGATGATCTTGAGCGCCTTGTCCGCCGATTCCGAATCCGTGGCGGCTACGTTCACGCGCCCGTCGTCTTCCACGTCGATCTTAACGCCCGTCTGCTCGATGATGCCGCGAATCGTCTTGCCGCCGGGACCGATCAGTTCGCCGATCTTGCTGGGATTGATCTTCAAGGTGTAGATGCGCGGCGCGTAGGGGGAAACGGCGGTGCGCGATTCGGGCAGCGCCTCCAGCATCTTGCCGAGAACGTGCAGCCGGCCCTTCTTGGCCTGCTCCATGGCCTCGCGCATGATGGTAGTCGTGAGGCCGCCGATCTTGATGTCCATCTGCAGCGCCGTGATGCCCTTGGCGGTGCCCGCAACCTTGAAGTCCATGTCGCCGTAATGGTCCTCGGCACCGGCGATGTCGGTCAGGATGGCGTAACGTTCCTCTTCCTTGACCAGGCCCATGGCGATTCCCGCCACCGGATCTTTGATGGGAACACCCGCGTCCATCAGCGCCAGGCATCCTCCGCACACCGTGGCCATCGACGACGAGCCGTTCGATTCGAGAATGTCCGACACCACGCGCAGCGTGTACGGGAACTGTTCCTCCTCGGGAACCACCGAGAACAGCGCGCGCTCGGCCAGACTGCCGTGGCCGATTTCGCGCCGGCCGGGGCCGCGCAGGAACCCGGTCTCGCCCACGCTGAACGGCGGGAAGTTGTAATGCAGCATGAATCGCTTGAAACTCTCGCCTTCGAGAACGTCAAGCCGCTGCTGGTCCTCGGCGGTGCCCAGCGTCGCCGTCACCAGCGCCTGGGTCTCGCCGCGCGTAAAAAGCGCCGAACCGTGCGTGCGCGGCAGCAGTCCGACTTCGCAGGTGATGGGACGAACCTCATCAAACGCCCGGCGGTCCGGGCGCTGGCGCTTCAGGAGAACGTCGTCGCGGAACAGGCGCTCGTAGAGAGCCTCGTAAGCGTGCTTTACTTCCTTGCGCAGGTCCTCGTCGTCTTCGGGATAGCCCGCCAGGATCTCGTCCTGCAGGGCCTCAATGCGACGCTCGCTTTCAAGCTTGTGATGCTTGGAGGTGTCCATCGCGTCCCGCAGAGGCTCGGTGGCCTTCTTGGCGACCTCGGCATAGAGGGCTTCGTTGCGTGCGGGAGCCACGACCTCGCGCTTCTTCACCCCCATCGTCTCGTACAGTTCCTTCAGGGCGGCGACGATCTTGCGAATCTCACCGTGCCCATACTGGATGGCGTCAACCATGGCGTCTTCGGAGAGTTCGCGCGCCGCGCACTCCACCATCACGATGGCTTCGTCGCTTCCCGCGACCACGAGATTCAGCAGGCTTTCCTTAGTCTCCGCGTAGGTGGGATTGGTAACCAGATGGCCGCCGATCAGGCCCACGCGCACGCCCGCAATCGGGTTGGGAAACGGAATATCGGAAAGATAAAGCGCGGCGGCGCCGGCGGTGACTCCGATCACATCCGGATTGTAGTTCTCATCGGCCGAGAGGACGAGAGCAATCACCTGGGTTTCGTCGCGGTAGCCCTCAGGGAACAGCGGCCGCACAGGACGATCGATCTGCCGGCTGGTCAGGATCTCCTTCTCGGTCGGGCGGCCTTCGCGCTTGAAGAACCCACCGGGAATCTTGCCGGCCGCGTAGTTATACTCGCGATAGTCGACCGTCAGGGGAAAGAAGTCGATGCCCTCGCGGGGCTTCGAAGAGCAGGCCGTAGCCAGCACCACCGTGTCGCCATAGCGCACGAAGGCCGATCCGTTGGCTTGTTTTGCGACCTTGCCGGTTTCTATTGTCAATGTGCTCGAACCGAGGGGTATTGAAACTTGATGCATTTATTCTCCTTCACACCGGACATCCGCCTGGCGGAAACCGGGCCGGCTGGCGGCTGGAACTCGAGAACCGGGGCGGCCGCCGGAGCGGGCTCTCAGCCCGCGACTGAAATGACTTGCTGACGAAGGGATCGGCAAAACGAGACGAGACGGAAGAGAACCCCCGCCCGGAAGAGGCAGGCAAAGCCGGGCCGAAACCCGGCAACACTGCTCCCGGCCAGGGCCATCCCCGGCCGAAGCGTTCAACCCCTGATTTCCCGAGACTCCATTCACTACCAACTATTTGCGGATACCCAGCCGCTCGATCAACGCTTTGTATCGCGCAGGATCGCGGTCTTTAAGGTACTCCAGAAGCCGGCGGCGCTTGCCAACCATAATCAGTAATCCGCGCCGGGACGCATGATCCTTCTTATGAACGCTAAAATGCTCATTCAGATAGGATATTCTTTCGCTAAGGACGGCCACCTGGACCTCGGGCGAGCCCACGTCTTTGGAATTGATCCGATATTGGTTGATGAGACCGGCCTTAGCTTCGCGCGTCAATGGCATCCGCTGGTTTCCTCGCTTCTCTTTAGCTTTTCCCTTTGTATCGTATTGAGCATAACACGCTTCTACCTATGAGTGCAATCCAAGTTTACAGTTACAGTCAACGGTCAACAGTTGACCGTCCACGGCGACCATGAGCCGTTCCTGCTATCCTGATTTTGTGAGAGGCGTGCTCATTATCTCCCGCGACTGGCAATCGCGCGCGCTGCTGCGTGCGCAACTGATCGAGGAAGGCTGCGACGTTCGGGCACTTACCTCGCCCGCTGCAGCGAGCAAGTTGCTGGCCCGGCCGCCAGCCCAAAGTCCAAGGTCCGAAGCCGAAAGCCATAAAACAAAGACCAGCGGCGGCTTTCTGGCCGTCCTGGTGCTTGCAGATATCTCTCTGATCTCTGATCGCGTGGAAATCGACGAACTGAAGAGCCTGGCACGGAAGCTCCCCGCCGGTGCCGCGCTGTGGGCCATCGCCAGTCATGACAGCACGGACAAAGAACGGCTTGCGATACTTAAAGGTCCGCGCCTTGAAAACGTGCTGTTCAGGCCTATCGACGCCGGCAAGCTGGTTGAGCAGATCAGAAGGCGCGTGCAGGGAGCCGGCAATTAACAGTCCACAGTTCACTCGCGCTTGCCAGTCAACTGTCGACTGTTAACTGTGAACTGTCAACCATTGACTGCCTGCTCTCAACCCCAGACTTCAGCAGTTCCATCCTCATCCCGTATTCCGGCCGCAGCGTCAGCGAGGGCAGAGGCCACGTCCGGTGGCCCTTGACGGTGCGGAAGCGGAAGCGCCGCACGATGGTGGCGAGCACCAGGGCAATCTCGAGCTGCGCAAAGTCTTTGCCGATGCAGTTGCGGGGACCGCCGCCGAAGGGGAAATAGGCGAACTTCGGCAGGCGGTCGAAGAGTCCGTCCTCCCAGCGCTCAGGCCGGAAACTGTCGGCGTCGTCGAAGAAGCGCGGGTCGCGGTGGACCACCCACTGGAACATGGCCACCGTTGAGCCCTTGGGAATCGTGTAGCCGCCAATCTGGCAATCGTTCAGGGCCTCGCGCACCACGCCATAGGCCGGGGGGTAGAGACGCAGCGATTCCTTGATGACGCAGTCGAGATACTTCAGCCGCCGGAGGTCGGCAAGCGCCACAGGGCGGCCGCCGAGGACGGTTTCCAACTCATCGATCAGCCGGGCCTCAGCCGCCGGATTCTCTCCCAGCAGAAACAGGGTCCAGGTGAGGGCGAGGCCCGTGGTCTCGTGCCCGGTGAAGAAGAGCGTGGCCATCTCGTCGCGAAGCTGCAAGTCCGTCATCTCGATTCCGTAGTGCCCCTGCGCGTGCAGGAAGGCGGAGAGCAGGCTGCGTTCGTCGCCGTTGGAGCGGCGGCCCTCGTGGATGGCGTCGTAGATGATGCCGTCGAGCCGGCGCATGGCCCGTCGATACCGCAGGTTGCCGGGCGTGGGAACCCACTCCGGCACCACGTACATCCCGAATCGGTCGGCGAACTGGTCGAGGTAGACGCTGATTGCTGCCTCGGCGCTTTCAAGCTCATCGGCCAACTCGCGCCCGAAGAGCACGCGCGCGATGATCTCGAGCGTGAGACGCATCATCTCCTTGTGAACGTCACGGGTCTCTCCGTCCTGCCATTGGTCGAGCTTTCGCTCGGTGAAGCGAACGACGGTTTCGGCATAGGTCTCGATGTGCTCGTGACGGAAGGCCCGCTGGCCGATGCGTCGCTCGCGCACCCAGCTGTCGCCGTCGCTGGTGAGCAGACCTTCACCGAACAGCGCCCGGCTTTCGCGCAGGTAAACCGCTTTGATGAAGTTCCGGTAGTTGGTGACCAGCACTTCTTCGATGTAGCGTGGATGGCTGATCAGGTAGGTCGGGATGTTCACGACGCGCATGAAGACGATGTCGCCGTATTCGCGCGCCATGCGCGTGGCGTACTTCACGTCTTCCTCGCGGATTTCCGGCAGCACACCCAGCAGGAAGTGCCCTTTCGGGCCGGGTGGACGTGTTATCGAAGGCATAGTGGCAGTTTAAGTAGCGCGATACGACAGACTGCTTATGTTAGCACTTCGCGCTTATCCCAGTGGATGGAATATGCTTCGGAAAGGTTGCCGGATTCCATTCAATTGCCGCCGCGCCATGCCGATGATTCTTGAGTAGGCCCGCTTTCATGAGCCAACCTCTGCGCCGCACCGCCCGTTCACCTGAAGATCTTCGCGAGGAAATTCTTGCCTTTGTTTGCGCGCTCGGGCACCCGGAGCTGATCGACGAGGATGGATCGCGGTTTAGCCTGGCGTCCCTCACCCCTGAATCCGCTACGGCGGGTGCGGTGCAGGTAAGGCTGGAGGTGGAGTTCGGCAAGCTGCTCCTGGAGATTTGGGGCGTAGGGCGATCCCTGGTGCGGCGCGTGGAGAGCGTCGAGCGGAAGGGTTTGCGCCTGGTCTTGCAGGCGCGCAAGCGCGGCGCATGGGGTCCGGCGGCGGGGCTGGAAATCCTGGATGCCGCCGACGTCGAGCTTCGCGCCCCTGCGACGGGCGAACCGTTGATCGCACGCCGCGCCGGCGACCGCGACGAGTTTGAGCGCCTGCTTGTCACCATGCTGTTGCGGGAATATCCCGGCCTGCGGCTTGAGCGCGTCGCCCACCGGTCAGACCGCCGGCACGCCTTCTCCGGCTGTTATACGCGCGGCTGGGCGCGCCGGGGACGCGAAGCGTGGGCATTTCTGGGGCTCTCGGAATTCGAGAGCCCGGCCGCCGTCGAGAACGCGCTTGTCTACGGCCTCATCTGGCTGGACTGGCTGCGCGAGCACGCCGGCGGCAGCCAGGAGGTGGTCGTCAGCGGGCTGAAGCTGCTGTTGCCTCCGGTCGCGGTGGGCGTGGCGGCGCACCGCGCTGCCTATCTCAGCCCGCACGCGGCCGGGATCGAGATTCTGGAATGGGCTCCGTCTGATGAGCACCCGCGGGCGATCGATCTCCGCGACTACGGAAACGTGGAGACCCGCCTCACGCCCCGCTGGCGAGGCGCGCGCTTGCTGGACGAGTGCCGCCCGCTCCTGCGGGAATTGCTGGGACCGCATGCGCGCCGGGTCCGCGTGGCGCCGGACACCACCGGCGAGGCGCTTTCGTTGCGCATCCTTGGGCTGGACGTGGCGCGGATCGAAGGCGGCGTCCGGCCCGAAGTCTTTTTCGGAGTCGAGGGCGAACGGGCGCCGCTCGAGGAAGCCGGAGGCACGGCAACCTTCCACTCCTTTCTGGAGGACGTGCTCCGGACCCGCCATCCGAAGTCGCGCCATCGTACGCATCCCTACTATCGATTGCAGCCGGAGCGCTGGCTCGAAAGCCTCTTGATCGACGACCTCCGCCGCGTCGATCCCGCCCTGATGGCACAGCACGTTTATCCGCAGGTGCCGGCATTCTCAGGCTCGCCGCCTTGTGGTGCAGGCTTCCAGCCTGCACCTGGATCTGCAAGCAGGATGCCTGCACCACAACAGTTCTCGCGCGGCGTGATCGACATTCTTGGCGCCACCCGCGACCCGGAGAGCGGCGCTCAGCGCCTGGCGGTCATCGAGCTGAAACTCGACGAGGAGCCCAATCTTCCCTTGCAGGGGCTCGACTACTGGTTGCGCGTGAAGTGGCTCGAAGATCGTGACCAGTTCCGGCAGCACGGCTATTTCTCCGGCCTGTCACCTTCGCCCGCGCCTCCTGTGATCTATCTGGTATGCCCTGCTTTCCGCTTTCATTCGACCACGGAGCGCGTTCTGCGCTATTTCCAGCCCTCGATTCGCGTGGTGAAAGTGGGCGTGAACCAGCGCTGGCGCGAAGGCGTTCACGTACTGTTTCGCCGGACCCTCGAAGGCGGACGGGTGATTGGCGAGCGGAAATTCGAGACTCCGTGCGATGATGGCATGTCCGCGCGCGACCTGCGCGTCCACGTGCATGCCGGAACCCCCAAAGCCCGACGATCCTTGGACTGAACCCGCGCGTCCTCTCGTTCTCTACGACGGCGACTGCGGATTCTGCCGCTTTTGGGTGGCTCGCTGGCGCACGGTGACTCGCGGCGCCGTTGACTTTGCTCCTGCCGAGCAGCAGGCGCGGCGATTCCCGCAGCTCCGCCCTGAGGATACTGCGCGCGCCGTGCAGCTGGTGACGCCGGAAGGCAAACTCTACTCCGGTGCCGAGGCTGTGTTCCGCACCCTCGCTTATGCGCCTGAAGAGCGCTGGAAACTCGGCCTCTACCGGCATCTGCCGGGCTTCCGCGGGATCAGCGAATGGATTTATTCCCTGGTCGCGGCTCATCGCCCCTTCTTCTCGAAACTCACCACCCTCACCGCGGGCCGCAACCCGGAGCCCGCATCGTACGATCTCAGCCGCTGGGTTTTCCTGCGGCTGCTCGGCCTGATCTACTTCATCGCCTTTCTCTCGCTGAGGGTGCAGATCGTCGGTCTGCTGGGCGCGCACGGGATCCTGCCCGCCGGCTTCTATTTGAAAACGATCTGGCAACATTTCGGAAGCCAGGGTTACCGCCTATTCCCCACCCTGACGTGGTTCAGTTCCACGGACGCTTCCCTGAAGCTGCTGGCAAGCGGCGGGGCGGCGCTGGGCCTGCTGATCATGCTGGGCGTCGCCACCGGTCCGGCGCTGGTGCTGGCCTGGGCCTTTTACCTCTCGGCCCTTTCCATCGGCCAGGTCTTCCTCGAGTATCAGTGGGACTTGCTGCTGCTTGAGACCGGATTTCTGGCGATCTTCCTCGCCTCCTGGCGTCCGCTCGAAGCACCCTGGCTCCGGGGCTCATCGCGACCCTCGCGCGTGGTGCTCTGGCTGCTGCGCTGGCTCCTGTTCCGCCTGATGTTTCTCTCCGGATGCGTCAAGCTGTTGAGCGGCGACCCGGCCTGGCGCAGCCTCACGGCGCTCAACTATCACTATTGGACCCAGCCGCTGCCGACCGCGATCGCCTGGTACGCGGCGCAACTGCCGGAGTGGTTCCAGAAGCTGTCCGTGGTGGGCGTCTTCGCGATCGAACTCGGGGCGCCCTTCCTGCTGCTGATGCCGCGCCGCCTGCGCCGAACGGGCGCCGTGCTGATCGTCGTCTTACAGGTGTTGATCGCCGCCACCGGCAACTATGCATTCTTCAATCTGCTCACCGTCGCGCTCTGCCTCCTCGCTCTCGATGACCCGCTCTGGCGGCGCCTGCTGCCGCGCCGCCTCCGGGAACGAATCAGGGGAGACGAGCCGCGCCGCGCCTCCACATCCGCCGGCAGGGCCCTGCGAGCCGTCGTGGCGGCCGTGCTGCTCGTCCTCAGCATTGCCAGGATGCTCGGTACGTTCGGCGCGGATGCCGTGGTGCCTGGCTTTGTCAGTGAGTTCGTGGAGCGGCTGTCGCCCTACTGTCTCGCCAATTCGTACGGCCTGTTCGCCGTGATGACCACATCCCGCATCGAGATTGTGATCGAAGGGAGCAACGACGGCCGCACCTGGCTGCCTTACGTCTTCAGATACAAGCCCGGCGATTTGTCCCGGCGCCCGCCCTGGGTGGCTCCTTACCAGCCCCGGCTCGATTGGCAGATGTGGTTCGCCGCCCTGGGGAGCTACCTGCAGAATCGGTGGCTTGGCAATTTCCTGGAGCGGCTGCTTGAGGGAAGGCCCGAGGTAACGGCGCTGCTGGCGCGCAATCCGTTCCCCAACGCGCCGCCGCGCTATATTCGCGCCGTGGCCTATGAATACCACTTCACGAACTTCGCCGAGCGCCGCCAAACGGGGGATTGGTGGCGGCGTGAACTGCGTGGGACGTACTTCCCCATCGCCTCCTTGCGAGCGCGGTAGCGCCAACGGTTCGTTTTCTTCCTCCTCATGAGCCTTTCTGAACGGGCTGAATCTGCGTTCCTGAGGGAAATGCCATCTCTGTGTCCTCTGTGAATCCTCCGGGCTCTCGGTGTTGAAGCTTTTCCCCCGGAGATCGCGGGTGCGTAGCTTCGCATCAGAAACCCGATGGGCACGACGGAGGCTTAGCGCCCCACGAGAAGTGGTAGGCTCAACAGGTGGAGAGATCGGGCCTTTACAGTCTTCGAAGACAGGCCATCACGCCGGGCAGAGCCCGCCCTGAGCGAAGCTGAAGGAATGCCCGCGCTCCCAAGGAGAATCGAAATGCTCAAGTATTTTCGCTGGCAGGATGTTGAAATTGAAAAACTCACGCCCCTGTTCGAGCGCCAGCTCGTGGTGGGTGAGAAGGTGATGCTCTCGCGAATCGTGCTGCGCAAGGGCTTCGTGGTGCCCCTCCATCATCACGAAAACGAGCAGATCAGCTACATCCTGGAAGGCGCCCTCAAGTTCTGGATCGACGGCCGCGAGATCGTGGTGGGCGCCGGCGAGGTCCTCTGCATCCCGCCCAACATGCCGCACAAAGCCGAGGCGCTTGAGGATACCCTCGATCTCGACATCTTCGTGCCGCCCCGCGCCGACTGGCTCGCAGGCACCGACAAGTACCTGCGCGGTGGGGTCGCGCCCCACTCGGAAGTCAGCACCCGAACCGGGAAATGAGGAAAGCCCTTGCGCTCTTTCGGTGCCCGACAGTCCGGTAGGGTCGGCCCTGGTGATGAGCGTCACGGCGCGAAATACGCCAAAAACAGCATGATATACTGGCATCAGGAGGTGCGACGATGGCGATCGACTACTTTGGGCAGGTCTGGCACAACGGCGAGTTTATCCCCTGGGATAAGGCGACTTTGCACGTGGGCTCGCACGTTGTCAGCTACGCTTCGTGCATCTTCGAGGGAATTCGCTGCTACGACACCGCGAAGGGTCCGGCCGTTTTCCGCCTTCAGGAGCACACCGACCGCCTGTTCAACTCCTGCCGGGTGTTCCGCATGGAGCCCGCGTTCAGCCATCGCCAGGTCTTCGACGCCACAACCGAACTGGTGCGCGTCAACAAGGCCGAGTCCTGCTACATCCGCCCGGTTGTCTTCCGCGGCTACGGCGACCTGAGCGTGAATCCGCTCAAGAACCCCATCGAGACCTACATCTTCTGCTGGAAGTGGGGAGAGTACATGGGTCATGGCTCGGTTCACGAGGGCGTGGACGTCTGCGTTTCCAGCTGGCGGCGCATGGCCCCCGACACGCTGCCCGCCATGTCGAAAAACGCGGCCAATTACATGAATTCGCAGTTGATCAAGATCGAGGCCCTCGCCAACGGCTACGCCGAAGGCATCGCGCTTGACTCCGGCGGCTACGTGAGCGAAGCCAGCGGCGCCAATCTCTTCCTGGTGCGCGACGGCCAGATCCTGACGCCGCCCCTCGCCTCCGCCGTCCTGCCCGGCATCACGCGCAACAGCATCATGACGCTTGCCCAGGAACTGGGCTACACGGTCAGGGAGCAGATGATCGCCCGCGAGGCGCTCTACATGGCCGAGGAAGTGTTCTTCACGGGCACCGCAGCGGAGCTTACGCCCATCCGTTCGATTGATCGCATTCCGGTGGGCTCCGGCAAGCCCGGGCCGGTGGCGCGCCGCCTGCAGGAGCGGTTCTTCGAAATCGTCCACGGCCGCGCTGAGGATCGCTACGGCTGGCTGACGTACTGCAGCCAGCCCGTGGCCGCCCCGGCTGGTGCCGTCCGCTAGATGACGGTAGCGCCGGCCTTCAGGCCGGTACCCGCAAGTGAAGGCACCCCTGGAATGCCGACCTGAAGGCCGGCGCTACGCGGCCTGATGAAATCCAAGGCACCCCGAAAACAGACATCCGCCCCGCCGGAGAGTTCCTTTCAGCTCGCGCTGCGCTACCTCGGCAATCGCGCTTACTCGGTGGCGGAGCTGAAGCAGAAGCTGCGCCGCAAACAGATTCCGGCCGACGCCATCGACGAGACCGTTGTCCGGCTGAAGCAGCTTGGATTTCTCGACGACCGGCGCCTCGCGGAGCACTACGCTTCGTCGCTCGCCCGCAATCGCGCCTTCGGACGCTTCCGGGTGGAGCGCGAGTTGAAAGCGCGGCGCGTCGATCCGCGGGCCGTAGCGCCCGCTGTCGAACAGGCGTTTCAGGAAAGCGATGAGAAGGCGCTACTGGAACGGGCGCTCGATCAGAAAATGCGAGGGCTCCGTCTGCCCCTGACCCGGATACGGCTCTTCTCGCTTTGCGCCAGCCTGCGCCGCCGCGGGTTCCGGTCGGATGATATTATGAAGGCGGTGCGGGCGCGGGCAGAGCTCGCTCCGGTGGCCGAAGATGTCGACCCCGACGCCCTCGAAGAATAGCCCCGGGACCGGCCGGCGGCCGGGAAATCCGCCAGGCAGAGCTAAGCTGTTGAATCCATGGAGAAAATAAATTTTCCCAACTTTCTCACTTTTCTCACTTTTCTCCATTGTCCCATTTTGGGGTGGTAGGCTCGAAGCATGCTGAAGCAGGCTCTGCAATTCGCAGTCGGCAACCCGATTGTGGTGCTGGCATCTTGCCTGCCGCCCGTGATGCCTCAGTTTGTGGTGCTGGCATCAGCCGCCCGTAATGTCCCAGTTTGTGGTGCTGGCATCTTGCCTGCAGCGCGCCAGACGCAGGCTGGGAAGCCTGCGCCACAAAAACTGGAGAGAGGAGCGCGGGAAGAATCGATTTTTGCGCAAAACAAAGCCATCATATGATTGGGAAGAAAGTACTTACCATTTTCCATAGGGTCGGAAAGCCATCAGGTACTTGAAAAGAAACGAGTTAAGTGTTTAAAGCCATCAGGTTATTGATGGACAGTGGTTTAGATTGAATTTGAGGTGAAGAAAGAGGCTGTCTTAACGCGGGAAGCAGCCATTCTGGCCATTCTGGAAGCCAATCGGGAACAGGCTGAAGTGGCCGCGGAAGGTCTGGCGATATTGATGAAAATAAAGGGTGTTACACTCTGCTCGGGCGCCCAGGTGTGCAGCCTCCGATGAAAAACATGACTTCCAGCCAGGTACGGCAGACATTCCTCGACTTCTTCGCCAGCCGCGGCCATCGCCTGGTGCGCTCGTCGTCGCTCGTCCCGGCCGGCGACCCCACCCTGCTGTTCACCAACGCCGGCATGAATCAGTTCAAGGACGTCTTCCTCGGCCGGGAGAAGCGTGACTACCTCCGCGCCACCACCTGCCAGAAGTGCGTCCGGGCGGGCGGCAAGCATAATGACCTGGAACAGGTCGGCCGCACAGCGCGCCATCACACCTTCTTTGAAATGCTGGGCAATTTCTCCTTCGGCGACTATTTCAAGTCGGACGCCATTCCGTTTGCCTGGGAGCTGATCACGAGCTCGAACACCGGCTACGGTATTCCGGCCGATCGGCTCTATACCACGATCTTCGAGGGCTACGAGGACATTCCTCGCGACGCCGAAGCGTACGATCTCTGGCTGGCCGTGGGCGTTCCCTCTGACCGCGTCTTCGAGCTCGGCATGAAGGAGAACTTCTGGCAGATGGGCGATACCGGCCCCTGCGGACCGTGCTCCGAGATTCACTACGACCAGGGCCCCGAGGCGAGCGATCTCGGCCACACCGATTGCAAGTTCCCCTGCGATTGCGGCCGCTACGTCGAGCTGTGGAATCTCGTCTTCATGCAGTTCAATCGCGACGAAAGCGGGACGATGACACCCCTTCCCCGCCCTTCGATCGACACCGGCGCGGGCCTGGAGCGAATCTCGGCCGTTCTGCAGGGCAAGTTCTCGAACTTTGAGACCGACTTGTTCCGTCCGTTGATCGACGAGGCGGCCGCGCTCGCCAAAGTGAAGTACGGCGCGAATCACGAAACCGACGTGTCACTGCGCATCATCGCCGACCACGCGCGCGCTTCGACATTCCTGATTTCTGACGGCGTGCTGCCGTCCAACGAGGGTCGCGGGTACGTGCTGCGCCTGATCATGCGCCGGGCGCTGTATCACGGCCAGACGCTGGGGCTGGAGGAGCCGTTTCTCTACCGGATATCAGGCCATGTGGTGGACATGATGAAAGGCGCGTACCCGGAGTTGGTCGAACACTCCCAGCACATCGCGAGAGCGATCAGGATTGAAGAGGAGCGGTACGAGCACACAACACGCAACGGCTTGGCAGCGGCGGACTCTGCTAACGTTGTCACTCCCTCGGGTCTCCAATGGCGGTTCGAGCACGTCCGAAAATACCTTCCTGGCGCGGACCCAGATGCCAGAAAGGTCTTCTTCGGCCGCTTACCCGGGGGCTGGACGGACGCAGACACATGGCTGGGGCATGAGCTCGTTCGACTCGGCCCGCACGCGTATCACCTACTGACCGCGGGAAGAAAACCACCGCACGGACCGGCCCCCGCTGGGCCGGCGCCTGAACGGGTTCCGCCCGATGGCACAGCCTGGCTAGCCGGCGACGACACATTTAAGCTACACGATACGTTTGGACTCCGTCCCGACTTCATGCGCGATATCGTCAGGAGTCTAGACCCGAATCTCGACGTCGATATCGCAGGCTATGAAGCCGAGATGCAGAAGCAGCGCGAACGTGCTCGTGCAAGCTGGAAAGGTGCGGAGAAGAAATCCGCCTCGCCCGACTACCTCAAGCTCGCGGAACAATACAAGACGGAATTCTTCGGCTACAAAGAGACCGAGACCAACGATTCGCGCATCGTCGGGCTGATGTCGAAGGGCGCGCCGGTGAACGAAGTCGCGCCGGGCGCCGAAGTCGAGATCATACTCGACCGCACCCCGTTTTACGCCGAAGCCGGAGGCCAGATTGGCGACACCGGATACTTTACAGCACCAGGGTCGCCCGGGCGCGTGGCCGAGGTCAGCGACACTTACCGGCCGGTCAGCGGAATCACGGCGCACAAGGCCGTGGCGCGAGAGAGTCTGCATGTCGGCGACCGGGTCACGGCGCGCATCGATACCGAGCGCCGCGAAGCCGTCATGCGCAATCACACCGCCACGCACCTGCTGCACGCGGCGCTGCGCAAGGTGCTGGGGACGCACGTCAAGCAGGCCGGATCGCTCGTCACGCCCGACCATCTGCGCTTCGATTTCAGCCACTACGCTTCGGTGGATCGCCAGGACCTGACCGACATCGAGGACCTGGTGAACGAGCACACGCTCGGCGACGAGGAAATCCGCACCGAGGTGATGGGAATCGACCAGGCGCTGGCCTCGGGCGCTATGGCGCTCTTCGGCGAAAAGTATGGCGACCGCGTACGCGTGGTTTCGGTCGGCGACGGCAGTTTCTCGAAGGAACTCTGCGGCGGCACGCACGTTGCGCGTACCGGCGAAATCGGACTCTTCAAGCTGACCAGCGAAGGCAGTGTGTCGGCGGGCACGCGGCGTGTGGAGGCGCTCACCGGCACGGGTTTGCTCAGCGATCTGCGCCGGCGCATGGACCTGCTGCGCGAGATCGAAGCGCGGCTCAGGGCGAAGCCCGACGACCTGCTCGCAACCCTGGAGCGCCTGGAGGAATCCGAGAAGAAGGCGCGCAAGGAGCTTGAGCACCAATCGGCCAGGCGGGCCACGCTGCAGGCGGCGGGCCTGCTTGCGAACGCGCGCGATGTGCGGGGCATCAAATTGATCAGCGCGGAGGTTGAAGGTCCGGGCAGCGATCCCCGCGCGACCCTGCGTCAGATGGCCGACGATCTCCGGCCGCGCATCGGCTCCGGCGTGATTGTCCTGGGCGCGGCGTCCGACGGCAAGGCCGCGTTGCTGGTGGCAGTGACGAAGGATTTGACGGAACGGCTGGACGCCGGCAGGATCGTGCGCGCAGTTGCGGCCCTGGTGGATGGCGGCGGAGGTGGCCGCAAGGATCTGGCCGAGGCGGGTGGAAAAAGTCCGGAGAAGCTCGCGCAGGCGATTGAAGCCGTTCCGTCCATTGTGGAGAAAATGCTTTAGTCCACGGCTTGCGCAGATTTCACAGTCGCGACAGGCGCTTTTGAAGTTGCGGCAGCGATCGCAGGAATTGCTGCAAGGGGTGGGCTGTCAGAAAAGGTGGGTCGAGCAACCTGCGGATCAGAGGAGTGGTGGCCTGCCTTTGGCGCCAGGCTTCCACGGTTTGGAATGGGAAGCGCGCCGACGCAGCTTCCGCTTCCACATCGCATGCTCGTCACAATAGGTCTTGTAATGTTCGGTTGGTTTCCCGCAAATCTGACAACGGCGCAAGCTCGCCATCTTGAGCTGCCACCTGCGTTGCCGAGTGAGCTTCACAGCGCTCTTGCCAGCCGTCCGGCTCCCGGGCATCGCACACCTCCTGCCCCCTTATTTTTCACTATACACCTTAACGCGGCGCCACGCCACCGGCAGCCCTTCACTAAGGAGTTAAGAGCGGGGAAGACCTCTTGAACAGCACGCTATATTCCGCCACTGCACCCGGGGCATGCCCTGCCGCCCGGCCGGGTGGACGGCGGCCGCCGTATGGGGTGCATCACCACTGCCATACCCTCCGCGCGCTGATCGCAGCAGCAGTTCTGCTCGCGATGGGCGCGCCCGCGAGAGCACATCCGGTCGCAGGTGCCACCCAGGACCTGAACGGCCGCGTCCTCGATGAGCAAAGTCAGCCGATCACTGGAGCATCTTGCACGCTGAGCGGCGGAGTCCTGCCCAGCCAGGGTATTTCCGCGACCACGGACGCGCAGGGCGGCTTCGTTTTTCCGGGCATTGCGGTGGGCACGTACACGCTGAGCTGTGCCGCCGTGGGATACGAGCCCGTCGTCAAGAGCGACGTCGTCGTCACCGAGGAAAGCTATCCTGCGCTCGACTTCTTAATGTCGAAAGAGGTGGTGGTAAAGCAACGGGTGGAAGTTCAGGCCAAGGCGCCGGACGTCGAGCAACAGGGCGCGGCGCCGCCATCCCAGTTGAACGCCACCGAATTGCGCACCCTGCCGCTGATCCAGGAAAAGTTCAAGGCCGCGCTGCCGCTCGTGCCCGGCGTGGTGCGCACGCCCGACGGCAGGATCAACATCAAGGGCCAGGTTGAAAACGAGGGTCTGCTGCTGGTGGACTCGGCGGAGATGGTGGACCCGGTCACCGGCGCCTTCTCGATTGAAATTCCGATTGACGCGGTGCAGACGCTCTCGGTCTACAAGACCACGCCGCTCGCGGACTACGGCCGGTTTTCGGGCGGCCTGACCACGGTGGAAACCAAGGCGCCGTCCAGCAGCTTCCACTGGGAGCTCAACGATTTTGTACCCACCCCTCGCATCAAAAACGGTGGAGACATCATCGGAATCGCGTCCGACGAACCGCGCTTCTACATGACCGGGCCGGTTATCAGCAATCACCTGAACTTTTCCGAGGCCTTCGAATACGACGTGAACAATCAGCCCGTGCGCGGTCTGGCCTGGCCTCACAACGAAATCAGGGAGCAGGGTTTCAACTCCTTCAGCAATTTTCAGTACATCGCCTCGGATCACCAGGTCGTTACGGGGAACGTGGACGTCTTTCCCCTCCGCCGCGAATATGCCGACATCAGTTCGCTGATCCCGCAGTCGGCCTCCTCTAATTACGGCCAGAAGGGCGTCTCGACCGGCTGCACGGATCGCTATCTGTTTGCCTCCGGCGGCATTCTCACCTCCCTGTTTCAGTACATGAAGTTCGACAGCAACGCCTACGGCCAGGGGACTGCGGACATGGTCATCACCCCGGGCCCGAATCTGGCCCGAGGGGTCGAGTTCGCCTGGAACGGGAATTTCTTCAACAAGTATGCCCGCTACAGCGACGATGAAGAGGTGGCGGAGAATTACCAGTTCCCGAAGAGGCACTTCCGCGGCACTCACAGTATGAAAGCCGGAATTGAGATCGACCGCCGCTCCTACGCCGGAACCAGCGTGTCGCACCCGGTGCTGCTCGATCGCCAGGACGGCACCCTCGCGGAGAGCATCAACTTCACTCCGGCGGGAAATCTTCACGCCACGGATACCGAATTCGCGGCTTTTGCGGAAGACCGCTGGGCTTTCCGCGATAACCTGTCCGTCGACTACGGGCTGCGCTACTCCTATCAGACCGTCGGTGAGCCCGCCGCCTTTTCGCCGCGCGCCGGCCTGGTCTATTCGCCGGGTTCGAGCGGCCGGACCGTCTTTCGCGGCGGGATCGGCGTGTTCTACGATCGCGTTCCGCTCCTGGCCGGCGACTTCACCCAGAACCCCGACCGCGTCGTGACCCTGTACAACGGGCAGGGGGTGCCGCTCGCACCTCCGGTCACTTACCAGAACGCCTACATTGAGGTGAAGGAGAACGGCCAGCAGATCGTGCCCTCTCACAACCGCCTGGATTCAACCCCTCACAACCTCACCTGGAACCTGGAGTTCGACCGGGAATTCACCCCGGCGGTGCTGCTGAAGGCGAGCTTCCTCTCCAGCCGGACGTTCCAGGAGTTCACCATAAACCCGCTCACGGTTCCGGGCACCGCGCCCACACTGTTGCTCACCAACACGGGCGTGTCGCGTTACGACGAATTCGAAACCAGCCTGCGCTTGCGGCCCGTGGAACAAGCCGACGTGAACGTCGCTTATGTGCACAGCAGGGCGAGGGGCGACCTGAACACCCTGTCGGCGATCTACACGCCTTTCGAGGCTCCGGTCATCGTGCCCAATCAATTCGGGCCGCTGCCTTCCAACATACCCGACCGCGTGGTTACGTGGTCGAGTCTGAAACTGCCCTACGAAATGAGGGTGAGCCCGGTCTTTGATATCCACTCCGGCTTCCCTTATTCGGCCCTTGACGTCTTCCAGAACTATGTCGGCGCGCCCGACAGCCGTCGCTTCCCCGCCTTTGCCTCGCTGGACCTGAACGTCACCAAGGACTTTCGGATCACCTTTCTGCCCTGGGTGAGAAAGTATAAGTTGCGCCTGTCCGTCTCGGCCTTCAATCTCACAAACCACTACAATCCGCGCGACGTGTACAACAACGTCACCTCCCCGTACTTCGGACAGTTTGCAGGTCTCGAGCATCGGTTGTACGACGCTTATCTCGACATCTTATACTGAGTGTTGGGGGCGCTGGTGGCGGGGGAGCCACGGCCCGGGATCAGGTAGTCCATGGCGCGGCACACGCAAATCGGCAATCTGCGCGAGATCTTCACGCGGCCGCGGCGGCTGAAGACCCTGATTTTCTTCGTCACTTCGGTCTGCAACGCGCGCTGCCGCACCTGTTTTTACTGGCAGGAACTGAATCAGCGCGGCGATCTGACCTGGGACGAGATCCAGAAGCTCGCGCGATCGATGCCGCCCTTCACCGATCTGTGGCTCTCGGGCGGCGAGCCCATGCTGCGGCGGGAACTCACCCGCATCATCCATCTGTTCTACGAGACCAACGGCATCCGCTGGGTGAATCTGCCCACCAACGGCCTGTTTCCCGGACGAACGGCAGACTGGGTGGAGCAGATTCTGGTTGGGAACCCGGATCTCGAACTCGACCTCAACGTTGCTCTCGACGGACTCGGCGCCATGCAGGACTCCATCCGCGGCGTGCCCGGGAACTTTCAGAAGACTCTGGCAACCCTCGAAGCGTTGCAGCCGGCGCGCGCGCGATTTCCCCGTCTCCGCCTGAACGTCAATACCGTGATCTGCGCCGAGAACTTCGACTCCGTGGTCGAGATGGCGGAATTCGTCAAGTCCAACTGCGCCGTGGATGGGCATTACTTCAACCTGATTCGTGGCGGGGCCAAAGAACCAGGTCTGAAGTCTCTGGATGCCGATCGCTTGCCGGCGCTTTATCGGCGGCTTCAAACCTACTACCGGCACTACGCTGCGACTTGGAATCGGCGCTACCAGGGAATGAGCGGCGCCGTGGCACAGGCTTACTATGAGGGAACGCTTGCCTTCCACAACCGCGTCCAGCTCGAGAACGCGACCAGGCCTCATCGCTGGCCCATGCCTTGCACCGCCGGCGAGACGGCCATCGTCATCGACTACAATGGCGACCTGCGCGCCTGCGAATTGCGTGGAAAGCTGGGGAATCTACGGGACTTTGATTGTGATTTCGGGAAGTTCTGGGCGACGCTGACTCGCAGGCAGGAACTTGACTCAATCGTGCGGGACCAGTGCTGGTGCACTCACGTCTGTTTCATTCATGACAGCCTGCGCCACTCGGCGAAGGCGCTGCTCTTCGATATCCCCTTGGCCTGGCTGGGCTCGAAACGCAATGCCAGGGATCGCGGCACGCCCGGTTCGCCCGAGCCGTCGAAGCCCGCCGAAAACCCGCTCAGAGCGTAGCCACCGGCTTCTTCGTCCCGCTCCGCACCCCGCTCGCCAGCAGCCCGAGTCCTACCATGACAACCAGCACACCCAGCCAGAACCCAACGTAAGGCAGATTGACGGCAATCGAAACGATGATGAGTCCGATGAGCAGTGCCAGCGCAAACGGCGCCTCCACCGGCCGGCCGCGCAACAGACTCCGGCCCAGCGCCGCACCCACAAAGACCTTGGCCAGGAAGATCCAGCTGATGAGCCAAAGCACCAGCGCGACCACGGCCGCAGGGATCCCCACCAGGGTGAAGCAGGCGAGGACGGCCGCAAAGGGCGTGGCAAAGAAAACTCCGAGACCAATCAGGAAGCTCCACCCGAGCGTGCTTCCCGTGTCGAGCCGCCTGCTGAACAGCCCCGGAGCAAGCAGGTACAAGAGCAGACCCAGAATGAACGCTCCCGCCAGCCAGATCGCCCGCCAATAGTAGAAGTGCGCGGTGGCGTACCGGTTGGGCTCCTTCTTTTCGATCAGGACTTGAGTCTTTCCTGCGACAGCAGCCCCGCTCTCGACGTTCACATCTTGTGCATGGTGGACGTGGGCCTCGAGATTTCCTCCAATCCGCGCCGATTTACTTACCGTCAGTGAACCCACGTATGCCTGAAGATTGCGGCCCACGGTCCCGCTGTCGTCGGCCGTTCCCGTGAAGCTTGTGACATCGCGGCCGACCGTGCCCTCCAGGTGGAGATTGTTGGCCCCGACCACGATGTCCTGGTTCACATGTCCCGATACCGTCAAGGTGTTGGTCCAGGCGTACACGCTCCCCTCGACGGTTCCCAGGACCTGCGTTTCCTGGGCGAAAGCGAACAGGTTCCCCTTGATGTCCCCTCGAACCACGGCCAGCCGGGCGGTAATCGCCACGCTCCCATCGACGGTGCCGTCGATTTCGACCACGTCCCCCTGCGCGATCAGCGATTCCCGCACGGTTTCGTCCGGCGCCACACGCAGCCTCGTTGCCTGCCGGCGCTCCAGGGCCGAAGCCGGCCGGGGAACGATCACGCCCAGCAAAAGCGTGGCCAACAGGGCCATCGACATGGGGTGGCGCGAGGTAAAGTGGCGAAGCACGCCAAACAGGATCGCGCCCAGCACGAGCAAGCCCAGAACAGTCACAAGGGCATTGAGCATCACGGGACCCTCCCGAATCAAATCGAAGGCGTTGCTGAAGATCAGGTTTTGCAGCCAGCCGAAGCTGAAGCCCCTCATCCAGGAGCCCAGGTCGGGGACAAAGTACGTTATGGCCGCGAGAAGGCGATCCAAGCCGAGCGCGACCGCGAGCGCCGATGCCACCGTGATCAGGAGGCTTCGTCCGATGCCGACCCGCGCCCGGGCCGACTCGGGTTCTGCGGTCATGCGGAACACTTCGGCGAGAACCCGGTTCTCGACCTCAAGCGCCGCAAGCTGCGCCCGGCAGGCCGCACACTGCGCCAGGTGCTGCTGAACCCGCGGGCGCTCCGGCTCCGGCAGTTCGCCGTCCGCGTACATCGAATAAATCAGCTCAGAAAAGTGGTCCATATATTTGAACCTGAAATGGCTCGTGGCTGGCGGCTAGCCGCATTGATTCAATGACCCCACCAATGACTCAATTCTCGCCACGCGTCACTTGCTTCTGTCGCACTCACTACTGGTCTCATCACGCCGCCGATCCCGCCAGTGCCCGCCTCAGCTGCCGCTTGGCGCGAAAGATCAGCGTGGCCACGTTCGGCCGGCTCAAACTGAGCTGTTCCGCGATCTCGTCGTAGCTGAGGTCGCTGTAATAGCGCAGCGTCAGCGGTATCCGGTACTGTTCCGGCAGCGACTGGATCGCCTTGCGCACCCGGTCGCGGCCTTCGTCGGAGATCACCTGCTGCAAAGGCGAGGTCTGGTGCAACGGCAGTTGCAGGGCCTCCGCCGGCTCCGCCTCGAACAGCCTTTGCTCAAGCTGCCGCCGCCGTAAGCGATCCACACAATAATGGCTGGTGACGCTCAGCAGCCACCGCGGAAACGGCAGCGTCTTTTCATAGCGCTTGATCGCCCTGGGCAGGCGCGCGAAGACCTCGCTGGTAGCGTCCTCGGCCTCCTCGTGGCGCCCCAACAGATGCCGGCAAAGTCCGAATACGCGGGGCCGGAAGAGCCGGTAAAGCTCGCCAAAGGCCTCGGCGTCGTCGTTCATCGCCCGTGAGAGAACCATCTCCAGTTTGGCCTCATCCATTGGGCGCTCCGTCAGCGCTCACTACGGTACTACGCACGGTCAGAGTTGTAAATTGCACACCCCGGACAAGTTCTGGGAAAGCGGGCACCCCTACCCGTCTGCCTCTGGTAGCTTTCAACCGCTCCAGGAGTTCCCGATGCGGGATGGCGTCGAAATCGCTCTTCACATCCAACGCCGGCCGGATAGCCGCTTGCACCACCCGGTCGCGCACCGTGAGGGTTCCCAGCGGGCGTTTCTCCGTGCTTCCCGTCTTGGGTATCCAAACTCGTCGCGCGGCTTGCGGTTGGTTAACTGCGAGATCGAAGAAGAAAAGCCTCAACATAGAGAATCACGGAAGCTCCCAGAGGTCGCAAGGAAGAAGCTATAATCAAATCGAGGTGAGCAAGCGCGCATCGAGCGGCGCGCGTGCATGGGACAGGTCAACGTACAGCCCGGCGAAACCAACGGCGCCCTGCTCAGGGCCGAGCATCTCTCGAAGTCGTTTCAGTCGGCCTCGGAAATCGTCACCGTTCTCGACAATCTCGACTTTATCATCCGTCAGGGTGAGTTTGTGGCGCTGCTGGGCGAGTCGGGAGCCGGCAAGACCACGCTGCTCTACCTGCTGGCCGCGCTGGACACTCCCTCAACCGGAGAGGTATACTTTGATCTTAGAAGGGTAGGCGGATTCAGCGCCAGCGAGAGCGCCGATTACCGGAACCGCGAGCTGGGTTTTCTGTGGCAGATGCACTATCTGCTGCCGGAATTCACGGCGGTCGAGAACGTGATCCTGCCGCAGTTGATTGCCGGGCGGGAGTTCGGAGCGGCGCGGAGCCGGGCGCAGGATCTGCTGGAAGAAGTTGGATTAGGGCGCGCGGCGGACCGGCGTGCGGGCGAACTCTCCGGCGGTGAGCAACAGCGCGTGGCTCTGGCGCGCGCTCTGGCCAATCGGCCCCGGCTCCTGCTGGCGGACGAGCCCACCGGAAGCCTCGATCACCAGACAGCAACCCGGGTGATCGAGCTGCTGGAACGTCTGCACCGGAATCATGGCCTCACTTCGGTGCTGGCCACGCACAACCTGGATCTGGCTGCGCGCGCCGATCGTATCTTCCGTCTCGGCGACGGGCGGCTGGCGGAAGAGGCGGTTTCGAAAACGGTTTCAGCGCCGCGAGGCGGCTGAAGTCCGAAGAAGGCCAATGGCGTCACAGGTTGGGGCATTTCGGGGCTAGAGGAGTATGTTCGAACGATACACCGAGAAAGCGCGCCGCGTAATCTTTTTCGCCCGTTACGAAGCCAGCCAGTTCGGCAGTCCCTATATTGAAACCGAGCACCTGTTGCTGGGCCTGTTGCGTGAAGACAAGGCCCTGGCCAACCGGTTCCTTCGCTCGCACGCTTCCATCGAGTCCGTGCGCAAGCAGATCGAAGGCCGTACCACCGTGCGCGAGAAGGTATCGACGTCAGTCGACCTGCCGCTCAGCCAGGAATGCAAGCGGGTGCTGACCTATGCGGCTGAGGAAGCCGAGCGCCTTTCTCATAAGCACATCGGAACCGAACACCTGCTGCTCGGCCTGCTGCGCGAAGAGAAGTCTTTTGCCGCCGAAATCCTGCACGAGCGCGGCCTGCGCCTCTCCACGCTGCGCGAAGAACTCGGCCGCTCCCCCGACAAGCCGTCCAGCCGCAACAAGGAAACCTCGCTGCTTGCCGAGTTCAGCCGCGACCTGACGCAGGCGGCTCTCGAGGGTCAGCTCGATCCGCTCGTCGGACGGGACAACGAAGTCGAACGCGTGGTCCAGATCCTCTGCCGGCGCACCAAGAACAATCCCGTGCTCATCGGCGAGCCCGGCGTCGGCAAGACGGCGATCGTGGAAGGACTCGCGCAGCGCATCGCCGACGGCAACGTGCCTTCTTTTCTGTCTGACAAGCGCGTGATGGCTCTCGATCTTTCGCTGATCGTGGCCGGCACCAAATATCGCGGGCAGTTCGAAGAGCGGCTGAAAACCATCATGAAGGAATTGATGGAGTCGCAGAACTCCATCATC
Source organism: Terriglobia bacterium (assembly GCA_035946575.1). GTDB lineage: Bacteria > Acidobacteriota > Terriglobia > UBA7540 > UBA7540 > Gp13-AA77. The sequence continues at coordinate 50,688 of DASYZG010000094.1, read as the reverse complement.
TTCATCGACGAGCTGCACACGCTGGTGGGCGCCGGATCCGCCGAAGGCTCCCTCGATGCCGCGAACATCCTGAAGCCGGCGCTCTCCCGCGGCGAAATTCAGTGCATCGGGGCCACAACGCCGGGCGAGTACCGCAAGTCGATCGAGAAGGACCGCTCGCTCGAGCGCCGCTTCCAGGCCGTCAAGGTGCCGCCGCCCAGTGAGGACGAGGCTGTCAAGATTCTGTTCGGCATCAAGGAGCGCTACGAGAAGTTCCACGCGGTCAGTTACGCCGATGAAGCGCTGACCACGGCCGTCCAACACTCCAATCGGTACATTCCCGACCGCTTCCTGCCCGACAAAGCCGTGGACCTGATCGACGAAGCCGGCGCCCGCGTCAAGCTGCGCCAGAGCTCCCTGCCCGAGGAAATGATCGACGTCCAGAAGCGCATCAAGTTCGTGCTGCATCGCATGGAAAACGCCATCGCCAGCCACGAGTTTGAGAAGGCGCGCTTCTATTCGGAGGAGGAGCGCAAGGAGCGCGACCACCTGCGCGTGCTGCGCGAGCGCTACCACATCGATGAGACGGCCATGGGCTCGGTGACCCGCGACGATATCGAGGAAGTAGTGGCCCGCTGGACCGGCGTCCCGGTCACGGCGATCAAGGAAGAGGAAATGTCAAAACTCCTCCGCATCGAGGAGGAACTGCATCACCGGGTGGTCAGCCAGGAGCGCGCCATCTCGGCCCTGGCCCGCGCCATCCGCCGCTCGCGCGCCGGGCTGAAGGCCCCGGGCCGGCCCGTGGGCAGCTTCATGTTCCTGGGCCCGACGGGCGTGGGCAAAACGGAAGTGGCGCGGACCCTGGCCGCGTTCCTCTTCGGCAGCGAGCGCGCCCTGATCCGCTTCGACATGTCGGAATTCATGGAAAAACACGCCGTCTCGAAGCTGATCGGATCGCCTCCGGGATACGTGGGCTACGAGGAGGGCGGCCAGCTCACCGAGCGCGTGCGGCGCTCGCCCTATTCCGTGATCCTGCTCGACGAGATCGAAAAAGCGCATCCCGACCTGTTCAATATCCTGCTTCAGGTGTTCGAAGACGGCCAGCTCACCGACGGGCTCGGCAACACAGTGGATTTCAAGAACACCATCCTCATCATGACTTCCAATATCGGCGCGCGTTACATCGAGCGCCGCGCCAACCTGGGGTTCAAGTCGGCAGCCGAGTCCGCCACCGACAAGAAGGTCGAAGACCTGGTGATGGGCGAGGTCCGCCACCTGTTCAACCCCGAATTCCTCAACCGCCTCGACGAAGTGATCGTCTTCAATGCGCTGACCGATGCTGATCTGCTGCAGATCGTCGAACTCCTGGTCGGGCAGTTGAACCAGCACCTGGGCCAGAAGAACATCTCCCTGACGCTGGCGCCCGAAGCCGGACGATGGCTGGTGGATAAGACCTGCGGCGACCGCTCCTACGGCGCGCGCCCACTGCGGCGCGCCCTTCAGAAGCACGTGGAGGATCCGCTTTCCGAGGCGCTCATCCAGGGCGAGATCCACCCCCCGGCCGTTCTGGAAGTGATTCTCGAAAACGAGGGGCTTTCCTACCGTTCGGTCAGCGACAAGCTGGAAACCGCCACGCCGCTCACCACGATCTGAACGCCGCAACCGCTCGCGGCTGGCGCACAGACTCTCTGTTCGCCAGTGGCCGGTAGTCCATCCAGGCACTCGCCACTAGTCACTTCTCGCCGATCTGGTTGCGGTGCGGAGCTGCCGGAGGTGATGCGACGCTTCGCGGAAACGCCGGCCTTCTCCCGCCGCGTACCACAGGCTCAGAACCAGAGTCGCGCCCAGGATCGTCTTGCCCGCAAGCTGATTCGGCGGCATCACCAGCATCGCGCAGATGAAGATCGTCCAGGCCAGCGCGGCAAGGTTGATGGCGCTGCTGTAACCTCCGAGATGCCAGGGTCCGCGCTCCCGCCACGATCCGTCGCGCCGCGCGCGCCAGCCGAGATACACGGGAAGGATGTAAGAAACGTAGAGTCCGATGGTGCTGATGGAAGTCACCACCGAGTAAGCGCCGCTGTAAACGGCGGCGAGAAACGCGGCGGCAACCGAGAGCCATATCGCAGGAGCAGGCGTCCGATGGCGCGCGCTCACTCGCTTCCAGAGGTTCGACAGCGGCATTCCCTCGTCGCGCGCGAAGGCGTAGATAGTGCGCGAATTCGAGGTCACGGTTGCGAGGCCGCAAAACCACATCGCCATCACGGCCAGCATTGAGACCAGCGCGCCCGCCGACTGTCCCAGCGACTGTTCGAGAATCGCGATCACCGCCGGAACCTTGTTGCCCGCGGCGTCGGTGGCGCCGAGCACGCCATGAATGCTGTGGATGGAGAGCGTCAACGCCAGGAGCAGCAGGTAACCCGCACTCGCGGAGACCACAATGGCGTTGATCATGCCCCTGGGCACGCGGCGCCGTGGGTCGACGGTCTCCTCGGAGACGTGGCAGGAGCCGTCGTAGCCCGTGAAAGTCCACTGGGCTTGCAGAAGGCCGAGCAGAAAAGCCCATCCGTAGAAGTGCGCGCCGTTGTTGTTGACCGCCTGGAAGAAGAACGCGATGGGACGCTTGGGAGCGAAGAGCAGCAGTGCGCAGACGATGGCCGCGACGCCCAGAATGTGCACAGCGACGCTGGCGTCGTTGAGCCGCGCCACGAGCCGAATGCCGTAATGATTGATGAGCCCGTGCGAGGCGAGCACGGCGCCATAGACCGCGAGCAGAACCCCGGGCTTTGCGGGCAATCCGAGCAGCGGCATCAGGAACTGCGCGCATCCGTAATCGATGCCGGCAATCGTCGCCACCAGGCCAAGAATGTTGAACCAGGCTGTGAACCAGCCCCAGCCGGGACCGCCCAGCATCGTGGCCCAGTGATACATCCCGCCCGAAGTCGGAAACGCCGACGCGATCTCGCCCATGCTGGCGGCGACGGTCAGCGAGAAGATCGCCACCAGCGGCCAGCCCAGCGACATCTCACGCGGGCCGCCCATCGCCAGGCCGTAGTCGTAGAGCGTGACCGCGCCGGTGAGAATGGAAATGATGGCGAAGGAGATAGCGAAGTTCGAGAACCCTCCCATGGTGCGGAAGAGTTCCTGCGCGTAGCCGAAGTGCGCAAGATCACGCTCGTCAGGAGTTCGGAGTTCCTCAGAACGCGGCTCGATAGAGCGTCTCCATATCCTGGGCCGTCGTCGGGCGCGGATTGCACAACCGGCAACCGTCCGCCATGGCGAGCGGGACCATCTGGGGAATCATCTCTTCACAGACGCCGGCGTCGCGCAGGCGTGGAACAATACCGATCTCCTCGTTAACCGCCTCGATAGCTCCGATCGCCGCGAGTGCAGCTTCATCGGTGCTCATGCCGTGCGTATCCACGCCGAGCGCAACCGCGAGATCCGCGAGACGAGCGCGCGAAACCGGCAGATTGAATCGCATCACGTGCGGCAGCAGAATCGCATTCGTGAGTCCGTGATGCACTCCGGCCACCGTGGAGAGGGGATGCGCCAGCGAGTGTACCGTGCCCAGTCCTTTTTGAAACGCAACGGCTCCCATAATGGCCGCGGCCATCATGTTCCTGCGTGCCTGCGCGTTTCTGCCGTCGCGCACCGCGATCGCAAGATTCCTATGTACGATTTCGACGCCCTTGATCGCAATCGCGTCGCACAGGGGATGAAAGCCGAGCGCAAGATAAGCCTCGAGATTATGCGTCATCGCGTCCATGCCGGTTGCAGCGGTGAGATGAGGGGGAAGTTCGAAGGTCAGCTCCGGATCGGCGATCGCGACCGAGGGAATCAGGTGCGGGCTGAAGATCACGGTCTTGCGGCCAGTGGCCTTGAGCGTGATCACCGTGCTGCGCCCCACTTCGCTACCCGTGCCGGCGGTGGTAGGCATGGCGATCATCGGCGGGATGTCGGAAGTGATGCTATTACTGCCATTCTTGAGATCGTCGTATTCTTCAAGCGGCAATGCGTGGGTGGCCGTAAGGCGAATCGCCTTGGCGGCGTCGAGCGCGCTCCCGCCGCCAAGCGCGATTACACCGTCGCAATGTTCGGATCGGTACGCTTCGAGTCCGGGATAGACGCTCGCTTCGGTCGGATTGCCTTCGACGCGATCGAAAACGGCGTACTCGATACTCCCCTTCTCCAGTAGGTCCGTGATGCGAGTGAGCAGGCCGCAGCGCACCACGCCGGGATCGGTCACGACGAGGGGCCGGCGTACGCCGAGTCCACTCGTGACGGAGGGCAATTGGCCGATTGATCCGCAGCCGAAGATAACTCGATTGGGAAAAGACCAGGTCGAGATCATGGATGATCCTCGCGTCTACGCCGGTCCGCCGAACTTGACGATCGTCAAGGCCGATGGACCACGCCCAGGTCGGCGAAACCGTTGATGATGAACTGCACGGCGAGAGCCGTCAACAACAGGCCCATCAGGCGCGTCATGATGCGGATGCCCGTTTCGCCGAGATACGCGCCCACGCGGTCCGCCGCCGCCAGTACCCAGTAGGAGGCCAGCGAGCTCACGCCGATGGCCGCGAAGACAGCCGCGAAGTGCCACCAGCGTCGCGAGTCGCCGATCAGAATCATCACGGTGGAGATCGCCCCCGGCCCGGCCAGCATGGGAATCCCGAGTGGAATCACGCCCACGGCTTCGCGCACGGTTCCTTCCGCGCGTTCTTCCGGCGACTGCTTGGTGCCCGAAGGCCGGGCCTGCAGCATCTCGAGGCCGATCATGATCAGAATGATTCCGCCGGCGATCTTGAACGCCGGCAGCGTGATTCCAAACACTCTGAAGATGAGCCCTCCCGCGGCGGCGAAGACCGCAAGCACAATCAGGCAGGTCAGGGCAGCCCGGGATGCCGTCTGCCGCCGGCGAGCGCGGGTCTCGCCGGGTGTCATGGCCAGGAAGACGGGAACGGCTGCGAAGGGGTCAACCAGGAAAAAGACGGAGCTCAGCGCCACCAGGCAGAACTTGATAATGGACGCCAGAGACTCGGGCATGACGTGATTCCGAAGAGCACATCGGCTCAGCTGAGAGCAGATTCTCAGATGATTTCGAAATAGCGCTCCAACTCCCAGTCGGTAACCGCGCGGCGGTGCTGCCGGACTTCCCACTCGCGCGTGCGCACGTAATGATCCACGAATTCTTCGCCGAGCAGCGGCCGCGCGACCGCGCTGCCATCCAGCAGACGCGTGGCTTCATCGAGCGATCGAGGCAGCGCCGGCCCGCCAGTCTCGTACGCGTTGCCGCGGACGGGATCCGGAGGCTTCAGCCCGTGCTCGATTCCGTAGAGCCCGCTCGCCAGGCTGGCGGCAATGGCCAGGTGCGGGTTGATGTCGGCGCCGGCCAGGCGATATTCCACCCGCGCGGCGCTTGGCGTCGGACCGAGTACCGCACGCAAAGCCACCGTACGATTATCGATGCCCCAGGTTGCATTGGTTGGGGCCCACACGCCCGGCACCAGACGCTTGTAAGAATTCACCGTCGGGCAGGAGAAGACCGCGAACTCGGGCATGAGTTGCAGTTGTCCGGCGACATAGTGCCGAATCAGGTCGGACATGCCATGCGCTCCCTGCGGATCGTGAAACAGATTGCGCCTCCGATCGCGGTCCCACAAGCTCTGGTGCAGGTGCCCGCTCGCGCCAGGCAAATCGCGGTTCCATTTGGCCATGAAGGTCGCGGTCAACCCGTTCCGCGCCGCGAGCTGCTTCACGCCGCTCTTGAAGAGCGCCGCCTTATCGGCCGCCGCCAGAGCGCCGTCGTGCCGCAAGGCGGTCTCGTAGACGCCGGGACCGGTCTCGGTGTGGAAGCCCTCGAGTTCAACGCCGAAATCACGCATGGAATCCATGATGGCATGGACGAGCTCGGCATGAGCGCCGGTGCGCTGCACGCTGTAGCCGAACATGCCGGGCGAGAACGAAGTGAGGTCGCGATAGTGCTTGGCCCGAATGGAGTGCGGATCTTCGCGGAAAAGGTAGAACTCAAACTCCACGGCAGCTTCGGGTTCAAAGCCCATGCCGCGTGCTCTCTCCACCACCCGGCGCAGCACTTCGCGCGGCGAGAAGCTGAGTGGATGCCCGTGCTGGTCGAAATAGTCGAGCAGGAAGAATCCGGTACCCGGTTCCCAGGGAATCAGGCGAAAGGTGGAGAGGTCGATGCGGGCCAGCGCATCGGGATAACCCGTGTGCCAGCCCGTCACACTCACGTTGTCATAGAGGACGTCCGAGGAATCCCAGCCGAAAATCACATCGCAAAAGCCGAGCCCGTGCTGGACCGCGGAGTCAAATTTCTCGCTGCTGATGTATTTACCGCGCAGAATGCCGTCGGTGTCGAAGCCGCCTACCTTGATCTTGGTGAGATTATATCTGGCGAGCGGATTTCCGACCGGTTCGTTTTCCATGGAAGAGTCCGGCGCGATACGCGTTCAGCGCCAGCCATTCTAGCGCAGATACCCATGTTCGTGGAACCCAATCGGGAACGAGGGGAACGACGGCGATGGGTCAAGCCCATCACCGCGAGCGAACGGGTAGCATTCAGAGTGCCACCCAGACCGACTTGACTTGCGTGTACGATTCGAGCGCGTGCATTCCCATCTCGCGTCCGAAGCCGCTCTGCTTGTAGCCGCCGAAGGGCGCGGCGCTGTCGAATCCGTTGTAGGTGTTGATCCACACCACGCCGGCTTTGATCTGCCGCGCCAGCCGATGCGCCCGCCGGACGTCGCGCGTCCAGACCGCCGAGACCAAGCCGTAGATCGTACCGTTCGATATCGCCACGGCTTCTTCTTCGTCCTTGAATCTCAGCACCGAAAGCACCGGGCCGAAGATCTCTTCCTGGGCGATCTTCATCGCCGGCTTCACGTCGCCGAACACGGTGGGCTTCATGAAGAAGCCGCGTGCCTTGTCGCCCTCGACGTCTCGTTCGCCGCCGCAAAGCAAACTGGCGCCCTGCTCCTTACCCGCCTGCACATAGCCGAGGATTCGATCAAGCTGCGTCCCCGAAATCTGCGCGCCCATTTCGGTCTGCGGATCGAGCGGATTACCGACGCGCATCTTGCTGGCCTTTTCGACCAGGCGTCCCAGGAATTCGTCGTAGATGTCCTCGTGCAGCAGCAACCGGCTTCCCGCCGAACACACCTCGCCCTTATTAGCGTAGATGGCCCAAAAGGCGGCCGGCAGGGCGGCATCAAGATCGGCATCGGGAAAGATGACGTTCGGCGATTTTCCACCCAGCTCAAGCGACAGGTGCTTCAAATTGCTCTCGCCGGATGCCTTCATGAGCGCGCGAGCGCTTCGGATGCTGCCCGTGAACGCGATCTTGTCCACGTCCATGTGGCGCCCCAGAGCCTCGCCGGCCTCCGGACCGTAGCCCGTAACCACGTTAACCACGCCATCGGGCACGCCGGCCTCTCTACAGATTTCCGCCAGGCGCAGCGTGGTGAGCGGCGTCATCTCGGAGGGCTTGATCACGCAAGCGCATCCGGTGGCGAGCGCAGGCGCCACCTTCCAGCCCGCGAGCAGCATAGGGTAGTTCCAGGCGGTGATCATGCCGACCACGCCTACCGGCTCGCGCAGCGTGTAATTAAGGAACGGGCCGTCGACCGGAATGACCTCGCTGTGCATCGCGCGGACCCAGCCGGCGTAGTAGTAGAAGATGTCGGCGGCCGGCCGCATGTCGCCGTTCTTCGCGCCCTTGAGCGTCTTGCCGGCGTTCAGCGACTCCAGCCTGGCCAACTCATCCAGGTTCTTCTCGATCAATTCGCCGATCCGCCAGAGCATTCTGGAGCGCGCCGACGGCTTCATGTCGCGCCACGCCTGGTTCTCAAACGCGCGACGTGCCGCGGCCACCGCCTTGTCCACGTCCTGAGCGCCGCCACGCGGCACGGTGGTCAGCACCTCTCCGGTCGCGGGATTGATCAGGTCAATGGTCTTGCCCGAGGCGTTTTCAGCAGGCTTGCCATCGATCCAGTTCCGTGCCGGCGCGAGAGCACGCTCCTGTACGGTCGCTTCCATCGTTCACCCCTCAACAATTCAGGAGAATGGCACTACTTCGGATCGGCACAACTCGACCGGGAGCCGAAGCTCGCGGCGTCAGCTGCTACTCGGCACAGAGCGACCCCGCCGCGAGCTCCCACGGATTCTGCGGCCAAGGAGGCAGGTTAAGCCTAGCTCGCGGCGCGCGCGGCCTTGTCGTATACCTTACGAGCCGCAGCCGCGGTGTCATTGGCCAGATCCCTGCCGCGCTGGATGACCTCGGTGCCGCGGTCCACGGCATCTTCCACAGCTCGCGACGCCTGCTTGTAGCCCTTGCGCGCATTGTCGGAGATCCACTCGCGCGTGTCCTCACCCGACTGCGGCGCAAATAAGAGCGCCACACCGGCGCCCACGACGAAACCAATCAAAAAAGCTGAGAATGCATTTCCGCTCTTCATGGCGTCCTTTCTCCCCAAAACTAGATTACACCGGCGCAGTGGAGGAATGCATTGGGAGTTTAGGGCCAGCGAAAGTCAAACAGTTCTGGTCGCAAACGGCATGGCGTATCCCGCAAAGGGATCCGCGAGCTGCCGAGGTTGCATTCGGTTGCATTCCGAGAAATCACCGGCATTCACCGTATTGAAAAGCTCCCATCCTTCAAGCATAATCAATTCAGTCATTTCAAGGAGGAGCCATGGGCATTCTGAGCCGGTTGCGCGGGATCGACCGACGATACTGGTACGTGTGTTACAACTGCATGATGCAGACCGGCCATGACACGGTGAACTCCCTCTTCTACTCCGAAGGACCGCTGGTCGACGTGGTGGGCCGGCCTCTAATGCCGTGCCCGCGCTGCGGAAACACCAATACCAAGTCATTCCAGACCCTCAAAGATGAGGGCGCCGAAGCGCCGCTGTGGGGACTGGAACAAACGGTCCGAAAGCATCCCCGCGGCCACTTCATGGTGAAGCCAAAGAGCGGGAGCACCATTCCGCCCGCAGGCTCCGAGACGCGATCGAGCGTACAGTGAGTCAGGATTTCAGATTTCAGTATTTCAGTCCTTCAGTATTTCAGTGGGAGTACTGATCTACTGACAAACTGACCCACTGACGTACTGGCAACCTGACTCACCGCTACGCCCCAACCAGATGGCATGAGTACGTCTTGACGATCAGCCAAACGTTCTGACCTGACTCGAGTCCGAGGGAGTGAATCGCGCTCGGCGTCAGGTGTACCTCGAAGCGCACGCCCGCGTCGACGGTCGCGATCACGGTCACACCGTGACGATCGAGCGAGACTAGTCTCCCCTGAAAGGTATTACGCGCGCTGATTCCTTCCGGACGCGCCGTGGCCACCAGAATGTCGCCCGCGCGGATCGCCACCCGAGTTGGCGAGCCCGGCTCGATCCAGAGCAACGGCACCTCCAGTTCGACCGCGCTCGATCCCAGGCGGCAGCGCATGGTTCCCTGTTCCTCACGCAAGGCCGTCACGGTAGCGTCGAAGATATTCTCAAAACCCGCGAGTTGCGCCACGGTTTCATGACGCGGCGCGGCCAGCACCCCCTGCGGCGAACCCTGCGCCAGCACGGAGCCGGACTCGAGCACCACGATGCGCTCGCCGAGCGCGAACGCTTCCGCCGCCGAGTGGGTGACGTAGATGATGGGAATGTTGTGCGAGGCGTTCCAGGCGCGCAGGTCGTCGATGATCTTCGATTTTACGATGGCGTCGAGCGCTGACAGCGGCTCGTCAAGCAGCAGAAGGGCCGGGTTGGTCACGAGCGACCTTGCCAGAGCCACTCGCTGGCGCTCGCCACCCGAGATGGCCCCCGGTTTGCGAGCGCCGACGTGACTGACGCGGAACGATTCCAGAATCTCCCGAGCCCGCGCGCGCCGCGCGTCCGCGGGCTGCCTGGCAAGGCCGTAGGCCACGTTCGCTTCCGCCGTCAGATGGGGAAACAGGGCAAGGCCTTGCAGAAGATAACCTATGCCGCGCTCGCGCACCGGCACGTTGATCTTCTGCTCGAAATCGAAGAGCGCGCGGCCGCCGAGCGCCACGCGCCCCGAATCGGGCGTGCGAAATCCCGCAAGGCACTCGAGCAGCGTCGTCTTGCCCGAGCCTGACGGGCCAAAGAGGATCGTGAACCCGCGCTCGACCCGGAATTCGGCGTCGAGGGCAAATCCGCCTGTGAATTGCTTGCGGACGCGAACCTCGAGACCGCGGGTCTCCACCGGGATCATTGATGCAGCGGCCATACGGCCCAAATCCTCCGGTTGAGTGCGTAAGTGACCGAAAGCGTGATGAACGAAAACGCCAGCAGGAGCGACGCGGTGTGGTTGGCGGCCACGAAGTCGAGGTCCTGCACCTGATCGTACACCGCAATGGAAATGGTCTGCGTGGCGCCGGGAATGTTGCCACCGACCATGAGCACCACGCCGAACTCGCCGAGCGTGTGGGCAAAGCTCAGGATCACTCCGGTCACCACTCCGCCCGCGGAAAGCGGCAGGATCACGCGGAAGAACGTGCGCCAAGCCGACGCGCCCAGAATCGACGAGGCGTTGATCAGGCTGGGATCGACGAGGGCGAAGGCGGCGGCGGTCGGCTGTACCGCGAACGGCAGGCTGTAAAGCACCGACGCCAGCACCAGTCCTTCAAAGGTGAAGGGCAGGCCGTGTCCCGACCAGGACGCGTACCAGCGGCCGAACGGGCTCCGCGGTCCCATGGCCACCAGCAGGTAGAACCCGAGCACCGTCGGCGGCAGGACCAGCGGCAGTGCCACGATAGCCTCGACCAGAAATTTCCAGCGCCAGCGGGAGAAGGTGACCCAGTAGGCGATCGGAATTCCGAAGACGAGCAGCAAGGCCGCTACCATGAAGGCGAGGCGCAGGCTCAGGGTGATGGCAGGCCAGTTCATGGGGTCGCGCCGGCGGCACGGGAGGCTGGAAGCGCGAATCCATAGCTCCGCATCAGGCCGGCAATCTCCGGCCGGCGCAGAAAATCGAGGAACCGCCGGGCAGCGTCCTTGTTTCGCGACGATTTCAGGATTACCGCCGCCTGATCGATGGCCGGATAGCTCGACTCCGGTATCTCGAAGAATTTGCCCTGATGCTTCATGGTCGGCGATAACGCCAGCGACAGCGCGACGATTCCGACGCCGGCGCCGCTCGAAAGGACGAACTGCGCGGCCTGCGAAATGTTCTCGCCCAGCACCAGCTTGTCGCGGACCTGATCGTACAGCCCCTCATGCCGCAAGGCGGCAACTGCGGCGCGCCCGTAAGGAGCATGCTCGGGGTTGGCAATGGCTATTTTGCGCACGGCCGGCTCCGCCAGGACACCGAGACCACGCGCCACGTCAATGCCCGATCCTTTGGGAGCCCAGAGAACGATCCGGCCGCGCGCGTAACGATAAAACGTTCCCGGTTCGATCAGCCCCACCGACTCGAGTTGCCGCGGATAACGCGCGTCAGCCGAAAAGAAAATGTCGTAAGGCGCTCCATTCTGGATCTGGGCGAAGAAGTTGCCCGACGACCCAAAGGACAGCCGGACATCGATCCCGGTCTGCTTCTCGAAGCGCGCCGCGACGTCCTTGAATACGAATGTCAGGTCGGCCGCCGCAGCCACCGTGATCTGGCGACCCCCATCCGGCGCCCGCCCGGACGCCCAGCCATTCACAGTCAGCAGCAGCGTCATCGCAAGATTCATGAAGACAATATACACTTTTACGTCTAGCAACACTATGCCGAACCGGCTCGAACAGCTCAAGCAGTCCCATCGCTGACGGTTCAATACCTCAATGACCCAATGGCTCGATGGCGCGATCTCCCCATCGCCCGGTCACTTGATCTCGCAATGGCCCCGCCGTCGCGGATTGGTGTACGATTCTTTGCTGCGAGGCTTCGTGCTGAAACACAAAGGACTCTGGCTTCTGCTGTTTCTCACCGCGACGCAGCTGCTCTTCCGCGTGCTCGAAGCGATGAACAGCCGCGACGAGGAATTTGGCGAAGGTCGCCGGCAGCGTGTGGTCTCGGAGAATCTGCGGCTTTCCGCGGTGGAGTTGCAGAAGCTGATCCTCGCCGAGATCGAGCGCTTCGCCGCCGGTGGGCCGCAGCATGACGACATGACGCTTGTAGTCGCAAACGTGGGCTGATCCAGTCAAAAAAGCGGTCGAAAGCCACCAGAATCGGCAAAACAGGCCCAAAAACAGGCCTGAAAGTGGGTTCGCAATCCGCACTAAAGTACAGGGGATTCCGGTCCTAACCCTCAATTCCTGAATCACTTCGAAGTTTGGTTTCGATTTCCCGTGAATCCCGAGTGTCCGGCATGCCAAACGAGAGTTAACTAAAACATTTTGTGTCACTTGGGCGATTGGTTTCGATTCACCATTACTTAGGCCGGGAGGGCACCCTTCCAGAAGATCGAGGCCTGCCCTCCGGGGCGGTTCGGTGCGCCGGTTCGACACCTTCGTCCCGCCCGGTCCCCTTGTCGCGAACCCGGTTTGGATCGGCGGCTTTCTGTTAGAGTCCCGCATGTTTTGAGCATGCCATAACAAAATGGGACAATGGAGAAAATTGAGAAAAGTGAGAAAATTGGGAATATTTATTTTTCGAATGTTTTCAGCAACTTAGCTCGCAGCTGGCGTTGCATGCAGGGAAACGGGTGAGCATTCGCCTTTGGTCGTCAAGCCTGCGGCACCCCCGGTTCAAGCTGGACATCATTGTTATTCCAGTCAACATAAACTTACAAGAACATACATCGATTCATCCCCGGAAATTGGGAAACTACCGGATTGGCGGTTCTCCACTCAGCTTCTACAATTCGTGTTTCGGCCGAACGGAACCAGCCGATGCGGGGCGAGGAGCCAGGTCCTGAATCTTCGTCCGCGCCCGACGTGTCAGGTGATCACGGAAAGTGCGAAGCGAAAGGAGCAAAGTTGATGTTGAAGAAAGTAGCTGTTCTAGCGGTCGTTCTGTCGATCACATCCTTGCCAGCGTTCTGCAGCTCGATCGATTTTGAGGGTTCCGGCAACGGCGGAACCTGGTCCTGGAATGGGTCCGGCACCTTATCGGCAACCTCTCTCGGGATGGCGGTCAGGGTGGTGGGCTCCCCCAATGACTACACGATTTCCATGGCTAACGAAGTTTTCACCAGCGGTTCGTTTCTGGGTGGAAGCGGAACCACTTCCGATCCCTGGTCGTGGGGGCCGAGTGCCGCCAACTCGTTCATCATCACCGGTTGTGTTCCCCCGGCTACGTCTTGCACTCCTGTAACTCTGTTCAGCGGAGAGTTCAGCTCCGACCAGACGGGTGTGCAGGGCTCCGACAGCGTGCTTATCTCGGCGACGATTGCGAGCGGCAGCGTGGACTCCGCCCTCTTAAGCTTCCTCGGGCTTCCAGGCTCGACCGATTACACCGGCACCTACCAGGTCACTCTGGACGGGACCGCTCCAGGATCCGGCCTGGTGGCGAGCGGCGATCTTGTTTTATCGCCTTCGGCCGTCCCGGAACCGGCTTCACTGCTTCTGGTGGGAATCGGCCTGCTGGCCATTGGAGCCATCGGACGCTCGAAGCTGCTTAGGGCCTGAGGTCAAGGCTCCTGGCAGCGCCAGACTTTGGGCCAGAGCCATCCCGGCGCCTCGAGCCCGTAGCGTGCGCAGACGCTCCAGTTGCCTTTGAAACGGCTGCCGGGGTCAATTTGGCGCAGGGGCGGTTCACGAACCGCCCCGATAACACCATCCATGGCTGCGATGCCACCATCCTCTGCAACGGCACCGGAGGCAGACTTTTCACGGTCCTGGTAGCCGGATCAACGGTTATTCCCACCGATTCCAGGGCCGTTACGCCCGGCGAAGGTTCGACATCGTTGGGGCCGAGCACCACCCTGCCCGCCGTGAGCTCGCCCCTGAATCGAATCTCCACCTGGATGCCGCTGTTATTCCTGAGCCGGAATCAATTCCAGCTGCACCGTCTGCTTCTGACCCTGGTCGAGGTGCACAGCCGAACCCTTGGACTCGTAGGGCTGCAACAGCGAAGGATCGCCCATCAGGCCGGGATCGAGATCCTCGAAGGCGAAGAGCTTGAAATCTCCGGGCGGCAGACCGGGCATGCTGAACGACCCGTCGGACTTGGTGCTCTTCACCGAGTAGAGGTCCTCGCGATCGCGGTGGGGCGGGTCGGGCACCAAAAGGACGGTCGCCTGCGCCGGCTTCCCGTCGTTCATCACCGTGCCGCTGACGCTGCTGCCGCCGGCGCTCAGGAGAATATCAAGCTGCGCCGCGCCGCTCGTTGCGTCCACGCTCAGGCCCGTATCGAGCACGTCGCCGCCGCCGAAGCGCACGGCTTTCAAGTAGTACCCCTCGGGATAACCGGAGACGTTCAGGCGATAATTGCCGGCGGGCACATTCTCGAGCGTGAAGCTGCCGTCGGGCCGGACCTGCGCGCCCTGCCCGCCGAAGCCGACGCCATCGGTCGGCATAGCCGCCACCGTAAGTTTGGAATAATCGAACCGGCCCTGCGAGTCCACGCGCACGTGGCCGGTAAGGTTGGCTCCGGCGCTGACGGGTATCGTTACGCCCTGCACGTCGGCGTCGGCCACCTGCACCTGAACCCGACCCTCATATTGGCGCTGCGAGTCCTGGAGATTGGCGACGGCCCAGTAGGACCCGGCCGGAACCCCCGTGATCTCGAATTCGCCGCGCGGCCCGGCGGCGCTCGCCGAGTAGCGGCCCGCCGTCATCATGCCAAAGGGCCGCCTGCGGCGGGGATCGAGGCCCGCGGGCATCAGCATCACGTAGGCATTTTGGGTGCTCCCGCCGCCGGATAAATTCATGACGCTGCCGCTCACTCGCACCGCGCGCACCGGGTGCACGTCGATATCGATTCCCTCGGCTTCGGTGCCGGGATCGACCGCGATGGCCGCGGCCGAGACAGGATCGGTGGTGCCGGGGTAGAACGTGGGGACGTAGGCTTCTTCCTCGGTCCCCGGCTGTCGCACCTCAGCTCGCGGCATCATGGCCGCGATCATGTATTTCCCAGGCGGCAGATTGTACAAGCGATACTGGCCGAGATCGTTCGTCTGCCCCTGGCTGCCGCCGCGGAACCCTCGCCGGCGGCCCACGGGAACGGCTTGTACCATGGCGCCCTCCACAGGATCGCCGCTCTCATCGTGAATTTCGCCGGTGACCACCCCGCAGGGAACAAGGCGAAAATCGATACCACTGACGTGCTGGCCGGCGGCAACGTCCACGGTTTTGCCGCGGTCGCCAGAGCGGCTGGCGCCATACGCCTGCGGCGCAAATCGATTGGCCCAGACGCGGAGGCGATATTTGCCCGCCGGAAGGCCGCCGATCGTGAAGTGGCCGCTCGCGTCGGTGGCGATCGACTGTGGATCGGGCGCGTCCTGGCCGGTAGCGAAGGCAGTCACTTCGGCCTTGCGCACCGGCTGGCCGGTCTGGGCATCGGCGACCGTGCCCTCGATGGACGATGTGCCGGTACTGGCGGAATTCTGCTGGGAAGACCGGGAGCCCTGGATGATTCCGGCCACCTGCGCGGCGACCACAAAATCAAAGTCAATGCTCACGGCGCGGGGCGCTTCCGGCAACCCCAGGGCCGCACTGCCGTTCGCTTGCGCCTGCATCGCCGGCGCCATCGCCATCAGCAGGGGCAAGAGCGGCGACAGCACGATCGGGCGGCGGCGCATAGGCTCCTTCGAGGATACTTCGACTAAGATGCCACAGTCAGGCGGGCGGTTGGAAAAATTGAGCCATTTAGCCGTTGGCTCATGGATTCATCGACTCCATGGCTCCATCGTTCGATGCCTTCATTCGTACCGCAGCGCTTCCATAGGATCGGCCTTTGACGCCCAGAGCGCGGGGACGTAAGCCGCCAGGGCGGCGATCAGCGCCAGCAACAAAGTGAGGCCGGCAAGCACAGGAATATCCATGCTGATGACCTTGAAGAGCACAGTGGAAAGGATGCGGCTCAGGGCGATGGAGATGGGAAGGCCGACCAGCAGGCCGAGACCGACCAGCTTGAGCGCGTAGCCGATCACCATGCGCAGCATGTCGGACCGCCTTGCTCCGAGGGCCATGCGTACGCCGATTTCGTGCGTCCGCTGGCGTACCGAGTAGGCCATGACCGCGAAAATGCCGGCGGCGGCCAGGATCAGCGCGATCACGGCAAAAGCCACCATGAACTTGGCGGAGAACTCGACGCCGCTGTCATTGTCAGAGATGATCTGCTGGAGCGCGCGCATCTCGTAAGGCGGCTGGTCGGGATCGATAGCGGCCACGGCCGCGCGCGCCGCGGCCGCCAGCGCCAGAGGGTCACCCGCCGTGCGGATGGCCAGAGCCATGGAACCTGGGGAAACCTGGGCAAAGGGTACGTAGCTCGCGGAGACCGGCCAGGTGTCGAACGACGACTGCCGGAAATCGCCGGCGATTCCGACCACGGTGCGCCAGGGCTCCTTGTCCCCTCCTAATTGAATGCGCTTGCCGATCGCGTCCTGGTTCGGCCAGATCTCCTGCGCCAGTTGCCCGTTGATGACCGCCACCGGGGGAGCCTCGGGGCCGTCCTGGCTGGTGAAGAATCGTCCCTTGAGGAGCGGCACGCGCAGCGCGCGAAGGAAATCCGGCGTCGCGACCTGCGACATCGCCGTCCGCAACTCGCCGGGCTTCGCCGGAGGCTGGCCCTCGCCCCGGTAGGTGGTCACGTCCCAATTCCAACTCCCCGGCAGGCTGGCGACGGCGGCCGCGGATTGCACGCCCGGGAGAGCCTGGACGCGCGCCACCAGTTGGTCATAGAACTCGCGGATGCCGGCGGCGTCGCGATACTTCGATTCCGCGAGAGCAACGTGGAAGGTCAGGACGTGGTACCGGTCGAAACCCAGATCGGAATTGAGCAGGCGGCGGAAGCCCTTGGCCATCAGCCCGGCGCCCACCAGCAGCACCAGGGCCAGCGCCACTTCGGAGGCGACGAGCAGGGCGCGGAGGCGCGCGTGAGCCGCGCCCGAGGTCCCGCTGCGTCCGCCCTCCTTCAGCAGTTGATTCACATCCGCGTGCGACGCCTGCAGGGCCGGGGCGAGTGCGGCCAGGATTCCCGCGCCGACGCCGATCACGAGCGTAAAGGCGAACACGCGCCAGTCGATGGACTGGTACTTGATGCCCGGCACGTGCTGCACGATGAACGGCGGGATGCTCCGCATGCTGATGCGTTGCGCCCAGGAGGCAAGCAGAAGGCTTCCGGCTGCACCTGCCATCGACACCAGCACGCCCTCCACCAGGAACTGCCGCACGATTCTCCAGCGGCCGGCGCCCATCGCGATCCGCAGCGCAACCTCTTTCTGCCGCGCGGTCGCGCGCGCCAGGTTCAAATTGGTCACGTTGGCGCAAGCGAGCAGAAGCACGAAGACCGCCGCTCCCATCAGGGTCAGAACAAACTGCCGGGTGCCGACGGTCATGTCTTCGACCAAGCCGATGACGCGCACGCCGTGGTTAGCGTTGGTAGCCGGATACTCCTGGCCGAGGCGCGCCGCCAGGGCATTCAAATCGGCCTGCGCCTGCGCCGCCGGAATGCCGGCCCGCAGCCGTCCGATCACCTTGAGGTAGTGACTGCTGCGATCAGCTCCCGGAGCGCCGGCGAGGTCGAGCGGCGCCCACAAATCAGTGCCTGGAGGGAAGTCGAAATCCACGGGCATGACGCCGATCACGGTGGACTTGGCGCCGTTCAGGAGCAGGCTGCGCCCGACAACCTGCCGGTCGCCGCCCAGGCGCCGCTGCCAGAACCGGTAGTTGAGGACGATCACCGAATCGCGGCCCGGAGTATAGTCGCCGGCGGCGATGGATCGCCCCAGCTGGGGCGCGATGCCGAGCAGGGCGAAGAAATCCGGCGTGACCTGGGAGCCTTCCGCCCTCTCCGCCACCCCGGAACCTGTCAGGTTGACGTTCCATCCGTGGGTCGCCGCCAGCAGGTCAAAGGCGCGGCCTCGCTGGTTCCAGGTGCGCCAGTCAAGAAAGTTGGCCGGCGCCGCGCTGATATGATTCTCGTTCTGCTTGGGCGCCGTCTCCCAGATGGCCACGGCGCGGTCGAGATCCCTGAAAGCGAACGGCCGGACGACGCAGGCCTCCACGGTGCTGAACATCACGGTGTTGGCGCCGATCCCCAGGGCCAGCGCGATCACCGCCACTGCCGTCAGGCCGGGATTCTTACCCAGCGCGCGCCAGCCAAAGCGCACATCCTGCATGAAGCTGCTCATGGACGACCTCCGGCCGGAGACTGTTTGGCTCGATCGATTTCAGAATACACCTGCCAGCTTCGTTCGCAACACCGCCGGCCGACCCCGGCGGTGTGCGGCTTGCGGGGCGGCCCCAGGCCGGCAACGAAGGTCGCGCACGCCGGGGATTACGCAAACCGGAGGCATCCGGCTCACCACTCATGCGCCCAGCGTAAGCTGATGAACTCGTGACCTTTGGCACAAACCGCTGCCAACCGGCGCCGACCAGGAGCGTCCAGACCGCGGCGCGAGTGTCCGGAATCGCACAAGCGGGACCCGGTGCTTGATTCCAGTGTCGCCGGGGCTTCGGAATCGCAGCTCTCTACGGTAGTTCTCCCCCGGTCCTACAGAGCATGCCTGATTGAGAACTCGTCTGGGAGAATCTAAGCTAAGTACATGTACGGCCTGACTTAAGACCACAATTCGTCAGGTTGGAACGGTCGCCTTAGTCTTCTCCTCACCCGGTTCATCAACCACTGGACGCGACCAAGCAACTGGAATACAGGACTCTCGGGTAGGGCGTGGTCATGGAAGATCGTTCAAAACACGTTTAGAGCAACTTACTCGACCGAAGATCGGGAACGTCCGGAGATGATTACTTATGAGAATTGCGCAAGTTGCGCCGCTTTATGAAAGTGTTCCTCCCAAACTGTACGGCGGGACGGAGCGCGTTGTCTCTTATTTGACCGAAGAACTGGTTCACCAGGGGCACAACGTCACCTTGTTCGCGACCGGCGACTCGGTCACGAACGCCCGGCTGGTCCCGCTGCGGCCCCAGGCGATCCGGCTCGACAAAGGTTGCGTCGATCAACTGGCGCATCACGTCCTCATGCTGGAACGCGTATTCAAGGAAGCCGGGGGATTTGACGTCATCCATTTTCATATCGATTACCTGCACTTCCCGCTCTCCCGCCGGCACGCGCGGCCCAGCGTGACCACGCTCCACGGACGGCTCGATCTCCCTGACCTCGTGCCGCTCTATCGCGAATACCTGGAAATGCCGGTGGTCTCGATTTCCGATTCCCAGCGCAAGCCCCTGCCCTGGCTGAACTGGCAGGGCACCATCCAGCACGGCCTGCCCCGGGACCTCTATCACTTCCATCCCAAGCCGGGGGAGTATCTGGCCTTCCTGGGCCGCATATCGCCGGAGAAGGGCGTGGACAGCGCGATTGAGATCGCGAAACGCGCCGGCGTGGAACTCCGCATTGCCGCCAAAGTGGACCGGGTGGGCGAGGAATACTTCCAGCGCGAGATCCGCCCGCTGCTCGACCATCGCCTCATTCAGTACATCGGGGAGATCGCGGATTCGGAAAAGGATGATTTTCTGGGCAACGCCCTGGCCCTCGTGACGCCGATCAATTGGGAGGAGCCCTTCGGATTGGTGATGATTGAAGCCATGGCCTGCGGCACGCCGGTGATCGCTTTCCGGCGAGGCTCGGTGCCCGAAGTGGTGGATGAGGGCGTCTCAGGACGTATTGTGGGCGGCGTCGATCAGGCCGTTCAGGCCGTCCAGGGAATCTCGCGCCTGAGCCGGAAGCGGTGCCGGCAAACCTTCGATCAGCGATTCACGGCCTGCCGCATGGCGCAGGACTACGTAGCCCTTTACGAGCGGCTCCTCGACGACAGTCTGGGAGGAGATCTCTCCGCCGGGAGGATGATTTGGGCGACGACGTCATCAGCGTAAAGAATCAGTACTACATCCTGTCGACATCCTCTCTCGCTGACGACCGCACCCGGGTCCTCAAACACGGTGATAGCTTCGCGGTCTCGGACCGCCGCGGCGACTTCGACCCGTTTGCCCAGGGCGCGCAGGGCCTTTATCACCACGAGACCCGCTTCCTTTCACAGTGGGTGCTGCGCCTGGGCGGGGAGCGGCCGGTCCTGCTCAGTTCGGCCGTCAGGGACGACAACGGCCTGCTGGCCGTGGACCTCACCAACCCCGATATGCAGGCGGGCGACGGCGGCCTCGTGCCCCGCGGAAGCCTGCATATCTCCCGCCGCCGCTTTCTCTGGCAGGGCACCCAGTACGAGAAGTTGAAAATCGCCAATTACAGTCTCAATAAGGTCGAGGTAACTCTCTCCGTCCAGTTCGGCGCTGATTTTGCGGACATCTTCGAAGTCCGCGGTCAGAAGCGTCAGCGCCGGGGTGAGTTTCGGAACGGGAGCACCGAAAACGGCGCCATCGCCTTGTGCTATAAGGGCCTCGACGGGGTGGTTCGCCGGACGCGCGTGCAGTGCTCGCACGGCGCGCACGCCACCACGCCCTCCACTCTCGCCTTTGCCGTTTCACTTGCTCCGCACGAGGACCAGACTCACTTCCTCACGGTCTCCTGCGATCTCGGCGACCAGGCCAGCCGGCCTTCGGATTACGCCACGGCTCGCGACGAGGCCACGGGCTCGATCCGCGCCGTCAAGGAACGCGTGCCCGGAATCTTCAGCTCCAACGAGCAGCTCAATGACTGGTTGAAACGCTCCACGGCTGACATCCGGATGATGATGACCGAAACCCCGCACGGGCTTTACCCCTACGCGGGCGTCCCCTGGTTCAACACGCCTTTCGGACGCGACGGAATCGTCACCGCCATGGAGGCGCTCTGGCTGAATCCCGCCATGGCGCGCGGAGTTCTCTCCTACCTCGCGGCGACGCAGGCCACGAGCTCGATCCCGGAGTCCGACGCCGAGCCTGGCAAGATCCTCCACGAAACGCGCCAGGGCGAGATGGCGGTCCTGAATGAAGTCCCCTTCCGGTGCTATTACGGCAGCGTCGATGCCACACCCCTGTTCGTCCTGCTCGCGGGGCGGTACTACCGGCGGACCGGAGACCGGGATTTCATGGCGTCCATCTGGACCCCTATCGAACGCGCTCTCCACTGGATCGACCGCTACGGCGACGCGGACGGCGATGGATTCGTCGAGTACGCGCGCCGCACGCCCACGGGGCTCGTCCAGCAAGGCTGGAAGGATTCGAGCGATTCCGTCTTCCACAACGACGGGCGCATCGCCGAGGGGCCGATCGCCCTGTGCGAGGTGCAGGGCTATGTTTACGCGGCCAAACAGGGCGCTGCCGAAATCGCGCGTGCTCTGGACTTTCCTAAACGGGCGGACGATCTTCGCGAAGAGGCGCGCCAGCTTCGCGAGCACTTCGAGCAGGCGTTCTGGTGTGAAGACCTCTCCACCTACGCCCTGGCTTTGGACGGGAAGAAGCAGCCCTGCCGGGTGCGCGCCTCGAACGCCGGCCACTGCCTCTTCACCGGAATCGCCGGCCAGGAGCGCGCTGAACGGGTGGCGCGGATTCTGCTCGAGGCCGACTCGTTCTCCGGCTGGGGAATCCGGACTCTCAGCGCTTCCGAAGCGCGCTTCAACCCGATGTCGTATCACAACGGCTCAATCTGGCCTCACGACAACGCGCTGATCGCCGCGGGTATGTCGCGCTACGGCTTCAAGTCAGCCGCGGCCCGGATCCTCTCGAGTCTGCTCGATGCCAGCATCTTCGTTCGCCTTCACCGGCTGCCGGAACTGTATTGCGGTTTCGACCGGCGTCCGGGCGAGGGTCCCACACTCTACCCGGTGGCCTGCTCGCCACAGAGCTGGGCGGCCGCATCAGTCTTTCTGGTGTTGGAATCATGCCTGGGTATGTCAATCGACGCTCGCGAGCAGAGGGTGTCGTTTACAAGGCCCTTTCTGCCGGAGTCGATTCAGAAGCTCAGAATCGGTAATCTCCAGGTCGGCGATGCCGTGATTGATCTTTCCATTCGACGGGCGGGTGATACAGCCGCGGTCACGGTGTCGCGGAGGCTGGGCAACGTCGAGGTGCTGCGGCGCGAGTAGCAGGAGCACCGACTCGCGACTGCCGACTCCCGACCTCTTTTGACAATCTCCTGACAACTCCGTGACACGTCTCAAAGTGTAAAACCGTAGGATTCTACGGACCGAGGCAGAGAGTCCATGGCATCAGCCGGAGGAGCACTTCAGTGGAGGCCAGGCACTGACTCGCGTTCCAAGGAGAGTCCGAAAATGAAGCAGCGCGCTTTCGCCCTCACCCTGAGCCTGGGCCTGGTGCTGATGTTTTCCAGCCTGGCCTCAGCGCAGTACAAGCTCACGAAGTTGACCTCAAATCAAAGCGGAGTGGCAACCTACACCGATCCCCTGCTGGTGAACGGCTGGGGCCTGACTTATGGTCCCGGCGGGCCTTTCTGGGTCAGCGATAACGGGGATGGCTGGTCGACGCTCTACAACAGCACGGGACAGCCGCAGACGACGCAGGTGATTGTGCCTTCGGCGAACGGGATCTCAGCCGGAACACCCACCGGCATCGTGTACAACGGTTCGACGCAGTTCCAGATCGACGGCTGGACTTCCGTCTTCCTGTTTGACACTCTTGACGGAACCATCAGTGGCTGGTCGGAGTTCAGCCCGAGCGCCTCGATCATCGCCGTGGACAACTCGGCTTCCGGCGCCATATATACCGGGTTGGCGATCACCAATTACGCATCGAACAACTACATTTTTGCGGCCGATTCGTGGAACAACAAGGTGGACATCTACGATGGCAACTTCAATTTCGTGTCGTCGTTTACCGACCCCAGCCTGCCGGCCGGGTTCACACCGTTCGGGATCCAGGATATCGGAGGGTCGGTCTACGTGACCTTTGCCAGCACCTCGGGCGGGCCTGGCGGCTACGTTGATATCTTCTCCGAACAGGGCAAGCTGATCAAACGGCTTGTGCACGGCAGCCCGCTGAACCAACCCTGGGGCTTGGCTATGGCACCCAAGAATTTCGGACCGCTGAGCAACGCTTTGCTCGTCGGCAACAATATCAATTTCTCCAGTACGATCAATGCGTTCAATGCGACCACGGGAAAGTTCATGGGCACTATCTCCACCAGCGCCGGGAAAGCGATCAAGATCGATCAGCTGTGGGGGATTGAGTTCGGCGGAGGATCGACCAGCAACGGCAAAACCAACCAGTTGTTCTTCACCGCGGGCCCAAGCAATAACGTCAACGGCCTGTTCGGCGTAATTTCCTACAAGTAGAGCATGTCATGTAAGGGCGGCCCCTGCGGCCGCCCTTACACTCGCGCCCTCAAGGCACGCACAACGCTCTGCCCTGAACGCCGCGAAGTGAGCCGCCTCCCCCCGGCAGTGGTCAGCCCCCACGGCCGTCCCTCCGTCAAAAACGCTAGGCTAGATACCACATTTGAGCCATCTTGACATTCCGCTGGTCCTGTGCTACGTGTCTTATTGGTGGGGCGAGAGGCGCCGTTGAACCGGCGCCTTGTCTGGAGGATTTCTGTGCTCCGCCGCTCTCCGAAACTCACTCCCGCATCGCTCGCCGCCCGGCGCGCCAATGCCCTGAAATCCACCGGCCCCCGAACCGAACAAGGCAAGGCTCGGGTGGCGCTTAATCCCCTGCGCCACGGCCGCTACGCCGTCAACCTGCCCGAACGGCTGACCCGCGCCGGCTGCCTTGGGGACGAGTGGCGCAAGATTCGCACCCGCATCGCCCAGATCTTCGAGCCCACATTCAGGCTCCCGGAATCCCGCGCGTCCGGACCGGCAGAGCCCGGGCCCGGCACCGGCCCGGGCTCTGACCCCGGTTTTGGAACCGCACCCGATTTTGACCCTGCTAAGGCAGGAAGCGCGGCAGGCTGGAGGCACCTTCGGGCTTTCGGGAGCTTTGGGGTGAGGGCCGGATTTCCAAGCCGGGCCGGTTTGAAGCCGTGCCCGGCCTCAGCGTAGAATTGAAAGTGCGTTTTGATACCAACGCCCGAATGGAGAGAAGCCGGATTATGGCGCGTCCAAAGACCCTCTACGAGAAGATCTGGGAGGCCCACGTGGTGCGGGAGCGGCCTGGCGAGCCGTCCTTGATCTACATCGATCGCCACCTGATCCATGAAGGGACCTCGCCGCAGGCGTTCGCCGGCCTGAAGGCCGCAGGACGCAAGGTGCGCCGGCCGGACCTGACCTTCGCCGTCATGGATCATTCGGTGCCCACCAAGGACCGGAACCTGCCCCTGGCGGACAGCATCGCAGCGGCGCAGTTCGAGGCGCTCGACCGCAACTGCCATGAGACTGGCGTGACACTTTTCAACATGTTCAGCCATAACCAGGGCATCGTGCACGTAATCGGCCCCGAGCTCGGGATCACGCAGCCCGGCCAGACGATCGTCTGCGGTGACAGCCATACGTCCACTCACGGCGCCTTCGGGACACTCGCGTTTGGAATCGGTACCAGCGAAGTCGAGCACGTTCTCGCGACGCAGACGCTCTCCCAGTTCAAATCGCCGGCCATGGCCGTGCGCGTCGAAGGGCGGCGGCCCGAGGGCGTGACCGCCAAGGACGTAATCCTGGCCATCATCGGACGCATCGGGATCGGCGGCGGCACCGGCCACGTGATCGAGTACACGGGCAGCGCCATCCGCGAACTGTCGATGGAAGGCCGGATGACTGTCTGCAACATGACCATCGAGGGTGGGGCGCGTGCCGGGATGGTGGCGCCGGACGAGGCCACGTTCGCTTACCTCGAAGGCCGGCCTTTCGTGCCGCGCGGCAAGGATTATCAGGCGGCGGTCGATTACTGGAAGACGCTGGTCACGGACGCGGGTGCGAAATACGATCGCGAAGTTGTTCTGAACGCGCCGGAGATCGCGCCCCAGGTCACCTGGGGCACAAACCCCGGCATGGTGACGGACGTCACCGGGCGCGTCCCCGATCCGCACTCGTTCACCAACCCGGTGGACCGGAAAGCCGCCGAAGCTGCGCTCCGCTACATGGGACTCGAGCCCGGCACTCCGATCGAGAACATCGCCGTCGATCGCGTGTTCATCGGCTCCTGCACCAACTCGCGGCTCGAGGATCTGCGCCTGGCCGCGCGCCTGGTCGAAGGCAAACGGGTCTCAACGTCGCTGAAGCAGGCCCTGGTGGTGCCGGGCTCGATGATCGTCAAGTCGCAGGCCGAACAAGAAGGTCTCGACAAGATCTTCCGCGCCGCGGGATTCGAGTGGCGCGACGCCGGCTGCAGCATGTGCATCGGCATGAATGCCGACGTGCTGCCGAGCGGGGAACGCAGCGCCTCGACCTCGAATCGCAATTTCGAGGGACGGCAGGGCAAGGGCGGACGCACGCATCTGGTCAGCCCTATGATGGCAGCTGCGGCGGCCATCGAAGGGCATTTTGTGGATGTGCGCAAGTGGAGCGGCGTTCAATAACTATGTCAGCGGGTCATTGAATCATTGAAGGAGCAAACTGAACTATGCAACCGTTCACCAAGCACAAGGGCGTGGTGGCGCCGCTCGATCGCGTCAACGTCGACACCGACCAGATGGTGCCCAAGCAATTCCTCAAAGCGCTTACGCGCGAAGGCTTCGGGCGCACCCTCTTCTACGACTGGCGCTACCTGCCCGGTGAGAAGCCGAATCCCGATTTCGTGCTGAATTATCCCCGGTACCAGGGCGCTTCGATTCTCGTGGCCCGCGCCAATTTCGGCTGCGGGTCCAGCCGCGAGCACGCCCCGTGGGCACTGGGCGATTACGGGTTCCGCGCCCTGATCGCGCCCAGCTACGCCGACATTTTCTACAACAACTGCTTCAAAAACGGCATTTTGCCGGTGACGCTAAACGACGCCGAGGTGGACGAGATCTTCCGCCGGACGGGAAGCGAGGTAGGCTACGAGCTGGCTGTCGATCTCGAAGCCCAGACCGTCAACGACGAATCCGGGCTCAAGCTGAGTTTCACCGTCGATCCCTTCCGGCGCGAGTGCTTGCTGCATGGATGGGACGATATCGGGCTGACGCTGCGCCATGCGGACCAGATCGCGGCGTACGAACGGAGCCATGAGCCCAGGGCCATACTTTACGGGGAAGTGGATGCGTCCGTGCTGGCTACGCCTCGAGATTGAGTCATTGTCGCATTGACTCAATCAGTCAATGGCTAAATGAGTTATTCTTCGCGCACCTTTTCAGAATGGAGACTTCTCTATCCGGCCAGCTCGCCTTCGTCACCGGCAGCTCGCGAGGAATCGGCAAAGCGATCGCGCTGAGATTGAGCGAGGCCGGAGCAAAACTCGTTTTGCACTACCACAACAACCGCGCCGCGGCTGAGGAGACAGCGGCGGAAACCGGCGGCGACTGCATCATCACTCAGGCCGACCTCAGTTCAACCCGTGACATCGATCGCCTGGCGGAACAACTGGGCGGCATCCAGCTCGACATTCTCGTGAACAACGCCGGAGTCTGGCGATCAACGCCGCTCGGTTCGACAGGGTTGGAGGTGGCTGAAGAGGTTCTCCGCACCAACGTTCTCGGTGTTTTTTGGCTCACCCAGGCGCTGCTTCCGTCTTTCCGCGATGGTGCGCGCATTGTGAATGTCTCGTCCGTGGCCGCGCGCACGGCGTCGGCGGAGGGCCGAAGCCTTTATCGGGCCAGCAAGGCCGCCGTTGATGCTTTCACGCGCAACTGGGCCCTGGAGCTTGCGCATCGCCGGATTCGCGTCAACGCGGTTGCGCCCGGCATGGTCGAGACGCAAATGACAGAGCAATACCTCGGAAACCCGGAGACGCGCGCGCGCCTTGAAAAGCGCCACCCACTGGGCAAGCTGGGCGACGTTGACGAAGTCGCGGACGCGGTGCTGTTTCTCTGCGGCGATGCGTCGCGATTCGTGACGGGTCAGTCGCTGAATGTCAGCGGAGGTTTCGTAATCTAAAGTGGCATCGCCATATCGTCCGGAGCGGCACGTCTGCGCCTACGCCTGAAGGGCGGTCAGTACAACCGTGTTCACGATGTCTTCCACGCTGCAGCCGCGCGAGAGATCGTTGGCCGGCTTGGCCAGACCTTGCAGAACGGGGCCGATGGCCGCGCAGCCGCCGAAGCGCTCGGCCAGTTTGTACGCAATGTTTCCGGCATCGAGGTTGGGATAGATGAACACGTTAGCGTGTCCCGCGACGGCGGAGCCCGGCGCTTTGCGCTGGCCGATCTCGGGCACGACGGCAGCATCGAGTTGCAACTCGCCGTCGGCGGCCAGTTCCGGCGCGCGCGTCCGCAGGGTCTGCACCGCTTCGCGGACGAGAGCGACGCGCGGATGTTCCGCGCTGCCTTTCGTCGAGAAAGAGAGCAGCGCAACCTTGGGCTCGGTTTCGAGCAGGGCTCGGGCGCTGCCTGCGGTGCTGACGGCGATATCGGCCAGTTGGGACGCAGTCGGCTCCGGAACCACGGCGCAGTCGGCAAAGAGCATCGCGCCTTCGTGCCCGAGTTCGCGTTTCGGAGAGATCATCAGAAAGAAGCTCGAAACCAGCGAAACGCCCGGCGCCACCCCGACGGTCCAAAGCGCGGCGCGGACCGTATCGGCAGTGGTGTTCAGAGCGCCGCCCACCGATCCCGCGGCGTCGCCCGCCGCCAGCATCAGCCCGGCGAAGACGCGCGGGATGCGGGCATTCTCGCTGGCTTCGCTCTCGGTCACTCCTTTGGCCCGGCGGCGCTCGTAAAGCAAGCGCGCGTAGGCGCCGAGTTTCGCGCTGCGGGCGGGGTCAAGAATCGGGCTGGAGAGGTGGAGGCTCAAGGCGGCGAGTCGTGCGCGGATTTTGTCAGCGTCGCCAAGCAGCGTAAGGCGCGCCAGACCGTCATGCTCGATCTCACTGGCGGCCCGGAGGGTGCGCTCCTCTTCACCCTCAAACAGAACGATGTGCCGCTGGTTCTGCCGTGCGCGGCGCCTGAACTTCTCGAGAATCTCCATGGGTTTCTCCGCCGCCCCGAATCCCGCCGGATGCGGGGAACCGTTCAGTATAATGACATCGGGCCGGGAAGTTGGTGACGAATGAACATTGAAGACCTATTCGCGGTTATCTTTTCAGACCGTGGGGACGCGCTTTGAGCGAGACTCAAGCCTCAACCATCAGGACGATCGAGTGGACCGAGGGCGGTGTGCGCATGATCGATCAGACGCTGCTTCCGGCCCGGGAAGTCTATCGCATCTACAGCGACTACCAGGGCGTGGCCGAGGCCATCCGCTCCATGGTGATTCGCGGCGCGCCCGCCATCGGGGTGGCTGCCGCTATGGGCGTGGCGCTCGGCATCGAGAAATCAAACGCGACCAGCGTTGATGTGCTCCGTGCAGAATTCGAGGTCATTGCGCGGACCATCTCGGAGACGCGGCCGACGGCGGTGAATCTCTTCTGGGCCGTGGACCGCATGCGCCGCGTGTTTGAGTCCGCGCTGGCCTCGGCGTCTGGAGACCAGGCGATGGACCACGCAAAGGCACGGCTCGTTGAAGAAGCCCGGCGGATGCTCGCCGAAGACATCGCCGTGAATGAGGCGATGGGGCGCGCGGGCGCCGACTTGCTCCCCGAGAGCGGCGTGGTCCTCACGCATTGCAACGCCGGAGCGCTTGCCACCGGCGGTTACGGCACGGCGCTCGGCGTGATTCGCGCCGCGGTGGAGGCCGGCAAGAAGATCGAGGTATTTGCGGATGAGACCCGGCCTTTCCTGCAGGGCGCGCGCCTCACCGCCTGGGAACTCTCGCGCGACGGCATTCCGGTGACCCTCATCACGGACAGCATGGCGGGGCACTTCATGAAAGAGGGACGGATCAAGGCGGCCATCGTGGGCGCGGACCGCATCGCCGCCAACGGCGACGTCGCGAACAAGATCGGCACCTACACGGTGGCCGTGCTGGCGCGCGAGAACCGCATTCCCTTCTACGTGGCAGCGCCGCTCTCCACGGTCGATCTCAAGCTCGCGTCGGGCGATCAGATTCCGATCGAGCAGCGCCCGGCGCGCGAGGTCACTCACCTTGCCGGCGTCGCCATCGCACCCGAAGCGGTGCCGGCACAGCATCCGGCCTTCGATGTCACACCGCACCGTTACGTGTCCGCGATCGTCACCGAGCGCGGCGTAGCCAGAGAGCCGTACACGGAAAGTCTAGCCGAGTTATGTAGCTCAGCAACTGACCGTTACCAGCCAACAGTCAACAGTCCATAGTTGACGGTTGACACCTGTAGCCGGCCGACAGTTAACCGTCGGCTTCTACTCGTACCGCAACGCCACAATCGGATCCAACCGCGACGCCTTCACCGCGGGCCACATCCCGAAGAAGAGCCCGACACTGACCGCCACAACGAATCCCGTGACAATGCTCCAGACGGGTACCGTGGTGGGCATGCTGGGAAAGAGCGAGCGGATCGTGAAGCTGAACAGCCAGCCGATGCCGATTCCGATCAGCCCTCCGGCCCCGGTCAGAGTCATGGCCTCAAGGAGGAATTGCCAGGTGATGTCACTGCGCCGCGCGCCGATCGCCTTGCGCACCCCGATCTCGCGCGTGCGTTCGGTGACCGACACCAGCATGATGTTCATCACGCCGATTCCGCCCACCAGCAGGCCGATGGATGAAAGCACGATCATCACCAGCGCCACGGTACTGATGATCTGGTTGAACTGCTGCACGACCGAGTCTGCGGTCGATACCGAGAAACTGTTGGGATCGGCAGGCTTCACGTGGCGGCGGAGACGAAGCGTGCCGGTGATTTCTTCGATTGCCTGGTCCATCCGGCCCGGCACCGCCAGGGCGTTGATGAAGTTGTCTTTCAGGTTCGGATAGTACTTTTTGAAAGTGTAGTAGGGGACGAAGACGCGCCGGTCGGCGGTGGTGTCGCCGGCAATGCCCTTGCGGCGGGCCAGGGTCCCGATGACGGTGAAGTTGTGGCCGTCCACGACAATCGTTTTGCCGATCGGGTCCTCGTTCACGAAGAAGCGCGATGCCACTTCGGCGCCGACAACCGCCACGTCGCGGCGATGGAGGTCGTCGACTTCGTTAAAAAAGCGGCCGTCAACAAGGTCCGAATTTGTGATCCTGAAGTTGTTTGCGGTGTTCCCGAAGAACTGGGCGTCAACGATCTCCTGACCTTTGTACTTGATGGTCACGAAAGGCGGCGCCGGAGGCTGCCAGTTGAACATGGTAAGACCCACGTCCTCCAGATCGGGGCACTCGGCCTTCAGCGCCATGGCGTCGTCATAGGTCAGCGGTTTGCGAAGGCGCTCCTCGCGCGTGGGATTAAAGGTGAAGGGCGGCAGTTTGTAAATGAAGATGGTGCGCGTGCCAAATCCCGCAGCCACATCCGCCATCTGCTGGCTGAGACCCTGGATCAAGGAAGCCACCAGAATCACGGTGGTCGTTCCGATCAGGACGCCGAGCACGGTCAGGAGCGAGCGGAACTTGTGCGTCTGCAGCGTGTCGAGCGCCAGCCAGAGATTCTCCCGCACGTTCTGGCGATAAGCTCTCATCCCTGAAATCCCGTTCTCAATGTTCGGTGCGCAGCGCCTCAATCGGATCCAGCCTGGCGGCTTTGCTCGCCGGGTAGATTCCGAAGAAAAGTCCGACGCCGCTCGAGAGTACGACGCCCACAACAATCGCCGAAACCGGGACCGAGGCCGTGAACACCAGATTGATCAACTGCGCGATCCCGGAGGCAAACAGGATTCCGACCAGGCCTCCGGTGAGCGCCATGGCCGCGGACTCGATCACGAACTGGAGCAGGATGTCGCGCCGGCGCGCGCCCAGCGACTTGCGGATGCCAATCTCGTGCGTGCGCTCGGTGACACTCGCCAGCATGATGTTCATGATTACGATTCCGCCGATCACCATGAAGACCGCCACCACGCCAATGGCAACCCCGAAGATCGTGCCCGTGAGCGCCTGCCAGGTGGCCATCAAGGTGTCGGAGGCGTTGATGCCGAAGGGATCCGGCTCGTTATAAGGCACGTGCCGGCGCACGCGCATGAGCGTCCGCACCTGGTCTTGAAGCTCACCGATCTCGGGCGAATCCCAGGCCTGCACCGACACCTGGATTCCCGGACGTCCCTCGAAAGCTTTGCGGAAGGTGGAAAGCGGAATTTGCACGAACGTATCCTGGCTCTGACCGAAGCTGGTCCCCAGCGTCTGCGCGGTCCCAATCACGCGGAACGGCAAGCCGCGCACCAGAATCTCCTTGCCGATCGGGTCGACACCCGCGAAGAACTGCGTCACCAGATCGTGGCCGATGAAGCAGACCATGGCGTTGTGCTCGTATTCGGCGTCGCTGAAGAAGCGGCCCATATCAATGTTCACCGCGCCCACGTCGATGGCGTTCGGGGTCACCCCCGCCACGCCCACCTCGTGAATCGTGTGATTCTGGTATCGAACGTCAGGCGCCGATCCGAGGCCGGCGGACGCGGCTACATTCTTGGCCCCGATCAGGTTGTCCTTCAGGAATTCATAGTCTTCGATGCGGATCGGGCGGTTGGTGCGCTGCGCCTTAACAAAAGCTTCAAAGTTCTGGCCCCACTGGAACTGGTCCAGCACAAAGGTGTTGACGCCAAGATTGGCGATGTGCTCGGCGATGTACAGATTCATGCCGTTGACCACCGACATCACGACGATCAGGGTTGTGGTGGCGATCACCACTCCGAGCAGCGTCAGGAACGACCGCAGCTTGTGAGTCCGCAGGGCGTCCAGCGCGATCCAGAAAGCTTCGCGCGCCGTCACCCAGAAGCTGATACCCTGGCGCCTGAGCGCCGGGTTGGAGGCCAGCGGCTGAGCCTGTGTCAATGTCCCCACTCTCTTACCTCAATCGCCGGAAAACGCGCGCAGGAGTGCCCGCCGTTCAATGATGATGTGGCCGGAGCCGATGGGAGTCAAGCGTTACCTCGCGGCCTGGCTTTGGTCACATCAATCGATTTCAGCCGCGGATCGGGCCCGGAGAGCGTTCCGGATTATAATGGAAGATTCCATCACCGGCGGCCAACCGTCCAGCGGACCCCTGCGACCGTTCGGTAGTCGGCAAACGGCCCGGTTGCGCGTCGCGCCGCCTGGATTTCAGGATCACGCTGTGCCGATCGCATCGCAAAAATCGCCCAAGCCTCGCCGGCGACGTCTCGTTTCCCCGCCCCGGCCAGGACCTGTGGCCGCGTCTCCTCCCGGTACTACGAACGGGCACGAGGCGAACTTTCACCCGGACGCGATCGTGGTCCGGGGCGCGCGCGTCCACAACCTGAAAAACATCGACTGTGAGATTCCCCACAACCAGCTTACGGTGGTGACCGGCGTCTCCGGGTCCGGCAAATCGAGCCTGGCCTTTGACACCGTTTACGCCGAGGGACAGCGGCGCTACGTGGAATCGCTTTCCGCCTACGCCCGCCAGTTCCTGGATCGCATGGAGAAGCCGGACGTCGATTCCATCGAAGGCATTGCCCCGGCGGTGGCGATCCGGCAGAAGAACACCACGCGCAATCCGCGATCCACGGTGGCCACCGCCACTGAAATCTACGACTATCTCCGGCTGCTGTATGCCCGCATCGGCGTCACCACCTGCCCGCGTTGCGGCGAGGTGGTGAAGAAGGACACGATGGACGAGATCGCCGGCCGCGTCCTGGCTCTCGAGCCCGGGCGCCGATTCTACGTGCTCTTCCGCCTCGCGACTCAAGGCGCGGTCAAGGGCGCGGGCGCGCACAGTACCGGGAAGCGCGCGGAATCCGCACAGGCCGGCAGCGCGGGGGACGCCCCGCGCGGAGCGTCCCCGAATATCGCCAGGCCCGCCGCCTCGGACCTGCTCAAGGCACGACTCAGCGAACTGCGCGAGCGCGGATTCAATCGCCTGTACCAGGAGGGCCGCACGTTCGAGTTTTCCACACCCGAATCCCTGCTCGACGTCGACTTTTCGCGGCCGGTCTTCGTGCTGGTCGATCGCCTCGTGAGCGGCCCGGACATCCGGCAGCGCGTGGTGGACTCGGTCGAGATCTGCTATCGCGAAAGCGCAGAAGCCATCATCGAATTCGCCCCGGCCGCCACGACCACGCCCGCAGGCGCGCCATCCTCGGCCCCGGAGCGTCTCGTCTTCAACGAGCGCTTCGAGTGCAAACGCGACGGGATTGCGTACCCCGAGCCTGAGCCCCGCTTGTTCTCGTTCAACAACCCCTTTGGCGCCTGCCCGCGCTGCCAGGGGTTCGGCAACACCATCGATTTCGATCTTGACCGCGTGATTCCGGGCAAGGGCAAATCGCTCGCCGAAGGCGCCGTCGATCCCTGGACCAAGCCACGGTATCGCACCTGGTTCACCAGCATGAAGACCGAGGCCCGGTCCCGCGGCATCCCGCTCAACGTACCCTACTACCAGCTCACTCCCGACGAGCGCCGCTGGGTGCTGGAAGGCGATGACACGTTCGGCGGCATCCGCGGATTCTTCGAGCTGCTGGAGCGCAAGAAGTACAAGCTGCATGTGCGCGTCTTTCTCAGCCGCTATCGCGGCTATGCCACCTGCCCCGACTGTCGCGGGGGCAGACTGAGGCGCGAGGCGTTGAACGTACGCGTGGCCGGCAAGACGATCACCGAAGCCTGCGCGCTTTCGATCCAGGAAGCGGAGCGGTTCTTTGGCTCGCTGGCGCTTCAGCCGCACGAGGCCCAGGTGGCAGACAAGGTGCTGGCCGAGGTCCGCTCGCGGCTGCGATTCCTCGTGGAAGTGGGCCTCGAATACCTTACGCTCAACCGTCTCGCCTCCTCGCTCTCCGGCGGCGAGGCGCAGCGCATCCAGCTTGCCACCGCGCTCGGATCGAGCCTGGTGGGCACGCTCTACGTCCTCGATGAACCCTCGATAGGACTGCACGCGCGTGATACCAGCCGCCTGATCGGCATCCTCAAGAGTCTGCGCGATCTCGGCAATACGATTCTGGTGGTCGAGCACGATCCCGAGATGATGCGCGAGTCGGATCGCGTGATCGATCTCGGACCCGGCGCCGGCGAACGCGGAGGGCGCCTGGTGGCGGCCGGGACGCTGGCCGAGATTATGCGCAGCCGCGATTCGCTCACCGGGCGGTATCTCTGCGGTGATTTGCAGGTGCAGGTCCCCGCGCGGCGGCGCCGGCCCGGGTCGCGCTGGCTGCGCCTGAGCGGCGCGCGTGAGCACAACCTGAAATCGATCGACGTGGGGATTCCGCTGGGCCTGATGGTAGCCATCAGCGGCGTCTCCGGATCGGGCAAGTCGACGCTGGTTCACGACGTGCTTTACCAGGCGCTGGCGGCGCGCCGTGGCGCGCCCGCCGCGCGCGCCGACTTCGACAAGCTTGAAGGCGATAACGCCATCGGCGAAGTGGTCCTGGTGGATCAGTCGCCGCTCGGGCGCACGCCCCGATCCAATCCGGTCACCTACCTCAAGGCCTACGACGCGGTCCGTGAGATCTTCGCTTCCACTCCGCAGGCCCGCGAGCACGGATACACCGCCAGCCACTTCTCGTTCAATCTGCCCGGCGGACGCTGCGAGACCTGCCAGGGCGCGGGCACGGTGACGGTGGAGATGCAGTTCCTGGCCGACGTGGAACTGGTCTGCGAAGAATGCGGCGGCAAACGCTTCAAGCCTTCCATCCTGGAAGTGCGCTACAAGGACAAGAACATTCATGACGTGCTGGGCATGACCGTGCGCGAGGCTCTGGCATTCTTCAGCGGGCATAACAAGATCACCAACAAGCTGCGGGTGCTCGAAGAAGTCGGACTCGGCTACCTGCGGCTGGGCCAGTCCGGCACTACACTTTCGGGCGGCGAGGCTCAACGTGTCCGGCTGGCGGCGCA
Source organism: Terriglobia bacterium (assembly GCA_035946575.1). Taxonomy (GTDB): domain Bacteria; phylum Acidobacteriota; class Terriglobia; order UBA7540; family UBA7540; genus Gp13-AA77. The sequence goes on along the minus strand of DASYZG010000094.1, from coordinate 15,849 downwards.
TATCGCCGGGGAGACTTCCGGCGCCATGGGCAGTGTGGGCGGCGGTGCGGAGGGCGATGCCGACCAACGCGAGCGCCGCTCCGCACATCCGCTTTTCATCTTCGACGAACCCACCACCGGTCTGCACTTCGACGACATCCACAAGCTGCTGGCCGCCTTTCGCAAGCTGATCGAGGCCGGCGGCACGGTCCTGGTGATCGAACACAACCTGGACGTGCTCAAGACCGCCGACTGGATCATCGATCTGGGGCCCGAGGGCGGCGACCGGGGCGGCAGGGTGGTGGCCGCAGGATCGCCGGAAGAGATCGTGCGGCACGCGGAATCGTACACGGGACGCTATCTCGCGCCCTACCTCGCGGGCCGCGAGGTCGAATCCGCCTCGTGAGGAGTTTGGCTTTGATCGTGTATCGCACTTTTCCGCATTTTTCATGTATCATTCTCAATCTGCGCACGTTACCCAGGTTTTACCATTTGGCTTCAGTTGGCTTTGAAACCGCCTTAATTTTCCAATTTTTCCCAAGGTTTTGTTGATTCTGAATAACTTATTGGCTTTGATCCCCCGAAATTTTAGGATCTTTTTTTCTTCCAGCTTTCGTTCGAATTCACCCCGTCGTTCGAACTCGTGCGGCTGTGTCATGGGGTGGTCGATTGGCTGGGCATTGCCCAGTCAGGCCAGCCCAACCGAGATCATTTCTGGTCATTTCCGGGCGTATAAGTTTTATACGATTAACTGATTCTAAACGAGATGGTGGGTTCGTTCCTCGATTCAGGCACTTTTTGCGCGCGAATGCCCGCACCACAATACACGCCTTCCGGCGAGCGGTACGAGCTCCGGTAGATTTGAGGGAATTCAGACGGTGCGCAAGGAGGGCCCAGGGAGTAACGGGCGAACAAGGCAGGGTCATGGCGATGACCTCCTGAACAGAGATAGTCGCCCACCCCACGGAAAGCATAGCACGACAGGTCTATTTGTCAATTCTTAACTGAAAAGTCAAAGAGTTTAGGACGCCTCGTCGCGGGGCTGGGAGCGCGGGCATCCCTGCCCGCCCATCAAAAAAACTAGTCAATCAAGCAGGGATGCCAGGGGTGCTTAGGAGCACACAGGGCTGCCCGGCGTTCTTCAGGAGCGCACGGGGGTGTCAGCCGTTCCTCAAGAGCGGGCAGGGATGCCCGCGCTCCCAGCTCGCGCTCCCCAGCCCGCGCTTGAAAAAGGCCAGTCTTCTTTGCGCCCGCTCAGTCCTGCTGTGACCGGGTTCGACTCAATATAGTCGATGACTATCAGATAGTGCTTCTGATTGCGAATGTAGCGGTCGAAATACTCCTCCTGCCAGAAGCGCCCATACCTGCCCAGCAGTCGATTTGCCTGACTCGCGGTGAACGACTTCCACGAGTGCAAGATTACGGAAAGCGTATAGCCCACCTCCGGCGTAAATAGAACATGGACGTGATTCGGCATGACCACCCATGCGTGGAGGTGGTAACGGGCCGCATCGAAGAAGAAGAGGGCATTCTCGACGAGGCGCGCCACCCGAGTCTCGCGCAGCAGGGCCTCGCCTTCCCCACGGTCAAGGTACTCTTCGATTCGCCTTCGTCGCTCCGCCTGTTGCTCTTTCTCGGGAGGCAGGCTAACTCATTTTGCCAGCGGTCGAGCAGCGCGCCCGGGAATGAGTCGGCGAGACGAAATGTAACTTCCTGCGGGATCTCACCGGCTTCGAAGTGCGGCAGGTAGCCACGAGAGTGCCACGTCGGAACCATGGGAGCGCGGGCATCCCTGCCCGCATTTCACAATTCGGGCCGCGCCCATCCTTGGCCGCATTTACAATCACCAAGGCGGGCCCCGCCCGCATTGCACACTCGGAATCCGCTTCTTCTTTTCCGGGGGAGTATTGCTACCGTTATTCTACGTCTTCTTAAAGGCCAAATGCACCAGTGTTAAGCCGTAGCGTTGGACCGGGCATGTTTGGGCGGGCAAGGATGCCCGCGCTCCCAGGGCGAAAAAAAGCGGGTGAATCTTCTCGATTCACCCGCTAACGGGCTGGTGCTGCCTTTTGGTGAGTATCGTGCCCCTGAGCAGGAGGCTACGAAACTAGGGCGCAGGAGCAGGCTTTGTGCCTGCCCTGGACCGCGATGGCGAGGCTTTCAGGGCGGCCGCAAGGGGCACCCCTACGGTTGTATCCATAGGGGCGATCACGCAGGGTCGCCCCACGAAGCGTCAACGGGCTCAGAACGACACGCGCGCGCCCAACTCGATGACGCGCGTGTAGTTGCCAAGGTCTCCAAAGCCACCGGTCATAACACCAAACGACGTGGGGCCTTGAAGGTTGAGGGATGGTGCATTCCAGTTGTCGTGGTTGAACACGTTAAAGAAGTGTCCGTACAACGACAGGCCCACCCGCTCGGTGATTCTGGTTTCTTTGTTAACTCCGAGGTCGAGATTCCAGGCAATCGGGCCCCGCAGATTCCCGTCCGGGCTCGGAGCACCGTCAACGCCCAGAATAAAGGGCCGGAAGCTGTTGTAGACAGCGACCGGGTTCTTGAACATATTGGCACCACTACCGGTCGCGCCCCCGGGATTACCGTTGACTCCCACAGAGTTCGGGTTGCCACTGCATCCGCTGGACGGATCGCAGACGGTCACGCCCTGGTTGTGCGAATTGCTGAGGCTGGCCGTGCTGATATTAACCGGCACAGCGGACGAGCCGTTCTCCGCGTAGCCGGCTCCCATTTCGAGCCCGCCCGTGTAGAACTCCACCGGCAGGCCGCTGCCATAGGTGAATATGGGCGAAACCGACCATCCGCTGATCACGCGGCTGACGGCCCCGTTGGAACTGGTCCAACGCTGCCCGGTGCCAAACGGCAAGGCGTAGGCGCCGAGAACGTTCATGGTGAACTTGCGGTCCCAGGGCTGAGGTGTCCAGTCGCTGGCCAGGTTGAAGACGTTATCGGGCGTGTCCAGCGTGTAGGTCTGGGCAAGGCCGAGCGTACCGAGCGCGTGACCGTAGGTGGCGTTGGCGTTCAGCGTCAGGCCGTGCGAGGTGCGCTCGGTGAACTTCATGACCAATGCCTGATAGTTGGAGAATCCATTCGAAGTGTTGGCGTAGGGCCCGAAAGCGGCCGATTGCCCGGTGTCGGTGTAGAGCGCCTGGGTGGGCTGTCCATTCGGTCCGTTCAGCGCCCAGCTTCCGCTCGACTCCATGATGGCCCAGGTATCGGTCACGTCTTCGGTGGTAATGTAGGGCCCGGCATTCGCGGCCATGGCCGCCGTGCAACTCGACGAGCCTTTGCAGAACGACGAGTTCGTCCCGCCCAAGGCGCCCTCAAAGAAGGGCTGCGCCGATACGGCGTTGGTGGCTGTGCCGTTGTGCAACTGGGTCCAGAGAGCGGCGTAGGCTTGGGCAAACGTCTGCCCGCCCACTTTGGTCATCCAGGGCACGGCGTTCATGTCGATGCCCTGGAAGAGGTGCGCACCAAAAACGCCCACGTAGCCGACTTCGACAATGATGTTGTTCTTCAGTTGCCGCTGGATGCTGAAGTCAACCTGGTCGGTACTGTTGGGACGGAAATTCATGTCCATGCTGTCGGTCAACACGGCGGTAGGCGCGTTGACGCCGGGTTGAACCGGGAGGGGCAGCGTGGGCGTAAGTGCCGGCAGAGGCACGTTCAAACCATCGGCGTTCGAGCCAATGCGGAAAGCGGTGCTGGGATCGACGCCCCTCACCGAAGTGCACCCGCCGGTCATGGTGGGAATGCAGGAGACGGGCTGCAAGAAGCCGTCGCCCAGTATCGGGTTGGACACAATGTTGATGCCGAGGTCACGGGAATAAAACCGGCCGTAACCGCCGCGGATGACCGTCGCTTTGGTCCCCAGGAGCTTACCCAACCAGCCACTGTCGGAACTGGGGCTCCAGGCCATGGAAATCCGCGGGCCGAAGGCTCCGTAGTAAGGGTTGAACGGATACTTCGCGCCACCGTTCACGGCACCCACCGGTGAGAATCCCTCAACAGGCGTGTAGACTTGCCCGTTGTTGGCGTACGACTGGCGCTGGGCGATGAAGGAGGCGTAGGTAATGGGGTTTCCGGAAGGATCCACCAGAACGTCCTGCCGGCCGTTCAGGTCGTGAGGGGGCATCTGGACCATGTAGTTCAGGCCCATATTGACGGTAATATTCGGCCTGATCTTCCACGAATCGTTGATGTAGACGCTGGGCGTATTCACGGTCACGTAGCTCGCCGCGGGCGTCCCCAGAGGATTCAACGACAGGTCGGACCCGGTGCGAGTGGCCACGATCGAGGAGTGATTCACGATGCCCAGGACATCAGCATAGTACTTGTTCCAAGTGTCCAATTCCGAGGAATTTCCGGGATCGAGACACTGCGTCGTCACTCCGTTGCCGCAGGGCCGGGGCTGGAAATCCGGCGTCATGGCAACCGAGCCGTTGTCCACTTCGTAGATCAGGTTGGTGAGACCCCCTACGACGTTGTCGTAGCGATTGAAGTGCCACCACTCGTGCAGCATATCGCCGCCAAACTGAAACATGTGGTTGCCCTTCAGCCAGGTCACTTCGTCGCGGAAGTCACTATTGTGCTCGTACCAGGCGCGGTTCCGGGAATTCTGGGTGTCAACGTTCACCGGAATCAACGCGTTGGTGGACTCGCCGTCAATTTCGAGGGGAGCCGCCGACCCTGCAACCTGCGGCGTCTGCGGACCGTTGCGAATCCAGTTCCACTCATTGCGCGTGTAGCCGTAATGGAAACTGTTGGTCAGGGTGGGCGTGATCGTACTGGTCAGCGAGGTATTGAAAACAAACGGCTGATTGTTGTTGGAGGCCGCGGACGCCGCCTTGCCTAAGGTATCTCCCTTCAGCAGGCCGCCAATGTCGACCTCGTTGGTCGTCGGTATATCCTGTTTGAACCAACGGTAGGTCGTCGTCCAGCGGTTCTTGGAACCAAAGTCGTGGTCCATGCGGCCAATCCACTCGTCGTTTTCGAGCGGCAGGGTCAGGCCGGCAGCATAGGTGAAGGTATTAAATCCGTCACAGTTGGCGGAGTTGCAGGCAAGGTTCCCGCCCTGGGTGTAGTTGGCGGCCGGCATGTATTTCTGCCAGACCGTCGAGACCGCGCTGCTCATGCCCGTGTTGCGAGGATCGCAAGGCAAGCCGCCGTTCGGCCCGCAAATGTTCAGGGGTTGGTTCAGGTCAAACGTCTGGTTGCCCTCGGCGGTGGGAATGGTGATGATGCCCTGGCGAAGAGCGGCCGAGGGCACGGTGCGGTAGAACTGTCCCGTCTGATTGAAGGGGTAGCGCTGGGCTTCGTAGTTCACGAAAAAGTAAGTCCCCCCGCCCAACACATGCTTGGGCAGCAGGGGCCCGCCGACGTCAAAGCCGTAGCGATTCTGGTGCGACTTGGGTTTGGTGACGGCGCTGAAGTTATTGCCCCAACTGTTGGAGTTCAGCCAGTCGCCCTGGAAGAAGTCATAGGCGGCGCCGTGGAACTGGTCAGTACCTCCCTTGGTGGTTGCCAGCAATTCGCCGCCCGAGGAGGTGTTGAAGTCGGCGGTCATATTGTTGGTGTTGACCGTGACCTCCCCGATGGACTCGATGGGCGTGGGGACCACGCCTCTCTGGTCTCCGGAAAAGCCATTGATGTAACCGTTGTCGCCTTCGAGGCCGCTGGTGTTGTTGCTGCCATCCAGCATGAAGGTGTTCTGGTCCGGGGTGGCGCCGGCGATGGACCCGCCCATGATGTCGCCGACGGTTCCGTGGAAAGTCGGGGCCGCGGTGGGCTGCAGGTTCAGCAGGGCCGAGACGTCGCGATTGACGCTGGGAAGATCCAACATGGTGGTGTTATTCAGGGTTGCACCCATCGCCGAAGATTCCGTCTGCAACTCGGCGCCGGGAGCAGCCTGGACTTCAACCGTCTGCGTTGTGGCCCCGACCTCCATGGTCAGGTTCAAGGTAAGGGTTTGGCTTAGTGTCACACTTTGGTTTGGCACCGCCACCACCCGGAACCCGGGCTTGCTGACGCTGATGTCGTAGGCGCCGATCGGCAGTCCCACAAAAGCGAAGCGGCCGGTATGATTGGTCGGTTGCTCTTGCACAGCCTTGGTGCCGACGTTGGTCAGGCTGACCGTCGCTCCGGCGATCACGGCCCCGCTCTGGTCCGTAACCTGCCCGATAATGTTCCCGGTCGCGTTCGCCTGCCCCCAAACCAGCGCCGGAGCAAGCATGAACAGACCGAGGAAAATCATTCTCAAAAACACGCGCATACGCTTGTCCCTCCTATGGGATCCCAAACTCCCTCAAACGCAAAACGCAGTGGTGATATCAGGTTGAAGGGTCCGCGCCGACCCGCGCGGGGTGCGGAAGGTCTGGTCGAATTGCAGAAATGCCGGGAGCGATCGACAGTGCTCACGCGGTCAACCTCCGGTTTGACCCAGTCGTGCAGACTTCGATACCGTCTCAGGCCGCCAAGGCTGGTAGTAAACATCGGGTTACAGAATCGTGTCAAGCAAAAAGTTGATCATTTAAATCTATTGCTAGTTTCGGGATTTTCGAGGGCTGGGACGAAGGGCCAAGGGCCAGGGGCCGAGGGCCAGAGGTCAGGGGCAAAGGGCCAGAGGCCAGGGGCGGTTCGCGAGCCGCCCCTACAGGCTACAGGCCGCGAGCGAGCACCACCCGAGTGATCGCCGTGACTCGCGGGCGGGCAGGATGCCCGCGCTCCCGGGCAAGCGCTCCCGGGCCAGAGGTTCTACTCGGTGGTGGGATTTGGAATCCGCCCGGAGGCTTCCTGCCGCGAGGTCTTGGGTTTGCTCACCTTCTCCGTCGAGGCGACGTTGAAGACGCGGAATCCGGAGTACTGATGCTCGTTGCGCAGATTCCTGCCGTCCCATGACACGGTCACGGTCACGTCGTGCGGCAGCCAGAAGGCGCCGTCGACGCCCTTGAAGTGGACCTCGCCATAGTTGATGTCGGTCGTCTGCCGTGACAGCTTCACGTCCGGCAGCGGCTTCAGGAGGTCCGTACGCAGGCGGAGAATCTCATAGGTCTGAGGATTGATCCAGGCCAGACCCTGGGTAAACGTGGTCACGAAGTTGTTACCGTCCTTGAACGTGCCATAAAGCTTCGACTTCGCGGGAAGCTGGGCGAAGGCCAGCACATAGGCATCCACGCCGTCCACGGTCTCGCGGCCGAGGTAACGGAACTCCGATTGGGCCTGATAAGCCGGATGAAAGATCAGGGAAGCCGAAGTGAAGCCCGAGGTTAACATGAAGCCGTCCTTCAAACCCGAGGGCTGGCCTTGATCCCTGTCCACCGGTGCGCGCAACTCGCTGAATCCCGGTCCCCAGCTCTGCTGGGGCGTGACACACAAGTAGTAGAATTTCCCATCGAGAGAGCCCTTGCCCTTCCCGTGCCGGCCCAGTTTCTCCTGGTGGACGCGCTCCAGGGAACTGGTGTTGGGATAATTCTTAAAGGAGTCCGCGACGTTCTTTCCGACGGCGCTCAGGATACCGGCCAGCGGCGATTGATCGGCGGCAGGCCTGAGGGTTTTCAACTCCGGCGTTACCTTCTGTAGATAGTCGATGGGCTCCGCGACTTCGGTTCTGGCCTTCCTGGCGTACGTGATCTCGATCTTCTTCTTCTGCTGGACGAGCGTGTAGAGTACGCGGACATCGAGGGGCATGTTCCTGATGTCGCGGCCGTTCAGGAAACGCTCCATTTCGGCGTGGGCCTGGTCCGTGGCGCCCTCGTTCAGGAGTGCCTTGACCCGGAGGAACTTCGCATCCGGCCCGGCCCCCGCGGCCAGGGCTTGGGCAAGAAAGGAATCGGCGGCAGGCCAGTTTTCGAGCATCAACTCAGCGCGTCCGGCTTCCTGCAGCGCCAGCGGATCCTTGGGCGCGTGCTTGAGCGCCTCGATACAATAAGCCGCGGCCTGGGAATAGTTATGATGCCAGCTCTGCAGGATACCGTAGAGCAGCAACGGCTCTTCGCGGGCCGCCTTATGGTCTTTCACGCTGGTGCTGACGGCATTCCCGAGATCGCGGTCGGCGCTGTCCCAGTCTCCCGAGGCGACGTCCGCCAGCGCCAGCATCACCCGGCAATCGAGGCAGGCGGGATCGCGTTCCACGACGCTCCCCAGGGGTCCGACGGCATGATCGGGACGATTGCGGACCAGCAAATCGTCCACGCCGCGCGCGTAGTCCTTCTCGGATTTCGGGGAGAGACCGTCGGCGGGGCCCAGGCTTTTCAAGCGTGAGGTCAGCGCTGGAATCAGGTCCTCTGGCGACAGCAGATCGGCATCGGCCTGGGGGCTGCGCAGGGTGACGACGATGACCCAGACTTTGTCAGCGTCAAGGAAGTGGACGGTTTCGTGCGCCTTCAGGTATCCCTTCTTGCTGGCCAGCACCTGCAGCCTCAGGTCCCTGGTGAAATTCGCGTTGAGTAAAAGTTGCGTATCAAACCGGCCTAGGACGTCGGTCTGGAAGGGGCGCGCCTGCGCGCTGCCATTCATCGGCTCCAGCGTGACCTTCGCGCCCTGGACGGGATTACCGTCAAGGTCCTTGACCACGCCCTGCACCACCCAGGGCTTCTGCTGGAGGTACCAGGGACTATTGAAAACGCCGCCCTGGCCCGTGATTGCGGCGGAATTGACATCGAAACTGCCCGGAGTCTGCCCGGTGACTTGTTGACCCGCAGCAGGCAGGCAGAACAGGCCGATGGCGGCGATGATCGAGAGAGCGCGGAGACGAGCGGTCACAGAACCCCCTTCAGCCATAGACTGCGTTGGATCGCCCCGAGGCGTCTTAATCTTACACCGCGCGGCCGGCCGAGACAACACTGTGCGATCGTGCGATCGTGCGACGCAGTGTCCCAATTTCGACGTAGGGGCGCATCGCGATGCGCCCCCGGGGCACGTGCCAGATTCGGCGGGACGCATCGCGATGCGCCCCTACGTCGAAATCCCGTGTTAACCAAACCCCTCGAGCGACGTTATACCGCCGGGGAAACTGAAACGGACCCCAATACCAGGCCGGCGGCAACCAGTGCCGCGGCGCGGGAGGGCTGAGATCATGACACGAAGTCTGAGAACGATTATGACCGGGGCCGGCGCGGCGATCACTTTGTTGTGGCTGACCGGCGCGGGCACCACCGGAACAATGATGGCCTACCAGAAGGCCAATGCCGAGGTCACCGGAACCCACGAAGCTGCGCCACCCAGCGAGGCCCAGGTCGATGCCGAGCGCGGCGCGTTGGATCGCTTCCTCGATTCGCACCCCGAGATCGAAGGCGACGTTATGAACGATCCGCCGAGAATCGACGACGCCAATTACGTCCACGAACACCCGGCGCTTCAGGCATTCCTGGACAGCCATCCCCTGATCAAATCCGACCCGCGATCGTTCGTAAGTCCGCAGGCGTACCGCTTTCAGAATCGCCGCAGCGACATGGATGAGATTTTCAGCTGGATCGTGCCTTTCTCGGTTTTCATCTGCTGCCTGCTCGCTCTGCTGGCGGTGATGCGGACGGTGCTGGAGAATCGCCGCTGGAACAAGAGCTTCAAAGTGCACGAGGAAGTCCACACCAAGCTGATCGAGAAATTCGCCTCGGGCGAGGAACTGCGCGGTTACATGGAATCGGACGCCGGACGCCGGCTGCTGGAGTGGAGCCCGCCGGCGCTGGAAACGCGCGCTCCGCTGGCCGTCGGGCGGATTCTATGGTCGCTGCAGGCTGGCCTTATCCTTGGCCTTGCCGGCGTGGGCTTGCTCGCCATTCGCGGGCGGGTCCCGGACGCTGCCGACGGATTGATGATCTGCGGCACGCTGGGTCTGACGATCGGTGTCGCCTTCTTCCTGTCGGCGTTCTTTTCTTACGGCATCGCGAAACACCTGGGTCTGCTGAACGGCGGGACGCAAACTGGTTCGCGACTGGCGACTGCCGGCAGGTGAGGCCGTGATCTTTGACGGGCACCGGTAGTGCGCGGCGGTATAAGCACGTCATCAAAAGAGGCTGAGCTCCAGGGGGACAGCAACGTGCGGAGCGCCACTGGCGCCGAATTGAACCGGATGGCACAATGTGAGTATGTCCACGCGGGAAATCACCTTGACGGAACTGGAAAGTTCTAAAGTCGGTGCGGCCGAACAAGCCTTCCACATGGACGAGCACGCGTTCAGAACGTTCTACGAGAGAACGGCTCGCCCGCTATGGGCATATCTGGCGAGGTTGACCGGCGATCGCGCGCTGGCCGAAGACCTGGTTCAGGAAAGCTACTACCGGTTCTTGCGCGCCAGCCTGAAATCCAGCGAGGAAGCGTATCAGAAGAATTTCCTATTCCGGATCGGCACCAACCTGGCGCGCGATCACTGGCGCCGCACGCCGCGCGCGGAGCGGGTGGATGTGGAAGCGACCGAGAGTCTCCCGGCGCACGATCGGACCGCCGAGCGCGTGCAGCAGAGTTCCGACCTCGGACGCGCGCTTGCCAGCCTCAAGCCGCGCGAGCGCGAACTGCTGTGGCTGGCCTACGTGGAAGGTTCCAGCCACGACGAAATTGCCGAAGTGTGCGGCCTGAGGTCAAAGAGCATCCGCCTGCTACTGTTTCGGGCCCGCCGCAAGCTCGCCGCCGTGCTCGGTTCGGGCGGCGCCGCGGGCGCCGGGCGGAAGCGGGAGCAGGACGCATGAAAGTCCCCGAGTGTCATCGCGAACAGGAAGTGCTGGACGCCGTGCGGTCCGGGCGCTGGTCCGGGCCCTGGGGCGAAGAGATCCGGAGCCACGCCGCCGGTTGCGTGGTCTGTGCGGAAGTGGCGTTGGTGGCCGGGTCCATGCTTCAGGAGCATGACTTCACGCCGGCAGAGGGACGCTTGCCGAGCGCGGGCTTCGTGTGGTGGAAGGCGCAACTCGCGGCGCGGCGCGCGGCGGAAGAGCGCGCCACGCAGCCCATCACACTGGTGGAGCGCTTCGCGCAGGCTCTGGCGCTGATCAGCGTCGTAGGCCTGGTTCTGTGGCAGTGGCCGAGGATTTCGAACTGGTTCGGAGCGAAGACTCTCGCCACCGGGCGCGCGACCGCGTCAGCGGCCGGCAACTGGGCCGATCGGATCGGCCAACTGCTCCAAAGCCTCGGGCAGGCTCTTGGCGGACAGTCCTCAGGCTATCTCATTATCGCCACCGCCACCGCCGCCGCGTTGCTCGCCCTCACGGCTTTCGCGACCTACGTCGTCTTGCGCGAAGAATAGAGTTCACGCCGTGCCAGAATTCCCCGATCTCTTTGCGACTCCGGCACTGTGCGCAAACCACACGGCCGCAGCTTGACCTAAAGCCTGCTCTACGTCTGCCGGAAAGGAAATTCCGGGCGGCAAGCCCCTGGCCGCCGCCCGGCAAGGACTATTTCTTCTTGGGGGGAACAACCGCATCTTTGAAAGCTTTGGCCAGACGGAACTTCACCACCGTCTTGGCCGCGATCTTGATGGGCTCGCCGGTCTGCGGATTACGCCCCATCCGCGCTTTCCGGTTCGCCTTCACAACCTTACCCAATCCCGGAATTGTGAATTGGCCCGAGCTCTTGGCTTCGCGGGTTGCCAGAGTTGCGATCTCTTCCAACACCATGCCGGCAATCTTCTTCGGGATACTGGCCTTCTCCGCCAGGTGACCGATCACTTGCGATTTCGTCATCGCTTTCGCCATTTGAGTTTTGCTCTCCTCTCTCTCCGAGTAAAATTCAGCGCAACAGCCTGCCTGAGAATGTGCAAAATGTAATGAAAGTCACCAACAGTGTCAAGCGATAATTCACCGCAACTGCGAAAAAGTACGCGAATCAAGCGGGTTTCGTGGAACTCGCCTGCCGGGAGGCAGCCCGCAAAGCTTATCGACGCTCGCTTCGCTGTCCAGCATACACTAGAATAGATCGTCCGGGCACCTGGGAGAGTTATCGAAATGCCGATTTTTGAGTACCGCTGCCGCGATTGCGGCGCAGAGTTTGAAAAGATCGTCCGCTCCGACGCCGATCCGGTCGTCTGCGAAAAGTGCCGGAGCCGTAGGCTCGAACGTCTGCTTTCAGTGTTCGCCGTCTCCGGCCCCCAGGCGGTCACGGAAAGCGGGCCGTGTCCCTGTGGCGCGCCGCGGCGCGGAATGTGCGGCGAGTAGAGGCGTCTCGCGCACTTGTGGTAGCGTGCCGGTCGCAGGCGCGCAGGTTCGCGGGCGAGGACGTCTGCCCTACAGCAGCAAAGGATTGACGCATGTCCCGCTCGCGAATCGTGGTGCGCCCGCTCCGGAAGATCGCAGACTTCCACCACTGTGAGCGCATCCAGCGGGCGGTGTGGGGCTCCGCCGGCGTTTCGGGAGAACTCCTGCTGGTGACCGCCAAGAATGGCGGAGAGGTGCTGGGCGCCTTCTCCGGCGGGCATCTCGCCGGGTTTCTCTACGCATTCCTGGCGCGGCGTCATGGCCGCCTGCTCCACTGGTCTCATCTCATGGCGGTGGAACCGGAGTTCCGCGACCAGGGCCTCGGCCTGCGCATGAAGATGGAACATCGGCGCCGGGCGCTCGCCCAGGGCATTCGCCTGATCGCCTGGACCTACGATCCCCTGCAGAGCCGGAACGCAGCGCTGAATATCGGGCGCCTGGGTGCCGAAGTTCGGGAATACATACCCGACTGCTACGGGAGCTTTCCGAGCAAGATCGAGCGCGGCCTCGAAAGCGACCGATTCGTGGCGGAATGGCGGATAGCGAGCCGGCACGCTGAAGAAGCGCTGGCGGGCAGGCAATCCAGAATCCTGCAGACCACCGTTCCGGTAATAAATGAAGTGGAGCGCGACGGGCGCGCTTTCGCGGTGAATCAGCGCCTTCGGTTCGCGCTCTCCGCACCGCGCCTTCTGGTCGAAGTCCCCGCCGACACCGACCGGATGCGCGCGCTCGACCTGAAGCTGGCGCGACGCTGGCGCCTTGAAATGCGACGCGTGTTTCAAAGCTACTTCAGGAAAGGGTACCGCGTAACGCGATTCTTCGCGCGGAGGGATGGAGATTCGACGCGTACCTTCTACCTCCTGGAGCGGGAGCGAAGCTGATTACGAAGCGTTCCGAACCGCTGCCGCCCGGGTCCGGATGGTGCGCGCCCGCGCTTCGAGCTCAGCCGCCTCGTCCTCGCGGCCGCGCTTGCGCATGAAGCCGGCGTAGTTATCGAGACACTGGGGCAGCCCGAGGCGCTCCGGGCCGGTGGCGCGGCTGAGCGCTTTCAGAGCCTGGCTGAAGTATCCTTCGGCCAGTTCGTCGCGCTGGTCATTCTGATAGAAGACCGCCAGGTTCTCGAGCGTCGGACCCAGGCCGGGGTGCCCCGGGCCGAGGGTGGCCTTCTTGATTTCGAGGACACGGAGAAAAAGCTTCTCGGCTTCCTGGCGGCGGCCCTGCCCCGTGTAGAACACCGCCAGGTTGTTCAGCGTCACCGCCACGTTCAGGTGCTGCGGCCCGAAGGCGCGCTCCTGGATCTCCAGGGCTTCGCGAAGCAGGATCTCGGCATCCGCAGGCTTGTTCGCTTCCTTGTGGAGCGCGGCAAGGCGATTCAATCCCGAAACCAGCGCCGGGTGTGAGTCACCGTACACTTTCCTGCTGATCTCGAGCGCCCGGCGCAGGCGCGTAGTGGCCTGCGCCTTCTCGCCAAGCTGCCTCTCCACCTGGGCCAGCTTCTCCAGGGCGCGCGCCACCTCCAGGTGCTCGGGACCGCGGGTATCCTCCCAGATGCGCCATGCCTTGCGATACAGATCGCGCGCGGAGGCAAAGCGTCCCCGAGCCTGGGCGAACTCGCCCAGGCGCATGAAATCGGCGGCCAGCGCCGGATGCTCATCGTGATAGCGCGCCTCATCCAGCGCCAGAATCCGTTTCCAGCAAGCCTCGGCGTCGTCCACGCGGCCCTGCTCGGAATAGATTTCGGCCAGACGCTGAAGGGTGGGAACGACTCCGTGATATTCCTTGCCGTAGGCCCTCTCCTTGATCAGGAGAATTCGCCGGTAGAGAGGTTCGGCCTCGGCGTAGCGTCCCAGCAAATGCTGTAACAGCGCCAGCCGATTCAGTCCCGGCAGCAGTCCCGGACCGTGCTCGCCCAGTTCGGCTTCGCGATTCGCAATCCAGGCCCGGACGCGAATCTCGGCACCCCCGTCATCGATTCCGGAAGCTCCGGCCGGTGCGGCCTGGCGTGATTCGGTGCGCTCGGCGGCGCCTGCTCCTTCGCCCGCCCCGGCGCCCGTCCCATTTTCCGAAGGCCCAGCTACTTCTCTAGCCTCTGTTGCCGGGGCCCGCTCGCCGGCCGCCATCTCCTCAGGGGCCGGACGCTGCGCGACATCGCGCAATCCGGCGGGGGCCCATGAGGGCTCCGGGGGCGGGGCTTCCCCGGCCGTCTCACCGGTTTCCGACGGCGCCGGCGACGGCAGGGGCCCCCCTGCCGTGAGCTCACCGGGCGATACCTGAAACTTCATCCCATGGGGTGCGGCTTGAGGCTCCTCCTGGCGGATGGTATCGCTTACCGCCGCCAGGTCGGCAGAAAGATCGCCGATCTCAAGAGCGGCGAGCGCGCCTTCCGCCGCTATCTGCGAGCACTCCTGTTCGTTCACTCCAGCAGGCGCAGCCCCGCCACTGACGATGGCTTCGATCGCCTGCGCCCGCAAGAAGAGGCCCTCCGCCTCCGCTTCCCTGCCCTGCGCCACGCTCAATTCGCCTAGATTTTCCAGGATCACAGCCACATCAGGATGGAGATGGCCCAGGGTTTTCTGCTTGATGGCCAGCGCCTGCTTGAAGAACGTCTCCGACTCCCCCGCCAGGCCGGCGGCGAAGCAGACGCTGGCAATGTTGTTGAAGCAAGTGGCCACGTTCGGATGTTCCTGGCCGGTGGCATTGATGCCGATGCGGAGGGCACGGACCAGCAGCGGAAGAGCATGGGCGTGCTCGCCCTGCATGCGGTACACAAGGGCCAGGTTGTTCAAGGTGGTACCAACGACCGGATGCTCGCGCCCCAGCGAGTACTCCTCAACGTCGATCGCCTGGCGATAAAGCCGGGCAGCTTCTTCAAACCGGCCCTCGGCGCTGTAGACGGCGGCGAGATTGTTCATCGTCTGCGCCACGCCCAAGTCGTCGGAGCCACGCTCGGCCTCGCGTATCTCCAGTGCCTGGCTGAACAGAGTCTCGGCCTCATCAAGCTTGCCGCGCACCCGGCAGGCTTCGCCCAGATCGTTCAACGAGTCGCTGAGGCGCAGGTCCTGCGACCCGAACTGCTGCGCCTCGGCAAGCGCTGTGCGGTATTCCTCCTCGGCTTCCGCGTAGCGGCCCTCGCTGAAGGCCCGGTGACCGGTCTCGCTCGCGGTGCGCCAGCGCGCAAGCCGCAAATCCGAGTCTTCGGCGAACAAGCGGAGGCCCACAAAAAGACACCGGGTGAAGAATTCAAGAATCAAGCGTAAGCTCCAACACGAGTTACTCGAACGATCGGGTCTATATTAGCAGAGCTTGCCCTGATCGCATGGCATCACGGTGACGCAGCAGCGGCGTCGTTTCATCGGTTTCACCGCTCGTCAGTTCAGGAAGCGCGCCCCAGGGCACATCGAGAGCCCTCAGCCCGAACCCGCGTGGCTTCATTCCCGATGCGGCCTCTCCAGGGCGGTTTGCGAACCGCCGCTACGCTCCCATCCTGCGAGCCAGTTGCCCGACCCGCGCGTGAGCCTCAAACGACGGGTTGGGCTCGGGCGGCCGCAGTTGCCGGATGTCTCCGGACTCGATCACCGCTTCCCATCGCTTCCACGCCTGATAGAGCCGGTGCCCCTTGACGAGCAGCGCCAGCGCCTCCGCGTTTCGCTTTTCGGGTAATCTCATGGCCTTCTTCACG
>DASYZG010000093.1:0-2540 GCA_035946575.1 Terriglobia bacterium | reverse complement strand
GCGACATCGCCAACGTCCAACTGCACGGCGACGAAGACATGCCCGCCCTCGCCGAGGATTCCCCCTCCCACATGGACCGCGTCCGCGATCCCAAGGGATTACAAACCGTGGGCGCGCCTCACGAAGACCAGGAAAAACGCGGCGAGGAGGAAATGGTCTGAGTGAGCACGGATCTTCTGCTCTGTGACACGGGTTTTTAACCATTGTTGTCCGGTATTCTGGGAGATCCAGCTGGATTTGGAAAGGACAGCGTGCTGAGTAAAGTCCGTCGTACTCGGGAAGCCGTGAGGGTGGATTGGATGCGCGCGTGCAGCGGCGTCGCGCCGGTCGCGGGCGCGAGCAAGCCCGTGGGCTCATCCTCCGGTTTTTTCCGCCGAGCGTTTGCGGGCCAGGCGGGTGCGTTCCAGTTCGCGCTCACGCTCGCGCCGGGCCAGGACCTCGAACATGGTCGTCACGCTCATCTGCCCGCTGGCGACCCAGGCCAAACAGTTGGCGGCGTAGATGCTGGGCCGCCGCCCGGTGCGCAGGTGGGTAAGCAGGACGCCGATGACCGCGACGTAGAGTTGGAGGCGCACGCCGTTTTCGCTCTGGCTGATCAGGTGGTCCAGACGGGCGGTGCACTTGAGCCACTTGAAGAAGATCTCGATCATCCAGCGGTGGCGGTAGATCTGGCCGATGGTGCGAGCGGGCACGTCCAGCAGGCTGGTGAGCAAGCGCACGGTCGTGTTGTTTTTGCGGTCCAGGACCACGACCTCGCGGAGCAGGCGGTCGCCGAAGCCGGGAGAGCCGGCCGAGCCGGGCACATAGCCGATGCGGTCGGAGATCACGTCGGCATCGCGGTCGTCGGTGAGCGGGTTCTGCTTGACGCACACGAACTTGGTGTCCTTCTTGAGCCGCACGACCAGGTCGCTGCCTTTGTCGAAGACGGCATGGATGAACGAGAAGTCGACAAAGCCGCGGTCGGCGACGTAGATCACGCCGCCGCACAGATCGCGGGCGAATGCGGCGGATTCCGAGCCGTCGAGCTTGCCGCTGACGCTCAGGGCGGTCGGCAAGAACCGCAGCACGTCCAGCTGGAGATTCAGGCGGAACTGGCGGCCCTGCTTCTTGTCGGGTCGGGTGAGGGCGATGGCCCACAGCACGTCGGCCGGGACGGTGAAGACCGAGCCGTCCAGGGCGATGATCCGTTTGAGCAGCGCGTGCAGGGGCCCGTCGGCGTGCTTGAGGTCCGGCACCTGTTTCCACAGGGCCTGGACGATCGGCTGCAACTGCCCGGCGTCCATCTGCCGCATCGCGTCCGAGAGCGTGGAGCGGCAGACCCTGTCCACCGGCAACACCTCCCGCGCCCCTTCGCGACAGCTCAGATCGTCCAGCGCCCGCAGGCTGCGGACGGAGGACTCGTAAAAACCGATCAGCAGCGTCGCCAGCACGGCGTCGAAGTGGAGCATGCGGTTGGGATGATTGTAAATGCTACGAAGGCGATGCATGTGCTCTTGAAGCAGCGCCAGGTATTCCGCCCCGACCACCGTCTCGGTGGCCTTGGCTACCGGCGCCGGCACGGCAGTGGTAGCCGAATCGGTCGCGTTGCCTGGTGCGGGTTTGTCGATCGCGGAAC
This sequence comes from Terriglobia bacterium, assembly GCA_035946575.1. Taxonomy (GTDB): domain Bacteria; phylum Acidobacteriota; class Terriglobia; order UBA7540; family UBA7540; genus Gp13-AA77. The sequence continues at coordinate 925 of DASYZG010000093.1, read as the reverse complement.
CCGAAAGCACGGGCCCAATAAAGCAACTTGGGCGCGAAAGCGCAAGTTAAGATTGGATGAATCCTTCTCGCCGCGGGTTTCGGACAGTAGTGGTTGAAAACCCGTGTCACAGTCCAGCGATTCCGCTTTATCCGTGTTCGTCTGTATCCATCTGTGGCGTTCTCGTATTTGCTCTGTGCTCTCCGCGCCTCCGTGGTTAACCATGGATTTGGATTTCGAGATCGATTCGTCACAGGGAAGAAGGCACGTTCCGGGTGACCAGGGGGGCGGAGAAGGTGGCGTGGATGGTCGGGCGGGTCTTGTTTTTGATAATGAAGTTGCCGGCGAGGGTGGTGCCGTCGGCGTTGGCCGTAACCGTACCGGTGAGGGTTTCGGTTTGGCGGACCACGAATACGGTGCTGTGGAAGGAGTATTTCCCCTTCACGCTGATCGAGCCGGACAAAGCAAAAAGAACGTTGGTGCTGAGGAAGTCGCCGGAAAGCTTACCGGTCTTGCTCTCGGAACTGAAGACGAACTCCAGAACGCCACTGGTGGGGGAAGAGCCGATGGTGCCAGAAAAGTGGCCGGCGTAGAAGCCGACGACGTTGGGCGGGGTCGGGCGCGTGTGCACGGCGGCCGCCGTCAACACGTGGGCCGCGGACAGCAGTTGCCGGGACTCCAGCATTTCAATCTGCGCGCGGGGAGGAGAAGCGCTATATTGGTTCACGTGAATCTCCTGCTCAGTTCGGTGATGGCAGGATGCTAACCCGACAAGGATTCCGCAGGCAAGAAATATTAAGACAGAGTCTTCCGGCCTCGACGCGCAGTGACGCTTGAACCTACAGTTCCTGCGACCAAATCAACCGTTGCGATCGCCGGTGCCGGGACAACGACCAGAATCCGGCGAACCGCTGGAAGGAGACGCGGCAATGAACATGGGAACACA
>DASYZG010000092.1:0-4017 GCA_035946575.1 Terriglobia bacterium | reverse complement strand
GCAAAGAGCAACCGCAGATCTTTCGACTGCGTCCGCCGCAGCGGACTCCGCTCCTGATGAACGGGCCGGTCGAGTGACGTCGTTCCCCACCCTTTCGCCAGAAAAAAGGCGAAAGGATGGGACACGGGAGCTTTCTGGCGCGGTCCGGCGCTGGTTCATCGCTGGACGCAACTCGCCCAGGCGAGTAAGGCTGCTCAAGATGACAGCACAATTACGATGCAGACTTCCGGGACACCACACCAGGACCAGTTAACACTACTCTAGTGCTCATCTTTGCCAGGGCGGAGCATGAGGTCTTTGATGGCTTCGCGGGGGTCTTTGCCTTCGTCCAGGATTTGTTCCATCTGCTCGGTAATGGGCATTTCGATATTGTGCTGGCGGGCGAGGCCGAGGGCGGCGCGGGTGGTGAGGACGCCTTCAGCGACTTTGCCGCCGAGCGAGGCGAGAATTTCAGGCAGCTTGCGGCCCTGGCCGAGCGCCTGGCCAACGGTCCGGTTACGGCTTAATGAGCCGGTGCAGGTGAGCACCAGGTCTCCCGCGCCGGAGAGGCCGGCAAGGGTTTCGCGGCGGCCTCCGCAGGCTACGGCGAGGCGAGTAATTTCCGCGATGCCGCGGGTCATAAGAGCGGCGGCAGAATTGTAGCCGAGGCCTACACCGGCAGCTACGCCGGCCGCGATGGCGATGACGTTCTTAAGCGCTCCGCCGAGTTCGACGCCAATGACATCGGTAGACGTGTAGAGGCGGAGGGTCTCGGAGGAGAACTCGCTCTGGATGCTGGCGGCGATTTCGGGATCTTCAAAAGCGATAGTGATTGCGGTGGGCTGGCCCTGGGCTACTTCGAGGGCGAAGCTCGGACCGGAGAAGGCGCCGATGGGAAGAACGATTTCATTCGCGGATCGAGGCGCGGGCGCGATTCCCGAAGAGCTGACTTCGGGAGCCGCTGCCTCGACAAAAACTTCAAGGTTCGTGTCGGGATTCGTGCGGTGGATGCCGTCTGGGACGCGAGCTTGAGCTGTAGATTCCCCGAGGCAGGCCGCGATGACCTCCGTCATGCGCAGAAAGGTGCGGTCTTCAACGCCCTTGGTGGCGGAGACAACGATCTGGCCATCGTGCATGTAGGGGCGGAGACGGGCGAGTGTGGGGCGCAGGAACTCGGAGGGGATGACGGAGACGACGATTTCGGCATCGGCGACAGCTGTGTCATCGGCGGTGATCTGGATGGAAGAAGGCAAGGGAAAGCCGGGGAGGAAGAGGATGTTTTCGCCTGCGGCGGCAATCTGGCTGGCTTCGTCAACAGTGTGCGACCAGAGAGTGATCTGGTGGCCACCGTGGCGGTGAAGGGAAAGAGCGATGGAGGTTCCCCAGGCTCCGGAACCCAGTACGGCGATACGGCTCATGCGGTTTTCCTGGCTCCAAAGCGGGATTCGGTGCCGGCGAGCAGGCGGCGGATGTTCTGGTGATGTTTGACGATGATGAGCAGGGCGACGGCGCACTGGACGGCGAAGAACACGGGCGGGCGCGGGCCCATGACCAGGAACCAAGCAAAGACGGGGAAGCAGGCCGCTCCGAGGATGGAGGCCAGCGAGACATAGCGGCTGAGGAACAGGACGATGGCGAAGACGGTGATGGCGGCCAGCGCGGCCCAGGGCGAGGCGACCAGAAAGACTCCAAAACTGGTGGCCACGCCCTTGCCTCCGCGAAAGCGAAGCCAGATGGGGAACATGTGGCCGAGGACGGCGCAGAGGGCAGCAAGGGCCTGGGTAGAACGCAAAGGAGTGGTGGGCATTAGAAGCGCGCCGAGGAATCCGCCGAGCCAGACGGCGGAGCAGCCCTTGAGCATGTCGAGCAGGAAGGTGGTTGCGCCCAGACCTTTACCGCCGGAGCGGAGGACGTTGGTGGCGCCGATATTGCCGCTGCCGACCGAGCGGATGTCCTGATGGCGGAAGATACGGACCAGCAGGTATCCGGTGGGGATGGACCCGAGCAGATAAGCGGCGACCGCGATGAGAACGATGGCGAGGAGCATGACGATAGAGAGTTTAGCAGGTGAGGGGGTAAGGCCAGGGACTTAGGGACGAGGGACTCAGGAACTCGGGACTATTCGGTTCTAATGGTGACTGTTAGTCATGCGTACGCCGGGCGTACTTTACAGCTGTGTGATCGCAATTCTGGCAGAGCGCACTTCTGAGGCCAGTACCTGCAGGACCAGGAGCAACAGGGGCAGCTCGGATTGCATCAGGGCGTTAAAGTCGTTGCGGGCGATGAAACCGACTCGGGCGCCTCGGTGGGCAATGGCGGTGAGCGAGTAGGGCTGGTTGCCGATGGTGCCCGGCAGGCCGAGCAGGGAACCGGCTGCTGCCTGGATCGTCATGAGGGAGTCGCCGTGCTCCGAGGTCATGGAGAGAGTCGCTTCACCCTTGAAGAGGATATAGAGGCCTATCGGCGGGTCGCCCTGGTGGAATAGAACACGGTCTTCGTCGCAGGGAATAGGCGTAGCACGGACTTCGAGCGCCTGGACGAGTTCGGGGTCAGCAAGGAATGCAGCTGAATCGAGTTGCATGTGCGGGCCTCTCTGGAGAGACTGAAGCGAGTTTGTTCCGTAGGGGAACATTGGGTTCATGATTTCACCGATTGAACCTGCAAACATGTGACGCACATCACTTATTTTGGGTTAACAACCAGCCGCTTTGAAAATGCACGGCTTTTGCCCGGGGGGCGGTCTACTGGCGGAATCTATCCCGTTGAAAAGTGTGCAATATTGATCACTTTTTCTGTTGGCGCTTCAACTCGGCCTGGAATGCCTGCTCGCGCTTAGCGATGTAAGCCTTGTAACCGGCTGGATCGATGAAGGCATTGCGGTCGCCGGCCTTGAACCGGAGGTACTTCGCGGCGAGACCGAAATAGGCGCCGTGGGTGCCGAGGAAGATGTCGCAGGGCAAAGAGTGGAGGACGGCGAAGCCGCGCTTGTAGTCCTCTGCGATGCCGGGATAAGCCTTGTTGCCGACGAGCTTATAGCCGGGGTTGACGTTGGGGCTGCCGACGATGACGACGTGCAGGGTGGGGCCGGTGGGGCCAGCTTCGGTTTCGTCGAGTGTCCAGGTGGTGGTTCCCTTGGTGTGGCCGGGGGTGAGGTGGGCGGTGAGGGCCGAGTCACCCAAGCGCACCGTGTCGCCATCGTGGAGGACGCGATCGACGTGCGCCGGAGGATAGCGCATGTCCGGCTGCGTGCCGTATTGGAAGTCCGTCTTGCCGCCGGACTCGACTACGGACACATCGGCATCCATGACGTAGTATTTGGCGCCGGTGAGGCGCAGAATCGCGGCGCTGCCGGCGCAGTGGTCGAAGTGCGCGTGGCTGATGAGCAGGATCTTGATGTCGCTGAAATGGAAGCCGAGGGTCTCGACGCTCTTGCGGATCAGCGGGACTGAAGATTCAAGACTGCTGTTGATGAGGATGTCGCCGTGCGGCGTGACGATGAGATAGGAGGCGAGATCTTGGCTGCCCACGTAATAGAGGTTGCCGGCGATGCGGAAGGGCGGGAAGGGATTGGTCCAGCCTGGAATCGGCGCGGCTGCGAGGTGGAGTGAAGCGGCGAGGAGAATGACGATGCCGAAAAGCCTGCGCAATTTCAATGGTCCTCCGCTGCTGCGATTTGATTTTTGACGATCTCGATAGTGCGTTCGAGGTGGACGCCTCGCGAGCCTTTCACGAGCACGACGTCGCCGGGGGCGAGATTCCGGAGGAGCCAGCGGGCGGCGGCTTCGGCGTCGGGCAGGAAGAGGGAAGCGACGCCGCCTGCGCACGCGGCTTTGGCCAGGTGCTTGGCGTTGCCCTGGACGCCGGCGACGAGGTCGAGCCTGGCCTCGGCGGCGGCGAGGCCACAGGCAGCGTGGAGATCGGGGCCCAGCTCACCCTGTTCGAGCATCTCGCCAGCCACCAGGATACGGCGAACCGCTGGGCGGGCAGCCAGAGTTCGAATCATGGAGCGCAGCGCTTCGGGGTTGGAGTTGTAGCTGT
>DASYZG010000091.1:0-31780 GCA_035946575.1 Terriglobia bacterium | reverse complement strand
CTCGATTCCGGCCGGTCGAGGGCGCGACGGGAAGCGGCCAGGATGGCCGCGCTCCCAGGGCGCTCCGACGGGTGAAATCCGCCGATTCAAGGGTGACAGGTCAAAATGGGAAAAGGGAGAAAAGTGAGAAAAGTGGGACAGATTTATTTGCGCTGTATTTTCAGCGGGATAGCCTGTGGAAAACTCAGTTTGGGTAAAAAATACCTTACGATGCGGCCCGATTCGCCCCCCGCCGCGGAGTGGCTGACAGCGACGCGAGCAGGCGCTCGCTGGCCGCCGCCACCTCCCCGACAGCGAGATCGAAGGCCGCCTGATTCGCCTGCGACGGATGATGGTATCCGCTGATCTTGCGCACGAACTGCAAGGCCGCGGCGCGTATCTCATCCGGCCTCGCCTGCTCCTCGGGCTTGCGCAGCACTTTAATATTTCGGCACATGGTTCAATAGTTCACAGTTTACAGTTCACAGTCAACAGTAAGGCCGGCGAATCGACAGAGTTTCAACTTCCGGCACCGGCGGCCACGCGAATGAGTGGTCGGGAACGGCGCGACTACCGCAGCGTGGATGATAATCAGGCTCCGGCGACGATCCGGAGCGTGCACGGCTCCTGCCAGGTCCTTGTTCCGTAAAGCTTAACCTTGGAACGGCCGTTCGCCTCCGCAATCTGATGTTAGGCGTTCTCGGTCAGTACGGGCGAGAACACTGCGCAGACATTCGGAGCGCTGAGGCGCACGGCGCCACCTGCAGGAACTCATTTTGACTGCCTCCGGAGTAAGAGTACAATCGGAGAGCTTGGAGCTTAGGTAGTCTTCTCGGGCAACTAGCAGGGGGGAAAGATGGCAAAAGCGAGTTTTCTGTGGCCGGCAGTGGGCGGGTTCCTGCTGTTCATTTTAGGTGCTCTCGGCGTCACTCCCACTCTCGCCCAGAACAATCCCGTACCGTTCATCAATCAACCGCTTGTACCCGATGTGGTCCTTCCGGGTGGCCCTGGATTCACTCTAACCGTAAATGGCACGGGCTTCGTTTCGAGCTCGGTCGTGAACTGGAACGGCAGCCCTCGGACTACCACTTTCATAACCACTTCAAAGCTAACAGCGGCCATTCTCGGTTCTGATGTCGCCACGGCCGGTACATCGTCGGTCACGGTAACGAGCCAAGGGACGACTTCCAATACAGTGCTGATTCCAGTGACCAATCCGACAAGCTCCTTGTTGTTTAGCGGCGGCACCGCGTTCGCCACCGGGACCGGCCCATACGGGCTCGTTTCGGCAGATTTCAACCGGGACGGCAAGCTGGACCTAGCGATTGCTAATTCGTCATCAAATACTGTCTCGGTTCTTCTAGGTAATGGCGACGGAACATTTCAATCGCATGTGGACTATGCGACTGGCCAGGATCCAGTTTTCGTAGCGACAGGGGATTTCAACACTGACGGAATAATTGATCTCGCCGTCATAAACACGAACTGCGCCACACAACAGAATTGCCCGGCGGGCAGTGCTTCTATTCTCTTGGGCAATGGAGATGGCACCTTTGAGCCCCACGTTGACTATGACACCGCTCCCTTTTCGTATTCGATCGACACTGCTGATTTCAATCGGGACGGGCGACTCGACCTTGCGGTCAACAACGGAGGATGTTTCTATTCTTGCTCCGATACCGTATCCATTCTCTTGGGAAACGGGGATGGCACGTTCCAGAATCACGTGGACTACGCCACAATCAATTCTCTTGGCGCGGCTTCAGCCAATTTAGGGGATGTCAACAACGATGGAAACCTCGACGTCCTGACAACGACGTCGGGCCACGCCGCAGGTGACGTTTCTTCCCTCCTCGGCAACGGCGCTGGCGTGTTTGGCTCGCCCGTCACCTCGTCGGCGGGCAACGAAGCTGATTCAGTGGTTTTGGGGGACTTGAATGGGGACAGTAAGCTGGATCTAGTGGTTGGCCAAGGGACCGACGCCACAGTCGCTGTGCTTCTCGGGAACGGCGACGGCACTTTCATGGCTCCTGTGCAGTACGGTGGCGGAGGCTATTCACTCGCGATAGGAGATTTCAATGGCGACGGTAAACTCGACATCGCGACAGTAGTTTATAACGGCGGTTGCGTGCTCTTCGGTAACGGGGACGGCACCTTTCAGCCGCCGCCTCTCAATTGCTTCTATACTAGCTTTGTGGGCGGCCAAGTTGTAGCTGGAGATTTCAATAATGACGGCCAGCTCGACCTCGCTGTCACCGACCCTAGTGGCAACACAGTGGAGACGCTGCTCCAGATACCCAGCGCCGTGCTTTCGAGCACAAGCCTCAGCTTCGGAAGCGAGAATCTCGGTTCAAGCAGCGCATCGCAACCGGTAACACTGACGAATCGCGGGAGCGCTCCGCTTATCATTTCCGAGATCAACATTGGCGGAGCTGACCCGAATGATTTTTCAGAGACGAACACGTGTGGCACAACACTGACTGCGGGGTCCAGTTGCACCATCAACGTGACTTTCACGCCTACAATGCTGGGTGCTCGCGCTGCATCCGTTAGCATCACGGACAACGCCTCGGGGAGTCCGCAGACGATAGTTCTGTCTGGCACTGGCACTCAACCGGCGCTGACTCTCTCGCCCACCAGCCTGACCTTCCCGACTCAGGTGGTCTTCACGACCAGCAAGGCGCAACCACTGACGCTCACGAATACCGGCACCGGCAACCTGACAATCACGAGCATTGCCGCGACTGGCCAATTCAGCCAGACCAACACTTGCGGCACGAGCGTTCCTCCCGGCGCGAGTTGCACCATTAATGTGAGCTTCAAGCCCAAAACGAAGGGAATGCAGACAGGCTCAATCACGGTTACGGACAACGCGCCGGGCAGCCCCCAGACAGTGGCGCTCTCGGGTTGCGGAACCTACATTCAATTCACGCCGGCGAGCCTGAACTTCGGCAATCAGCCCGTTCATACCACGAGCCCGCCTAAGAAAGTCACTATAAGCAACAAGGGCGGCACGGCCGTGAGCATCACGGCGATTTCGATTTCAGGAAGTGACCCGGGGGACTTTGCCGAGACTAACACCTGCAAATCGAGTCTCGGATCCGGGGCTACCTGCACCGTTAGCGTAAGCTTCACGCCCGCCAGGCAGGGCGCCCGCAGCGCACGACTGTCGATCAGCGACAATGGCGGCTGCAGCCCGCAGACCGTCAGCCTGAGCGGGACAGGCACGCCTTAGCTGGAGAGGAACTGGCCAACCGCGGGCGGCTTGGGTCGGCCCTCAATCGGAATTGTCCGCGCTGGAGGTGTCACTACTCAGGCCGTCCGTTGGGAGCAAGACGACGAGTGTATACACTCCGAGCGTGATTCCGAGCGGAATCCTGGAGAGTGAGAGGAAGCCGGCCAGGAGCGCGACTTTGCGGCCAAGCGGGCCGCGGCGAGGCAGAGTCACAGCCGCCACGAGTCCCAGAATTCCGCAGGCGACCGACAGGCTTATGATCACCGTGTAGGCTACGTTGAAAATCGCCAGCAGTCGAAGCGGATCATCAGCGACCCGGTAGGCAAGGAGTTCAGCCAGCGTGCCGGCGTTGTTGCGAACGAGGATCATCAAGAGGGCTGTGGCCAGGCAGACAACGCCGTAAACCGCCCAACAAATGGATAGAATCCGGAGGTGGACGCTCGAAGCTTGCATGGACCGGCTGAAGTCACAAGGGGCGCCACCCTTCGGAGAGTTCTATTGCTTTCGGTGCTTCTGGTCCTTCTGGCGCCCGGCACCTCGCGCGGGCGTTCCCTCGCCAGGCGTCCCGACGGGGAACTGCGCTTCGGTCAAGATCATCTCGATCTTCTCCCAGTCGTCCGAGTTTTGCAAATCGACATAGATGAACTGCACGTCCAGGGTTGGAATCGCAGTATCGGTGGTTTTGGTGTCCACTCTAGCCTCCTTGGCCGGTGTACGTAGAGCAGTTCGGGTGCCAGATCTCCGATCGTCTTCAAACCAGTGAGCTCCCTGGTGATTAGAGAAAAGGCTCTCAATTTGTTCTCCGCCGCATCCGCGAAGAGAAATTACCTGTTGCCCCAAAGCTCGCGAATTCTGCCGAGGCGTCCACGCCCGCACCCCTCGCGCGAATGGGCCGGCATCAAATCAGACGAATGTCAGGGCGAATTCCGCGGGGCGCTGCGTTCCTCGCATGGCAATGCGTTCCGTTCACGGTGGCACGAAGCGCGCGGTGGCGGACGATGGTGTGGCCAGATTTTCCAAACTGACGTTTGAAGTCCCGGCCGCCACGGCGGAGTTGCACGGCAGCTTCAACCTTGTGAACCAACGGATAAATCTCGAAGGAAAGCTCAAGACCCAGGCTTCCCTTTCGCACACCACCAGCGGTATCAAGGCCGTGCTGCTGAAGCCTCTCGATCCGTTTTTCAGAAAGAAACACGCCGGCGCGGAGGTAGGTGTCAGCATGAGGGGAACGTACGAGCACCCTTCCTTGGGTCTCGATCTCGACGCGCACAAGTAACGCCGAAAGTGGCGAAGGGCGAGGAGCCACGGGCGAGCAAGAAAGCTCGCCAAGCGTGCCTCTGCGCTCTCCCTGATTCCTCCATGCCCTGCGCGCAGCAGATTGCCCGCAAGCTCGCTCGCAACACCAGGCGGTCGAACCCGGAGAGAACTCCCATGATCTCATCCTCGAATTTCGCGATAAACTCTCTCATGGCGTGCGGCGAGCCGCGCTGTGGTAGAAGCTTCTTGTAATAACCGGGGGGCGTGTCAGATCATGCCAGAGCTTCACGGCGTTCCGAATGAGCCGCCGTCCGCACCGCGCCATTTCCTGCGCCGATACGCCTTCAGCACCGACCACAAAACCATCGGGGTGCAGTTCTACGGGCTCGGCCTGGTGGCGGTGCTGATCGGAATCCTGTGCTCATCCTTTCTGCGCCTGCATCTGGCCTGGCCTCAGTTGCCCCTGCCCTTACTTGGCCGGGTTTCGCAGAGCGGCGCTCCAGGCGGCGTGATCACGCCGGAATACTACCTTTCGCTGATGACGCTGCACGGCACGTTGATGATCTTCTTCGTGCTCACCACCGTTCCGCAGAACGGATTTGGAAATCTCATGCTTCCCGAGCAGACTGGCGCCAGCCGGATGGCCTTCCCGCGCCTGAATATGCTCTCTTTCTGGCTGACCTTGGCCTCGTTCTGCGTCCTCGTCTCGACCTACTTCATCTCGGACGGGCCGCCGATCAGCGGCTGGACGGCGTACGCCCCGCTGAGCGCCATCGGTTCCATTGCCGGGCCGGGTGAGGGACTCGGGCAAACCCTGTGGCTGGTTTCGATGGCCATCTTCTGCGCCGGTTCGATATTGGGCGCGGTGAGTTTCATCGCCACAGTTCTGTTTCACCGCGCGCGGGGCATGAACTGGCTGCGCCTGCCGCTGACGGTTTGGGCATGGTTCATCACCGCCATCCTGATTCTGCTCTCCTTCCCGGTGCTGCTTGGGGCCGACGGGCTACTGCTTTCCGACCGCCTGGCGGGCACCAGCTTCTTTGTTCCTGCCGGCCTGGTGGTGAGCGATCAATTGCTCGCGCACCGGGGCGGCTCTCCGCTGCTGTGGCAGAATCTGTTCTGGTTCTTCGGCCATCCCGAGGTCTACATCACCATCCTGCCCGGAATGGGCATCATCAGCTGCGTGCTCTCGGTCTTCTCACGCAAGCCGGTGTTCGCCTATCGCGAGACCGTCGCGGCTTTCGCCGGCATTGGAATCCTCAGCTTCGGCGTCTGGGGACATCACATGTTCGCGACCGGCATGAATCCCTACATGACCATGAGCTTCGCGACACTCACCATGGTGATTGCGGTGCCTTCGGCCGCGACCACGTTCAGCTGGCTGGGAACGCTGTGGCGCGGCAGGATCGAATTTACGGTGCCGATGCTCTTCGCGCTGGGGTTCGTCTCGATCTTTGTCACCGGCGGACTGACCGGACTGCTCCTCGCCCAGCCCTCGCTCGATCTCTACCTGCGCGGAACCTATTTCGTGGTCGCGCACCTGCACCTGGTCATGGGCATGGCGGCGATCTTCGCCATCTTCGCCGCGACGGCATACTGGTTTCCGAAGATGTTCGGCCGGATGATGAACGAGCGTCTGGGCCGGATTCATTTCTGGATCACGTTTGTCGGCGTCTACTGCACCTTCGTACCCATGCACTTCCTGGGATTGGCGGGGTTGCCGCGCCGCTACTCATCACTCGGCGAGACGCGATTCGCCGGCCATCTGGTCCATCTGAACACGTTCATTTCAGTCGCCGCCCTCGTCACGACCGCCGCACAACTGCTGTTTCTGGTCAACTTCTTCTGGAGCATGGCCCGGGGAGCACCCGCTGAACCGAATCCGTGGGGAGCCGGCACGTTCGAACCCGGCTCATCAGCCGATAAGCTCGTTCCCGCCACTGAGCCGGCCCCGGCAGCGAAACCGGTGTGATGCAGGTCACAGCAAAGCTCTTGTGCAGAATTTACGATATCGACTTTTGGTGGTGCTATCAAGAAGGTATGTAATACCCGATTGGTTGAGGGTCGGGTAAAATAGAATCTTCTTGATTTTTGACGATATCCGGCGTTGGTACCCTGCATTTGCCGGACATACGACCGTGTTTGCGGGAGGTTTCATGAGCCGTAGGCTGAAGATTTTCGCTGTTTCGCTGGTCATTCTGGTCACGTCCAGCTTCATTGGGCTGATGCTTTGGGGGACGCGTGCGGACGCCGTCCCCAGCTACGCCCGGCAGACCGGACTCGCGTGCAGCGCCTGCCATACTACGCTGCCGGAGTTGACCCCGCTGGGCCGCCAGTTCAAGCTGAACGGCTACACGCTAACCGGCTTGAAGACAATCACTTCCAAGCCGGGGCACCAGAATGCGGCTTTGAGCCTGCTCAGCGAATTGCCGCTATCGGCCCAGTTCACGATCTCCAACAGCACCACCCAGCAGCCGCAGCCCGGCACCCAGAACGGCAGCTTCGAGTTGCCCCAGAGCGCGAGCCTTTTCCTGGCCGGCGCCATCGGGGAACACGTAGGTAGTTTCATTCAAGTGACTTACAGCGGTCAGGACGATCATTTTAGCTGGGACAACACGGACATTCGCTATGCCAGGGACAGGAAACTCCTGGGCAAGGACTTTGTCTACGGCGTCGATTTCAACAACAGTCCCACCGTCGAAGATCTGTGGAACGACACGCCGGCATGGGGCTCTCCGTGGCTCAGTTCGGATTCAGCTCCGGGGCCGATCGCCGCCCCGCTGATCGATGGCGGCCTCGCTCAGGACGTGGCCGGAATCGGCGCCTACTCAATGTTCGACCAGCACCTCTACGCGGCCGGGTTCATTTATCGCTCCGAACACCTGGGCAGCGGCCAACCCAATCCGGGTGTTGGATTTGGAACGAACATCACGGGCGTCGCCCCCTACTGGCGCCTGGCCTGGCAGCAAACGCATGGCAACGATTATCTGGAGGTGGGGACCTACGGAATGCATGTGGCTTCCATCCCGGGAGGCGTGGTGGGCCCGCGCGATTACATCACGGACCTGGCCGGGGATTTCCAGTGGGAGCACACCATACCGTGGAAGAACCGGAATGACCTGCTGACGGTCCATGGCGACTACATCCACGAAAGCTCCGAATTGCTCGGGACCTTGGCCGCCGACGGCGTGGCATTTGCTCCGCACGACCTGAATTTCGAGCATCTCGATGCCGTCTATCACGTTGGAAACCGTTTCGCCATGACCGCCGGCCCGTTCTGGACCACGGGCACCACCGACTCCGCGCTCTTCGCTCCCGGGCCGGTGAGCGGAAGCGCCAACGGTAATCCCAAGTCGGACGGGTATAATCTGAACTTCTCCTATTGGCCGCTGCAGAACGTCCAATTGGGAGTGCAATACACGGGATATTTGACGTTCAACGGACTGAACGCCAACTACGACGGTTCGGGCAGGAGCGCCTCGGCCAATAACACGCTCTACCTGGTGGCGTGGTTCGTGTTCTAGCAGGATGTTGAAAACGGCTCCGACGCTGTCAGTTGGTCAGTATTTCAGGACGCCGGTATCTCAGGTTTCCGGTGCCGACAGACTGAATTACTGACGGACGCGGCCATTGCCAGGAGTATTCGAGGTGCTTAATGAATCGAAGAACGTTCGGGGTGTTTGTCGCCGCGGTCAGCCTGATCGCAATCCTGCAGCCGCTCAACGGCCGGGGACGGCGCCGCCGGGCGGACACCGCCGGCACCGTCAAGGGGACGATTTCCTTTCAAGGCACGAAGCCGCACCTGCCTGAGATCAATATGGCGCAGGACAAGGTGTGCGCGTCGGAGCAGACCGGCTCCGTTTTCCCTCAGGACGGCGAGGTGAACAGCAACGGGACGCTGCCCGATGTCTTCGTCTACGTCAAAGCCGGCCTGGGAAGCCAGAGTTTCAGCGCGCCCTCAACGCCCGTCGTTCTCACGCAACGCCGGTGCGAGTACGTGCCGCACGTTCTCGGCGTCATGGTCGGGCAGCCTCTGCAGGTCACGTCGGAAGACCCTACCACTCACAACGTCCACGTCCTGGCGAAAGAGAATCGCTCCTGGAACGTGTCGCAGCAGCCCGGCGCGCCGGCGCTCACCGAGCACTTCACGAAGCCCGAGATCATGATCGCGGTGAAGTGTAACGAGCATCCCTGGATGAAAGCCTATATCGGCGTGACCAGCAATCCGTTCTACGCCGTCTCCGGCGGCGACGGCACGTTCACCATCCCGAATCTCCCGCCCGGCAACTACACGCTCGGCGCCTGGACGGCCACGTTCGGCACCCAGGAGAAGCAGATCACGGTCGAGTCCGGACAGACAGCCACGGCGGACTTCACCTTCGAGTCGCGATAAGCCGTTGACCGTCGACAGGTTCACCGTTGACAGTTTACAGTCGACAGTTGACAGTACGCTGTCGCTCGCGTGGGGTAGCGAGCGGCACACAAGAGCCGACTGTTGACTGCTGTTGACTGTCAACTGAGGGCACCATGAAGGGTCTCGTCTGGGTCTTCCTCTTTTCGCTCGTGAGCGCCGGCGCGGCCGCGCAGAATCCCGTGCCGGTCGACCAGGAGCCGCACCACCACGTGGTGTTGAGGAACGATGAGGTGCTCGTGATCCACGTCATCCTGCCCGCGGGCGAGAGCACGCTCTACCACACTCACACGCGCGACCGGGTCTCGGTGGCGCTGACCGCCACCAGCCTGGCCCAGCAGGAGCCGGGCAAACCCGAAGGCAAGCCGGGCATGACACATCCGGGAGGGGTATCCGCGATGACGGCCGACGGGCCCTACACGCACCGCCTGCGGAACCTGGGGCCCGCGGCGTTCGAGGTGGTGGACGTCGAGTTTTTTCACCGGCCGGTGCACCCTTCCGAGCATGCCGCTGCACCCGTCGCGGCCGAGAATCCCAGCGCGCGCGTCTACAAGTGGGTCCTGGCGCCCGGGGCGGCGACGCCCGTGCACACGCACGATCGTCCCTACCTGATCCTTGCGGCTGCGCGCATGCAACTGAAGATGACCGCTCCGGACGGCCGCACGTTTACGCACGAGATCAAGGCGGGGGACTTCCACTGGGTGGATGCCAAGGTCACGCACACGCTGGCAAATGTGGGAACGACTCCGGGCGAGATTGTGGAGATCGAGCTGAAGTAGCGCTGTTCAACTCCCTACGAGAGCCAATTCACATGACCGACGCCGAAGGCCGGCAATTCGCGGTGGAATGGATCAGAAACTTCAATGCCAGAGATCTCGACGCCGTACTCGCTTACTTTGCGGACGACGTGGAATTCACCAGCCCCCGCGCGGTGGCGATCACCGGTAAGGCGACGGTACATTTTCGCCGCGAATTGGCTGACTACTGGCGCACCAGTCTGAAGTCCGTCGAGTCGCTGCGCTTCACTCTGGATCACGTCATCAATGACGAAGCCGCGGGCCGCATGACGATCGTCTACATTTCTGAGATTGACGGCAGAAAGGTTCGCGCGGCGGAGTTCTTCGAGTTTGATAGCTCGGGCATGGTGATTCGCGGCGAGGCGATGCACGGCGCTACGGTGGCGTAAGCCGCCAGCGCTTTCATCAGCTGCGGTGGGCCGGGTGAGGGGTTAGCCTGTCGCGCTATTTGGTAACACTCTGCAAGGCAGGGGTCCCGGTGCATAGAGGACACAGAGATCCTGCGTCGAAACCGGAACCCTAACAGGCGCCGATTGGTTTGCCATTGCCGGTTGCGCCGGGTACACTTCTCGCATCATGCCAAGGCCGCGCAGTCTGACCCAAGGAATCCTCATGATCTCCGCCATGGCTTTGCCGCTTCTCGCCCAGAATCCGGCTGAACTTCTCGACCGCTCGCAAGCGCGCTCCATGACCATCACGCGCGAGGGCATCGCGGCCACCAGCCAGACGCTCGCCTCGCAAGCGGGGGCGCAAATCCTCGCGCGCGGCGGCTCCGCGGCCGACGCCGCCATCGCCGCCAACGCCACCCTCGGCGTGGTGGAATGCATGATGAACGGCATGGGCGGCGACCTGTTCGCGATCGAGTGGGATGCGAAGACCGGCAAGCTCACCGGCCTGAACTCGAGCGGCTGGGCGCCGGAGAAACTGACGCCCGAGTTCCTCAAGCAGAAGGGCATCGACCACATGCCGCAATCGGGCATCTACTCGGTGACGGTGCCCGGCGCGGTGCGCGGGTGGGAGGCGCTGCACAGCAAATTCGGGCGCCTGCCCTGGGCCGAACTCTTCCAGCCCGCAATTTATTACGCCCGGAACGGATTCCCGGTCACCGAGTTCATCCACGCCTATTGGAAGGCCGCCGAACCGCGCCTGGCCGCCGATCCCGGCGCGCGCCCCGTGTTCCTGATTGACGGCCACGCTCCGGCGGTCGGCGAAATCTTCCGCAATCCCGAATACGCCCACGCGCTGGAACTTGTAGCCCGGCAGGGCCCGGACGCTTTCTATCGCGGGGAGATCGGGCGCGCCCTCGTCGAGACTTCCACGCGACTCGGGGGCGTGATGACGGCGGCCGATCTTGCCGATTTCAAGCCGGAGTGGGTGGACCCGATCTCGACCACTTATCGCGGCTGGAACATCTACGAACTGCCGCCGAACGGCCAGGGAATGGCGGCGCTCGAGATGCTGAATATCTTCGAGAAGTTCCCGCTGCCTCAGTGGGGGTTCGATAACGCCGACGCCTTTCACGCGAAGATCGAAGCTCAGAAGCTGGCCTACGCCGACCTCTATCGCTACAACGCCGACCCGCGTTTCGTGAAGGTGCCGGTGGAGGGGATCGTCTCCAAGGCCTATGCGGCCGAACGCGCCTCCACCATCGACATGAAGCGCGCCCACTGCGACGTTACACCGGGCGATCCCACCAGGTTCGGCCACGACACCATCTATCTCTCGGTGGTCGATCGCGACGGCAACATCGTGTCCCTGATTCAGAGCCTTTACTCGGCGTTTGGATCGGGAGTTGTGGTGGACGGCTACGGAATCATGCTGCAGAACCGCGGCGCGCTCTTCCGCCTCGATCCCCATCATCCGGACGTGCTGGCGCCTCACAAGCGGCCGTTTCACACCATCATTCCCGGCTTCATGCAGAAGGGCGCGATTCACATCGGATTCGGGATCATGGGCGGAGCGAACCAGGCGCAGGCGCACGCGCAGTTCGTCTCGGACGTGGCGGATTATGGCATGAACATCCAGGCCGCGCTCGAAGCGCCGCGCTTCACCAAGCCCACGCCGGGGGGCTGCAACCTGCTGATCGAGGACCGCGTGCCGGCCGCCATTCTGGATGAGCTGCGCCGGCGCGGGCAGATCCTCGAAGTGCGCGGCGACTTCTCCACCGAGATGGGCGGCGGACAGGCTGTGCTTTACGATTCGTCCACGGGCGTGAAGTTCGGCGCCTCCGATCCGCGCAAGGACGGGGCCGCGATTCCGGAACCCGATCCGTATTTGAAACACACCGAGCGATAAGCGGCCCGTTGTAGCGCGCCTGTCCCAGGCGCGAAAATCGCGGGCGGGACGCCCGCGCTACAGCGCAGAGACCGTTCTCTGCCCCACCAGATACCGGTCCATCCAGTCCAGGATTTCCCGCCGCATCTCCGGTAGTTCCTGGTGCGCGCAATCGAAAAGCCCGATGCGGCAATCCTCCGCACGACCGTAGCGCGTGTAGAGGGGAAGCAGCTTGTCCCGGACGCGCTCCACGCCCGCGGGCGGCGTGAGGGGATCGCGGCGACCGTTCACGCTCAGGTGCGGCCGCGGGACGATCAGTTCGTTGATCTCGAAAGTGTCGAAATGCTTCAGCAGGGAGGGCGTGAAGTAGTAAACGCCGTGCTCCTTCAGGCCGTGCGTGGCGATGAGGGAATCGTAATCCGTCAGGCAGCAGACGTCCATCACGGATGAAACGCGCGGGTCGAGCGCGCCCAGCCACCACGCCTTGGTGGCGCCCATCGACATGCCGAAGGCGACGATGCGGCTCGGGTCCACGTCGGGATGACCGGAGAGGAAATCGAGGGCGCGAAGCTCGTCGAACATCATCATGCCCCAGAGCACCTGCCCGCGCCAGAGCATGAGCTTGAAGGCGTCTTCTTCGCCGGTGTGGCCGTCGGCCTCGTGCTTGCGCTCCCCGAAGCACCAACTGTCGATCGCCAGGGTTACCAGTCCCTTCTCGGCGCAAACCGGCGCGTAGGCCGGCTGCACCTTGGTGCCCTGGAGGAGCTGCTCCTTGCCGAGGTCGTACATTCCGGCGTGCCAGTGGATGAACAGCAGCCCCGGAGCCGGGTGCTGCCGCCGGTCGGGGATCAGGAGCAAAGCGGGCACCGGCTCGACGCCATTCAGGTCGAGCGTAAGCCGCTGGAGCGTGTAGCCTTCGTGCTTCTCGGTGCGGACCACTCGCGGCGGGGCGGGCTGGTGCTGCCAGGGCAGGTCTCCGAGCAGGCCCCACAGTTCACCGCGGCGGCTCTCCTGGTAGGCGGCGAATTCGTTCAAAGCTTCACGCGATGCCATATCTTCGCCCTTTCGCAACCCGCTCGCGCAGAGTATAGCGCAACCACGCAGCCGGCAAGGTGCACACACTCCCAAGCTTCGGATTTTCGAACGGATCGTACCCCTAGCGCCAGCTTTTGAGTGCGGCAGGCTCGCTGCCGCTTTCATGGGGCCAGCTTGCTGGCCGGGACAGCACTCACATCCTCGGCTAAGGCCACGAAGCCGCGAGCAAGCTCGCGGGAGGAAGGTGGCAGCAAGCCTGCCGCACTCAAAAGCAGTCGCAGCCGAAACGATGCTCGAAACGGTACTGGTCTGAAACAAACCAGTACCTTCGAAACGGCAGCCTTGAACCCGTCTGGCCGCAACGGTATCATGGCCTACAGACATGCCGGGGAGACGGATGAAGGGTCGCGCGGGTCAAATCCTGAGGCTCAAGAGGGATCGGCGTCCGCAGCTTCTGAACATCGCTCTCATGCTCGCGGTCGCCGGCGTTCTGCTGGCCGCGCTTCGATCAGGTTTGCGGTTGGCGCCGAGTGCAGGCTTCGCCCAGAACCTGCCGGCCGCCCCGCCATCGTCCGTCGACTTCAACCGCGACATCGAGCCCATCTTTAAAGCCAATTGCCTGCAATGTCATGGCGGCGAGAACACCCAGGCACGACTGCGGCTTGATTCCGAGGCCGGCGTCCTGAAGGGGGGCGTGTCCGGTGCCGCCATCGTTCCCGGGCACAGCGGCGACAGCCTGCTGGTGAAGCGGCTGCTCGGGGCGACCGACGCTCCTCGCATGCCGATGGGCGGGCAGCCGCTCAGGGACTTCGACATCAATGTGATTCGCGCCTGGATTGATCAGGGAAGCTTTCCGAGTGTCGCGGCGAGGGCGGGGAAAGCAGATTCCTCGTCGCCTGCGGCTTCTCGGAATGACGTCGGCGGCGAGGGTTCATCGCCTGTCTTTGCCACCGAGATTCGTCCGATTCTGGCGGCGCGCTGCTATCGGTGTCACGGGCCCGACGTGCAGCAGAACGGCCTGCGTCTCGATTCCCTGCAGGCGCTGCTCGCGGG
Organism: Terriglobia bacterium; assembly: GCA_035946575.1. Classification (GTDB taxonomy): domain Bacteria; phylum Acidobacteriota; class Terriglobia; order UBA7540; family UBA7540; genus Gp13-AA77. Next base: position 17,739 of record DASYZG010000091.1, on the reverse strand, counting down.
CAGCGAGACCGGCAAGATCGTGGTGCCGGGTTCGAGCGAGAAGAGCCGCCTGATGCGGCGCCTGCTGGCGCTCGACCGTCCGCAGATGCCTTACGGCGGGCCGCCGCTGCCGGCGGACCAGATCGACCTGATCCGGCACTGGATCGATTCGGGCGCACCCGGGCCAGACTCATCGGCGCCGCTTGCGCACACCGCGCCCGTGAAATACTGGGCCTATGTCCCGCCCGTGCGTCCGCCGCTGCCCACGGTGAAGGACGCCGCCTGGTGCCGCAATCCCATCGACCGATTCGTGCTGGCGAAGCTCGAGAAGGAAGGCCTCTCACCGTCGCCGGAAGCGGACAAGGAAACGCTGCTGCGACGGGTGAGCCTCGACCTGATCGGGCTGCCGCCGACGATTCCGGAAATCGACGCCTTTCTGGCCGACAAGAGTCCGAATGCGTACGAGAAGCAGGTCGACCGGCTGCTCGCCTCGCCTCACTACGGCGAACGCTGGGCGCGTCCCTGGCTCGACCTGGCGCGTTATGCCGATACGGACGGCTACGAAAAGGACCTGCGGCGCACGGCCTGGGAATATCGCGACTGGGTGATCAACGCGCTCAATCAGGACATGAGCTTCAAAGAGTTCACCATCGAGCAGATCGCGGGCGACATGCTGCCCCATCCCACCGACGCCCAGCTCATTGCCACCGGGTTCAATCGCAACACACTGCTGAATCGCGAAGGCGGGATCGATCCCGAGGAGTATCACTGGTACGCGCTGATCGATCGCGTCAACACCACGGCCTCGGTGTGGCTGGGGATCACGCTGGGCTGCGCGCAGTGCCACAATCACAAGTTCGACCCCTTCACTCAAAAGGACTACTACCGCTTCCTCGCTTTCTTCGACAACACCAATTACAAGATTCTGCATCTCGGCCAGGGTGAGAACGAAGAGGAGGAGCCGAAGCTCGAGCTGCCCACGCCCGCACAGGCCGCGGAGAGCAGGACGCTGCGGGCACAGATTGCCGATCTCCAGAGCAAGCTCGACACCTCCACGCCGGAGCTCGAGGCGGCGCAGACGGAGTGGGAGTCGAAGCTGAAGGCGTCTCCGGCCGATTGGATAACCCTGCGCCCGAGCCACTACGTTTCGGCGGGGGGTGCCACTCTCAGGCTGCAGCAGGATGGTTCCATCCTGGCTTCGGGTAAGAATCCCCAGGCTGACACCTATCAGTTGACGGCCAGCACCGATCGCACCGGCATCACGGGCATCCGCATCGAGGTGCTGCCCGATCCGAGCCTGCCCAAGGGCGGTCCGGGCCGCGATCCGGACGGCAATTTCTTTCTCAGCGCCTTCCAGGTGGAGGCCAAGTCCGCCGGCGGCGCGGGCGCGGCGCAGCCCATCAAGCTCAAAGAGGCGGTGGCGGACGAGTCACAGAGCGGATACGAGGTCGAGAATATCCTCAAAACGAGCATGGAATGGCCGGTCGGATGGGCCATCGACCCCACGTTGTCGAAAGGCCCCCTGGTCCGACAGGCCGTGCTGGTTCCTGACAAACCTTTCGGGTTCGAAGGCGGAACCGTGCTCAGCATCACGCTGAAGCACGAGATGAAATTCGCCTCACGCAACCTCGGACGCTTTCGCTTGTCGGTAACCACAAGCCCGGATCCGAAGTTCATTGCGCAGATACCGGCTCACCTGCGTCCCATCCTGGAGGTAGCGCCGGCGCAGCGCTCTGCTGATCAGACGAAGGAGCTGGCCGCAGCCTATCGCGCCGTCTCGCCGCTGCTCCAGCCCGCTCGCGACCAGATCGCGAAGCTGAAGAAGCAGGTGGACGATCTTGGCATCGTCACGGCCATGGTGCTGAATGAGAAGCAGTCGTACGAGCGCCCCTCGACTTACGTGCACATTCGCGGCGCCTTCCTGAGTCCGGCCGGCAAGGTGTACGCCGATGTGCCGGGCGCGCTCGGGCGCCTTTCCGAAGATGAAATGCCGAACCGGCTGGGGCTGGCACAATGGCTCGTTGACGACAGCAATCCGCTCACGGCACGGGTCACGGTGAATCGCTTCTGGGAGACGCTGTTTGGCCACGGTATCGTGGAAACGAGCGAAGATTTCGGCAGCCAGGGCGATCCGCCCACGCATCCGGAACTGCTTGACTGGCTGGCGACCGAGTTCATGAGCGACGGCTGGGATATGAAGAAGATCCAGCGGCTGATGGTGACGTCGGCCACCTTTCGTCAATCGTCGCGCATTACGCCGCAACTCGAAGAGCGCGACCCCTACAACAAGCTGCTGGCGCGCGGCCCACGCTTCCGCGTGGAAGCCGAGACGGTACGCGACATTGCGCTCGAAGCGAGCGGCCTGCTCAGCCCCAAGATCGGAGGACCCAGCGTTTTTCCCTACCAGCCGGAGGGCGTCTGGGACCTGGTCTATAACGACGACAAGTGGGTGATGAGCAAGGGCGAGGACCGCTACCGGCGCGGGATCTACACCTTCGTGCGGCGCTCCGCGCCCTATCCGAGCATGGTCACCTTTGACGCGCCCAGCCGCGAGTTCTGCGTGGTGCGGCGCGTGCGGACCAACACACCCCTGCAGGCACTGACCACGCTCAACGATCCGGCGTTCTTTGAAGCCGCGCAGGCGCTTGGCCGCCACCTGATGGAGGACGCCGGCCCGGGCGTGAACAAGGCGCGCCTCACCCAGTCCGGCAATGCACTCGCTTCGAGCCGGAATCCACAACACGGACCGCATGCCGGCGGCGAATCGAGCGCCAGCGGCGATTCGTCATCCATCGATCAACGCGTCATCGACGGATTCCGGCGCTGCACCTCGCGCGAGCCGACACCGCAGGAACTCGACCGCATCCGGGATTTCTACAGCCTCGAGCTAGCGCGTTTCCAGAAGGATCCCGCCGCCGCAGCCAAGGTGATCAAAGGATACGAGAAGGCGTCGCTCGACCCCGCGGAGCAAGCCGCATGGACCATGGTTGCGAACGTGATGCTGAACCTCGACGAGACCATCACCAAGGAATGAAAAGGTAGTCAGTGGCCGGTAGCCAGTTGCCGGTTTCAGCCGGCGGAGGGTTGATCGAACGGCACGAGCAGCACGCGCGTATGACACCTTTTTGTTTGGGGAGAGATCGAGCTGTGAGGTTAAATGACTGCTGCCCTGCTGAGGGCCATTGAGGAGAAGCCATGCTGACTCGCCGCCAGTTCATTGAAAAAGCCGCTCAGGGGGTCTGCGCCGGCGCGGCCATGATGGCGTCGAAATCGTGGGCGGCGGGCCAACTGGCCTGGCCCAAACCCATCGGCCTCGAAATCTATACGGTGCGCGACGCCTACGCCAAGGATCCGGCGGGCACGCTGAAGAAAATCGGCGAGATTGGCTATCGCGAGGTGGAGATCTCCGCCGACGTTCCTGCGGCGACGCTCAAAGGCTATCTGCGCGCGGCGAATTTGACCGCGCCCAGCACCTATCCCGACGTCCCCAAGGACGTCGAGAGCTGGAAGAAGATGCTCGACCAGGTTCATCCCTACGGATTCCAGTACATCGTGGTGGGCGACAACCCCGTGATGGACGCGGACGCCTGGAAGCGCCGCGCTGACCTGTTCAACGAGTGCGGAAAGCTCGCGCACGCCGCCGGATTGCAGTTCTGCTATCACGCGCACTTCCACGAGTTCGCGCCGCTCGGCTCGACCACCGGTTACGACATCATGCTGACGCGATGCGATCCGAGGCTGTTGAAGATCGAAATGGATTGCTTCTGGGCGACATACGCGGGTCAGGATCCGGTGAAGTACTTCGAGAAATATCCGGGGCGATTTCCACTGCTGCACATCAAGGATTTCAAATCGGGATTCCCGACAAGCACATCGGGCTTCCCTTACGACCAGAGTAACAATCCGTTCGCCCCCGCGGGCAAGGGCCGCATCGACTGGGCGCGTATCTTCGCGCACGCGCCGCAGGCCGGTGTGCAACACATCTTCGTGGAGCAGGACATCTGCGACACTGATCCGTTCGAGGCCGCACAGACGAGTTTCAATTATTTGAAGAATCTCCGGCTGGCGTGAGCCAAGGTCTCGACACGGACGGAAGGAAAGTACTACTCGAATTCGGAGCAGGACATAAAGTATCCGCAGCGCGGGCAGATCATCTTGCAGCGGCGCGATTCCAATCGAGCTGAACAAGCAGGACAGAACTGAACCGGAAACTCGTCAGGGGCCTTCTCCGCAGTTGCCGCCGGAGACGAACCGGGCGTGTTCAGGGGCTGCGGCTTATTCATGACTCTGAAGGTGGAATGCTCTCCGCGATCGCGTCCGTTCAGGAGTAATGCTCGCGCAGATACTCCGCAATCGCCTGATAGGCCCGCCCGAGCGTTTCCTCATCCGGCAGGAATACAATGCGGAAGTGACGCGTGCCCGGCGCCTGTCCGAAGCCGCTGCCGTGCACCAGCAGCACGTGTTTTTCGCGCAGCAGACCGCGCACGAACTGCTCGTCGCCCTCGGGAATCTCAAGACGCGGAAAGGCGTAGAAAGCGCCCTGAGGCGCCACGCAACTGAGGCGCGGCGTCGAGTTCGCAAACTGCACTGTGAGATCGCGCCGGCGGCGCAGCTTGTTCAACACCCGCGGCAGATGGTCCTGCGGACCTTCAAGGGCCGGCCGGATGGCGTATTGCTCGGGATGATTGGCGCTCAAGCGGCTGCGCAGCAGCTTTCCGATCCCGTCGATGTAAGGCGCGAGCGCCGCGCGGTCGCCGCTCACGATCGCCCATCCCACGCGCCAGCCGGGCGCGAGATAGGCCTTGGAAAGTCCGCCGAAGGTGATCACGGGCACGTCCGGCGCCAGTGATGCGAGCGACACGTGCTCGCCTTCGAAGGTGAGCTTGTCGTAAATCTCGTCGGCGAAAACCACCAGATTGTGGCGGCGCGCGATATCGGCCAGCCCTGCGAGCGTCTGGCGCGAATAGATGTTCCCGGTCGGGTTATTGGGATTGATCACCACCAGAGCGCGCGTCCGCGGCGTGATGCGCCGGGCGATGTCATCAAGGTCCGGTTCCCAGCCTGCGGATTCGTCGAGCGCGTAGGCGTTCAGTTCCGCGCCGAGCCTGGCCAGCACAGCCCAGTAAAGCGGATACTCCGGGCAGGGCGTCAGGATGTTCTCGCCGGGATTCACCAGCGCGGCGAAGCACAGGTCCACCGCCTCGCTCACACCCTGCGTAACGAAGACGCTCTGCACGTTCGTGATTCCCTTGCGATGAGCCTCCCCACGGATCGCCTCCAGCGCCTCGGGAACGCCCATCGACGGGGCATAGCCGCCGAAGCCGTCGCGCATCGCCCTGGCCACGGCGTCGATCAGGGCAGGCGGGGTGGCAAAGTCGAACTGGAGGGGATCGCCGATGTTGAGCGGCAGGATCGCATGCCCCTGGCGCGCGACTTCCTCGGCCAGCACAGCCACGTCGCGGATGGCGTAACGCACGTGTTCGAGGCGCGCGGCGGGAGTGATCTCACGAACCGGAGTTGCTATGGTGCCCATGGCTTCGTTCTAGCAGAAACGCCACCCAGGGTCAATTCGAAGGCAGCACGTAGAAGAACACGCCCAGAATCGCATAGACCCCGGTCAGCATGAGCCCCTCAAGCCAATTGGTTTCGCCGTCCATGGCTACCACCACCACGGCGCCCACCGAAAAGATGACGGCGGCGATTTCGAGCGGATGAAAGACCAGCGACATCGGCGCGCCAAGAACGGGTGAAAGCACAACCAGGAGCGGCGCCACGAAGAGGGCGATCTGGGTGCTGCTGCCGACGGCAATGTGCAGCGCGAGGTCCATGCGTCCGGCGCGCGCGGACAGAATGGCCGTGGAGTGCTCGGCGGCGTTGCCGACCGTGGCCACCACGACGAGGCCGACAAAGAGCGGCGTCCAGCCGAGCGACGTCGTCACAGCCTTGATCTGGCCGATCAGCAACTCGCTCGCGATCGCCACCAGCAGAGCCGATCCTGCCAGCAGAGCGAGGGCGGCGCCCCGGCCGAGCGTCGGCTGCTCGTCCGCCTCACCACGGAACAGGCTGCGATGAGTACGGAGGATGAATACAAGGCTGGCCGCGTAGCTGGCCAGCAGGACGCCGGAAACCCAGAAGCTGAGATCCTCGATTCGTCGCCCGCTCGGCTGGAGCGACCCGGACACGAGAAGCTGAAACAGCGCCGGCATTACCAGTCCGACCACGGCCAGAAAGAGCATGGAGGCGTTGGCGCCGACCGCGACGGCGCTGAAGCTGAGCTTCTGACGACCAAGTCCGCCGATCAAGGCAGCGAGGCCGAAGACGAGCAGCAGATTGCCGATGATGCTGCCGGTGATGGAAGCCTTGACCACCTCCACTTCGCCGCGCGAGAGCGCGAGGACGCCGATGATGAGTTCGGTGAGATTGCCGAGCGTGGCATTGAGCAGGCCACCGGCGGCTGGCCCGACGCGCACCGCCAGTTCTTCGGTCGCGTGTCCTAGCAGACCCGCGAGCGGCAGGATCGCCAGCGCTGACACGGCAAAGGTAATCAGCGGATAACCGCCGAGCCCATCGAGAACCAGTGCCGCCGCGACCAGCGGCAACGCAATCTGCCGCCCGCCGGCAAAGCGCCGGATCTCGCCCAATACCGAGTTCGAGGCTGACATCGAATTCCGGCCGCTCAGCGGCCGTCAGTGAAACAGCGGCGAGTTCTTGAGCGCGACCCGCGGCCGGTCGAGCGTGCCCGTAAGGATGAAGGGCACGTCGATCCTGCCGTCAGCGGAGATTTTGGACCCCAGCAGGCCGGCGACGATTCCCTCGAATCCATTCTTGCGCGCGTCCATCTTGCTCACGCCCTGATAGTCCAGCCGCCCCGCGCCCACCAGCGCCAGCGCCCCGGAGGCATCGATGTCCATGCCATTACCCACGATCGTGATCTGACGGCTGCGAATTTCTCCGCCAGCGATTTCCAGGTCGGCTTTGATCGATTGAAAGGAGGATGGCTCTCCAGCCTCCGGCCGGGTTTTGAGAACGTTCTTCATCAGGTCCATCAGGTTGCGATTCAACTGCAGCGTGGGCAGCGTCCCGTTGCGCACGGTGATCTCGCCCTGACCCTGCTTGTCGGCGAGTGGATCGGACGACGGCAGATTCAGGCCGTCGAGCCGGAGCCGGCCCTCCAGCGTCCCCGTGATCCTGCCGCTGGCCCCGGGAAAGGGCGCAAGCAGGCGCGCCAGATCGATGTTGGTGAGCGCAATCCCGGTCGCGTAGCTCGCCGGCCGCCCCGCGGAGTTCCAGGCGAGATCGCCGGTCACGTGTCCTCCGGCAAGCTCCATGCTGAACTGGCGCAGCATGACGCCGCCCGAGCGCAGCTCAATCTGCGATTTGAGATTTCCGGCCCTGGCGGCATCGAAGCGCGCCGATTTCGCGGTAAACGTTCCACGCGCCGCTATCCGCCCCGGCGGCGGGGTGAGAGCGCCGCCGGCGCCTGACGCGAGCACCGCCGGGCGGAGCCGGGGAACAATGGCCGACGCAAGGCTCGAAATCAGCCGGGGCGCGACGCGGTTCTCGCAGCCCAGGTTCGCCGGCGTCAGGTTCAAGCCCAGAGCCGCGGGATTCACGCTTTCGAGTTCGACCTCGACGTCGTCGGCCTCGAACGAGGCAGGCGCAATCTCGCCCGAGGGTAGCAGGTTCGAGGCGGTCACGCGGCCGTGCTCGAACACAACCTGATTGATCGTCTGCGACGAGACCGCAGGTTGCGGCGCCCAGGCTGCCGGGCGAACCGCGGTCGAGCGAACCGGGCCGCGCGCCGGGCCCTCGGTATTCCAGCGGCCGTCGCGCGTGGAAAGCAGGTTGACGGCCGGGTGGTCGAATTCGAGCGAAGTCATTTGGACCTCGCGATCGAGCAGCTTGCGCAGATTGATCTCGGCGTAGACCCGCCTGATCTCCAGCAGGTGGCCCTCGGGAAACCCGGGTGGGTTGCCGATGGCGATGTCGTCGGCCTCGACTGCGAGCCTGGGCAGAATGGACACGCTCAGGCGGCCGATGGACACGCTGCGGCCGGTCCCACGCTCGATGTTCGCGATCACCTCGGGCCGGTAGCGGTCCAGGTTCACCAGGCGCGGCACCACGATCGTCACAACCAAAATGATCACGGCAAGGGTGAGGAGTGCCGCAAGGGTAAGTTTCAGCCGTCTGGACATTCGATTCGTTCTATCCCGTATTGCCCAAATTCCGCGCTCCCGGTCGAAATTGGGGACAGCGCCGCTGCAGCAAGATCTCAATGAAATAGTAGACCAGATTCTTCCGCCGCCTCTCCGGATTTGTGATATGCCAGAGAGTAACCCGCCGGCGCATCGCCGGAGATCGCCGGCACGGAGACGCTCCCAGGAGGCTTGCCCATGTCGACTCGACGCACCTTCATGCGACAGGTGATCGGCGGCGCGGCCGCGGTGGCCGCGAACCGCGCTTACGCCGGGAATCTTGCCGGACCACCGAGCGATCGCATCCGCTTCGCGCTGATCGGCTGCGGAGGACGCGGCACGGAGATTCTGAAAGCCGCGGTCAGCCGCCCCAACGTGGAGTGCGTCGCGGTCGCGGACGTCTACACGCGCCGCCTGGACGAGATCAAAAGCGTGGTGCCGCAGGCCAAGCCCTACGGGGACTTCCGCCGGCTGCTCGACGACAAGAGCATCGACGCCGTGCTGATCGCCACGCCGCAGCACCAGCACGCCCTGAACTTCGTGCCCGCGATCCAGGCGGGCAAGGACGTCTACCAGGAGAAGACCATGGCCTTCAACCCCGATCACGCGCGGCGCATGCGGCGCGCGCTCGAAGGCTCGGGACGCGTGGTTCAGGTCGGCATCCAGTCGACGAGCGGACCGGCGCTCGAGCAGGCCCGCAGTCTGGCCACGCCGGACCGTATGGGAACGATCAGCGCCATCCACACGCACATGTATCGCAACTCGCCTTATGGCGGCTGGAAGCGCGCGCTCCCTGCAGACTGCGATCCGGCGCACGTGGACTGGGCGACGTTCCAGGGCGAGGCCGCGCCGCACGATTTCGATCCCAATCGCGTGATCAACTGGCGATTCTTCTGGGACTACTCCGGCGGCAACGTCTTCGAGAACATGGTGCACCAGGTGGGATTCTGGTACAAAGTGCTCGACCTGAAGCCGCCGCGCGAGGTGACCATGGCCGGCGGCAATTACCTGTCGTCCGAGATGCAGGTGCCCGACACCATGGACGTGGCCATGAACCAGACGGAGAAGATCCTGTTCAGCTGGAACTCCGGGTTCGGCAACCGGCACTACGGCTCTGAGGACGACCTGCTGCTCGGCACCAAGGGAACCGTCATCCGCAGCGGGGAGAAGATCAATTACGCGCCTGAAGGACATCATCATCATCGCGCGCCTGCCGAATCCGCGCCCGCGCCGCAGGGCTCCGCCGCGCCGGACATTGTGGGCTACGGCGACGAAACGCCGGCGCACATGCAGAACTTTTTCGACTGCGTGCGCAGCCGCGGTGAAACCAACTGCCCGTTCGAACTCGGATTCCGTTCCGCCATCGCCTGCCAGATGGCGCTGCGGTCGTATCACGAGAAGCGGACCGTGACCTGGGACCCCGAACGCGAGGACATCGTCTGAGATCTATTCACCACAAAGGCCACGAAGGTCACAGAGACGCGGGTACCGCTCTGTAACTCTCTGTGCCCTCTGTGGTGAGGCTCTTCCCACCGCCGCTCCGAATCGGATTCACACGCTCGAGTACTTCCGGTTCAGTTCCCGGATGCGGTCGAGCAGCTTGGGGACGCCGGTCTCGGGGTCCTCTTCGCCTTCGTATTCCACCGACATGTAACCCTTGTATCCGCCCTTGGCGAACATCTGCCAGACGCGGTCGAAGTCGATCAGGTGATGGCTGTCGCCGAAGCGGTCGCGGATGTGGGTGTGGGTAGCGCAGGGGATGCAGGCCTCGATCTGGCGGTACTGGTCCTGGTCGGAGTCAGCGACGAAATTCGTGATGTCGAGATTGATTCCGGCATAGGGCGAGTCCACGCGCCGCATCAGTTCAAGGCAAACGTCGGCCTTCTGCGTGACGCCGTCGTGATTCTCCACGCCCAGCGTGACTCCCTTGCCGGCGGCATACTCGCAGGCGGGCTTCATGGTCTCCACGCACCAGTCGAGCGCCTGGGCCACGGTGACGCCCGCCGGGGCCTTGCCCGCAAAGATCCGCAGGTGCGGCGCGCCCAGGATGGCAGTGGCGTCAGTCCATTTCTTGATTTCATCCAGGGTCTGCGCGCGCTTGGACGCGTCCGCCTGCACCATGCTGGCGCCGCAGGCCGCGCCCGAAAACGGCACGCCTTCTTTAAAGGCGAGGTGACGCAATCCGGTGACGTAGGCCGGCTCCATGGATTTCCACCAATAAGCCGTCATGTCAACGCCGTCGGTACGCAGTTCGACCCCTTTGCGGATGAAGTCCTCCATGGTCATCTTGCCGGAGCCCAGAGCTTGCCGGAACGAGTAGGCGCACAGGCCCGTAAAGAGGCGCGGCAGCTTCCGGACGTCCGCGCCGTTATCTGCTGAAGGGCTCGTGCTCGTGCCACGATTGCTCCTGGCGATCGCCGCTCCCGCCGGCAGGGCGATGGGAGCAATGGCGGCGGCGCCCGCCGCGGTCAGGAATTGGCGCCGGCCGATCGTGCTCTTGGTTGTCATCTTGGGTATCACCTCGTTATCTTCTCGCTTGGTTGCTTGATTATAGAATATCAGCCCGGTCGGCGCGTCGCAGAAGCCAAGAGTGGAGAGTCAACATTCCCACATCTCGTACTCTCGCTTCCCTTCCGCGACTCGCCCGCGCGCGAAGTGTAACAAAGTGTAACCGGCGGCAGTGCCCGACGCGACGGCTTAGGGTCGTCCGAAGACGAGGAGCATCACATCGACTATCTTTTTCGAAAAATCGGCCCCTTTTCAGACTTAAACCCTTGAAAACAGGCAATATGCCTTCAATGGGTTTGGCTGCCGTCATTTTTGGTCTAAACCTCTGATCCTGCATGGCTTAACTCCAATGGGTCTGGCTGGCTTTGCGTCTGTCTGGTAATAACCGGCAGGTCGAGATTACCGGCCATTGGGTTCAGCGCAACAGCCGAGAGTGGACAAGCGCAGTTCCGTACCTCTCCAGTTCCTCCCACGCGTGGGACTTGGACTGTCATCAATCGACTCCCGACTCCAGTGTGAACCCCCAAAATGGGACAATGGAGAAAAGTGAGAAAACTGAGAAAATCGGAAGAGTTTATTTTAGGCTTGTTTTCAATAAGTTAGCGGAATACAGGGCTCGCCTGGGCAATTTGACCTTGCCGGCTGAGAGGCCGACGATCGGAAGGCCGTGGCTGGCACAGCTTTTGATGCGGTAGGTTGCCGCGCTTCTTGCAAGGCCAGCGTGTCGGCCGGAAAAGGCGCTGGGGGAGCGGCATTATGGGCCCGGACCGCGAGCAGGTTCGCGGGGGAAAAGCGGCAGCCAGCTGCCGCACTCAAAAAACTGGCGGCGCCACTAACCCCGGGACGGGCAGCGCCCGCCCGCAAGTCTCTTGTGCTTCAGTCCGCCGTTCAGAAGCCCTCGTCAAAATAATCCGCGTCGATCCTCTTCACCGGGTATTGCGACACTGTTGATACCCCAACATCATGGTCGATCATCAGTTGAGCCAACTGGTCGCCGTCAACGAGGACGATCTTACTTCCGATCTGCGAAACGTAGCTCTTGGCTTCCTGCGTGAACTTGGACGTGGTGATGAAGATCCCTTTGTTAGCCTTTTGCGCCTGCAGCGCTCCCGCAAACTGCATGACGTCAGGCCTTCCAACCGGAAGCGGCAACTTTACGCCGCCACGCGTTTATGAGCTTATGGCGAGGTAAACTCGCCGCTACGTTCCTCAAAGCGTGTTTTTCCGAAGCCTGCCAGAAGCGAGTTCCAAGAGCTCGGTGATCCACTTGGTGGAAACGTTCTCCCAGGATCTTGCCGGTGGATTCCCGCTTTCGCGGGAATGACGACCGTTTCGAGAACAGTTTCAATCGGAAAATGATAGCCGTGCGGTCCAGTGGCACGAATTGAACGACTATTCTTAGGTGTATACTGCTTCTCTGCTACACGCACTGACACGCTTGGAGGTTCAGCGCTCTTATGAAATCTTCCGATCAAAATTCGACCAGCCGCCGCGAATTCATCAAGACCACGGGCAAGTGGGCCGCGGCTTCGGCTTTGGCCAATGTTGCCATTCCCGCCGTGCACGCCGCCGGGAACGATGAGATCCAGATCGTTCTCATCGGCTGCGGCGGACGAGGCACGGGCGCGGCCGGGAATGCGCTTTCGGTCAAGCGCGGTCCCATCAAGCTGGTGGCCATGGCGGACCTGTTCGAGGAGCGCCTTACGCCCAGCCTGAACAAGTTAAAGAGCCGGTACTCAAGCCAGGTGGACGTTCCGCCGGACCGCCAGTTCCTTGGATTCGACGCTTACAGAAAAGCGATGGACTGCCTGAAGCCGGGCGACATCGCCATCTTCACCACGCCGCCCGCGTTTCGCTGGGTGCATTTCACCTACGCGATCCAAAAGGGCCTGAACGTGTTCCTGGAGAAGCCGGTCACCGTGGACGGCCCGACCAGCAAGAAAATGCTCAAGCTGGCCGAGGACGCTTCGGACAAGAACCTGAAGGTCGGCGTGGGACTGATGTCTCGGCACAGCCGGGCGCTTCAGCAACTGGCCGACCGGGTCCATAACGGCGAGATCGGTGAGATCATCCTGCAGCGCGGCTATCGCATGGACGGGCCCGGCGGCTATTTTCGTTCGCTTCCCAAGCCCGCCGACATCAACGACCTGCTGTATCAGGTGAAGCGTTTCCACAGTTTCATCTGGGCCAGCGGCGGGTGCTACAACGATTTCTATATCCACATCATCGACCACCTGGCGTGGATGAAAAACGACTGGCCGGTGAAGGCGCAGGCGCTGGGCGGGCGGCATTACAAGCTGAGCCCCGAAGGCGTGGCTTACGTGGACCAGAACTTCGACACCTACTCGGTGGAGTACACCTATGCCGACGGTGCGAAGTTCTTCTTCGACGGGCGCTGCATCGACGGATGCCAGGAGATCTACTCGAGCTACCTGCACGGCACCAAGGGGATGGGGATCGCTTCCAAGAGCGGCGATTGCGGGCCGCCCTCGAGCCTCTACAAGGGCCAGACGGTGACGGCGGCGGACATGACCTGGCAGTCCAAGCTGCCCCCGGGCGAACACGACCCTTATCAGAACGAATGGAACGATCTGATGGATGCGGTCCGCGACGACAAACCTTACAACGAGGTTCCGCGCGGGGTGCAGGCGAGCCTGGTCTCGAGCATGGGCCGCATGGCCGCGCATACCGGGCGCGAAATCACGCTCGACCAGATGCTCAATTGCGACTTCGAAATGGCGCCGACTGTGGCCGAGTTGACCATGGATTCCCCGTCGCCGCTGCCCCCGGACGCGAACGGCAGGTATCCGGTGCCGCAGCCCGGAATCGTCACGAATCGCGAGTACTGAGAGGAGGCAAAGCGACAATTGACAGTCGAAGTCGAAAGTAGAAGGTCGAAACCTGGAGCGCGCCCGAATGCCTCTGTGGCCTCCGTGACCTCGGTGGTGAAAGGCTCTGCCACCAAGGTCACCGAGAAACCACAGAGAGCACAGAGACCGCGAAGTGGAGAGCCGAAGGCTCATCAAGTCTTCGCTCAGACGACGTGAACCGCCGGCCTTTTTTCCAGCAGCCTGCGCGCATCTATTCCCGCCGCAAGTGACGAATCAGTTGCGCCTTCACCTCGGGCCACTCGGAGGCGATGATCGAGAATCGCACCGAGTCGCGAGGAATGAAGTCGGCTGCCATACGATGCGCCCGCAAGATGCCTTCAAAGCGTCCGCCGATGCGCTGGATCGCGGCCCGGGAACGCTGGTTGCGCGCGTCGGTATGGAAGCAGACGCGCAGCACCTGCCAGTGCTCGAAGGCGTGCTGCAGCATCAGGAACTTCGCCTCGGTGTTGGCGCCGGTGCGGATCGACGGGCGGGTGAACCAGGTATAACCGATCTCACAGGCATCGGGCGTCGGGCGGCCGAAGGAAGGGTGTCCCGGGGGCCATGCCCAGCGCTCCAGGTTCCAGAACCGGGTGGAACCGATCACAACGTCGTCAGACAAGCGGACGATCGCGAAAGGCACCGCAGTGCCGGCCTGCTTCCAGGCCAAGGCCGTCTCGACGTACCGCAGGGTCGCAGCCTTGCCCTGCGGCACCGGGCTCCACTGATAGAGCGAAGGATCGACGGCCGCGGCAGCCACCAGTCCGTCCGCGTGACGGAGTTCGAGCGGCTCCAGGCGGATATCCCTGCTTTCCAGGAATATGTCTTCTGCGGCCATGGATTCCACCATGCGGCAAGTCCGCCTTCCCGATCAACCGTTCATCCACCTTCTGCGATATTCTGCAAAGCTGCGAAGGCAATCCAAAGTATAGCCGCCGCAGCCCGGCTGCAGCCGGACGAAATTGATGATTTAACGTGCGGTGACAGTTGACAAAAGCCGCCGCCTCCGGTTGTAATAGAAGCTCCAAGCGATTCTGACGGAGATGACTGTGGGTACGTATCTTCAAAAGGCCCGCCGGGGCGGCGTGCGCTGGACATTGATCGATGCCGAGGGGCAGGTGCTCGGGCGGCTGGCGTCGCGTGTTGCGCGGGTGCTGATGGGCAAAAATTCACCGGATTTTACGCCGCACGCGGATCATCGCGAGGGCGTGATTGTCATCAATGCGGAGAAGATCCGCTTGACCGGCAAGAAGTGGGATGACAAGTTCTATCGTCACCACACGGGTTATCCGGGCGGTCTGAAGGAAATTTCCGCGCGGCGGGTTCTCGAAACGCATCCGGAGCGGCTGGTTCAGGAAGCGATTTCCGGGATGCTGCCGAAGACCAGCCTCGGAGAGCGTTTGCGTACGCGCCTGAAGGTGTATGTTGGGTCCGCGCATCCGCACGCCGGGCAGCGTCCGGCGTCACTCGCCCTTAGCCGTTAGCCCCATCAGAATCCTATAGAGAATTTCTGTTCTTGAGGAGTTCGTGTGACAGATAGCGTTCAGTATCGGGCGACAGGGCGGCGTAAGACGTCGGTGGCGCGGGTGATCCTGCGGCCCGGATCGGGCAAGATGACGGTGAACCGGCGCGATTTCGAGGGCTACTTCCCTTCCGACGCGCTGCGGATGGAAGTGCGGCAGCCGCTGGCGGCCACCGAGACCGACGGGCAGTTCGACATCTTCATTCTCGCGCACGGCGGCGGCATTCATGGTCAGGCGGGCGCCGCGCGGCACGGCATCTCGCGGGCGCTGCTGGTCTTCAATCCCGAGCTGCGGCCCAAGCTGCGCCAGGGCGGATTTCTTACCCGCGATCCGCGCGCCAAGGAGCGCAAGAAATACGGGCAGAAGGGCGCGCGCAAGCGGTTCCAGTTCTCGAAACGGTAAAGCAGGTGTTGAGTGTCAGATCTCAGGCGCCAGGTGTTGCGGAGCCGGCACTGATTCCTGAACGAGCCTAACACCTAGCACCTGGCACGTGAGTGGAGGAATTTTGGCAAGCATCACCATGAAGGAATTCCTGGAGGCGGGTGTCCATTTCGGCCACCAGACGCGGCGTTGGAACCCCAAGATGAAAGAGTACATCTACGGGGAGCGCAACGGGATCTACATCATCGATCTGCAGAAGACCTTAAAGCTCTTCAAGGACGCAGCCAAATTCGTATCCGACCTGGCGCAGGAGGGCCGCTCCCTGCTCTTTGTGGGAACGAAGCGGCAGGCCCAGGAGGCGATCGCGGAGGAAGCGGCGCGCTGCGGGATGTTCTACGTGAATCATCGCTGGCTGGGCGGCCTGCTGACCAACAACGCGACGATCCAGAAGTCGATCCAGCGCATGAAAGAGCTCGAGGAGATGGGCCGTGACGGGCGTCACGAACTGTTGCCGAAAAAAGAAGTGCTGAAGCTCGAGCGCGAACGGCAGCAACTGGAACGTAACCTCGCCGGGATCAAGGATATGCCCGGCCTGCCGGACGCGCTCTTCGTGGTGGACTCCAACAAGGAGCACATCGCGGTGATGGAGGCGCACAAGCTCGGGATACCCGTGGTGGCGATTGTTGACACCAACTGCGATCCCGACTTCGTGGACTACGTGATTCCGGGCAACGACGATGCCCTACGTTCCATTCGGCTCTTCACCTCGCGCATCGCCGAGGCCGCCCTCGAGGGCCGTACGGCCGCCGCCGAGCGGCAGCTTGAAGAAGAGAAGATCGCGGCCGAGCAGGCGGCGGAAGAGCTCGAACGTGAGCGAGAGGCGGCTGCCCTGCAGTTGCGCGGGGAAGGCGCGCCCGTCGCCGGCTATGAAGAAGCGGCAGGCGGCGAGGTGCCGGGTATTGATTATCTCCCCGAGGAACCAGCCGCGGACCAGGGTGAAATGATGGCCCAGGACGAAACCGAGGACGGGTCACAGCGGCCGGGGCATCCGCGGCGCCGTCCGAGCGGGGGGGGCAAACCGCCCCGCAGGCGCGATGGGGCTCCGGGGAGGATGTAGGGGACGTCGCTTGAGAGCGGAGGAATCGAGGCAGGCCCAGGCAAGCGGCAGCGCATACCCGGCCTGCCTTTTTCATGTCGGAAGGGAAGGAATCGAATGGCTGCAAGGGCGGAAGACGTCAAAAAGCTGCGTGAGCTCACCGGCGCTCCCATGATGGAGTGTAAGAAGGCTCTCGAAGCGGGCAATGGAAACATGGAGGAGGCGGTCGTTTATCTGCGCAAGCATGGGCAGGCGACCGCGGCCAAGAAGGCCGGGCGCAGCGCGACCCAGGGGCTGGTAGGATCGTACGTGCACCCCGGCGCGCAGATCGGCGTGATCGTGGAGGTAAACTGCGAAAGCGATTTCGTGGCGCGCACGGCGGATTTTATTCAGATGGTGCACGACGTCGCCATGCAAATCTGCGCCACCGATCCCCGGTTCATCCGCAAGGAAGACGTGCCCGCCGAGGCCCTGGAGCGCGAGAAGGAGATTCTGCGGGCGCAGACGGCGGAGTCTGGCAAGCCGCCGGCGGTGGTGGACCGGATCGTGGAGGGCCGCCTGGGCAAGTTCTACGAGGAGAACTGCCTTTACGAGCAGCACTTCATCAAGGACCAAAGTACCAACATCACGGTGCGGGAACTGATCGAGACCATGATCGGGAAGCTCGGTGAGAATATCACCGTGCGGCGATTCTCCCGATTCAAGGTGGGCGACGGTCTCGCGTCGGGCGGCGGCGAATAACGCCCGGCGGCGGCGGTGTCCCCACTGCCGCAGGAAATTGCCGGCGGTACCCGCATTCTCGAAGAATTGCTGATCCGATGCGGCGCCGGGGACGGCGCCGCTAGCGCATGGCCTTTATGCCCGAGCCGGTGTTCCATCGCATCCTGGTGAAGCTCAGCGGCGAAGCCCTGATGGGCGCGCAAGGCTTCGGCGTGGATGCCGAGGTGGCGGCACGCATTGCCCGCGAACTTAACGAGATTCGCGAGTTCGGCGTTGAGGTCGCGGTGGTGGTGGGCGGCGGGAACTTCATCCGAGGCGTCTCGGCTTCGGCCATGGGGATCGAACGGGTGGTGGGCGACCACATGGGCATGCTGGCCACGGTGATTAATGCCTTGGCGCTGCAGGATGCTCTGGAAAAATGCGGCTCGCCGACCAGGGTGGTTACGGCCATCGAAATGCGCGAAATC
>DASYZG010000090.1:0-11446 GCA_035946575.1 Terriglobia bacterium | reverse complement strand
GAGGTGAAGGGCCTCGGAATCCCCCGTCCGGGCGAGCTTGTCGCGAAAAGTCCGGCGCTGGCAGCGTTGCCCGTGGCGCAGCGCGTTGAGGGACGACCACGCCTTACCGCGAGCGGTACGGGGTCCGGTGGATTTGAGGGAGTTCAGACGGCGGGCAGCCAGGGCCCGGGGAGTCACGGTCGAACGACGGAGGGGCATCGCGATACCTCCTGAAAGGAGATTGCTCGCCCCACCCAAGGAGAGCATATCACCAGTTGCTTATTTGTCAAGATATTATCGATCAGGGAATTTCGAATCAGGTGAGACCCAGCTCCCGGTTGAGATCAGTTGCGGTCGGAGGTTCGAGTTTCAGCTTCTGTAGCTTTGTGGCGATTCACCACCCCTTGTTCCCCTCCTCTGCGAGGAGGGGAGACCTGTCTTTCAAGCTTTGCGTTATTCTCAAGCTCCCCTCCTGGGATCAGGAGGGGCGGGGGGTGGTCGATTTCCGCTCCTGAGTTTCTCGTCCTGAGGTCTCCGCAATCCACCACCCGTTGTTCCCCTCCTCGACTAGGAGGGGAGACCTGTCTTTCGAGCTTTAAGCTCCAAACTTCATGTTCCAGGCTTCACTTTCAAGTTTCTTCTGGCCCCGAAGATTCGGGGCGGACCAGATGCTCTCTGATCTGATGCAGGACGCCTTCCGGATTATCGAACACCGCCCGATTCTCGAACCGCAGTACGCGAATGTTCAGTGACTCCAAGTATCGCACCCTTCGCAAATCGTACTCGGAAGCCATCGAATCGTAGTGTGTTTGTCCATCCAACTCCACAGCCAGGCGGCACTCCGGGCAGTAGAAGTCCAGAATGTACGGACCCACGCTATGCTGGCGGCGGAATTTCCTCCCTTCCAGGTTTGCCCTCCGGAGACCCTTCCAGAGCCGGGCCTCTGCCGGTGTCGGAGAACTCCTCAGTTGTCTTCGACGGATTTTCAGCGCGGGGAGATTGTTGACCCGTCGCGGTGGTCGCGGTGTTCTCATGATCCACCACCCCTTGTTCCCCTCCTCGACGAGGAGGGGAGACCTGTTTCTCCGAGCTCTACTTTCCACATCGGGGATTCTCAGGATCAGAAGAGAATCTGCATTCTCAGAAGAGATCTGCATTCTCAAGCTCCCCTCCTGGGATCAGGAGGGGCCGGGGGTGGTCGATTTCAATTCCTGCTGTCGATTCTCAGCGCCGCTCTTACTCCAACTCAGGTGTCGCTCAAGTCAGGCTGTTCAGCTCAGGCGCCGCTCAATTTGCGCTGCTCACGCGGATTCTCTTTCACTGCGGCTCTTTTTCGCTTTGGAGGGGGTTTCAGGGGCCGGCGGAATGGGGATGGCAGCCCTCACGGTTGTCCCGCCGCCGTCAGTGGAGTTCAAGGTGAGGCTGCCGCCGAGCTGCTGAATGCGTTCGTGCATACCCCGGAGACCCACACCCCAGCCGTCCGGCTCGCTGGTGCGTTCCGGGGATATTCCCCGTCCGTCGTCACTGACCTCAAGCACGAGCGATCCATCTCTGACCCCGATGTGGACGCGCGCCGTGTGGCTTCCCGAATGACGGTGGACGTTTGTCAGGCTCTCCTGGAGGACGCGGTAGAGCGCCAGTTCCGTCTCCTGAGGCAGGCGGGGAACGCCGTCCGAGACTTCCGCGGTGGTTTCGATGCCGCTGCGCTTGGTGAATCCGTCGATGTACCAGCGCACGGCGTGCGCCAGGCCCATCTCATCGAGCATGGGAGGATAAAGAAGGTGGGACACGGTGCGGATCTCCCGGAGGGCTTCATCGGCCACGCGGGCGCATTCCTGCACCTCGCCGGCGAGGCGCGCCGGGGCTCCGGACTTGAGTTTGGGCTGGAGCAGATCGAGTTTCAGCTTCAGGCTGGAGAGGTACTGGCTCACACTGTCGTGGAGGTCGCGGCCGATCCGCCGCCGTTCTTCGTCCTGAACGCGAAGCAGGCTGAGGGAGAGCTGCCGCAGGGAGCTCTCCGACTCCTGCAGTTTTCTCTGGGCGCGCATTTTCTCCGTCATGTCGCGCACCACCTTGACGTAGCCCAGCAGCCTGTCCGCGGGATCGCGCAGCGGCGTAAGAACGACGTTGGCCCACAACCGGCAACCATCATTGCGAACGCGCCAGCCGTCGTCTTCCATCCGTCCTTCGCGCGCGGCAGCCTCCATTTCCCGCCGGGGCTTTCCGGCGCGAGCGTCCTCCTCGGCAAAGAAGCGGGAGAAATGCTGTCCGATAATCTCCGAGGCATGAAACCCGAAAATGCGCTGCGCTCCGCTGTTCCAGCTGTTCACCCGGCCTTCGGGATCGAGCATGATGATGGCGTAGTCCTGCATCGTATCCACCAGCAGCCGGAAGCGCTCCTCGCTCTGCTCGAGGCTGGCTTTCAGGGCCGTCACGTCAATCCAGTTGATCACCGCTCCGTCGAGCTTGTTTTCGGACGTGCGATAAGGACGGACGCGCATGGTATACCACCGGCCCTGGCGATCCTGGACCTCCCGCTCTTTGACCGTGACGGAGTCAATGGAGTCGGTAATCATCGCGTCCATTCCCGGGAGGTCGAAATTGCGCTTGATATCGCTGAGAGGCCGCCCGACGTCACTGGGAATCAGGTTCAGCAGTTTCTCCGCCTGGGGAGTGAAACGCCGGATGCGGAGATCGTTGCCCAGCATCAGAATGGGAATGCTGACGCTGGCCAGCAGGTTCAGCATGTCATTGTGAGCGACGCTTAATTCCAGGTTGCGGTTCTGCAACTCCTCGTTGAGGGTGGTCAGCTCTTCGTTCGAGGACTGCAACTCCTCCTTGGCGGTCTCCAATTCCTCGTTGGTGCTTTGCAGCTCTTCGTTGGAGGAGAGAATCTCCTCATTGGCGGACTTCAATTCTTCATTGGTGGTGTCCTGCTCTTCGATGACCGACTGCAAGGTGCTCTTGGTCTGCGCGAGCTCGTGCCTCAACAATGCAACCTGGCGCACCGCAGCCCTTTCGATGAGCGGGCGCGCTTTCCCGGCTTTCCTCGGCAGCTCAACCGGCGCCGCCGGCGGTGATTCCTGGAAAAGCACGAGGTAGTAGCGCTCGCCGGGGGCGAGGCCGCGCAGCGGAATAATCTCGAGATCGACCTGGTGAAGGCCGCCGTTGGATCTTACTTCGATGGCCTGCTTCTTGACCGGCGTGTCATTCTTCTTGGCCTTCTGCAGGGCGCCGCGCAAATCCACCAGCAGACCCTCGCGAGCCATCTTGGAGAGATTCAGGCTGGCCTGACCGGGACTGGCTTCGAGATACGGACCGGTTCGGCCACGGAACTGGATAATCTCGAGGTCGCTGTTGACGATCACTCCGGCGGGAGCGAACTTCGCCAGCAGAACGCGTTCGGCCTCCTTCTGAACGTCAAAGCTAACGGCAGCAACGTCCGGAGACACCCTGGGCAGGGGCTGCCGTTCAGCCTCGTAGTCAGAACGGGCGAACGTGGTCGGCAGCCGCATGGCGGAGGGCTTCTTGGCGTAAATCTTGTTTTTCTTATCGATGAGGGCGAAGTGATCGGCGAAAGAGCCTATGGTTTCCGACGTGCCCAGCAGCAGGAAACCGGCGGGCTTGAGCGCGTAGTAAAATACCGGAATCACCTTCTTCTGCAGCACGGCTCCCAGATATATCAGCAGATTGCGGCAACTGATCAGGTCAAGGCGGGAGAAGGGCGGGTCCTTGGCCACATCCTGGCGCGCAAACACAAACATGTCGCGAACGCTTTTGATGACCTGGTAGCCCCGCGAAGTCTTGACGAAGAAGCGCCGCAGGCGCTCCGCCGACACTTCGGCGGTGACGTTCTCCAGATACAAGCCGCTCCGGGCCTTCTCAAGCGAGGTCTCACTGATGTCGGTGGCAAAGAACTGGATTTCCTGAGCGTTGGCCCGATCCCCGAGGAATTCCATCAAGGCTATGCCGATCGAATAAGCCTCTTCACCTGTCGAGCAGCCCGGCACCCAGATGCGGACGGGAACTCCGGGGCGCCGGTCTCTCATCAGAACGGGAAACACCCGGGCCTTCAGAGCCTCGAATACCTGAGGATCCCGGAAGAAACCGGTAACGTGAATGAGAATGTCCTGGTAGAGGGCATCCAGCTCAGGACGGTTGGCCTCAAGAAAAGTGACGTAGTCCTTCAATTCCTGCAGCTTGTGCAGCACCATTCGCCGCTTGATGCGGCGCTTGATGGTGGTGTGCTTGTAATTGGCGAAATCGACGCCGGATGCCGCGCGTAAGAGGACAAAAATCCTGACGAGCTTTTCCTCCGCGCCGGCGGGCAGTTCTACCGCCTCTTCGGCGGCGCGGACCTGCTGAAGGTAGGGGTGTTGCGCGATCCGGACCAACTCGCGCGCGATGGCTTCCGGCGAAAGCACGAAATCTACGCAGCCGCTGGCCACGGCATTGCGCGGCATATCGCCATATTTGGCTGATTTCGTGTCCTGAGCGAAGGTGATGCCGCCTTCGGACTTGATGGCCTGCAGGCCCAGCGTCCCGTCGGAGGCGGTGCCGGAGAGAATCACGCCGATGGCCCGGCTGCCCAGTTCTTCGGCCAGCGAGCGCAGGAAATGATCGATCGGCAGGTGCTGGATGTCGGGGGTGCGCGGCACCAGGTAAAGCCGCCCGCTTTGAATCGCCATGTTGGTGTTGGGCGGAATCACGTAGATCCGATCCCGCTCCACAGGCATGGCGTCCTTCACCTGGCTTACCGGAATCCTGGTGGTACGAGCGAGCAAACCCGTAAGGGCGCTCTCGTGCTGCGGGGCGAGGTGCTGGATGAGAACCAGGGCCATGCCGGGGTGGTCCGGCATATGGGAGATGAGCTGGGTAAACGCCTCTAATCCGCCGGCCGAAGCCCCGATGCCGACAATGGGGAACACCTCACTGGCGCCGTGAGCCGCGCCGCGTTCTTCAGTCTGGGATTGTTTACCTTTCTCTGCGGCCGTATCCACACTCCGGGTCGAGGGCTTGGCTGCTTTCTTGTTGGAAGGTCTGTTGGTTGCCATAGTGCACCCCGATCTAGAGACGGAGGGTTAGCAGGTCATTCTTTCAGCGTTTCATCAGACGTACTTTCAGGGT
Organism: Terriglobia bacterium; assembly: GCA_035946575.1. GTDB lineage: Bacteria > Acidobacteriota > Terriglobia > UBA7540 > UBA7540 > Gp13-AA77. The sequence continues at coordinate 6,340 of DASYZG010000090.1, read as the reverse complement.
CTAATAACATTGTGCACCCAATTAAGTATCTGCGCCAGCAAAGCGCCGCCCAGAGCGCGGGCATCATTGCCGGGCACTGCACCGACCGGCCGTCATTGAGAGCGCGCAGGGATGCCCGCGCTGACGCCGGTACCGGCGCCTAAGCCTGCAGATTGTCGCCCCCTGTCCGCACCTGCTACTTCGGCATCACCTTGGCCGCCGGCAACTTGAACTTTGGGGTTGCAGGAGTTAGGAACCAACAGCCTAAGACTATCAGCAACTCGGAACGAGAGCCGTACACTCATGAGGCACCATCGCAACACGGGCAAGAGCCTGGAGGTTGCCTCAGAATTTTTCCCACAGGCAGAATACTCCGAACGGCGAGGCACATCAATAGGCCTGCTGAAACTGAAGAGCTCCATGAGCCAGTGAAAGGTGCGATCTTTATGACGATTGCAGATCAGGGTGACAGATCGTGCTGGAGCGCGGGCGCCCCCGCCCGCGATTTTCGCGCCTGGGACGGGCTCGCTACAGCGCACCGCTGTAACTCCATTGTGTAATCCTCTATTGTGGCGCGCCAGCGCCAGGGGGCTGTCGCAGCCATTTCGTAATAACCACCCCCGGCCCCTCCTTATCAAGGAGGGGAGCTTCCCTCCTCGTGAGGAGGGGACAATCAAGGCGGGGAGCCCCGTTCCTGGCGCGGAGGGGACGATCAAGGAGGGGACGCCGATGCGGCTTCAATCCTCGGGTGTCGCTTATCAAGGAGCGATGTGCCGCTACATTGTCCACCCCAAATACTCGACGGCACACCAGTCGACGAGTGGCGAGTGGCTATCCTGGGCGCCGGCTTACTGGCTCGCGGGGTGCGATGAATGGTCGGGTGACAGGACCGTGATGCGATCGCGGATGTTCGAGTAGCCGGACGGCGTGATAATCCCACGCGCGACCAGTTCATGCCTGGTCTTGTAGGGGCGCCCGTTGATGATCTGCCGGGCCTGGCTGGTGGTGAAACCGACGGAGCGCAACTCCGGTTCGGTGGCCGAGTTGATGTCCAGCCTGCCCTGCTGGTCGCGATGCCAGCCTTCGTTTACACCCTGGGCCGCAACCTTGGCCTCATGACCCGCCTCTCGTGCTTCCTGACGGAGTTCCTGGGCGGCTTTCTCTCCCTCCTGCTTGGCCTTGGCCGTGGCGTCCGCCACCTTCTGGCGGGTTTCCTGATCCTTTTCGCTCTGGGTTTGGGCTCTCGACCGCGAATTGCACGCGGAGAGCCCGAACGCGAGCAGCGGGGCAAAAAGCAGGGCGAGAAACTTTCGGCTCTGGCGTCTCACATCCACCTCCAGCTCACGGTGTATTTTCCATCCGCATTCTGAGGATCGGCAGAGCGAAAGGCGCCCAAGGCCTGTTCTTCGTCATCAAACACACCCAGAACCGAATCGAGGCATAACCGCTCGAGCAACCGGCGCACCCGAGGCTGTGGCGCAAAGATTCCAATGGTGCCGCCCGCCGCAGCCGTCCGATTGTAGGCCGCCGCCAGGGCGCCCAATCCGCAGCTATCGATTTCGGCGACGCCCCTGAGGTCAACCGCGATTTTGCGGACACCATGGTCGAGCAACTCGCGAACGCGGTTGCCAAACTCCCGGACAGCGCGTTGCGCGGTCAGGGGACCGTAAACAGCCACCATGGAGACGTCGCCCGATTGTCGCTCGGAGATGGTGCATGTGGGAGCAAAGCAGGATTGCGGTGCATCGATGCCGGAGAAGCGATCCGCATGACTGTTCATAGGCAAGCACTCCTCGCCCGGGATGGTGCAGGCGGCGTGCCAGTCTGCCTAAGTGTCTTCTTCTCGTTGCTATTGCACCTGCCGCCGCCGGGAGCGCCGCGCGTAAATCTTGCCCCCGCAGCCGTCTTATTGCGCACTCGCGCCCGGGTGGGATCTCTCCCAAGCTGCGGTCAGCCGGGCCTGGCGCGATGGTCGCGAAGTCAAATCCGGCTTGTGAATTACCGCCACCCGGACGGGCGCTACGCCCCGGTGCTTGAATCCCAGGCGCTCCGCGGCGGCGCGCGAGAGGTCAATCAGGCGGCCGCGCACCCAGGGGCCACGATCCGTCACCTTCACGACGACAGACCGGCCGTTTCTAAGGTTGGTCACCTTCACGCACGTCCCGAGAGGCAGCGTACGATGTGCCGCCGTCAGCTGGCCGGGGTCAAAGCGCGCACCGCTTGCCGTCCGGTGCCACAGAAAACCCGGCCCGTACCAGCTCGCCACGCCGTACTGAACGGAATCGTAGGCTAGGGTTCGAGTGCCGACAGGGTATTCGGCGCGGCGCTCCGGACCGCGAGGAAGAGCCCGGAGTGGGAGGGCACACAGCAACCCTAATAAGGCAATTCCGGCTGTCGCGGACCCGCGCGCGGACGATCGCATGGCTCCTCCTCACCCGAGACCCAGCAATTCGTGTTCATCTGGATCCGCGAACGGCGTGTTTGGAGCGGCCCTAAGGGAATTTATCCGGGTACCTGCGGGAATCGCCTGCCGGGTTCGCCAAATCGATGGGAGATTTTCCCTACAGGAAACAGAGGAGACGCCTTCCAGGGCGGGCGGAGGCAGTGGAAAAAGATTTCAAACTGCGGTGTAAAAATTTGATAGCTGCGCTTCAGGGCAAGCAGCGCGGCGGATCCGAGGTGTGTCCGGCCTGCCGCCAAGGCAGTGGAGCGCCGGGATTTAGCTGCCCGTAGGGGTTCAACCCACCCGGTCTTGGTAGAGATCGTGCGGGTGAACGTGGCGAGCGTGAGCTCACAAGCTACAGTGCGATCGAAGGGGATCCAAGTGGGGGTAATCAAATCCCGATGGAGGATCAAACTCAATATGACTAGAAGGACTCGTTACTTGTCACCGCTGATGCTCGGCACGACCCTCATCCTGACGGGCGTGCTGACGGCGAGTGCCAGACCATCTCCCCAGGCAGACGCCGACGATGCAACTGGGGCCCGGCCGGGGGTTGGAGTTCTCGACCGGTTTTTCGATACTCACCCGGCCATCGCTCAGGCCCTGGCCAAGAACCCGTCTTTGATCGATAACCAGCGTTACGTGGCCAGCCAGCCTGCGCTCCGGGCATTTCTCCAGGATCACCCCGGAATCACCACACAACTTCGGACGAATCCACAGGCCATGATGAAAGATCTGGCCGATCTCGACGGGACGTCCAAGCCCGTGGCCAGGCCCGTCATACCTGTGGCCAAACCGGCCACCAGCGCCGGCCCTTTGAGCAGCACTCAATTCAATGCGCTTGACAGTTTCATGGACGCCAATCCGACAATCGCCAAGCAACTGGTGAACAATCCCACGCTGATCAACGACCAGGGTTATCTGAAAGCTCATCCCGCACTGATGACGTTCCTGAACAATAATCCAGCCCTGGCCAAGCAGTGGCAGGGTAGTCCCCAGACGGACTGGCTCGTCCTCTTCAACGATGCCAGCAGCCCGAAGGGTTTGAGCGCGGGCCAGATCAACACGCTTGACAGCTTCCTGGACTCTCATCCGACGGTGGCCAAGCAACTCGCAGCCAGCCCCGCCACGATCAACAGTCAGAGTTATCTGAAAGCTCATCCCGAGCTTACGTCATTCCTGCAGACCAACCCGGACCTGGCCGAGGACTGGCAGAGCAATCCGCAATCGACCATGAACAGCCTGGCCACGGTTGATGCTGCTGATGCCAAAGCCGCGAGCACCGGCGGTCACAACCACGGCTCCATTTCGGGCCTTGACAACGACGCCCTGCCCACCAAGCAAGACGAAGCCTTGTCCAACAGGCAAACGGTTACGCTCGACGCGTTCCTCGACGCTCACCCGACGCTCGGCGACCAGCTTCAGTCGAACCCGTCCCTGATCGGCAACCGAACCTTCCTGAACGAGCATCCTGAGCTGGTGGCATTCCTGCAGAGCAACCCCGATCTGGGGCAGGACTGGAGGACGAATCCTCAGGCTGCAATGAGCAGCCTCGCCCGCGTTGACGCGGTCCAGGCAGCGACACGCCGCGCAACCCCCGACCCCGCGAACACCACCCGAGCGGACGTGGCAAAGTTCGATGCCTTCCTGGACAACCACTCCACAATTACGGAGGAGCTGAGGGCGCATCCGACCATGATGAATGACTCGGCTTACCTGAAGGCCAACCCGGAACTGAAGGCCTTCCTGGCCGGCAACCCGCGAATCGTGGCCCAACTCAGGGCCAACCCGGCGTTGTTTATGCGTAACGTCCAGAAGCTCGACACGCACGACATCGCGACGGCGCCCAAACACGACGCGCACGTCCGTGGGGTCGCCTCGGTCCACAAGTAAACGGATCGCAGGCGCGACATCCCCACGGCAGGAGACGAGGAGGCTGGCGAGGCCTCCTCGTCCTGCTTTCCTGACGAAGACCAGGCTCGCCCTGAAGTCTTCAAGGAGACCGCGATGAAAATAAAACGATCTCTCCTCAGGCTGCCGATCGCCGCCGTGGTGGCTTTGTCGGCCGCTTCGCCCTCTTTCTGCAAGTCGAAACAGGTCGCTTTCATGGAAACCGGCACCCTGACGGAAATGCAGGCCGTACCGTGCGGGTCCCGCGCCAAGGGCTTCACCGGAATCGGGGGGTTGCTGGCTACAGCGGGCCTCGAGGACGTGAACTCCAAGGACAAGCTTTGCCAGGAGTACGTCCTGAGGACCAGCTACATGGAGTATCGTATTCGGCCGGTCAACGACAAAGATCCCGCACTTCTCCCGGTGGGTGAAAAGAGCCGGTTTCGAATCGTCAAGGATCGCGTTCTGTTGAGCGTGCCCGACGGCGATGGCAAAGTGCGTGAGTACGTGGTGGTGGGAATGAGACCGCTGCACATGGAAACAGATTCCCAGGCAGCCCTCGCGGAGCCGAGCCAGGGGCCGCCGCAGCTTCAACGACGACCCGCAGCCGATCCGGTCAAATCGGCCGATCCGGTCGAACCCAATCAGCCGGTGCGCGGCACTACCACCGCCTCGGTGGCCACTCCGCTTTTCCCGGCGCATACGATATCCCCGGCTCAACCGGTCGCGTCGCCATCGGCAAATAGCCAGGCGGCGGCCCCGGCACCCAAAGCCGAACCCGACAGTTCCGGAAGCGAACCCCTGACCCGGGCGCAGGTCATGGGCCTGGTTGCAGGAGGCGTGGCGAGTGAACGCGTCATCGCGCTCGTGGACAAGCGCGGGCTCGGCTTCCAGCCTACGCCTGAATTCCTCACGGACTTGAAGAGCGTGGGCGCGAGCGAGGACCTGCTGACCAAGTTGTCCCAGACCCGGCAAAAGGTCACCCCAGAAGTGAATACGGGTGCAAATCCAGCGAGCGAGCAGCCGTCTGTGGTTCAACCTGCCGATCCGGCTCAGCTCCGGCAATTGCAGGGCGACGAGCAGCGGGATCGCGCCGCCGAGCTGGCCCGGCCGGACGATCCGAACGTCCATTTCGCCCTGGCCGACGTCCTCGGACGCGAAGGCAAGTGGAGCGATGCGGCGGCCCAATACGCGGCCGTGATCAGCAGCCAGCCGAACGACGCAGCGGCGCACGACGATCTTGCCCTGGCGCTGCGCAAATCCGGCAACATCGACAGCGCAATCCGGGAATACCGCCGCGCTGTAGCCCTCGATCCGACGCGCGCTGCGTTTCATGACAACCTCGGCGTGGCGCTCAGCCAGAAAGGTGACGCCCAAGGCGCGATGGCGGAATTCCGCGAGGCCATCCGCCAGGATCCCAGCAATTTTCAAGCCCACGACAACCTGGGCAGCATGCTCGAAGAACAAAAGGATCTGGATGGCGCCATACGGGAATATCAGCAGGCGCTCAGCGTGGGCGGGGGCGCCGAAGCCGAGTACAATCTGGCCACGGCTCTCGAGCTGAAGGGAAATCTGGACGGCGCGATTGCGGCATTCCGCCAGGCGTCGACCGCGAGCCCGAATGACGTCCGAACGCGGTGCGCGCTGGCCGGCGCGCTCGAGCGTAAGGGCGATATGGCGGGCGCGCTCCAGCAGTACGCGATCGCGGTCAAGTTGGCCCCTCAGGACGCTGCAGTCCGTGCCCACTACGACCGGCTGTCCAAATCGTATTCGGCCCAGAACGCGGCGCCTGGCAGCTAGCGGAGCGGCGTCAGCCGCAATTGTTAGTCGATTCAGAGCAGATTGAGGCCAAAAACGACCTTTTTCGTGCGGTCGATGTAGCCCCCCTTTTGTTGATTCCTTCGAAAATTCGTGTATGTCGTTGATTCTGCAATATGGTTCTCTATGCCTTCGGGGTTTGGGCGAGGTCCAGCGAGCGGACGCGAATACCCAGCCTGCCGAGCCGCCGGACATGGTGATGAATCAGTC
>DASYZG010000089.1:0-36943 GCA_035946575.1 Terriglobia bacterium | reverse complement strand
AGCCGCTCACGGAATAGGACACTGAAGCAGGTTCCCTTCGCTCTCGCCGCGCGTTAGTCTCCGACCAAGCCGCTACGAATGACGAAGCCGCTGGCAGGTTTTCGAACGATCCTGCTGAGCACGAGGAAACTCGTTCTGAGGAGCTGGACAGGAGGCTCTCGACACCTCCGTTGGGCTGGATGTGCTCGATCCAGCCTCTCTCAGGACGATTTGCCGCCGAGCAACGTCACCTGTTCCGACGTCAGGTGCGGACCGCCCGCGTTCACGATGGCCGTGATCGCCCCCTGCACGATGCTCTTGTTGAGTCCCGGAGGTCCCGTAGTGATCGTGGTGGTGCCGCCCACCGTCAGGCCGCCGTTGGTCACCGCCAGCCACTGGACCGTGGTGCCGTTCGCCAGGATCACGCGCACCGTCGCGCTGCCCGCGCTGCCCGATCCGGGAGCTGGGGTTTCCTGCGCCACAGCCGCGCCGGGAATGGCAGCCAGAACCGCCGCACCCGCCGAGCCTGCCAGTTTGCGGAAGAGTTCGCGCCGTCCGATTCCAAGGTGATTTTTCATTAGCTCACCGCCATGAGGAGGATAACGTTGTCACTGGTCAGGGTAATGCCGTACACCGCAGCGCCAGCGACGATGGCCGCTAAGGACGTCGAAGTGTTGGAAGATACTCGCGTTGCCGTTACGATCTGAGCCGGTTTCATGGCGATCAACTATTCGAAGCTGCGGTCATTGACCGCACGCGAGGTCATTCGCGCTCTTCTCGCCGACGGGTTTGTCCTTAGAGCACAACGAGGGAGTCATCGTCGCTACCATCACAGTGATGGGCGACGCGTAACCGTCCCGTTCCACAGCTCAGGCGGGACGTTCGTTCCCAAGACGTTGCGCAGTATTCTTGAAGAGCAGGCGCGTTGGACGGAAGCCGACCTCAAACGGCTTCGACTTCTCAGCTAGATTCTTCGGAGGGACTTCAACCTGCCGCCTCGCGAGACCTGACTCTCGGCCTTTTCCAGCAACCCCTGCATGAGCCCTTCGCAGGGACGAATCGACGCTTGCACGTGACGAATGGCCTTCCGAACAGGCCGGAATGGCGTGTATGCTGAAGCCCCGGCAACGCGCCGGACTCGAGTCCTCGCATGTCCAAGGCAGCCATCCTCAAGCGCGCGCGCCAACTCGGTGTGATCTTCGGGGTTTGGACCGTTTTGGCATTTGTCGAGTGCTTCCAGTTCTACTTCGGGTACCTCGGCACCTCAGACGCTGTCAGTTTCCGATACGAAATTTCGTACTGTCTCAAAGAACTATGGGTCAGCGCCCTCATCACACCCATGGTCCTGTGGATCGCGGCGCGATTTCCGCCTGGACGCCGCAATCTTTCCGTCACGGTGGCGGCCTATCTGGCGGGTGCGGCCCTTTACCTGGCGCTCTATGTTGCCATCCGTATGCCGCTCGGTCAGATCACCGACTTTGCCACCGGGAAGGCGGGCCATCCCTCCTGGTCTCTGTACCGCAGCCTGCTGTTCCGCTACTCTTCGGACACCGTGTGGATGTACGGCGGGACCCTGATCGCCAGCCAGCTCTGGAATTACTATAACAAGTACCGCGAGCGTGAACTGCGAACATCGCGCCTGGAAGCGCAACTTGCCCAGGCGCAGCTTAAAGTGCTGAAGATGCAGCTCGATCCTCACTTCCTGTTCAACACGCTGCATTCGATCTCCAGCCTGATGCACGGGGATGTGGAAGCGGCGGACGACATGTTGTCGCGCCTGAGCGATCTGTTGCGCCTGAGCCTCGAGGACGTGGACGAACAGGAGGTCACGCTCAAACGCGAGATGGAGTTTCTGGACGGCTATCTTGCCATCCAGCAGACCCGCTTCCGCGACCGTCTGAAGGTCCGAGTGGAGATCGATCCCCAGACGCTCGACGCGCTGGTTCCAAACATGATCCTGCAGCCGTTGGTGGAGAACGCGGTCCAGCACGGCATTGCGTCCCGCGCGGGTGTGGGTCAGCTCGAGGTGCGGTCGTCGCTCAGGGACGGGACGCTCCGGCTGGAAGTGATCGACGACGGTCCGGGCCCCGGCGAAGAAGGCGCTGACGGCCCGAGCGGCGGCGTTGGCCTCGCGAATACCCGGGCGCGGCTGCAGCAGCTCTATGGCGACGCTTACCGCTTCAGCCTGTCTCGTCCTGCCAATGGCGGCACGGTGGTAGCCTTGGAAATCCCCCTGCGGCTTGGAACCGAGGGCACGCGCGAACCCAACCTGACTGGCGACTTCGTGTCGGGTTCGGCCTAGGGCGGGCGGGGATGGCCGCGATCCAACGCCTCATCGACTTCAGGCTTCGTTTTGGGGTTCGACGGCATCTTAGAACGGTATGCCGATCCGAGCCATCATCGTTGACGACGAAGAACTGGCTCGCAGCCGCGTCCGGAATCTTCTCAAGCCCGAGGCTGACGTGGAGGTCGTGGCGGAGTGCCCCGGCGGCCACGCGGCGGTTGCGGCCATCCGCAAGCACCGGCCGGACCTGCTGTTGCTGGACGTGCAGATGCCCGAGGTGGACGGGTTCCGCGTGCTGGAAATGGTGGGCGAGCAGCAGCGCCCGGTGGTGATCTTCGTCACGGCTTATGACCGTTACGCCTTGCGGGCCTTTGACGCGCTGGCGCTCGATTACCTGCTCAAGCCCTTCAACCGGGCCCGGTTCCAGAAAGCTCTGCAGCGGGCGCGCATCCAGATCGCGCGCGAGCAGCGCGACCGGGTGGACGAAAGGCTGGCGGCGCTGTTGAAGCAAGTGCGCGCCCCGGCCAAACACCTCGACCGGCTGGTGATCCGCTCGTCCGGAAGGGTGGTGTTCCTGCGCACTACGGACGTGCAATGGTTCGAAGCCTGCGCCAACTACGTGCGGCTGCACGTTGGCAAGGAAACACATATGCTGCGCGGCACCATGAATTCGCTCGAAGCGCAGCTCGATCCCGCGAGGTTTGTGCGCATCCATCGCTCCACGATCGTGCAGCTTGATTGCGTCAAGGAGCTGCAGTCGTCCTTCGAAGGCGAGCACGTGGTCGTGCTGCAGGATGGCTCACGTTTGCTGATGAGCCGCGGATACCGTCACCGCTTCGACCAGGTGTTCAGCGAGCGCGCTTGATGAGTCCCCTGTGAACGGCGCGCTGGCAGCATCAGGGAGTTCGGCGGTGAGGACACCGCCGCCACCGCACAACGATCGCGGCTCTGCCTTTCGTCCCGCATACCTGCATTCCGGTCACAAGCAAATGCGAATCCGTCACATCTTCGTTTACTACGCGTTCCGCAGCGCGTATCGTCTGTGCCCAGGCGCGTAGAGTCGTCAGGAGGAATACCTCCGGCGCTCGTCGCGGTGATCCAAAGCCTGCGCTTCACAGGGGCGCGCCCACGTCCTTTCAGACCCTCCGACCCGGGAGGACCAGAGGCCCGATCCCCTGTGATGCCAGGCGCGGACATCCCTCCGCGAGCCTCAGCCTTCGAGCAGCAAACTCGCCGGCTCTTCCACAAGCTGCTTGACGCGCACCAGAAACTGCACGGCTTCGAGCCCGTCCACCACGCGATGATCGTAGCTCAGCGCCAGGTACATCATCGGGCGGCTCACAACCTGCCCGCCTGCGCTCACCGGTCGCTCCTGGATCCTGTGCAGGCCCAGAATGCCAACCTGGGGCGGGTTGAGGATGGGGGTGCTCAAAAGCGATCCGAAGACGCCGCCGTTCGTGATGCTGAAGGTGCCACCCCGCAGATCGTCAAGGCTCAAAGTGTGATCCTGGGCCTTGCGCGCGAAGTCCTTGATGCCGCGTTCGATCTCGGCGAAGCTGAGCCGATCAGCATCGCGCAACACCGGCACGACCAGTCCCTCGGACGCCCCCACCGCGATCCCGACATCGTAGTAATGCTTCAGGACGATTTCGTCGCCGTCGACTTCGGAGTTGAGGCGCGGAAACGCCCGGAGCGCGGCCACGCATGCCTTGACGAAAAACGATGCAATGCCGAGCCCGACTCCGTGCCGCTCCTGAAAGCTCTCTTTATGGCGCTTGCGCAGTTCCTGCACGGCGCCCATGTCCGCCTCGTTGAAGGTGGTGAGCATGGCGGCCGCATGCTGCGCTTCAACCAACCGCCGGGCGATCGTCTGGCGTCGCCGCGACATGCGGACGCGTTCCTCGCGCCGCTCCGTATCCGGAGCCGACGGACCTCTCTGTGCCCGTGCCGGAGCCGACACCGCCGGGCTTGCCGTTCGTGCCCCGGGGACAGCCTTCGGCGGAACGGGCAGCGTGGATGACGCCGCTGGCGCCGGTTTGGTCGCTCGCCCGAGATGACGTTCCACGTCCTCCTTGGTCACCCGACCCCCGCCGTTCGCCGGCGTCACTTTGCTGAGGTCAATGTCGCGTTCGCGCGCGAGACGACGCGCCGAGGGTGTGGCGGCCGGCGCTTCGGCGGGCCCCTGCCCGGGTTCCGGCGCCGCAGGCGCGGACGCCCGCTGTGGGGCACTGGGCGGTGGTGCCGCGGTCTGTGCCCCGGCAGATTCGCTCGTCCCGGGTTGCGCCGCGGCAGACTCGTCAATCAGGCCCAGCACGTCGCCGATTTTTACGTCGTCGCCTTCCTGGCGCTCGATCCTGGCCAGCACGCCGCTGCGCTCGGCGCCGACCTCGAGGTCGACTTTGTCCGTTTCGAGAGACACCAGAACCTCGCCGGCATTCACAGAATCGCCCTCGTGCTTCAGCCAGTGTCCGACTGTGGCTTCGAGCACCGACTCTCCGAGCTCCGGTACGACAATTCGTATGGACATGATCAATCAACCTCTCAATGCTCCTGCGGGAACCTTCCGCGACGCGGCGCTCGAACGCGCGGGCCCGCCTCAAGAAAACTAGCATAAACCCGAGAATCAATGCGGTGAAGTGGCTTGGCGCTGCAGTTCGAAATTACGGCGATGTCTTCCAGAGCCAGCCAGCCCAGGGCTTGCGAATGAGGGCCGAGACCCTCCATCGAATCTATACGAACAGGGCTCGGGCTCGTTCTGCCCATAGCGCCTTTCAATGGCCAACGTAATGGACTTGCCGCTTTACCTCTCGGCCAGGGCGGTGAAGCGTCGCAGCGTGCCTCTCGCAGGCGCGCAGATCGCGGGCGAGGACGCCCGCGCTACAACAGTCGTCGAATTTATGAAAAGCGACACCTAATCGCTTCCGGGAACAAAGCTCGAGAGCAGAACCGAGCGCACGCGATCCGAAAGCTGGTCCACATCGTCGCGGGTGAGTCCCGACGTCGGGATCGGCGGATGAATGATCATCTCCGTCTGGCCGGCCCGCATGTGCAAGGTGTCAGGCTCGTGAACATAGCGCGTGCCATTCAGCGTGATGGGCACAATCGGGACTCCGGCGCGAACGGCGAGATGAAAGCTCCCGCTCTTGAAGGGCAGCATCTCGCCGGCGGTGCGACTGCGATGGCCTTCGGGAAACAGCACCACGGATGTCCCCTGCCGGATGCGATCGGCTGCCTCCTCGAAGCTCTGGCGGGCCTCGTGCGGGCGGCTGCGCTCAACCGGGATGTGTCCCGCGCGCCGCAGGAACCAGCCGAGGAACGGCAATTGGAACAATTCACGCTTGGCGAGAAACCGGAACTGGACTGGCAGGCAGGCGAGCAGGATGGGAATGTCGGCGGCGCTCGGGTGATTCACGCAGAAGATTACCGTCCCCTGCGGAAGATTCTCCAGCCCCTCCACGCGCACCCGAATGCCGCTGGTCTTGAGGATCGACCAGCCCCAGAGCCGCGCGCAACCGTGCTGCCAGCGACCCTCGCGGTCGAAGAACGATCCCAGCAGTGAGATGGTGGTCAGAATGGCGGTGTAAAGATAGATCAGGTTATCCGTAATGACGAGCGAGCGGAGGTAGCTCAGGCGGTACCAGAATCTGCGCGAGCCGCGACGAGTCGCGGCAGCGCCCGGCCTGACAGGCTTGTGGCCGGCGGTCTGATCACTCGGCTTCGGCTGGGTGTGGCCGGCGCCGGGCTGATTGGAATCGGTTTGAATCGGTTGAACAGGCCCGGCCATGCGATCAACCCAGGCGCCCGTCGCTAAACGCTTCCTTAATGGCGCCGACGAGAAACAGCGACCCCGCGGCGAGCACCACGCCGTCCGGGGGCGAGGTCCGGCGGGCCTGCGCGAGGGCGAGGGCCGGGTCCGAGACGAGCCGCACGGGCGAGGATCCCGCGTAGAGTCCCCCACGGGCCTGCAGTTCGTCAGGTGCGGCCGCTCTGGGCTGCGATGTGCGCGTGAGATAGATCTCGGAAGCCAGCGGGAACAGCAGTTGCGCCACTTCTTCCACGGCTTTGTCGTGCATGGACGCGTAAACCAGCGTGAGCGGTCTTCCACCGAGGTCACTGCGAATGAACTCTGCCACGGCCGCGGCGGCCGCCGGATTATGCGCGCCATCAAGGAACGTGAGCGGATGTTCGCCGCACAATTCGAGCCGACCAGGCCAGGTGGCGTGCGCAACGCCTTCGGCGATCGCCGCAGCAGGAATCTTCCAGCCGCGTGCCGCCAGCTTCCAGGCCGCCGCCACGGCCGCCGAAGCGTTCTCCACCTGGAACCGGCCGCGCAAAGAGGTCCGCAAGGCGGCAAACTGGGTGCCGTTAAGTGCCAGGCCAAAACTGAAGCGCCCGTCGTGATCTGCCAGATTGCTGAAGCGCGCAAAGCTCAGAAGCTCGACCAGCTCCGCACCCAGATCCGCGCACCGCTGGCGGACGACCACCGCGGCTTCGGGATCCCTGCAACCCGAAATTACCGGCTTCCCGCCGCGAATTACACCTGCCTTTTCGGCCGCGATCGCCGCGTGGTTATGTCCCAGGTATTCCACATGATCGAGCTCGACGTTGGTGATGATCGCCACCTCAGGCTCGACGGTGTTGGTCGCGTCAAGACGGCCGCCCATACCTACTTCGAGGACCGCGAAATCCACCTTACACTGCGCAAAGTGAATGAAGGCCGTGGCGGTAAGGAATTCGAAAAAGCTCGGACGCTGTGCCAGCGCCCCGCTTGCAAGCAATCGCGAAACGGCGCGCTCCACCTCGGTGAAGGCAAGCGCAAAATCGGAATCGCTGATATCGGCACCGTCCACCCGAATGCGCTCATTCACCCGCACCAAATGCGGCGAACTGTACAAGCCGGTGCGGTATCCGGCGCATCCGAGAATGCTGGCCAGCATCGCGCACGTCGAGCCCTTGCCATTCGTCCCGGCAACGATGGCAGAAGGCCAGGCGCGCTCGGGATGGGCGAGCTCGTCGAGGATCAGCCGCATGTTGGCGAGGTCAAACTTCACCCCGCGCAGTTCGTGTCCGAGATCGGTCAGGTACTTGAGGCAGTCAGTGTAGTTCATCTGTTCGGTCGCCGTCCGTCGTCCGTTGTATGCCGCCCGAAGCCTGTGCGCGCTTCAGGCGGTTGCCACGGAAGCACGGATCACGCCGGGATCCACGATTGGCTCACCACGGCCAACGGACGACGGACTAAGTATGAGAGAGCAATCCCAGCGTCCTCGCGAGATACCCTTTCAATTCCTTGCGGGGCACGATGGCGTCGAGCATACCGTGTTCGAGCAGGAATTCGGCGCGCTGAAAGCCTTCCGGCAGCTTCTGACGGATCGTCTGCTCGATCACGCGCGGCCCGGCAAAACCGATCAGCGCGCCGGGTTCGGCGATGTTGAGATCTCCCAGCATGGCGTAGCTCGCTGTCACCCCACCCGTGGTCGGATCGGTAAGCACCGAAATGAACGCCTGTCCGGCTTCGTCAAGGCGCGCCAGACCGGCGCTGATTTTGGCCATCTGCATGAGGCTGATCGCGCCCTCCATCATGCGCGCGCCGCCCGAGCAGGAAACCACCACCAGGGGCAGCTTTCCTTCGATGGCGCGGTCGACGGCGCGCGTGATCTTTTCGCCGACCACGGCACCCATGCTGCCGCCGATGAATCGGAACTCCATGGCGCAGACGATCGCCGGACGATCTTCGATGCGGCCCTCGCCGGTCATGAGCGCATCCTTCATGCCGGTTTGGGCCTGCGCCTGTTTCAATCGGTCACGATACGTCTTGGTATCGTGAAATCCCAGCGGATCGGAGGAAGCGAGACTGGCGTCATGCTCCGTGTAGTGTCCGCCATCGAACAGCATGGCCAGCCGCTCGGGCGCTCCCATTTTGAAGTGATAGCCACACTTCGGACAGCAGTACAGATTGCCTTCAAGATCGCCCTTCCAGACAATCTGCTTGCAGTTCTCGCACTTCACCCAAAGCCCTTCGGTCTGGACGCGCTTCTCCGTCGAGGCTTTCAACGGCGGTTTGTCCTTCCGGAACCAAGCCATATGAAAACAGTGGCGAGCGACAAGTGGCGAGACCAAGCGAGCAGCGGTGTTGTCACTCGTCACTCGTCAATTGTCACTTCCTCTCAATACTCGATTCCCCGCTGCGCCACAATCCCCTTTTGATATGGATGCTTCACCTCGCGCATTTCGGTCACGAGGTCGGCGGCCTCGGTGATGGACGGATGCGCGTTGCGGCCGGTGAGCACCACGTGGACCATCTCGGGTTTCTGCCGGAGGGCATCCACGACCTTCTGCGCGTCGAGCATGTGATAGCTGATGGCGTAGTTGATCTCGTCAAGAATCACCAGATCGTGCTGGCCGTCCAAAATCGCCTGGCGCGCGAATGCCCAGGCCTGCTCCACCAATCGCATGTCCTCCGGGTCGGGCTTCTCGGCGCCCACTTTCACAAAGCCGCGGCCCATAGGGGTGATCGTGAAGCGCTCCTCGCCGAGTGCTTTGTTCAGAAGCTCGGCGCTGTCCAGCTCCCCATAATGCCAGGAGCCTTTGATGAACTGAACCATCAGGACACGCAATCCCTGCCCGACGGCGCGGAAACCGAGACCGAGAGCTGCGGTCGTCTTGCCTTTCCCGGGGCCCGTGTGGACGATAATCAGTCCCCGCTTCTGGCTCGCTCCCTCACTTGGCATACGGATATCCGCGCAGAATCGTGAGCGCCCGGTAGATCTGTTCCAGCAGCAACGTGCAGGCCCAGTCGTGCGTGAGCGTGAGCCGCGAGAGGCCCATCAGCAGATCGGCCTGTTCCCGGACTGTTTCCGGAAAACCTCGATCACCGCCCACCAGGAAAGCCAGTTCCCGGGTACCCCGGACCGCGCGCTCCCCCAGCCACTCGGCAAACTCCTGCGAGGTCCACTCGCGCCCGCGAGCATCGAGCAGGACCTTGAAGCATGGCCGGAGGCCCTCCAGCCATTTCCGTTCTGCCGAATGTCCGGACGCTCCCCGGCCGCCCGCCTTACCGCCCAGCGAAGGCTTTTCCTCCAGCTTCAAGTCGATGAAATGCGCGATACGGTCCTGATAATCGGCCTGAAGCGCCCGCAGATGGGGATCTCTGGGCTTGCCCTCGCGAATGATTCGAATGCGCAAAGTAATTGAGGGTCTTCGATTGACGATTGCCGATTGAAAGGACGATTGCAGGTTGAGCGTCCGGCCGGTCGTCCAATCGGAAATCAGCAATCGTCAGTCGGCAATTGTGACGCGCGCCGCTTTCTTCCACAGCCGCTCCAGGTCGTAGAACTCCCGGGCCCGCTCCAGGAAGATGTGAACTACGAAGTTGAGATAATCCACCAGAATCCACTCCGCCTGCGCGTACCCCTCTATGTGGGTTGGCCTGGCGCCCTTCTTCTTAAGCTCCTCGATGACGGCATCGCAGATGGCCTGCGTGTGCCGCGTGGAAGTACCGGAGCAGATTACGAAGAAATCGGTGAAAGAGGAGACGCCTTCGAGGTTTAGCACGCGCAGGTCCAGAGCCTTGCGCCCCTGAGCCGCGCGGACGGCTTCTTCCACCTGGACGTT
The DNA here is from genome assembly GCA_035946575.1 of Terriglobia bacterium. Lineage (GTDB taxonomy): Bacteria > Acidobacteriota > Terriglobia > UBA7540 > UBA7540 > Gp13-AA77. The sequence goes on along the minus strand of DASYZG010000089.1, from coordinate 27,069 downwards.
CATTGGCCTCCCCGCCCCGCCCGGCGCCGGGTACGTGCGGCGCGGTAGAGATCCTCCTTCACGATATATTCTTCCACAAGCGGCGGGACAAGGCCAGCCAGAGGCCGCCCGGCAGCCGCGGCCTGCCGGATCTCGCGCGATGCCACCGGGGAATGCAGGCCGCTCAGCACGTGCACGCCGGCACCGCTCGGCAGTCGCAGGCTCGTCCCCGTCTTCGAGAGCACCGTGCCCGAGTGCCCGTTGCCGATTCTCGCCAGAAGCTCACGGCTGCCGAACCCGGGCCGGGCGGCCACGATGAAGTCGGTCAGTTCGCTCAGGCGCTGGTAATTCTTCCAATTGGGCAGATCGAGAAAGCTGTCGATCCCGAGAATGAAGTAAAGGTGATCTCTGGATCCGATCATGGAGCGCGCCGCGGAGACGGTCTCAACGGCATAATTGGGCCAACCGTCGGGCCGGGGCGCTTCCATCAAGGAAGGCACAAACTTCGCCTGGCGGCGGACGGCCAGAGCCACCATCGCGTATCGATGCGGAAACGGCGTAACCTCGCCGTTCGGCTTGTGGGGAGGTACGCCGCTGGGCACGAAAAAGATCCGATCCAGGCGGAAGCGGCGCGCCGCGGCCTGTGCGGCCCGAATGTGGCCGACGTGGATAGGGTCGAAGGTGCCACCGAAAAGGGCAACGTTCACAGGTAAACTCCGCCGTCAGCCAGGATCAGCTTCAGGGCTGACGTGGCTCGGCCGCTCCGGCGCGACCGGAAACAGCGTCGACAGTATCTGCCGGCGTGGCAGTACGCGGGATCTGTGTCAAGTGATCCCAGATAGCCTCCTTGAGGCTTTCCAGCCCCTGACCCGTGACTCCCGAGATCTCATAGAGGCGCTCGCCGCGTTCTTCAGCGAACCGGCGCAGAGCCCGAAGACGCCGGCCGTCACCGGCAGCATCGACTCGCGAAGCCACCAGCAGCATGGGCTTCCCGGCCACTTCCGGGCTAAAACTCGATAGTTCCGCCAGAATCACGCGGTAGTCCTCTTCGGGGTCGCGGTCCGAGATTTCGGCCACATCAATCAGATGGACCAGGAGGCGGGTCCGTTCCACGTGCTTCAGAAAGCGGATACCCAGACCTTTGCCTTCGTGCGCGCCCTCGATCAGTCCGGGGATGTCGGCCATAACGAAGGTGCGGTCGGGGTCGATCTCCACCACGCCGAGGTGCGGTTCGAGGGTTGTAAAGGGATAATCTGCAATGCGCGGCCGGGCGGCGCTCAGGCGCGAGATCAAGGTGGACTTGCCGACGTTCGGGAATCCCACCAGCCCGACATCCGCCAGCAGTTTAAGCTGCATTCGCAGGACGCGCTCCTGGCCGGGACGTCCGGGTTCGGCGCGTCGCGGCGCCTGATGGGTGGAGGTGGCGAAGCGCGCATTGCCGCGTCCGCCGCGCCCGCCCTGCGCCGCCAGGAACCGCTCGCCGGGCGCATCGAAATCGAATACGCGTTCGCCGCTCGAGTCGTCGTAGACGGCCGTTCCCGCCGGCACGGCGATCACCAGATCTTCGCCGTCCCGGCCGTGTTTGTTGGACCCTTCGCCGTGCCGTCCGCGCTCGGCGCTGAATTCGCGCTTGTAACGAAACTTGAGCAGAGTATTCAGATGCTCCGTGCTTTCGATAAAGACGCTGCCCCCATGGCCCCCGTCACCCCCGCTGGGACCTCCGCGGGGAACGAATTTCTCGCGCCGGAAAGCTACGCATCCGTTGCCGCCGTTGCCGCCCGCCACGCGAATTACGGCTTCATCGATGAACATGGGAAATAGCTGTCAGTCGTCAGTTGTCAGTCGTCGCTTGTCTGGAAATCCAACTTCCCTGCTTGGCTCGTCATCCTTTTCCGAGAATCGAGCCTCTATCTGGCGACGCTCACTATGAGCAGAGCGCACCGGACGACACGGGCAGCTGACCACTGACAATTGACAACCGAGTGCTCCCTTCAGAGACACAAAAGGCGGCGGAACGGAGATTCCTCGCTGTCCCGCCGCCTGATCTTCAGTTAGTGGAAGGAACCAGGATATGGACAAAGCGCCCCATGCGCCCCTTATCCTCAAACTGAACCACACCGGGTACCTTGGCGTAGAGGGTGTCGTCCTTGCCGCGGCCGACGTTGTCGCCGGGCTTCAGCTTTGTACCACGCTGCCGGACCAGAATAGAGCCGCCCGTAACCGTCTGGCCGGCGAATCGCTTGACGCCCAGCCTCTGCGCGTTGGAGTCGCGGCCGTTCCGCGAACTGCCCAAGCCCTTCTTGTGTGCCATAGATGCCTCTCACCCTTTGTCGAAATCCGAGAAGCGCGAATCAATTCCCGGTGATTCCGCGGCTGTCAGCCGAATTTCGAGTCTCGGGATTTTCGCTTTTTCGCGTTCCGACGTCCCGTCACGCCCCGACGATGTCGGTTATTCGCACTTCGCTGAACGCCTGACGATGCCCGAGCGTCCGGCGGTACTGCTTGCTGGCCTTGTACTTCAGCACCCGGACCTTTGGAGCTCGTGCATGCCGCAGCACGGTGCCCGTGACCTTGGCGCCGTCAACGAGCGGATCGCCCAGGGTCAGCTTCTCCTTGCGCACCGCGAAGACGTGGTTGAACTCCACGCCGGCTCCGGGCTCCGCGGGCAGGTGCTCAACGCGCACCACGTCGCCGGGCGAAACCTTGTATTCCTTGCCGCCAGTCCGAAAGATCGCGTACATAAACCTGAATTCTCCTGTGAGCGGAAAACTTAATTATAGAGGGACTTGCAGCCGGGCGTCAACGCTGTCTGACCTGAGAAGTGTCGCGTCCTGATTCGACGGAGGGGCGGCGACTTCAGATTAGAACTGGACGGAGAACCCGCCGCGGAACGTGCGGTAGACCGGCGTCAGCGTAACCGGTTGGCCGTTGGCGCCGCTCACGCGCACGTAACCCTGGCCGCCGAGGTTGCGGAAGTCGGCTACGGCCTGGATCTGGGCCCCGCCGAGGAAGCTGATGCGCGGCAGCGGCTGGCGAATCTGAAGACCGGCGTACGGCGCGAGGTCGAGGTCAACGAGGCTGTAGGGATCGACGGCCGTCACCAGGCCGCTCGGAATCCAGCCGTAGGAAGCTACAAACAGAGTGCGGGTCTCGGGCAGTTCGGCCACCATTTTGGCTGCCACCATCCGGCTGGCGCGCGGCTGAATCACCGGGATCGACGACGTCCCGTGCGCAGCCTCCAGCGCCGTGAGGGCGTCGCCGGTTGAATAGCTGGCGCTGGCCTGCAGGTTCCGGGTGACGCATTGGGAGATTGAAACGCGCACGCCCGTCGATCCGTAGCCGCCGGCATTCAAATTGACGCCGTTGACGGCGGCGTTGGGCAGGATGTCGCCGCTCCATGCACCCCAGGCGGACGCCGGGCCGAGCCCGCGCACCACGGCGTTGCTGAACTGATCGTGGTATGCCGCCGCCTGGATCTGTGTCCTGCGGGTCAGCCGCCGCGAGTAACCCACCTGGGCGTGACGCGCAGCCTCCATGCGCGCACGGTTGTTACGCAAGCTCATCCGAGGAAACGCATTGAGTTCGTCCACTTTTCCCGCCAGGGTCCCGTCGGGCGCTACCGAACCGTCGCCGTAGCTGAACTTGAGACTGCTCACCGGACTCAGGACGTAGCCGATTTCGGCGTGAGGCATCACCATGGCCGCGCTTTGAAAACCGGCCAGATAATTGATCTCGAAGCCGGCAGTCAACATCAGGGCGCCCGTAATCTGCCGGGTGTCGGAATACGCGAGCGTGGCGCCATGACCGTTCAGCAGACTGGGGGCCCCTGCCGGGACCGGCTGCCCGCCAGCTTCAAAACCGAACTGGTGGGCGACGAGTGCCACCTCCTGGGTGGACCCGTTGGCGGCGCGGCGGCGGAATGAGGTGATCAGCGACGAACTGGAGACGCCGTCGCCCGCCAGAGTGCTGGCCACCAGGATGTCCGTTCCCTGCGTCACCGGCCGCCAGTAGGCAAGGACACTCCCCAGATCGACCTGGTCGCTCAGGGCACTGGCTCCGGCTGCTTCCGGGAGCATCGCCACTAGCTTCTGGCCCGGATCGAGCGCCTGACGGGCACTTGAACCACCGCCATGATAACGAAGCACCGGCCGAACCGAAGAGGCGCTGCGGAGCACCCATTTCCAGTCGTCCGCGGCGCGGATCCCGCCTTCGCGGGACCGCGTGACTTGCGGCAGCAACGTGCCGAGGATCAGGCTGAGTTCGGAGACCCGGCCCGCCTGCACTTCGACCCCGTCGCGCGCGAGCGTTGTGCTGGCAACCCGGAGGGAGTAGCGCCCGGGCAACAGGTCGCCCGCGCTGAACCGCCCGTGCGCGTCAGTCAGCACTCGCTCCACGCGACGCGTGATTCCCGGTCCGACGATCACAACCGTAGCCTCGCTGAGCGGAGTGCCGTCGCGATCAGTGACCATACCGCTGAGACGGCCGTAGGCGGGATTGCCCGCAGCCCAGCCGCCGGCCGCGGCCAAAGCGGCGGCCGCGATCCCCGCAACCAGGAGGCCCGCGCGCTTCGATCGTGAGAAAGGCGGCTTCATTCGATTCAATCCGGGCTACTGAACTTCAAACGTCGCCGGCTCCGTTACCGATTGCTTGCTGACGTTGTCGGTCACCTTGATCTCGAACGTATACTTGCCTGGCGCCAGCGTCTTCAGCGGGAGGTGCTTTGAAATTGTCACCTGCGCGGTTTGAGCTTTCTCCGTGGCTGAATAGAGTGACTTGCCGTCTTGCGTCAGGGAGTAATCAATTTCGGCCGATGGCCTGTGCGTAGCGGGATCCTGCTGCAAGTTGTAGACTTGCATGTAAATTCCCAAATCCTGGTCGCGCTTGAAGATCTTCTGCACGCTGGGCCGTACCTTCGTGCTGCCGATCACGAACATTCCCGATCCCACCTGGGTGGTCGGGACCTGCTGGATGAGATCGGCCAGAATCAGCGAACTGCTGGCGAGTTTGTCGTCGGAATAACGGGGAACGCGGATGCCCTCGTCCAGGTAGCCGATGTTTCCGCTGTTTTGGTCCTTCAGAACCAGGCTGAGCTTGTACAAGCCGGGCTTCAAGGGCAGCGCTCTCTGATACACCTCTCTGCGATCGGGGAAATTCTGGAAATCGTGCTCCGGCATGTCGACGGCGACGCCCTGGTCAAAGCTCGAGGCAACACGGCCGCTGGGCGTGGTTAACTGCCCGTAGATGTCCAGCGACGCGTGCATCACGCCGTCCTTGTTCTGGAACTGCAGGTCTTTGTTCGCCACCTGAATCGTGATCGGCGTGAGGATGGCGTCTTCCGTGATGCGCACGAAGTCGGTCCGGACCTGGAAGGGCAGAATTTGAGCGGTGATCTTGTGGGTCACCGACGCCCGGAGATCGTCGAACTTGACGGCCGGCGGCCGGAAGATCTTGGCAAAAGTATCCAGCCGCGTGAACTCCTCCATACTCTCCGGCAGCGCGCCCATCGGCGCGCCGATCGTCATTCCGTCCGTCCTCGTGAACCGGTTGGCCTTGGACGCCATGCCCATCGATTCCATCAGCGTCAGGCCCGCGCCGGGAACGTGCAGCAAAGCATCCTTCTCTCCCGGGTCCATCGTCAGATGGAATTCGCCGCTCATGGTGGGGTCGACGAACTCCAGCTTGATGTTTTCTCCGATACCCTCGATGTAGTTGTAGGTCCAGTCCTCGAACGGGAAAGTGGAGGTCTCGCCGCCGCCCTCTTCCATCGGACGCTCGTAGGTGCCGCCGCTGTCGTGGTTATCGATTTCATTGGGCGGGCCGTACATGATGTAAATGCGGCCGCGGTCGGTTTTCCAGCCCGGGATACCGGAAGCAAAGTGCTCGTTGGCGTAAGCGATCCGCCGGTAGTATTCCTCTTTGAACTCGTTCTCAGGATTGCCCGGATTGGGGTTGCGCCGCTCCCAGAAAGCTTCAATGAACTTTTCCCGCTCGTCGTCCGTGGTGAGCTTTTTGAATGCCGCCCGTTCCTGATCGGTGATGATGTAAGGCACTTCTTCATCGATCCACTTCTTGTAGGGGCTCTGCTCCTCTTTCTCGAGCGCCTTCTGGCGTTTCCTTTCCTCCCGGGTTTGCTTGCTTTGTTTGTCAGGATAGGCGGAAGCGCGGGTTGTGGTGCCGAAGACAACGAGGAGAGCCGCTGCGCTTGCGAAGGCCAGCAGCGTCCTTCCACGATACCGCGACCGGGATTTCGGAAGCACTGACTTCATAGGCGCAGAAGCCTGCTTGCCTAGAATGTTATTTTTCGAGCCGCGAAAAGTCAAGGGCGCCCCTCCTTTTCGCGACCCTGCACCCGACGAGAAAGGTGTGATGCGCGATTGCGATAGAAGGTTGACCTCGAACCTCTTTGACACCCCGGCACGTCCCGAAGGATTCGGCCTCACGGGAACCCCGGACCGCAGATCCTGAAGCTCTTCACGGCGCGCCACTTCTTGGGGCTCGCCACTGGCCAGTCTTTCCCTGTTGGGTTGCGGCGAGCCGCGCTGGATTTAAGCTCGCAACGAGGTCGAGCGGTCGTATAAGGATTCGACTTCTGAAACGTTCCTTGACGCGATATAATGCCCTTTTGAGATATTGCAGGACTCGAGTGCAAGCCGGACGCCGGAGACCGTCTGCCCGAATACCCGCACTATCGCCTTGGTCGTTTTACCGTCAAGCGCAGCCCGATCGAAAAGGTGTTGAGCCAACTTTTCTGACCCTGGAACTTTTGCCAGTGGTCGAACGTATTAACTAACGGCGCTTTATCCGCGTCTAATCGTGCTGAATGCTGCGCCAGCGCCGGATGCGGTCTCTGCGCCGGTGGCGAGCCGTCCAGGAGCATACAATTATGGGCAACCCAACGGTGTTGGAAGAGAGTCAGACCCGGGGACGCATCGACCTCTCGGAAAGCTCCCTCATTGGAGCACCTCCGCCTCCAAGGGCGAAGAAGGGCATGAAGCCGCGCACCAAAGCAATCCTGGCGATTGTGTCGCTGATCGTGTTGGGCATCCTGGTAGCGGTGGGCATCGCCTGGAGCAAGCGCGGCGTGGTGGTGGTCCAAACCGGGAAAGTGGGCCGGCAGGACCTCGCCGCAATCGTGACCGCGTCCGGTCAAATCAAACCGCCTGACGTCAATCTCGTCAACGTGAACGCCAACAGCATGGGCAAGATCACCGAGATCAACGTGAAGGAAGGCGACACGGTCAAGAAGGGCCAGCTCCTGTTGCGCACGGAAGACGTCCAGCAGACGGCCAGCGTGCAGGGGCAGGAGGCAGCAATCAGGACTGAAGAGGCCGACTTGCAGGCGTCGCAAGCCAGCGTGGACTCCGCCAAGGCGACTCTGAACCTTCAGCAGGCCAACCTCGCCCAGGCGCAGGCGAAGTTCAAGCAGTCCAGTGATGCTTTTGACCGCGGGCAGGAGTTGTTCAAGGATAACCTCCTCTCCAGGCAGGACTTTGATTCTCGACTGAGTGACTTTCAGGTGGCCAAGGCGAACGTGCAGTCCGCCCAGGCTTCCGTCGAGCAGGCCAAGGCACAATTGCAGCAGTCCCAGTTCAACCATGACATGTCGGCGGCGCGCCTGGCCCAGAACAAGGCGCAGTTGATGGGCTTTCAGAACCAGCTCGCGCAGACGGTCTACGTCTCACCGATCGACGGTATTGTGACCTCACTTCCAGTCACCGTAGGCGAGAACGTGGTGCCTGGCATCCAGAACGCCGTGGGCAGCGTCCTCTTTCAAGTTGCCGACATGAAAATCATCACCGCAGAAGTCCTTGTGGATGAAACAGATATCGTCAATGTGAAGCTCAACCAGCCGGCCCAGGTCTCGATTGACGCCATCCCCAACAAGACTTTCACCGGGAAAGTGACCGAAATCGGACAGAGCGCCGTGAGCAGCACCACGGGGCAAACCACCACTACCAGTTCGACGAGTGGTACGTCCAACCAGGAAGCCAAGGACTTCAAAGTGGTGGTCACACTCGATAATCCGCCTGCGAATCTTCGGCCGGGCCTGTCATGCACAGCCAAAATCACGACCGCCACGCGCAAGAACGCGGTGGCGGTTCCCATTCAGGCGCTGACCATCCGCACACGGCGCGAGTTGGAAGAGGCCCAGACGAACGGCAAGGGAAAGGCGCTGGCGGCGAGCCGCCCCATGTCACAGCTTTCCGAAGCGGAGCAGAACCGTCTCAAGGAAGAGCTACAGGGCGTATTCGTCTTGCGTGAGGGGAAGGCGGTGTTTGTGCCCGTGGACACCGGAATCATGTCCGACACGAACGTGGAGGTGCTCAAGGGCCTCAAGCCCGGCGATGAGATCGTGACCGGCAGCTATCAGGTATTGCGTACTCTGAAGACGAATACCAAAGTGCGCGTAGACAACACGATGGCCGCGCTGCCCGCGCCATCTTCATCGTAAGAAAAAATGACCGGAGAAGATTTTTACGACCGAAGCCAGAATGTCTTTTAGAATCAAGCTCGGCTGGGGTAAGTCCCACGATGTTGCTGAAATAAAAGGTACTTACGTGTTGGTGGCAATAAAGCAGCGGTCGATTCGCTGACGGACCTGACGAATGGGATCACAAACGCTCACATCACCGGCTCTGGAGTACTACACACCCCCGGATGGGTGTCTGATCCGTGTCGAGGACCTGTGGAAGACCTACGACATGGGAGGCGCCATTCAGGTGAACGCCCTCTCGGGCGTCTCATTTGACATCCATCGGGGCGAGTACGTGGCCATCATGGGGCCCTCAGGATCGGGCAAGTCGACCTTGATGAACCTCATCGGCTGCCTCGATACTCCCACGCGCGGCCGCTACTGGCTGAACAGCCGGTTGGTGAGCGAATTGACGGACGATGAGCTGGCTTACATCCGCAATAAGGAGATCGGCTTCGTCTTTCAGACTTTTAACCTGCTTTCGCGCGCCTCCGCGCTGCACAACGTGGAATTGCCCCTGATTTACAACGGCACTCCCGCCGCGGAACGCTTGGAGCGTGCCCAGGACGCGCTGCGCCGGGTGGATCTTGCCGAGCGTATGCATCACAAGCCGAACGAGCTTTCCGGCGGCCAGCGGCAGAGGGTGGCCGTGGCCCGCGCCCTGGTGAACAATCCTTCGTTGCTGCTCGCCGACGAGCCCACCGGCAATCTCGACAGCGCCACCGGTGAGGAGATTATGAATCTCTTCGACCGCCTGCAGGCGGCCGGCAACACCATTGTGCTGGTCACCCACGAACACGATATCGCCGCCCGGGCGCATCGCATTATCAGTGTGCGTGACGGCAAGGTGGCGCGTGACGAGCAGGTGAGGTAGGGTCCCGCCGAGGAAGATTGTGTCCGCCATCAGCAATGCGCAACCCCTTCTGAGCCGCGTCAAGGCTCGCGACGGCCGTGCCACCTTCAGCGTGGCGGCCCGTGAGGCTTTCTTTATCGCCGTCGAGGCGCTGCGCGCTCACAAGCTGCGCTCCTTCCTCACGCTGCTGGGAGTGGTCATCGCCACCACCACCCTGATCGTGGTCATGTCGGTCATCAACGGCATGAACTTGTACATTGCCGACCACATCGCCAACCTGGGCGCCAACGTCTTCATTCTCGACCGCTTCAATTGGGCGAACACCAGTGACGAAGAGTGGATCAAGGAACAGCGCCGCAACAAGCTGATCCGGACAGAAGACTACGAGTTTCTCAAGGACAACCTGCAGGGATACAAAGCCATCGGCGCCGAAGCCTATTACGGCCGCAATTCCGCGCCGCCCATTCGCTACCGGGGCCACACCATGTACGACGTGGGGATTACCGGGGAGACGCCCAGCATGATGGGCATCGAGCAGCAGGAGGTGGGAAGCGGGCGGTATTTTACCGAGGCGGAGTATCAGCACAGCGCCATGGTCTGTTTCATCGGCACCGACGTGGTGAACCAGTTCTTCCCCAACTCGGATCCCCTCGACAAAATCATCCAGATCGGCGGGCAGCCTTTCCGCGTGGTGGGCGTTGCCCAGACCATCGGCAAGACCCTGGGGCAGAGCCAGGACAACTTCGTCCAGATCCCCCTGACCACGTTCCAGAAGCTCTATGCGTCGCGGCCGGGCATCGATATTGACGTGCAGGCAAACAACGCCGATCAGATGATGGAGCTGGAAGACGAGACCCGCGCCTTGATGCGCGCGCGCCACCACATCCCTTATAAAGAATCCGACGATTTCGGCATCAACGCCTCCGCCACCATCATGGGCCTGTGGCAGCAACTGACCGGCTCGATCTTTGCCATTACCATCGCCATCGTGGCGGTGTTCATGGTCGTGGGCGGCATCGTGATTATGAACATCATGCTGGCCAGCGTCACCGAACGCACGCACGAGATCGGGATCAGGAAGTCGCTGGGAGCGCGGCGCCGCGACATCCTGCTGCAATTCGTGATCGAATCCGGCGTCATGGCCGGAGTGGGCGGCCTGCTCGGAATCGCGCTCTCGGTGATTGTGGCCAAGCTGGTGGACATGGTGTTCACGGCATCGGTGCCGGTGAGTGCTGTCCTGGTCGGGCTGTCGCTTTCCACCATCGTGGGGCTCTTCTTTGGAATTTACCCCGCGACCAAGGCGGCACGGCTGGATCCGATCGAGGCGCTGAGAACAGAGGCATGAGAAGAGAGTCTCAGGTCCGGGATCGGCAGTCGACAGCCAACGGCCGACAGTGCAATTTCGGCGGTGAAAATGCGTATGCGGCCGCTGTCCACATCCGACTGTGGACTGTTAAGTGTGAACGGTTGACCCTGGAACGCCGCGCTGGAGCGGAATTATGAGATTCTTCCGCCGAAACATCCGCGAGAACCTGCTCCTGGCGCTCGACACCCTGCGCACGCACAAGTTCCGGTCTTTCCTGACTATTCTCGGGGTGCTGATCGGTACCACCACCGTGATCGCGGTCGCCTCGGTTTTTGCCGGCCTGGAGAACCAGGTGGCGGCGGCAGCCAAAGATTTCGGAACCTCGAATCTTTTCATCTTCAAGCTTGATCCGGGCATCCACGTGGGACGGCTGTCGCGGGAGGAGCGCCTGCGCAAACCCATCAGTTATGAGGACGCCATGGCGCTTCAGGAGGAGTGCCCCGACATCAAGAGCGTGGCCGTGGCGACGTTCATCTGGTGGGGCTCCCCTCCTCCCATGAAGTACAAGGGCATGCAGATCCTGAGCTACAACTTCAACGGCGTCACCCCGAACGACTTCCAGGCGGAAAACGACGTTCTGGTCGACGGCCGCCTCTTCACGGACATTGACAACCTGCACCGCTCGAATGTGGCCGTAATCGGAAGTGACGTGGTGAAGCGCTTCTTCCCCAATGAAGACCCGGTGGGCAAGAACATTATCCTGGGCAGCGAGACCTTTGAAGTCGTCGGTACCACGGGCCCGCGTACCGCCTTCCCGGGGAACGACAATACGGACATGACCGTGAAGATTCCCTATCTCACTTTCAAGAAAATCTATCCCAGCGAGAAGGAGAACTTTGTAATCGCCATGGCCTTCCCGGGAAGAATGGATGAGGCCAAGGACGAAGTGGAAGGGGTGCTGCGGCGCCGCCGGCACGTGAAGCCGTCGCAGCCGGACAATTTCGGCATTTCGTCCGCGGATGCGATTATCAAACAGTTTGACCAGTTAATCGGCACCGTTGTCCTGGTGACGGTGGTGATTTCATCCATCGGGCTGCTGGTGGGTGGCATTGGCGTGATGAACATCATGCTGGTGTCGGTTACGGAGCGCACGCGGGAAATCGGTGTGCGCAAAGCCATCGGCGCGCGGCGCAGCGACATCACCTGGCAGTTTCTGCTGGAGGCCATGACCCTCACCGGTTCCGGAGGTGCGCTCGGCGTTGCGCTCGGCTTCGGCATAAGCGCGCTGGTCCGCACCCTGAATATCCTGCACTCTTCGGTGCCGCTGTGGTCCGTCGTCACCGGCTTCGTTGTCGCCGTCTCCATCGGCTTGTTTTTCGGCCTTTGGCCCGCGCTCAAAGCCTCGCGCCTCGACCCGATCGTGGCCTTGCGCTACGAGTGAGAAGAAGTCGAGATGGGTCGAAGGTCGTTTCTGCCTCGCAGCTGGCCCGCCGCTTCGAGGCTACCTCCTGGCCTCCGGCTCCGCCTCGCTTTCGTGATCCTCCTTCACCCCGATGACGGAAACGCCGGCCTTGGCCGCCTGCGCGTTGAACGCCGCGAGATCGTGGGCCCGTAGGTCCCGCCACTCGCCGAGCACCTGCTCCAGCTGACCGTTCACCAGATCGAAGACTGCGTAGTCCTGCTCCGTGGGCGCCGCCGCCGCGCTCTCCACCGCGTTCCCCAGCGCGCCCAGGCGATCGTCGAGCTTCACTGGAAAGTTCAGCGGATCTTCGGAGCTCTTCGATTTCGTCTGCATCAGCTTTTCCTCGACTGCTGTCATCTTCTTGTCAAAAGCCTTGGCAGAATCGATCAGGACCTTCGAGTGCTCGTCAACCCCCAGGCGGCGCTCCAAAGCCGCGAGCTGCGTATGCACGCTGCGGATCTGGTTGACGGCATCGTGATCGGCGGTCACGCGATCGCGAATCTTCAGCGCCAGATCGAGTTGCTTCTCGAGATCGGCGCGCGGGACTTTCACTCGCGGGTCGAGCTTGACCTCGAGCGGTGCGGTGTAAGTTTGGCCCTCCACTGTGAGCTTCACCTGATACGTGCCCGGCAGCACCATCGGGCCGCCGCCGAAGCCACCCCAGTGCGCGCTGCCCGGTACCCGGGTGGCCACGTCATAGCGCAGGTCCCACGTGAAGCGGTTCAGCCCCTTCTCTGCCGGCACGTTGTTCTGGCGTCCCCGGAATCCCGGGAACTCGCTCGGTCCCTCTTCATTCCCGGCGTTCTTCGCCGGATACCGGCGGACAACATGGCCGGCACTGTCATCGATTTCGATCTTGACGGGTGCTGCCGCCGGCTTCCTCGCTCCTTCCTCACCCGCTCCGGCACCTGCGGCGGGACCGCCCGCGGCGTCTGCTCCTTCAGGCGCGTTCGAGCCCGGCTTGCCGGGTGGATTCTTCAGCTCGTAGTCGATTACCGCGCCGCCCGGCGGATTCTGCCCCATCGCGCCCCGTGGGCGGAACCCGCCTCCGAGGGCGGGCACGTAGGCCGCACGCGGCCTGAACAGGTGGACCGACTCCGAGGCGATCCCGGGCGTGAACTGGCGTAGCGGCGAAAGATCGTCCAGAATCCAGAACGCGCGCCCGTGGGTCGCGATGGCGAGATCCCCGTTCTTCACGACCAGGTCATGCACCGGGCACTGCGGCAGATTCAGTTTGAGCGCCTGCCAGTGCGCGCCGTCGTCGAACGAGACCATCACGCCCGTTTCGGTGCCCGCGTAGAGCAGACCCTGCTTTTCGGGGTCCTCGCGCACCGCATGCACGTAGACGTTATCCGGAATGCCGTCGGTGATTTTCGTCCAGGTCTTGCCAAAGTCGCTGCTCTTGTAGATGTAAGGATGGTGATCGTCCAACCGGTGTCGCTCGGCCGCCACGTAGGCCGTGCCGGCGTCATGCGGCGAGGGCTCGATAATGCTGATCAAGCTCCACTCCGGCAGGTCTTTGGGAGTGACGTCTGTCCAGTTGCGGCCGCCATCGCGGGTCAGGTGGATCAGGCCGTCGTCGCTCCCCGCCCAGATCAGGCCTTTCTGGACCGGCGATTCGGCAATCGCGAACACCGTGTCGTAATACTCGATGCTGGTGTTGTCCTGGGTGACCGGCCCGCCCGACGAGCCCTGCTTCGACCTGTCGTTGCGCGTCAGGTCCGGGCTGATCACGGTCCAACTGTGACCGGCGTCCGCGCTCTTGAAGATCACTTGCGCGCCGGCGTAGATCACGTTGGGATCGTGCGGCGAGATCTCGATGGGGAACGTCCACTGAAAGCGGTATTTCAGGTCGGCGGCGCCCTCGCCCATCACATTGTCGGGCCACGGGCTCACCTCCTGCTCCTGCCAGTTGCTGTGGTCGTAACGGGTGATGAGACCATCGTACGAGCCGGCATAGACCACATTCGGATTCGGCGGATAAGGCGCGATGTAACCGCTCTCGCCGCCGCCCACCGGGTACCAGTCCTGGCGCCCGATGCCGCCCTCTTCGCCGGCGCTGGCGATGCCGACGGTCGAATTGTCCTGCTGCGCGCCATAGATGTAATAGGGATATCGATTGTCCGCGACCACGTGATAGAACTGCGCCGTCGGCTGATTCTCTTGGGTCGACCAGGTCTTGCCGCCGTCGATCGAAACGTCAGCCCCGCCGTCGTTGCCGTTGATCATGAACTGCGGATTCCTGGGATTGATCCACAAGCCGTGATGATCGCCATGCGGCGCGCTCATCGGCGTAAACGTCTTGCCTCCGTCGGTGGAGCGATAAGCACCCGTGTTCAGGATGTAAACGGTGTCGACGTTCCTGGGATCCGAGAAGACGTGGCTGAAGTACCACGCGCGCTGGGTGAAGCGATGGTCCTGGTTCACACGGGTCCACGTCTCGCCGCCGTCATTCGAGCTGTACAATCCGCCGTCCTCCGCCTCGATCAGCGCGTAGACGCGCTGGGAATCGGCGCCGGAGACCGCCACGCCTGCACGCCCCCACACACCCTTGGGCAGCCCGTGTCCTTCGAGCTGTTTCCAGGTCTCGCCGTCGTCGGTGGATTTGTAGAGCCCGCTGCCGGGTCCGCCGCTCGTCAGGCCGTACGGCGTCCGGTTCATCTGCCAGAGCGCGGCGAACAGCACGTGCGCATTTGAGGGATCGAAAGTCAGGTCGATCGCGCCTGTCTTGTCATCCTTGTAGAGCACTTTCCGCCAGGTCTTGCCGCCATCCGTCGACTTGTACACGCCGCGGTCCGCGTTCGGGCCGTAGATGTGTCCGAGCGCGGCCACAAAGACTTCGTTGGGATCGTGCGGATTAACGATCACTCGCGGAATGGTTTCGGTATTGTCAAGGCCCAAATGTATCCAGGTCTTGCCGCCGTCGAGCGACTTCCAGACGCCATCACCGTAGGTCACGTCTCCGCGAGGGCATCCTTCGCCCGTGCCCACATAGATCACATTCGGGTCCGAGTCGGGTACGGCGATGCTGCCGACCGAAGCGATGGGCTCCTTGTCGGTGAGCGGCGTCCAATCCGCGCCGCTGTCGATCGTTTTCCAGACGCCGCCGCTGACCGCGCCAAAATAATAGACATTCGGCTCGCTGGCTACACCCGTGACGGCGATCACACGCCCGCCGCGAAACGGTCCGACCAGGCGCCACTTCATGCCCTTGAACAGCGTATCTTCGGGCTTTGTGGAATCCGCGGGCGAATCGGCGGCCCGCAGGACGCGCGTCCCGTGCCATGCTCCCGCCAGGCTGAATGCCAGCAGCGCTGCAATCCCGACACGTCTCACAAGCATGCATATCCCTCCGGCTCAAGTTGAGTTTGAGATTCTAGTGGAGACTGCGGCAGGATTCCAGGATTTTACGCGTTCCGTAGTCGGGCAGCTCGACACCATTCCGACCGCCCGGGATCTCAGCCAAAGAGGTCGTCCACGGAAAACGTCCAGCCGGGCAGCGCCGGTTCGGCTCGAGGCTTCGGTATGACTGGCACTTGGGGCTCCTGCCGTGGTGTGAACAGACTGCGGTTGAGAGTTCGACAGGCGTAGGCCGGCAGGACCGGCAGGCAGGGCGAGTTTTCCAGAGACGTGCCAGTTGAAAGAGAAGCACACGATTCTCGACTTTTCCCACCCGCCTCCTCAAATCCGTAGAACCCGTCAAGCCCGCATGTTAGACTCCTCTGAGCCTTGGGATTGATTCGTAAGGATCAGGCAAAGATGGCGCTTGTTCTGGCATTGACCATAGCCTTGCTCGCTCTCGCGACCTGCGTTCTCTTCCTGGTTCATCCCTGGTGGTTTCCCATCTCCATTTCCGCCTCCGCGTCGTCCATCGATCGTCAGTTCGCCGTGACGTTCATTGTCTGCGGCATTCTCTTCGTTGTGGCGCAGATCACGATGGCGGGATTCGTGTGGCGGTACCGTAGCAGTCGACCGGGAGTACAAGCGCCGGCCGGGCACGCCAACGGACCCTACGAGCTTTTCTGGACGGCAGTCGTGACGGTGCTCTTTGTCAGCCTGGGAGCAGCAGGCTATCGAGTGTGGGCGCGAACCACCGTGTCACCGCCTGCACCCGGTGCGCTGCGCGTGGAGGTGTGGGGCGAACAGTTTGAGTGGTACTTTCGGTATCCGGGGCCGGACGGGCAATTCGGCCCCATTCATCCCGACTTGATGAATGATGGCACGGGAAATTATCTCGGTCTTGAACGCGAGCACGATGCAGCTTCGCGCGACGATGTCGTGACGGCAACACTCACCGTGCCCGTCGGCCGGCCCGTCGAGCTGATGGTGCGGTCCAAGGACGTGATCCATTCCTTTTTCGTGCGGGAGCTGCGGATCAAACAGGATGCGATTCCCGGACGCATCTCCTCCATTCCCTTCACGGCGGACCGCATGGGGCGATACGAGATCGTCTGCTCGGAGCTCTGTGGCCTGGGCCACTACAAAATGCACGCTGATCTCGACGTGGTGACGACAGAGCAGTTCCAACAATGGCTTCTGAGGCAGGCGCAAAGCCAGTGACAGCGGGATCACAACGAGATCGAGGAAAAAAGCTTCCAACACAGAGGCCACGGGATTCACAGAGATCACGGAGAAGAAGCTGTTTGGGCTGCTCTATCAGGTCCTCTGTGCATTGACTCCGTGTCCTGGACTGCAAGTCCTGGACCTCTTCGCGGCGTGGAAAGGATTTGGGGCCCGCCACTCAACACTTCTGCCGATTTGGTTGCGGCGAGCCTCGCCGGGTTAAGGCCTTTTTGAACCTTGCGCGACGAATTCTCCTAGCCGGACGTCAGCTGAGAGGCGTCGAGTTCGGCGCAGGAGGCGCAGCCACTGAGCGCGAGCGTGAGGTCGAAGTCGGCGAGGAAGTTCAGCAGCACTTCGCGGACGCCCTGCTCGCCGCCCGCCGCGAGACCCCACAGGTACGGCCGGCCCAGCAGCACCGCGCGCGCGCCAAGCGCCAGCGCCTTGAGAGCGTCGGCGCCGCGGCGTATGCCGCTGTCGAAGAGCACGGGCATCGATCCTTCGACCGCTTTGACCACCGCGGGCAAGGCATCGAGAGCGGCGATGGCGCCGTCGACCTGGCGTCCGCCGTGGTTCGACACGATGATGCCGTCTGCGGCCCATTTGCGCGCCAGCCGCGCGTCTTCCGGGTGCAGGATGCCCTTGAGCAGCAGCGGCAGGCGCGTCTGGCGGCGCACGGTGCGGAACTGCTCCCAGTCGAAGGAGGGATTGGAGTAGATTGCCACCCAGTGCTGAACAGCCGCGGCCCGATTCTGTTCCGGCGTCGCCGCCAGCCGCGAGCGGAACACCGGGTCAGTGAAGTAATTCGCGAGGCCCTGGCCCTGGAGAAAGGGCAGGAAGGGATAATCGAGATCGCGCTCGCGCCAGGCGAGCATGGTGGTGTCGAGCGTAACGATGATAGCGCTGTAACCCGCATGCTCGGCGCGGCGCACCATGCTGTCCGTGAGTTCGGGGTCCTTGCTCGGGTAAAGCTGGAACCATCGCGGGCTGTCGCCCGCGGCCAAAGCGACCTCCTCGATGCTCTTGGACGACACCGTACTGAGCGCGAAGGGAACACCCAATCCGGACGCCGCGCGCGCCACCGCAACTTCAGCTTCGGGATGGATAATGCCCTGCACGCCGACAGGTCCGAGGAGCACCGGAGCGGGAAACTGGCGCCCGAAGAGTTCCACGCTGAGGTCGCGCCGGGCGACGTCGCGCAGCATGCGCGGAACGATGCGCCAGCGCCGGAAGGCTTCGCGATTGGCGCGCATGGTGTCTTCGCCGCCCGCGGCACCGGCGATGTAGTCCCAGGCCTCGGGCGCCAGTGCTTCGCGGGCACGGCGTTCGAGCTTGTCGAGCATAATGGGCAGCAGCGGCTTGCGGCCTGCGAGTCCACCGAGATAGATCTCGATTTGCCGGCTCGGGCCGTAGAGTTTTGAAGCTGGCTTCGCAGTCGCGTCCACCTGGGATCTCCTCAGGCCGCATCGTGCTGTAGCGCGGTCGTCCTCGCCCGCGATTTGCGCGCCTGAGACAGGCGCGCTACAGCGACAGCAGTTTCAGGGGAAGAGTATCGCATAACCGATGCAGCGCACCACGTCAAGAATAGCAGCGGTCCTGGGAGTCTGGCTGGGACTGGTGGCCTTGCACGCCCCCTTCCTCAAGCTGCCCTACTACTGGGACGAAGCCGGCTACTACGTGCCGGCGGCGCTGGACTTCTTCCGTCATGGCCTGCTGATTCCCTCAAGCACAGAACCCATCGGTCATACGCCCCTCGTCAGTGTCTACCTAGCGGTGGTATGGCGGATCTTCGGATTCTCGCCGCTGGTGACACGCGCCGCCATGATCCTGTTCGCGGCAGGCACGGTCACCGCGACCGCCGTGCTCGCACGGCGCCTGTTTGCGGATCGTGCTGCCGGTCGCGAGGCCGCGTTCGCCGCCGCGGGACTGCTGGCTGTAACACCGCTCTTCTTCGCCCAGAGCGAGTTGGTATTTCTGGATCTGGCGGTGGCGTTCTTCAGCTTAGTAGCCCTGATGGCCCTGCTCGATGAGCGCTGGATTCTCAGCGCGACGATGGGATCACTGGCGGTGCTCACCAAAGAGACTGCGATCGTGCTGTTGCCGGCCGCCTGGGTCTATCTGTGGATCGAGAACCGCCGCGCCGGCCGCAGATTTCCGGTGAGCGCGTGGCTGGCGACCGCCGCGCCCTGCCTGCCGCTCGCGCTTTGGGCGCTCTACTATCATCGCCACACCGGCTTTTGGACAGGCAACGCGGGTTATCTCCAGTACAACTTGTACTCGACGCTCAATCCGGTCAGGTTTGTGCTGAGCTTGCTGCGGCGGCTCTATGAGCTGTTCCTGAGTGGATTCAACTGGCTGCTGGTTGCGCCGGCGGTGGCTGGGTGGTGGTCAAGCAGGAACCATCCGCAGATAACGCAGATTCAACAAAGGGAACAAAACGGCAAGCGCATAGCGAACAAAGCCGAAAGCTGGCGCCGCCTCATTCTGCTGACAGCCTTGCTAAGCACCGCGTATCTTCTGATGTTAAGCGCCGTCGGGGGCGCGGTGCTGCTGCGGTACATGCTGCCGATCTATCCACCGCTGATGATCGTGGCTGTGGGCTGGATCTGGCGGTTGCCGCGGGGGCTGGCGCGAGCAACATGTATCGCGGCCGCTGCCTGCCTCGTGTTCGCGTGGTTCAACAATCCGCCCTACCCGTTCCCGTACGAGGACAATCTTGCCTTTGCGGACTTCATCCACCTGCATCAGCAGGCCGCTGAATATCTGGAACATCGCGATGCGGCTGAAAGCGCGGGAGGGAGCGCTTCAGAGTTGCGCATCCTCAGCGCGTGGCCGGCCACGAATGAACTCGAGACGCCGGACCTCGGCTACGTCACCCGTCCGCTACGCGTGGTGCCGGTGGGCGGTTTCAGTGCGGGCGACCTTCAAAGGGTCGCGCCGGAATCGTTCGATGTGCTGTACCTCTATTCACGCAAGTGGGAACCACCGGGGGACTGGGTAGAACGCCTTCCGTGGATGGCCGAGCTCCAGTTACGATACTTCGACTACTCACCGCAGATGACCGCGCAGGCGCTTGCGAGTCGATTTCATTTGAAGCTCAGCGCACGGTGGGAACGCGGAGGTCAGTGGGTGGCGATCTACGAACGATAGGCGATCGGCTGAAACGCCCGGAGAATGGACCTCAAACCACCAGCCATTTTTTCACACTGGCGAGCCGCTCTGGGTTCAGTAGTCCGGCGCTGTGCCCACGGTGCTTGCCGGCGGGGGAACGATGCGAGCGCGCGACGTACGTCCGCCTGGCGGCAGGTTGCTGGTCCGCTGCGCGATGCGCAGCGATCCCAGCGTGGCCACGTAGCGCGCGATGCCGCGATAGAGCCCCTCGGCGATCTGCTGGCGGTAGTTGGATTGGCCGAGCAGGCGCTCGTCGCGCGGATTGGTGAGGAAGGAAATCTCGGCCAGGATCGACGGCATATTGGCGCCGATGAGCACCACGAAGGGAGCTTTCTTCAGGCCGCGATCGGGCTGTTCGTTACCCGTGCGGGCCGCAGCGACACCCAGCGAGCGGTCGACCATGCGAGCAAACTCGCCCGACTCCTGGATCTTCTCGCTCAGCGCGATCTTCTTGATAAGGCTCTGCAGTTGATACACGGATTCCTGGGAAGTGGCGTTCTCGCGGGCCGCCACTTCCAGGCTGTTCGGGTCCGAGGTGAAGTTCAGGTAGTACACCTCGATGCCACGCGCGCTCGCGTCGCGGCTGGCATTGGCATGGATGGAAATGAAAAGGTCGGCGCCGCGCTGGTTGGCGATGGCGGTGCGCTCTTCCAGCGGGATGAACGTATCATCGCTACGGGTCATGACCACCTGGGCGCCCATGCGCTGCTGGATCAGCTTGCGCAGCCGCAACCCCACGTCAAGCACCACGTTCTTTTCTTCCAGGCCGTCCGGCCCGATGGTACCCGTGTCGTGCCCGCCGTGCCCCGGATCGATCACGATGCGGGCAATCTTCAAGCCGAGCGCGCGCGTGAGCGTGTTCGATCCCGAGGATGTCTGTGCCAGTGGCTGCGAACCTTCCGGCGCCGAGGTGCTGGACGGAGTGACAGCGGCATCATCGGCGCCACTTCGCGCGGCCTCCGCCGACGTGTCCTCGGCCATTGCTGGCGATCCAGTCGAAGGCGCGCTATCTGGTGATTCGAGCTGACCCGCATCAGGCGCGGATTTCAGTGGCTGAGGGCGCGCTGCCGGAGACCGCCGTTCGGACGCTGATGCCGGCGGCTGGCGCGTTTCGGACCGCGCCACCAGAGGCTGGGTGGGGCCGCGCACGTCGATAATCAGCCGAAACGGGTTGGGCAGTGTAAAGACCGAGTAGTCGTCGAGTTTGGCCACATCGAGCACTATGCGACTGACGTCCGGCTTGAACTGTGCCACGCGAACGTCCCGCAGGAAGCCGTTGCCGATGGGGAACGACTTGCCCTTCAGCGTCCGGGCAAGATGCGTGCCCGGCAGGTCGACCACGATGCGATCGGGATGGCTGAGACGCGCGGACTCGTACTTCGCCTCGTCGTCAACGCTGATCACGATGCGGACGTAGTCCGGCCCCTCCCAGTAACGGACGTCGTTCACCGCGAGGAGATGTCCTCCGGGGAGGGCCGATCCGCCCGCCTCCGGCGCGCTTTCCGTCGTCTTCTCCACCCTCTGAGCCGCCGGAGCCTCGTCGGCCGGATTCTCGGCGGCTTGGGCGGCTTCACTGGCCCGCTCCGCCGCATGGCGATTCATTTCTTTCAGGCGCAGCCGGGCTTCGGCGGCGTGTTCGGCGTAGGGATAGCGGGTTAGATAATCGGTGTAAGCTTTGGCGGCGCCCCGGTCGTCCCTGAGGTCGACCCGGTAAATGTCGCCAATCGCGAGCAGGACGTCGCGCGCCACGGGCGCTCCGCCGTACTGGTCGGCGAGAAACTCGTAGGTGGCGATGGCGCTCTCGAAATAGTGGCCATTCTCAAAAACGTGTCCCATCTCCTGGTAGAGCGCGGCTTCGGCGAAAATGGCCGTCGGGGTCCTGGCATAAGCATGATCGACGCGATAGACCTGATCGAAAGCGCGCACGACCTTCATGTAGCTCTTGTACGAACGCGCCTGCGGGCGGCGCGCTTCCAGCGCGGCACGAAGGCGCAGAGCGGTGGCATAAGCCTTGGCGGCGCGCTCGCGCCTGGCGGAGGGCCTGGAGCGCGGCGGACTGGCGGACAAAGGAGCAGCGGCGACCGCCCAGACCATCACAAGGCACACCACCGCCAATATGCGCCCCACGCCTTGACGCGAGTGTGCCGTCGCAACCGGTTCCGGCCGCCGCGGGCCACCCGCGGTCTTGCTATTGGGCAAAGTGGGTCACCCCTCGCTCGTCGACATATTGATAGATTGGCGCGATGCGCGACGCGTTGTCCGGCGTCAGCGCCGGGCCGGCGTCGCCATAGATCCTGGTGACCTTGCGCACGTAGTCTCGCGTCTCCGCGTATGGCGGAACGCCTCCGTAGCGCGCGACGGCGCCCTCGCCCGCGTTGTACGCGGCCAGCGTCAAGGGCACGTCGCCCTTGAATTGTGTCAATAGCCGGCTGAGGTAGGTCACGCCGCCGCGGACGTTCTCGGCGGGATCAAACGGGTCGTGAACGCCGAAGCGCGCTGCGGTGGCGGGAATCAGTTGCATCAAGCCTTGCGCGCCTTTGGGCGATTGGGCGCGGACGTCATATCCAGATTCAACGCGTACTACGGCATCGACAAGCCTCGGGTCCAGATTGAAGCGCCCGGCGGTGCTGCCGATGACCTGTCTAATCGCTTCAGGAGCTACGCGGCTGCGCGTCCCGCTTGGCGCCGGGAAGAGGCTTCGATCGTCGGCGTTGATATAGACCACGCGTCCCCGGTCATCGGCCACGAGCGCGATGCGTGTTTGAGCGAGAACCTGGGCGGGAAGAACACGAGCAGCGAGCGTCAGGACGAAGATCAGAAGGGCGAGCTGGACAAGGTAAGGATCGCTCATGGATCTCCAGGCGTGAGCCGGGCTCCGCCTCGAGAACGCATCCCCTCCCGATTTTGATTCGAACCGTGAACCGCACGCGGAGGCAATCTCCACGCCGGCTTGGCGCCACGGCGTGCCCGCAAGGGCACCGTCGAACCGCATTATACCACCTCGTCAAAGAGGCCGCTGTGTGGCGCTCCCAGGCACACCAACTGCCTACTCTTTCTATCGGCTGCCGGACACCGGTCCGTAAATCAAAGTCGGTCCGGTCAGGTACAAGGTACCGTGAATCTGCTTTCCCGACCAATTGCGCAGCATCAGCAGTTCGTCCCAACGGATCGGATAATGGATCACGCCGTCATTCGCCCCGCTGGAATGGCTGCCCTGCCGAGCGTCCAGGAAAACGAGAACGTAGCGCCATTCCTTCCAATCAATCGGTCCGCCGCCATTCGCAAAGATCTGCCCGGTCGAGTCGACGTAGGTGACGTAGGGGAGAACGCCCGAGCCGTCGCCGTGCAGCCAGAAACCGAGCGCCTTGGGCTCTCCCGGAATGGCGGCTGACGCCGGATCGGTGGTGGTGAGTCCGACGCTCAGGCCGCCAGGCGGCAGCGAGTAATTAAGCCGGAGCGCGCCCATGCCGGGTTCGGGCGGCCCCCCGGGCGGCAGCGCCGATTCGAGGGAACTCCCGCTGGATTGAGGACCCTCGGCTTTCAGCCTGTAATCCGCGAGATTGCCGATTGCTAGGAAGCGGCTCGGCGCCACCTCGAGCACCGCGTCGCCATCCTCGTCGATCAGTCTGATTCCCACTTCATAAGCCGATTCCGGAGGCCGGTCGAATGGCAGCTCGGCGGTCACGCTGTTGGGCCCGGGAGCCAGGTGCACTTTGGTGGAATTGCCGCGAAAGTGTATACCGTCGCCGCGGGTGACCGCCACCAGGCCGTCAAACCCATCCCGCGAGAGGCTGGTGATGACTACCGGCAGCGACGTTCGGGTGACGGGCAGCAAGGTGGCTCGCAACGGGTTCTCAGCCACCAGCATGGTGCTTTGCGCGACGCTGCCGAGCCCTCGAACTTCGAGTTCGAGGCCGGCGGGCTCCGGATCAGCAGAGCGCAACGCACCTTGCAGACGAATCGTCAGATCTGCCGTCTCGCCGGGATCGGTTTTCAAGGTTGGCCCGAAGCTGGAGCCTCCGGCGCCCCTCACGCGGACGCGCTCGACCTTCGACAGCGGATTCTTCAGGGGAACGTGCAGGGTCAGAACGCCCGGCTTGCGCATCTCGATGTCGGTTGGCAGGCGCTGCCAGGCGGCGGCGACAGCGAGCAGGTCATTGGGCGCGTCCGGGACCAGATACTGCGGCTGACTGGTAAGCGTCAGGGTGAGGCCGCGGCGATCGGCTACTGCCGCCGCCAGGCTTTCGCCGGTTAATCCTGTCACCTGAAACGAGCCCGCACTCGCGGGCAGGACCGCCTCGTGCGGCGGTCCCGTAGTCCAGACCGCCAGACGCACTTCGCTGCCCTTGCTGAAGAGCAGCATGTGATCTTCAGGCTTCTCGAGGGTCAGCCGCTTGTTGAAGCGGAAATCGCCCAGCATGCGGGTCAGCGTCCGGGCGGCTCGATAGGCCGGCTTCCGGGGGTAGGCCACGCTTCCGTTCGCCGTCGCCGGCGGACCGTTCAGGCCGAAATGCTGTTCGGGATCGCGAGGATCGCCGCCGCTCTCCCAGTCGTACCAGAGACTGAGCGGCTCGTCGTTTGCGATCTGAGTCAGCCAGCCGCGCGCCAGCATCTCCGGCTGCTTCTGCTCGTCCATGCCCTGCCAGACGGACGAGTAGCCCCACTCGGTGACGATGACCGGAATGACCTTTCCCGCGGGCTGATACTTGCGCATCAGCAGCCGCACCTGAAGAAGATCGTTCGCGACGCCTTCAGGATCGCCGGGCGTGTAAATGTGGATCGAGACGGCCGACCAGTAGTTCAGCAATCCGGCTTTGAAACAGGCTTCGAGAAAAGGCATATCAATGGCGGCGCTGGCGGGTCCGGCGAGCCTGGCATCGGGCGCCGACTCGCGCACGGCCTCGCCCACGGCGAGCGCAAGCTTGATGTAGTCGTTGGTGTTCGGGCGCGGCGTCCAGAAGTGAAAGTTCGGCTCGTTGTAGACCTCCCACAAAATATGGCGGCCTCGGAAGTGCGCGATCGCCGCCACGGCCCAGCGGGCGAACGCCGCGCGCGCCTCCTCCGTGGCCGGCGAGAGGCCGTGATCGTACAGCGGATTGACATAATCGAGGATAAAGACCGCGCCGAGCCCGGCGGACTGAAGATCGGCGACCAGCGGGTCGTAAGCCGAGAAGTCGTAAACGCCCCGCGAGGGCTCGGTCGCCGTCCAGTTGAAATCGCTGCGCACCCAGCGTACGCCGGTCGCGCGCAGCGCCTCGATCTCGCCGGGCTGAGGAACGGTGAAGTGAATGGTGACGCCGAGTTTGTCCGCGACCGTGGCGCTGCTCGCCGCCTGGGCGCGAACGGCAGGCGTTGCGGCGGCCAGCGCCAGAACGAGACACGGAAACGTCCGGCGATTCCACGAGCGAGCCCGGCTGCGATATGGATCTAGCGGAGACGTGCGCGGCCCCAAGAGGCGAAGCTAGCACTTTCATGAAGCGTTATCAAGCGTACGGCCGGCGTTCTCGCAGTGGCCTCAGAGGTGGCAAACCCGCGGTTTCGTGGGCGAGGGTTTCGTGGGCAGAGTTTCGTGGGGGGCTGCGCCGGCGAGGGCATGGACAGCCGCCCGCCGGGAGTCCGGGTCAACACCACCAGCGCCGGCCCTCGAGTCCCAACCCCTGACCCCGAGGCGCTGACCCTGTCTACGGCACCATCCACCCGAGCACGTGCGCCTGCGCCAGGGCGAGGGCGCTCAGCAATCCCGCCAGCACGATGCTGTGCCAGAAGGTCGTCCGCAGGACTTCGCCTTCGCGTCCGACGAGGCCAACGGTGGTGACGCCGATGCAGATGTTTTGCGGCGAGATCATCTTGCCGGTCACCGCGCCTGACGAGTTGGTGGCCGCGAGCAGAATCGGACTGACGTGGATCTGGTGCGCCGCCGCCACCTGCAGATTTCCGAACAGCAGATTGCTCGACGTGTCGCTGCCGGTCATGAAGCACGCCAGCCACCCCAGAAATCCGCTGGCGAAGGGGAAAAACCGGCCCAGACCCGCCAGCGCCGCACCCAGTGTGTAGGTCATGCCGGAGTAGTTGTAGAGATAAGCGAGCGCCACGATGAGTCCGACGGTCAGCGCCGGACGCGACAGTTGCCGGGCGGTCTTCAGGCCCGACGCCGCCAACTGACGCGGTGTCGCCCGCAGCAGGAGTGCGGTCAGCAGCGTGGCGGCGAGGGCGGCGGTGCCGGCGGCCAGAGGCTGAAAGGTGTAAACCGCGGCGTAGGCTTTCCCGTAGAGCGAGATGAAGACGGCGTTATTCAACAGCGGCACGGGAAGCTTGATCGACCAGCGATCAAAGAGCGTCAAGTAAGACCAGGCGATCATCACGGCCGAGAGCGCGACCCAGGGCAGCCAGGCGCGGAGGCCATCGGCGTTGGACCGCGTCGCCCGACCTGAACTCTGGGGTGCCGCGCGCCCTTGTGATGGATTTTGCCCGGAGGCGGTGAGTGCGGCCGCGGACCCCGGTCGCGAGGCCTCGGTCGCGGGCGGGCGCCAGAACCGCAAGAGCAGCACCAGCGCGGCGATGGAGGCGACCGAGGCCAGAATGTCAGGCGCGTACGGGCCCCAGAAATTGGACACCGTGAATTGGACGAGCGCGAATGAACCTCCGCTCACGATCACAGCCGGCCACGCCTGCTTCAGGCCCCGCCAGCCCGCCAGGACGCACACCAGGTACGCCGGCAGAATGAATGAGAGCAAGGGCAATTGACGGCCTACCATGGCGGAGAGCTTGCCGAGGTCGAGGCCGGTGACGCCGGCCAACGCCACGATCGGAATCCCCAGCGCTCCAAACGCCACCGGAGTGGTGTTGGCGATGAGCGAGGCGGTGACGGCGCGGCGCGCATCGGTGCCGAGCGCCACCAGCAGAAACGCGGCGATGGCCACCGGTGAGCCGAATCCGGCTGACCCTTCGAGCAGCGCGCCGAAGCAGAAAGCCACCAGCACCGCCTGCACCGCGGCGTTGCCCGAGGCATGCTCCTCAATCCAAAGGCGCAGCAGATCGAAGCTGCCGGTCTCGGTGGCGAGATTGTAGAGCCAGATGGCAGCCAGCACGATCCACATGATCGGCCAGAGCCCGTAAACGAATCCGAAAAGTGTGCTCGCGAGAATCAGCCGCAGGGGCATTCCCCAGACTGTGCCCGCCACGAGGAGGGTCGCGCCCAGCGCGCAGGCGGCCGATAGCCACGCCGAGCGGCGCAGCACGCCCAGCAGCACCAGCAGCAGTACCAG
>DASYZG010000088.1:0-8567 GCA_035946575.1 Terriglobia bacterium | reverse complement strand
CTCGACGGGCGCAACTACGCCGTCATCGAGCTCAAAGTGACCACCGAGCGGGCGTCCAGCGCGCCGCCGGCGAGGAATCGGCCGCTCGGGCTGCCCGGAAGC
Organism: Terriglobia bacterium; assembly: GCA_035946575.1. Lineage (GTDB taxonomy): Bacteria > Acidobacteriota > Terriglobia > UBA7540 > UBA7540 > Gp13-AA77. The sequence goes on along the minus strand of DASYZG010000088.1, from coordinate 8,465 downwards.
CGGATTGCTTTGCTCGCAGAGATGGGCGCGCTGCTTCTGATGCTTACCGTGATGCTGAACCGAGTGCGCGCCCGAAGCTTTGCCGGGCTCCGCCCGCGTATCATGGCGTCGCTCGGCACCCTACTGTTGCTGCTGACGATCGCCTGGATCGCCTGCGGCGGAGGTCCGGCCTTCGTCTTCACGCCGCCGAGCGGCGGCACGCCGGCAGGAAGTTACGTCGTCACCGTGACCGCCACGTCAGGTCATCTGAGCCACGCCATCACGGTAGGGTTGACGGTGCGGTAAAGCGCAGAAAACGCCGTGAAAACTCTCTCCAAAGCCGGAATGTCACCTGGAATCAACTGGATGGAAGGCTCGTGGCCCTGAAACGGAGACCGTCGTGTCCGGAGCGCTCTTCACGATTGAGAGCCGCCGCCTCGTTATCCCCCGCCTGATCAGGCGCTTGGCACCTGATCCCGCCAACGTACGTGGACTCGCTGCTGCAAACCCACAGCAAAAACATCACGTAGACACCCACCGCGCGAAAGCCGGAATGTCTCATGGAATCAAGAGTATAGCTCAAAAATGGGGGCTACATCGAAAGCCAGAATGTCCTTTCGAATCAACAAAAGGGGGGCTACATCGACGACGCGAAAAATACCATTTTTTGCCGGAATCTGCTCTCAATCGGCGAATGATCGATGCCGGACCGGCAGTCTTTCAGGACTCCCGGCGTCGTAATGCCGACGGCCAACCGCCGGACAGCGAGGCGAGACCAAAAATGGAGGCCCTTCAGCTCCGCTGCCTATGCTGCTGCGCGGCGCTGAAGATCAAGGCGGAGCCCTCGTCAGTTGTACTTCCACGACTTCGTATCGGCGTCCGCCGGTGCGTTCTTCGTGATGTGGTCCGCCATCCAGCGAATCATCTCCTCCTGAGTGGCCGGCTGCCATCCATGACCCTTCTCGGGACGCCCGTACTGAATGTCGCCGTCGTAGGGAGGATCGGTGGCGCTCTTCAGGAAATCCTCCACGTCGTAGACCGCGAGGTTCAGGTAGTAGTTGTCCATGTCGCCCACGTAGAGGTGCAGCTTGCCACGGAGCTTCGGTCCCAGCGTCTTCCAGTTCGTGCGCAGGTCGTAGCTGAGGTCGAATCCGTGGTCGCGCATGTAATCCGCTACGCTGTGATCGATCTTGCCCGTACGCTTGTCCCAGAGCGGCTTGGGGTAGCCGTCGTCGCCGATCGGTCCGTAGGCCGCTTCCCAGATTTCAAGCTGCTGGCCCGAGCGCCCGTGGCTGCCCAGCACGTCCTCAAGCTGGCTGAACTTCCGGGCGGACATATCCGGCTGGCCATCCGGCTCGCGTTCCATGTAGCGCGGGACCTGCAGCCAGTGGTGCCCCGGCTCCTGAAACGCGTTGTCGTCCTTGTAGGCGTCGACGAGTTGATAATGGCGGAAGTCGATCGGATCGGGGTACAGGGTCCATGTGCCGCCGAAGAAATCGGGATGCAGCACCTGCAAAGCGAACGATTCCCAGCCTCCCGTCGATCCGCCCGTCAGGACGCGCGCCCAGCCCTGAGGAATCATGCGGAAGTGCGACTCGAGATAAGGCACGAGTTCGGTGAGCAGCGCGTCGCCGTAGGGTCCCTCGTTCACCGAGTTCACGGCGTAGGAGTCGTCGAAGTAGGGCGAAGGATGCTGAAACGTGACCGCGATCATGCGCGGGAAGTTGTCGGAATTCCACGCCTGGTAGAAGTCGTAACCCGTCTCCACGTTGTAGCTCTTCAGCATCTTCTGGAAGCGGGGCGGGACCGGCTGGTTCTCGGTCGAGAAGCGGAAGGGCGGCGACAGGCTGAAGTGGCCTTGTTCGTAGATGACGGGATAACGGACGTCCGGATGGGCGTCGTAGCCTTTGGGAAGCAGGACGACGGCGCCGATGTACATCGGATGTCCCCAGAACGCGCTCAGCAGCGTGCTCTGAATCTTAACGTGCTTGACCCACGCGGTGTCCGGCGGCTCCTGGATCGGCGGGATGACTTTGGTCAGGCTGAGCTTGATGTCGTATCCGGTGGCGGGATCAAGATGTACCTTCTGCACTTCGCTGTAGATGTTTCCCGGCGATCGGTTGAACTGCTGTCCTTCCCACTGATCCATATGAGCCCAGACGGTATGTCCGTCGGAGCGATGAAACTCGGTGTAGATATTGACCAGCGCCTCCACGTAGTAATCCCCGGCGGGAACATCGCGCAGGCTGTCGCTCGGATAGCCGAGGGTCGCGCCGTCGATCACGGCCGCCTGGCCGGGCTGGAGCTGATTCACATCCGCGCCGAACAGTGGCGGCGCGTCGCCCCAGAATCCCGCGCGCAGTCGCGGCTCCGGCTGCGGCTCTGTGGCCAGGACCACGAACACCCGTCCCGTGATGGGCTCGGCGTGTACGGAAGCGGGGAATGAGATCTCGAACCGCAAGTTGCCGGGCGGCATCTGGGCGTGCAGCGAACCGGCCCGGGCAAGGGCCAGGATTATGGCGGCGGGCAGCACCGGCGTCAGCGACCGTCGATAGATCATGCTTCCTCCCGAAACGCCGCCGCGGGATCGAGGCGCGCGCGTTCATCAAAAGGGAGCCATTATACCGCCTCCGAGTCGGGTGCCAACTTGTTTCCTCGCCTCGCGCCTGTTTGGTGTACACTCGCGATATAGAGCGGCAACGCGCGCAAAATTCCTTGACCCACCTCCGTGCTTGGTCAAGAATACAGTGTCTTCCTAAGAAAGAGGACTCATCGTGGGCGTGAATTTCAGGTCTGTTTTCAGCATGTTTTCCTCCGATCTGGCGATCGACCTCGGGACCGCCAACACCCTCGTCTACGCCCGCGGCAAAGGTATTGTGGTCAATGAACCTTCAATCGTGGCGATTAACAAGGGCAATGGCGATGTCGAAGCGGTGGGCCGCGAGGCCAAGGAGATGCTGGGCCGCACCCCCGGGAATATCGTTGCCATCCGGCCGCTGAAGGACGGCGTGATCGCCGACTTCAAGGTCACCGAGAAGATGCTCAACTACTTCATTCACAAGGCGCACAACCGCAAGATGTTTGTGCATCCGCGCATCGTGATCGGCGTGCCTTCGGAGATCACGCAGGTGGAGAAACGAGCCGTCCAGGACTCCGCCATGCGCGCCAAGGCCAGCGAGGTCTTTCTGGTGGAGCAGGCGATGATGGCCGCGATCGGCGCGGGTTTGCCCATCACCGAGCCTTCCGGCTCGATGATCGTGGACATCGGCGGCGGCACCACCGACATCGCCGTCATCTCGCTGTCCGGAATCGTTTACAGCCGTTCCGTGCGCGTGGCCGGCAATGAAATGGATGAAGCCGTCACCGCTTACTTGAAACGGCGTTACAATCTGCTCATCGGCGAGCGCACCGCCGAGCAGATCAAAATGGAATTGGGCTCGGCTTATCCGCTGGAGAAGCCGCTGACCATGGAGATCAAGGGCCGGCATCTGCTCGAAGGCATCCCCAAGACGATCACCATCGACGATTCCGAGATCCGGGACGCGCTGGCCGAGTGCGTGGCCACGATCGTCAATGCCATTCGCGTGGCGCTCGAGCGAACGCCTCCTGAGCTCTCGGCCGATATTTCCGATCGCGGCATCCTGCTGACCGGAGGCGGCGCCATGCTCAAGAATCTCGACAAGCGCATCCGCGAAGAGACGGGCTTGCCGGTTTCCATTGCCGAGGATCCGCTGGCTTCGGTCGTGCTGGGCACGGGCCGGATGCTGACCGATTTCCACCTGCTGCGGAGAGTCGCCATTGAATAGATTCGCCGACCAGGTCCGGCAGGGCGCGTACATTTCCGAGTCGCGGATGGTGCGCGATACCCTGCTGGAAGTCCGCTCACCGCTCACCGCTCGTCCGGTTCCGCCCCGTGTTCCCGAAGGCCCGCAGGTCGTTCAGGCGTTCATCTCCCGGCATCGGCCGTTTTTCATTCTGCTCGCAGTCTTGATGGGTCAACTGCTTCTGCTTTCGGTTCAGGTGACCCGCGATCAAAATGTCCCCTTGGCAAAGGTATGGGTTATCTCGGCCCTTGCGCCCGTCGAGCACGCGCTCCGCACGACCACCGATGGAATTGCAGGCGCATGGATGGCGGTCGGCAATCTCGGGCAGGCGGGGCAGGCCGAGCGCGAACTGAACGCCCGTCTGACGGCTGACGAGGCCAGGATTCGTGAACTCTCCGCGCAGTCTTCCGAGAACGCGCGGCTGCGCGTGTTGCTCGATTTCAAAACGCACTCCGGGTATCCCACCGTCGCAGCAGAGGTGATCGGCTCCAGCCCGGGTGAGAACTCGAATACGGTCCTGATTGATAAGGGAACTGACGCCGGGCTGGTAGCCGATCTTCCCGTACTGACGCCGGACGGCGTGGCCGGCAAGATCGTGGCCGTCTACCCGCAGAGCGCGCAAGTGCTGCTGATCACCGATCCCGCCGCCGGTGCCGGCGTGTTGCTCGAGCAGAGCCGCATACAGGGCGTGCTGAAGGGCGCGGGCCGCGGGCTCTGCCGGCTGGATTACGTGATGAACGACAACGCCGTTGCGCCCGGCGATAAAGTCGTGACCTCCGGCTTGGACCGCGTTTTCCCCAAGGGGCTGCCCGTCGGTACGGTAGTGAAGGCGGACAACGGCAATATCTACAAAAACGTGGTCGTTCAACCCGCCGCCGCCCTGAACCGCCTGGAAGAGGTTCTGGTGGTAATGTCGAAGCCGGCGGTCGCTGAGCAAGCCAACGCCAGACGGTGAAGACTCGAGATTGAAGATCGCTCCTTTGTGGAATCGCCGCTCTTCGACCGTCAATCTTCAATCGTCAATTCCCGATGCCTGCTCCGGCCGAACGCCCGATCAATGTTTATCGTGTTCATCCGCTTACCCTCTGGGCAGCGGCGTTTCTGGCTCTGGTACTCCAGAGTTTTCTTCCCGTGATGCTGCCCGCGGCGCATCTGCTGGATCTGCCTCTGCTGATCGTGATCTACTTTTCTCTGATGCGCCGCAGCAAGGTATTCGGGACGTTGTTCGGCGCCTCACTCGGCCTGGCCGAGGATGCACTCACTCATGGGTTTCTCGGCATGTTCGGTATCGCCAGCGCACTGGTGGGCTATCTTGGCGCCTGGGCCAGCATCCAGTTCGATCTTGAACAGTTCCTGGGCAGGCTGACGGTGACCTCGGCGCTGGTGCTCTTCCACAGCCTGGCGTTGGCGGGGCTCGAGCGCGTGCTCGTTGCGTCACCGCCCGCTTTTCAACTGCTCGATCTCGTCAGCATTGTTCTGCTGAATTCCGCGCTGGCGATGATCCTCTTTCAGGTGCTTGACCGCCTGCGCCGGCCGGCGTAGAGCTGGGACGGCCCCCGTGGCCGCCAACCGGCAGCACCATGATTATCAGGCGGCCGCGGGGAGTCGCCCCTGCGTCCGGTCGCACCCGAATATCGCCCTGCTCGTTTGAACCTGGAGGACTGCCATGCGTTTCGTGCGTTTCATCTTGATCTTCTCCGCCCTTTTCTTGAGCGTGCCTTTCGCCCGCGGTTTTGCGCTCACGGTTCACGGCGCGCCGGCAGACACCGGATTTAATGCCGGTTCGCCGGCGGTGATCCGCGCCACAATATCCGGCGCGGCCGGCGGCCAGTATGCGGTCTTCGCCGAACTCAAATACGCCGGCTCCAGTGAGACGAACCGCATCGAACTGCGCCCTGCCGCCGGCGACGGCAGCTACGAAGGCGCCTGGCAGATTCCCGCCGATGCTCCGACCGGCCTTTACGAGGTCGAGCTTCGCGTCGACGACGCCGCCAGCCAGCGGACGATCGCATTGTTGAAGGCGCCAGGCTTCTTCGTCTATCGAAAGCTGCTGCGCATCACCCGCGTTTCGCTCGACAAGACGTTTTATGCTCCCGGAGAGCCCATCCGCTGCGAGATCGGCATCGAGAATCTTACCGGACAGCCGCTCAAAGGACTCCGAATCGAGTTTTCGAACGAGAACTACCCCTGGATATCCACGTTTTCCGGGCAGGAAAACGCCGCAGGACGCATGGCGGTGAATCCCGCGCTCGGGCTCGTGGCTCTTCGCGAGAGCCTGGACATCGCAGCGCATGGCGAAGCGTCGCTGCCCATGGAGCCGGCGGGAAAGGCGGCATTTCTGCAGGGATCGCAGGTGGCGATCATGGGAGCCGGCGGACCGGCCCGCCACCAGGCAGTGCCGCCGCCCGAGACCGACCGTTACACCATTGCGGTCTGGGACCACGACCGCAAGAACCTGCTCGACATGCAATTCTCGCCCCAGGTCATCGTGCGCGACCCTGGGCGCGTACTGCCCAAGCCCTATAGCCGGAACTTCACCCATCCTTACAACAGCGAGATCGATTTCAAGAAGTATCGCGAGTTCTACCCGCCGGGCTACATCTCGCCTGTTTTGAGCCTTGACCGATTTCGGACCATGTACCGTCCGGGCGATCGCGTCAACGTGATTGGCAGCCTTGCACCGCCCGGCACCGGAGTATTTCACGTCGAGATTCACAACGGCGCAGGCAAGCTGGTAGCCTCGCGCGACGAGAGGGATGTCGAGCTCGAGATGTCGGGCGCCCTGAGGCTGGATGACGTCTGGTCAATTCCTGCCGATGCCGATCCGGGTTACTACACGCTCACGGTGTCCGAGCGCGACAAGACAGGGAAGGACGTGGCCACGGCCAAAATGGAGCTTGCCGTCAATCCTCTGCCGGCTTCGCTGATGGTGTTCTGTCCTCACGAAGATGATGAGCATCCCTTCGCCGGGCTGATGCGTGCCATGGTCGAAGCCGGGCTGCCGGTTCACGTGGTCTTTTACACCGGGGGTGACGTGGGCGAGTGCGAGCGTTACTTTGACGGCCACCCCTGCGATCCCGTCCGCGCGCGCGAGTTCGGGACCGTGCGCATGGAAGAATCCACCGAGGCTCTGGAGCATCTCGACGTGCAGCGCAGCCAGGTCAGCTTTCTCGGCCTTCCCGACGGAGGCTCCGGCGAAATCTGGTTCAACCACATTCAACCGGCGAATCCGTTTCTTGACATCTACATGGCGGTCGAGCACTCGCCCTACGAAGGAATGTTCGTGCCCAACCTACCTTACTCCCGCGATTCGGTGGAGGACGCCGTCGAGCGCCTGATCACCCAGTTCCATCCCGCCATGATCGCTGTCCCGCACCCTGACGAGCGCCACGTCGATCATCGCACGGCCGACTGGTTCACGCTGAAGGCCTGCCAGGAGCTCTTGCGCCGCCACCAGATCGATCCCGCCACGGTTGTGCTTGCGGATCAGGCCTATGGTTCCGGAGGCTACAAGCCTGCCCCCTACCACTACCGGCCGTATGTCCTCCGGCTGAGTGGCGAGGTGGCGGCGCTCAAGCAGGAGATGGGCTGGATCTACCAGTCGCAGGACGGAAATCTCGACGAAGGCTCGAAGAAAACGTTCATTGAGCTGCCGCGCAGCGAGCTTCACGAACAGATCCTCGACTGGCAGCAGCACGAAGGGTGGAATGAATAGCTGGTTGTCGCCGCGGTGTCCTCAGCGCCGCTGCCGCTACATCGAGTTGGGCAGAATCTCGTAGCTCACGAACGCCACCCGCTTGCTGTCCGGTGACCACGACGGCACGTTGATCGTGCCCTGGCCACCGAACAGTTTCGCGAGCACGGTGATCTTTCTGTCCGCCAGCGACATCAGGCGCAGCGTCACGTCTTTGTCTGGGGGATGGCCCGTCACACCCGGTGGGTACGAGAGGAAAACCATCCATTTCCCGTCGGGCGAAATGTGCGGGAACCAGTTATTTCGCTCGTCGGAGGTCATCGGTTCCTGAGCGCTTCCATCCGGCGCCATGCGCCAGACCTGCATGGTGCCTGTGCGGTCGGAGTTGAAGTAGATGAACCGGCCGTCGGGCGAATAATCCGGCCCGTCGTTGTGACCCGCCGATCGGGTGAGTTGCGTCTCCGCTCCGCCCCCCACCGGAATCGTGTAAACATCGTACTGTCTCTGGCGCTCGCCGCAGAAGCAGATCGTCTTGCCGTCCGGCGACCAACCATGCCAGTACGATGGACCCTCACCCGTCACGCGACGGGGCGCTCCGCCATCGAGGGGCAGCACGTAGATGAGCGACCCACTCTGTTGCTCGGAGTCGTCGCTGATCGCCAGCAGCTTGCCGTCCGCCGAGATTCCGTGATCGTTGTTGCAGCGGGCGGCGATTCCGGTGTCGATCACCTCCGGCGTGCCGCCCCCGACCGGCACGCGCTCGATGTGGCCGTTGCGATTAAAAATGAGCGACCTACCATCGGGCGTCCAGTTCGGCGCCTCGAAGCGGCCCTCGGCCACGTACACGACGCGACGGTCGGTCGATGCGATGTCCACCGTCTCGAGCGTGCTGAAGAGCTCGCCCGGTTTGAACGTCGCCGGCGCCTCCAGGCTGACGTGCGAGAACACCGCGGTCTCCGTCACATTCT
>DASYZG010000087.1:0-6781 GCA_035946575.1 Terriglobia bacterium | reverse complement strand
CAACGGTACCGGCGAACTGCCAATCGCAACCAGCTTCAGGGGTGGCGGCAACGGTACCGGCGAACTGCGAATCGCAACCAGCTTCAGGGGTGGCGGCAACGGTACCGGCGAACTGCCAATCGCAACCAGCTTTAGCGGCGGCGGCAACGGTACCGGCGAACTGCCAATCGCAACCAGCTTCAGCGGCGGCGGCAACGGTACCGGCGAGCTGCCAATTGCGACTTCTGTGGGCGGGGCCAGCGGTACTGGCGAACTGCCAATCGCCGGGACGATGGTGGACACCAAGCCCGGTTTCACGGTTGACGCATCCGTCGCTGACAATGCGGCGGGCCGATCTGGCGTCGGCGCAAATCCTATCGTGGCTAAAGGCGAAGACCACGCGGTTGAAGCCTCGGCAGCCGCGGACACGCGGCGCAATGAAACACTTGCCACTACCACTATAGCAGCAAGTAAACAAGAAGTAACTGTTCTTCGCATCAGACTCCCCTCCCCATATCGGTGGGTCGCCATAGGGCAACCCTGGAGGTGAGCCTAGCGAAAGTTTACACCGGAGTCAATATGATTTTTTGGTCCGGCACGATATAGCTTCTCATCTTAGTTCTGCTTTGTCAAGTGAGACCGGCGTTAGTACTCAGTTTTATACACCGGACCTCCCGACCACCCTCGGACGGCATCGCGACCGCGTTGTTCGCAGCCGCGCCGTCTTCATGGGCTCGGCCTTCCCGATTGACACTTCCGGCCCGCAACTGGCGGCGCAGGGCTAACTCAACCCGTCAGGCTCGCCTCCGCAGGACTACATCGGCACCTCGGGGCGATTCCATGAGGCCTTTTCCCGGTTGACGCGCAACGCGCGGGCGGCATCATAATGAGGGTAGTTTACCTGGCGTGGAGAGAGCTTATGGGCATCAAGAGAATGCCGTGGGTTTTTGGGTTGATTCTGGCGTTCGCATTCCTAGGTGTCGGACGTTACCAGGCCTCTCCCGGCCAGCAGGACCAGCAGCCGGCTCCGTCCCAGAACAACGGTCCCGTGGCGCAGCCGGGGGAAACCGTCATTCTCCCCAAGAAAAAGGCCGACCAGCCTCCCCCTGTTCCCGAGAAGAAACCGGAGAGGATTAACCCCAAGGACGTCTATACGATTTCCACGGTCACCAATCTGGTCAACGTGGACGTGCTGGTTACAGACAAGGACGGCAGCCCCATCTCGACCCTCCAAAAGCAGAATTTCAAGGTCCTTGACGATGGCGTCGAGCAGGCGATCAGTAACTTTGGCACCTCCGCTGCACCCATCACCGTTTGCATGCTGATCGAGTTCTCCAGCCGAGACTGGATGCACCTCTATCTCGCTCTTGAGTATTCGTACCAGTTTCTCGGCTTGATGCAACCGCAGGATTGGGTGGCAGTGGTGGAGTATGACATGAAGCCGCACATTCTCACCGATTTTACCCACGACCGCGGCGCCGTCAAGGCTGCGCTTGACACCTTGACGGTTCCGGGCTTCGAGGAGGCCAACTTCTATGACGCCCTCAGCTATGTGATCGACCGGATGAAAGACATTCCCGGACGGAAAGCGATCATCCCGATCGTGGGAGGTGCGGGAAATCGTCTCCTTGGCCTTAACGGCATCGATACTTTCAGTAAAATCACCTATCCTGAAATGCTCAAGATAGCCAAGGGCTCCGACACGCCGATCTACCCGATTACCACCCTGGAGTGGATGGACGTCCGCTTCGGGAACAGCGGCATCAACTACGTCACGGCCGAAACCCAGCTCAAGTATATCGCCCAGTATTCGGGCGGCCAGGCTTACTTTCCCCGTTTCGAGGCCGAGATCCCTTCGGATTACCAGCAGATCGCCCAGCAGCTTCGCACCGAGTACAGTCTCGGTTTCACTCCGAGCAACCCCGCCAAGGACGGCAAATATCACAAATTGAAGGTGGAATTGGTTGACTCCGACGGATCGCCGCTGCGGATCGTGAATGAAAAGGGCAAGCCGGTAAAGTACCGGCTGAGCGCCCGCGACGGTTATTACGCTCCCAAGTCCTAATCCGCTGTAGCTGGAACCAACAATTCCATTTTCGCCGCTCTTCGACCCCAGAATTTCCTCCGGGCAGGCCGCCTCTCGTATGACTCCCAAAGCGCAAGCCCCATTTGGCCGCGTCCTCGTACATCGTGGACGGGAAACCTGGGCCAACGGAGAAAACTGAGAAAAGCGGGAAAGTTTGTTTTTACCTTTATTTGCTATAGCTTGGGAGCGACCCGAGGAAACGCGGCCGCAAGCGGCTTCGGGGCCAGGCGCCCGTTGTAAGCACCGGCCTGTTGCACGGGGTAGCCGCGGTCCCGCCAGCTCGGTAACCCGCCCTCCAGGGGCCGCACCCGCGTGATTCCCCGCCTGCGCAGCAAGAGCGCCACCCGGGCGCTGGTAGCTTCGTTTGGTCAAGTGCAATACAGAATGACGTCACGATCCCGGGCGATCTCCTGGTGGCGCGCGTCGAGTTCCTCGGGAAGCATGTGGATGGCACCGGGGATCGTGATCGGGTCTGCTTCGAACTCGACGGAGCCGCGGAGGTCCACAATCGTCAATTCCTCTCCCCCTTCCAGCTTCTCCAACAATTCCTTGCCTGAGATCCGCGCGAAGCGAAGATCGCGCAGAAAGCGGTGCCGCTGGCGGTACTTGTAGATGATGTAAGCCGCGAGCGCCGCAGTCAGCACGACGACCAATGCCGCGCCCAGGCGCGCAGCATAGCGGCCAAGACGGCCCAACTCAGGGCTGAAGATGTAGCCGGCCAACAAGTAAGTGCACGACCAGAGAAGTGAGCCCGCAGCATCCCACGCCAGGAAGCGCGCGAGTCGCATCCGCAGCAGACCTGCGAGCGGCGGGGCGGCAGTTCCCAGACCGGGGATGAACTTGGCGACCAGCAGTGCTCGTCCTCCGTCCCGCGCGAAACGATCCTGGGTCCGTCGCACGCAGGAATCCGGCTCGAGGGAAATCCGGCAGAGTATACGGAGGATCGAAAAGCCCCGCTTGCGGCCGAGTTCGTACCAGCCGAAGTCGGCGAGCAGGCAGGCGGCAAGTGACAGTGCCAGGAGCACCGGCAGTGACAGTTGCTTCGAGCCGGACATTGCGCCGGCCGCGAGCAGCAGCGGCACCGACGAGATCGGAACACCGATGATCTCCGCCAGCACACCGGCGAATACCACCGCGTACCCGTGCTTTAGCAGAAAGGGAAGGACGTGACCCATGATTTCGCGCCGCTCCGCAGGCTTTCCTTAGATGTTCCGCTCGGACGTGAGTTGCGATCCGATCAGACCAGGGTCACGAAGGGATTCAGCCGTGCGATGCGGTCAAGGTGCGATTTCACCAGGTCTGCCCCTTAGATGCCACGACACGAGAGCCGCCAGGTGCGCCAGGAGCAAGGGGTAAGCTCGTTCAGCGGAGACCGCTGGATGAGTTCCTTTGGATGGCAAGGAGGCTCTCGTGTGGCTGTTCCGCATTGGAAGAGGTGGGGTCAGATGAAGAGCTGCTCCTCGACGGGAGCCCCGTCGCGCGCCGGGGCGCTCCGGCGGCCGAAGAAGAAGGCTACGCCCTGGCGCACGCCTGCCACCAGCGCCGTGATCTCCCGTAGCGGCACCATCACGCCCTGCTCGGCCGCTTCGGTGACGCGCGTCATCATCTCCAACGATCCGTTGATGAACTGGTCGGCGCGAATCACCTCGGCGCGCGCCCGTTCAATTACGTCCGCCGCCAGAGCATCCGCGCTTTGCGCCCGCGCGCGCAACAGGTCGCTGATCGCAGCCAGATTATTCAGGATTTTCGTAGTGGACTCGTGAGTTACTTTGATCAACTCGCCCACGTCGCGAATCACGGGCTTGATATCGTTTTCGAAAGCTCCCGTCATCCTTTCCGCATTCTGAGCCATTCGAGTAACCACACGTGCCGCCGCCACGAGAACTCCCGCCATGGTCATCATCGCGATCCCACTGAGCACGATGAATACCGTCTGAATCCAGTCGTGGACTGCCATTGCGCGCCTGCTTTCCGAGCCCGCTGCGGCTGAGAGACTTCCACGGAATCGCAAGCGGTGCCCTGCGAACTACCCCGGGTAGCCTGCCCTCAGCGGGACTTCGAATCCTGATATGCCTGCTTGCCGGCTTCGAGCGCCGCCGACAACTGTTCCTTCTGCTGCGTAACCATGTCCTTGGCCTTGTCGACCAAACCTTCGGCCTGCCGGCGCAACTCGCGCCCCCGGCCACTTACGTATTCGCGGCTCTCGTCGGCCTTGCGGCTCAAATAGTCGCGCGTTTCTTCGCCGGATTGAGGCGCCACCAACAGGGCCACAATGGCGCCAATGCCCAGCCCTGCCAGGAAGTAAACCACCTTCGAACCACCATTATTGTCGCTCATCTTGAAAAACCTCCTTGGGATTACGGGATTCCAGCGCGGCACTGTGCTCGTGCCCGTCCATCCAGACTACTTATTCCCCACACGCGCGTCAGGTGACTGGCGAGTAACAACCCGACTCCCTAGTCTAGAACATTCGACGTCCATGATAAACAAAAAGAATGTATTTGTTGGTTAGTCGGTCTGGACTGGTTATTATTTATCGTTTTCGAAGTATTCCCGGATGACCTTGGCCTCCTTGGCTCGAACCACTTGGCTGAGTTCTTCCGCAGATACCTGCTTGAGTGCGGCCACGCTTCCGAACTGGCCCAGCAACTTGCGCGCTGTTTTCTCGCCCACGCCGGGAATCTGCAGCAACTCCGTAGTTAACGCACGTCCGGTGCGCCGCGACCGGTGGAACGCAACCGCGAACCGGTGCGCCTCGTCTCGAATCTGCTGAATTAGGTGCAGGGCCGGCGAATGATGGTCGAGGGCCACCGGCTCACCCTCACGACCCAGGGCGTAGAGGATCTCCTCCCTCTTCGCGATCGCCGTTACAGGCTGATTGATGATTCCGAGGTCCTCGAGGGCGGCAGCGGCCGCGTGAAGCTGCCCAATTCCACCGTCGATCAGGATCAGATCGGGCATCGCCTTCTTCTCGTTTTGCACGCGGCGGTAGCGGCGCCCAACCACCTCGCGCATGCTGGCGAAATCGTCGTTCTGGCCGTTGCGAACGATGAACTTGCGATAGTCCGACTTCTTCATCTTGCCGCCGTCCCAGACCACCATCGAAGCCACCACGTCGGAGCCCTGGATGTGCGAGATGTCGAAGCACTCGATTCGGCGCGGCGAATGTTCGAGGTCGAGCGCCTCGGCGAGCTGATTTTCCATCTCACGCGCCGGCGGATTCATCACTCGGAAGCGGCGCTCGAACGAGTGCCGGGCGTTGCGAGCCACCAGTTCAACCAGCGCATGCTTGCTGCCGCGCTGCGGGACCTCGATGTGAACGCGCCGCCCCCGCTTTTCACTGAGCACCTCCTCGAGCAGTTCCCGATCCTCGAAGTCCGTGGGCACGTGAATGGTGTCGGGCAGGTAAGGTTGATCGAGATAAAGCTGTTTGAGGAGTGAGGAGAAAAACGACGCCGGCTCAAAGTCCTCGAGGTCTTCCCAAAAGAACTCGCGCCGGTCGGCCACCCGGCCGCCGCGCACGTGAAACAGGTTGACGGCCCCCTGCGGCCCTTCCTGGTGGAAACCGAAAAAGTCCGCGTCGCGCGCCTCGGACGCGGCCATCTTCTGGCGCTCGCTGAGCTGCTCGAGGGTGCTGATGCGATCGCGCAGCCGGGCCGCCTCTTCGTAGCGCTCCTGCCCGGCGGCGGCGGCCATGCCCGCGCGCAGATCGCGGACGAGATCCGTCACGCGCCCTTCGAGCAGCATCCGCACCTGCCGGACGTTTTCAGCGTAGAGGGTATCCGTGGTGTAGCCCTCGACGCACGGGCCCACGCACCGCTTGATGTGAAACTCGAGGCAGGGCCGCGGATGGAAGCGCGTCAGGTCAACCGTGCAGGAGGGCACGCCGAACGAGCGATGAATAAAATCGACCACGCGATAGGCGAGGTTGGCCGGAAAATAGGGCCCGAAGTAAAGCGACCCATCCTTGCGCAGCTTGCGCGTGACGTAAACGCGCGGCCAACGCTCGGCGAGGGTCAGCTTGACGTAAGGGTATGTCTTGTCGTCACGCAGCAGGATGTTGTAGCGCGGTTGAAAGCGCTTGATGAGATTGTTCTCGAGCGCCAACGACTCTTTCTCGTTGTCGACCAGGATCGTCTCCAGATCGCGCGCCGCGCCGAGCATGCGGTCGCGCTTCTCGTCGGTCGGGCGCGACTCCTGGAAATACGAGCGCAGGCGCAGACGCAGGGATTTCGCCTTGCCTACGTACACCGGTTTGCCGTCTTCGTCCTTGAAGATGTACACGCCGGGCCGGAGCGGCGCCGATTCTGCTTTTTCCTTGAGAGTCATGCGAGACTATTTCCTCTTTAATTATGCGTGGGCGCGCGAGTTTCTCCAATCTGCCCGGACCGGGGATCGTGTCCAATCCCGGCGGGCTGCCCCTCTGACCTCCCGAATGACAGAACGGTCTCCGGACGGACGGCCACACGGCCGCCGGTACGTCACCTACCGTTTTCCGTCACTCCTGACAACGTGCGAATCCACGCCTGTTTCGGCAAAAAACAGCGTCCCTTCGTGCCTTCGATGTAGCCCCCGTTTTACTGATTCCTTCGAAAATTGGTCTATGCCCTTGATTCTGCACGATCGTTTCTCTGGACGTTCGAGGCTTGAGGAAGAGCCTGCGCACGGACGCGAATACCCAGCTTGCCGAGCCGCCGGACATGGTGGTGAATCAGT
>DASYZG010000086.1:0-32940 GCA_035946575.1 Terriglobia bacterium | reverse complement strand
TGCAAGCGGCGCGGATCATAGGTCTGGTGGTCGCCGTTGGTGCGCTCCACGGTAATCAAGTTCTGCTTCTGATCGATGTGCCGGACGCACGCATACTCTCCGGCCTTGATGCCGAGCACCTGGCTTCCCTTGCTGTATCGTGCCACGTCGCCGGCTTCGTATTGCCGGGCCCATTGCCGGTCCGCACCCGTCATCTCTTGCCGTGGCACCAGTATCTTGATGCGGTGTTCGGTTTTCTCCACGTCGCCGCGCGCCTGCATTTCCATGAATGATCTGGTTGATCTCCTGGCGGGAACGGTTGTCGGGTGAGACGACCAGAGTACCTTGCGGGTCCGCCGCGAATTCGTGGGCGATGGTCTTCAGGCGCTCGTCGCGATCGGCGATCTCATGCACCCGGCCCTGGCGGTCCAGATTGTGAATTGCAGCTCGCACCTCACCGCGTGAAAGCTGCTCTACCGCCTCCTTAAGTGCGGGGTCCTTCTGCCGCACGATCTCATCCAGCCTGGCGGTCTGCATCCCCGCTTCCTGAAGTTGCTGGTATGGTCTGCCTGCTTCCACGGCTTCATGCTGGCGGACGTCGCCCACTAAGAGCACCCGATCGTGCTCGTGCAGGCGATGAACGAACTCGTTCATCTGTTTTGTGCTCGCCAGGCTCGATTCGTCCAGGATGTAAAGGCGCTTCTGTCTGTTGTCTTGCTGCTCGCCGCCGCGCACCAAATGCCGCTGCAAGGTGCCCGAGTCGATGCCGGCCTCACGCAGTATCTGGGCCGCGCGGGATGTGGGCGCGAGACCCTCGACGGAGTAGCCTTCGTGTCTGGCAGCTTCACGGATAGCGGCCAAAGAAGTCGTCTTGCCCGCTCCCGCCTTGCCTTCGAGCGCCGTGATCTGGTCACGGCTGGAGAGGATCTGTTCGACGGCAGCGCGCTGGGCTGGGCTCAAGTGCGGGTGTTTCTGCTCGATCTCTCGCCGCGTGGCGAAGCTTGCGAGCGCTTCGTGCTGCTTCTGTCCGGCGCGCATCCGGTCGACGATATCGCGCTCGCAGGCGATCATCTCCGGAGTGGTGAAGGCGCGACCCGGCGCGACCGGCTTTTGCTGTTCGATCTGGATGAACTCGCCTTGTTTCACGTGCTGCTCGAAGCGGGCGCGGACATCCGCCAGACTCGCTTCGCCCAGGGAATGCTTGAGCGCATCCCGCATCAAGGCGCGTTCGTCGGCCACGGCTTCGCGCTCGATGTTGCGCTCACGGGAATAGTTGAGTGCTGCTTCAATCGCCTTGGTCTTCTGCTCATCGTTCGGTTGTTCCCGGTGCTCGCGGCGCGCCTGGGCCTGAGCGACCTCACGCTCTGGCTGGTTGCCGAAGGCCTCGGCCATCTCCCGGTGCTGCTGGCGCACCTGTTCGGGTGACAGTTCCAACTTCCTCTCGCGCGTCCGGTGGGCGGCGATCTGGGCTGCCCCTGCGCCTCTCAGGCCTTGTTCTGCGAGATGTTGCTCGATTTGTTGCCGGCGTGGGCTTGACGCTTCCAGATACTCTTGCGTGTAGCCCTTGATTTCCGGCTGACCGCTCTTGCCGGCTTCGATCTCGTAACCCAAGTCCTTCAACCGGCCCGCCAACTCCGAGCGATACACCGCCGTGGCGTACTGCTGAGTGCGATACAGTTCCTGCGGCTGGATGGCGTGGGCCTTGCCGTCTTCGGTCTCGGTGAGGTTGAAGAACACCACGTGCGTGTGAAGTTGGGGCGCGGCATAACCTTCCACGGGCCGGGCGCTGTCGTGCTCGAACTTCGCAGCGATCCATTGGCCCGTGGTCTCCGCCGGATGATTACTGCCGATACGCGCCTGAACATACCGCTCCATCTCGTCCAAGGCGACGCTCACGCTTTGACGGTGTGCCTCCCGCACGCGCTCGTCTCCGCCCACCAGCGCCGTGAGCGAGACGCTCTTGGGCGCACTAAATGTGGCATCCCAGCCTGCCCGGTGCTCCATGGTGCGGACCTTCTCGCCACGTTCGTTCTCGTATTCGCGCGCGACCTGGTGCCGGACCAACTGCTCGCCCGTCTTGGGATGTTGGCCCTCTGCCAAGCGGGCGAACTCCTCTTCTCTCACTTCACTGCTGAGGCCCCATTCAGTGGCGAGCTTTCCGTGCCACTCGCCCCTGATGCGCTCGCCTTCGCTGTAGTAGTTCTCCCGGGCATTCCCGAACTCCTCACGGTGATACGCCTGCGCCTGGCCCGAACTCAAAGGCTTGGAGATGGTGATCATACGAGCCTACTGGAAAAACGGTGTGTGCCCACGCCCCGGCACTCGGATCGCCTTCTGCTGGTGTTGGGAGTGCTCCGGCTTCTGTTTCTGCTCAACCGAGCCTCCTGTTCCGTTCGTGGCCGCCGGCTGGGGTCGTTGCCCCGGCGCCGATCGTTCGGCGACGCTCCGCTCAATGAATCCCGGCGCGATCTCCGGTAGCCGCGGAGGCCGCGTGCGCAGCCGGACCACGAGATTCCCCGACTTCAGATAACCCCGCAGCTTCTTCAATCCGGTAATCTCCGAAGCCATGACAAGCGGTTCCACCCGGCGCTCCAGCACGTAGCTCTTGGCGTCGCCCCGGTTCCGGTAGCCGTCGGCGCGGCTCTCCCGCAAGTGTTCCACTTCGATCTCTCCAATGGCGTCGCTGATCCACTTGGCGGCTCGCGGCTCGCTGGTGCGCAGGAAGATCTTCGTCCCCGGCTGCGAGAGCATGGCTTCTGCTTCGTGTCCGTAACGAACCTCCAGCTGGCTCCTTCCCTGGAACCCCAGCACCACCGGGTTTTGTGACTTTCGGTTCTCGGTGATGGCCGTGTGCAACTGCGGCAGCTTCTGCAAGGTGGCAAGCTCGTCCAGCATGAACCACACCCGGCGCGGCCCCGGCCGGCCTTGGTTCATCAGGCGCAGCACTAGGGTGTCGAGCCACAAGCTTATGAGTGGCGCCAGACGCTCGCGGGTCTCGGGAGTTGAAGTCAGAAACAGCCAACCCCGACGTTCCTTGGACCATTCCAGCGTCGTCCAGCGCTGCTTGGTTTCGTGTTCGGAAGGCAGCAAGCGAAACACTTTCCCTACCATTTTCAGTTCAGAGAGCACCCCCTCCCGTTGCGGAGCAGCATCGTGCGCAAGCGTCGAGGCCTCGTCGGTGCCTTTCACCAGGCGGTCGATCTCCTCGTCGTGGCACATCCACCATGCCAGCTCCTCCGGCCCCGGCTTGGACATCAACATTCGCGCGAAGACTTCCCTTGGTCCCCGGCTGAAGAATGAGTCTTTGTTGGGCCGGTCCGGGTAAAGTGAGGCCGCGATCGTCAGTGCCTCGGCTTCGTTCCTCACTTCGTCTCCCGGTTTCCAGTAGGGCATGCGCTGGTCGAGCGGATTCAGAATCAGGTCGCCGCGCTCCGGGCGGTAAAACTGTGGTGTGTATTCGAGCGCCGGGTCGTAGACGATGGCGGTTTCGCTCCGGTCTTCGATCTGTACCAGCATCTGCCGGATCAGAACCGTCTTGCCATGACCTGAATCCCCCATGATCAGAAAATGGTTGCTCTCCGCATCCCTCGGCACCCGCAACGCGCGTCCCTTGCCCAACAGAACCTCGGCGATAGTCCGCTCCCGATTGACGAAGCCGAGGCCATCGGAGCGGTTACGGCGGTTGAACTCGCTCGCCCTCACCATCTCCGGTCCTCGTAGCCGGCGCCCGTGTTTCACGGCTCGCCGACGCTTGCGCTCCGCCGGAATCGCCAGCACCAGCCCGATGAGGAAGACCCCTAACCCGCCATACGAAGCCGGCCGCGTCAGGTCCCACCAGCTCTGATCCTCGAAGACCCAGTGGCGAATCTGCCCGGAGAGATAGTCGTTGCGGTATTTTCCATGCTGCCACTCAAGACGCATCGCTCCGTGACTCGCGGCCCACTCCGTGAGGGCCACTCCGGGCTTCCCGTTGGCCAGCGTCACGGGTAGAATCTCGCCGTCTATGGCGAGGCGAGGGCCAACCTTCCGGTCACGCACCGCCAAGAACGCGTAGTAACCTTCCTGTCGGCCAAGCTTCGCGGCGACCTCCGAGGCGAGGTAGGTTCGCAGATAGAGACGCTCCACGAACGGCCATTGCCGTTCGTACTGGTAGGCCAGGATGGCCCCGGTGGTCACGAGGCTGATCACCAGCGTCAGAATCAACCCGACTGGCTGCTGCCCTGGCCAGTCGCCGGCGTAGCTCTCCCGTCCCCATTCCCGGCTCATCTCGACGCCTCCAGCTTGTCGGGCACAGTCCGCTGCAGCCGTTCCCACGCCTTGTGGAGTTTGTCGGCGTCGGCCCGAGCGATGATCTCCTGCATCTCTTCACCTGTGATCTCTTGTCCCCGGCTTAAGGCATAGAACAGGTTTAACAGGATCGTCCGGAGGGCCAGCAGTTCTCCCAGGAGTACTGGCTCCCCGCCGTTTCTATGGCTCAAACGGTCCAGCAGAACCTCCCGGCACCACTCGCTTAGAGGCCTGCCTTCGGCGTCGGCGAGTGCTTCGAGACGACCGAAATCTGCCTCGGTGACTCGAACGCCGATGCTCTTTGTGCGATATCGTGAGCGGTCAAACATAAGACGGCCCGTGTCGGACTGATTGTTCGAACTCTAAAGGCGGTCGAGACGGAGCAGTTTGCGGCCAGAATCAACCACGGCGGGGCGGCAGGGGAAACTGCTCCCGGAGAACCAGTTCACGTATGGAAGCGCCCCGCTTCCATACGCCACCCTTTCAGGGGTGACGTGTCACCCGTACAGCCGGTGCGAAGCACCGCCGACCGCGCCTCCGGTCAAACTTCGCCATATTGCAGCGCCAACTCCGCCAGCGTGAGTCGCAGCTCAGCCAACTCCATCAGCTGGGCGAACAGAGTCTTGAGCTGCTCCCACTCTGCGGAGGTCATCTCCACCAGGACGCCTTTGGTATGCTCGCGAAAGTAGAACTTGGTGGCCTCGGTGCCCTCTTGACGATGAACCCGGGACAAGTGGTCTGTGTGGGCAAAGAAATATCGCCCATTCCAAATCTTCCCCGGAGCGACTTCTCCCAGCATCGCTTGGAATTCACGGATGTGCGGGTAGGGGCCGAGCGCGTACGCGACCCGATGCGATCTCAGGTTGAGGAGCATGTGCAACTCGCCTTCCTGGCTCACGAGAGTGGTCAGCATAAGATCTCCGACCTCGACGTTGGGCACACCCTGCGGAGAGGACTCCAGGGTGTCCCACGGCCGACGCTCCTTGCGAATCGGCCGGCGCTCCAGCAGCCAGTGGCCGCGAGCGGCGAGGCGATACAGACCCGGGAGGTAAGGTGTCAGCGCCCGGTTCAGGGCGTCAGCACCCTGCAGGTGCTCGTCCCGCAGCACGACGTACAGATTTCGCCCAGCGAATGAAGGTCTTTCGACGGTCGATGATTCTCTGAGCTGTTCAACCAAGCGTCCGACGACAGCTGGGACAATCTCTGGATTGCGCTCACCGGCTATGCGCCGGGTGCCGTCGCCGCGATCAATCCAGCCGGAGAGATTCCCAAGATAGTACGCGTCCTTGTCGGGAGCGGCGTGCACGCGGAGTGCACGGACAGCAAGGAATGCCTCGAGAATATTCGCGAAGGATTGGCGACTGGGCAGCGCCGGGTCGGAAGTCATGTCCTCACAGCCGGCCTGGGCATATTGTGCCAGGACGATCCATTCGGCGCGGGCCAGTTCCAGGTTGTTCGCCCATTTCTGGCGAATTCCCAGCAGTGCCTCGGTGGGCCGGGCGAGGAGTTCCGTCGTTTCCAGACGGTCGTCCAGACGATTTTCAATGGCGCTCTCCAGCAGCAATTTGGCTACATCGGAAATGGACAGGGCCTCGCCCTGTGTGTCGGAGAACTGCTTGCGCGCCCGATCCAGGAATTCACGAACGCCTTCGGAGACCCGAATCGATAACGTTTGTTGCTGACCCTTCCGGTCTTTGAACATGAGCGATGTCCTCCGTGCTTCAACCCATTCTGCCATGCTCGAATCTTAATTGCAAGTATGTATTGACACTGGAAATGAAACAAACATAATATCGCTTGAGCCTGCTGCTGGAGAAAGGGGGGCGGCTACAGAGGTCACTATGTTGAATCTTCTGACAGAACATGACTTGGCACAGCGGCTGCACGTGAGCCTTGCTTCTTTGCGACGATGGCGATTGGAGCGACGCGGGCCACGCTTTATCAAAGTTAGCTCGTTGGTGCGGTATCGACCAGAGGATGTGGATGAGTGGCTGTCGGCGTTGCCGACTGGCGGACAGGCCGGTTCCACTCCAGCGAGTCAGCTCGCCAAGAGTAGTGCGAGGCTGTGAGGCTGATGAAGCCGATGGCGACGGCCTCACGTGACTCCCTAAATTATTTGGAGTATTATGCAGACGCGATGCCTCGAAGCCAAGCCCGGCGAAACCTCTTCGCGATTGCTAGAGATCAGTCTGGGTTCTTCACGACGAAGCAAGCGAAGGCTGCTGGATTCGCGGAAAAGACCCACCCCTACCACGTCCAGACCGGCAACTGGATTCGAGAATATCGTGGCATTTACCGCCTGGCTGATTTCCCGGTCATGGAACGGCCTGACCTGATGCTTTGGTATCTGTGGTCCCGAGGACGCGACGAAGTGCCCCAAGGCGTGTACAGTCACGAGACCGCCCTGAGCCTCTATGAACTATCGGATGCGAATCCGTCTAAGCTCCACATGACCGTGCCGACGACGTTCCGGAGGAATTCCGAGACCCCCTCGGTACTTGTTCTGCACCGCGGGAATATCCCAGCTCAGGATATCCAAGAGATGTTTGCGGTGAGCTGCACGACACCCCTTCGCACAATTCGCGATCTAGTGACCGCGCCGAAGACGGACAAGGTTCTTCTGAGGCAAGCGGTACGGGAAGCACTCGGTCGCGGACTGATGATGAGGAGTGATCTTGAACGGGAGGATTTCCCCATCGAACTCCGCCGCGAACTGCGTGACCTCGCCGAAGGAGCCCGTGGTGGCTGAAGGCAGGCAGTACAAGACGGCACAGGCGCTACGCACGGCGCTTGAGACCCGGCTACAAGAGATTACGCGGCGCCAGAGGGCTGATATTCAGCGGCTCAGGCGGAGAGTGGCGTTCGACCGATTCTTAGCGCGATTGTTCAGCGCCGAACCTCAGGAGCGATATCCCTGGTTTCTGAAAGGCGGCTACGCTATGGAGTTGCGGATGCGCCAAGCCAGATCAACGAAGGACATCGATCTCACGATGATTGTAACCAGTCAAAAAGCAGACAGAGGCCGAGGGACGGATCACGTTCGCGACCTCTTAATGGAAGCCTGTTCGGTTAAGCTCCCAGATGGGTTCGTCTTCCTGGTGGGTGAATCGGTGCTCGACTTGGACGGGCCACCCGAGGGGGGCAGACGATATCCAGTACACGCGACGATGGGTGGCCGCACCTTTGCGAGATTCCGAGTGGACGTGGGAATCGGAGATGAGTTGATCGATGTTCCAGACCGTCTCAAGGGCGAAGGGTGGTTTGATTTCGCCGGACTCCCGCGGCCTGAGTTTCGAATGATCTCAACTGAGCAGCAGTTCGCGGAGAAAATCCATGCGTACACCTTGCCCCGACAGGAGCGGGACAATTCTCGCGCCAAGGATCTGGTCGATTTGATGCTGCTGCATGCAACTGATATGGAGTCTACGCGGCTAAGGCGGAGCATTCGCAAAACGTTCGAACGCCGGAACACTCATCCGGTACCTGCCGCCCTCCCCGAGCCGCCTCGCTCTTGGGAACCGCGTTTCCAGGTGCTCGCGAGGGAGTGCGGTATTGATCTGGACCTGAAGCAAGCGTTTGAGCAAGTCGCGCTGTACTTTGCCTCTTTACAACAAGAAAGGGATTGAGCGATGTCACTGTCAAGGCGAGGAAAGATATGGTGGTACGAGTTCTGGTTCGCGGGAAGGCGGATTCAGGAGTCCAGCAAATCGACTTCGAAGACTCTGGCCAAACAAGCCGAACAGAAGCGGCGCCGGGAATTGGAACAAGGCTTTAACAGCATCGAAGACGTTCGGCGGGAATTGATCCGTTCACTTCGCGAAGTGTCCGAGGAGTATCTTGAAAGCTACGCACTTCGTCATCGGTCCGTGACCTTCGCGAAACACGCCGTCAAGCACTTGGTCCGGCTTCTCGGTGACAAGATGATTGTCGACGTCAGTGAGGACAGAATTCGCGAGTATCAGGACGAGCGGCTGAGGGAGAAGGCGGCGCCCAAAACGATCAACGAAGAGGTGGGCATCCTGCTGAGACTCATGGGCGACCGCGGCGAGTTGATCCGAACCAGGCTGAGGAAGGGAAAACATCTCAAGCTGAAGGTCAGAAAGCATCTGGCGAAGGTCTTTGCTCCCGAAGAGAAAAGAGATTTGATGGACGCGGCAAGGGCTTCCAAATCCCCGACAATTTATCCGGCACTGATGTTGGCGACAAACACAGCGATGAGAAGCAGTGAAATTCGCACTCTCAAGTGGGACCAAGTTGATCTCGAAAAGCGTTTTCTCACTGTGGGCCACACCAAGACCGACGCCGGCGAGGGACGTACGATTCCGTTCAATCAGCCCCTTTACGACGCGCTCAAGGAACACTCCCAGTGGTACGCTCTAATGTTCGGGAAGATCGAGCCCGACTGGTATCTGTTTCCTTTTGGAAAGCTGCATAAGCTCGATCCGACGCGACCAATTACGACCTTGAAGACGGCCTGGGCTAACGTCCGCGAGCGTGCGGGCGTGAAGGGCCGGTTACACGACACTCGCCACACGCTCATCACGGAATTGGCGGAAGGAGGAGCCGGCGATGAAACGATCATGGACATCGCCGGGCACGTTTCAAGGCAGATGCTGAGGCACTACAGCCATATTCGCATGCAGGCCAAACGCGAGGCGCTGGAAGCAGTGTGGCGAAAAGAACAGGAGTCGATGGGCCTAAAAGCAAAAAGCGAACAAACGAAGCAGAATTACTCAGGGGCACCCGCGACTGCTCGGCCGGTAGAGGGCCAGTCCCTACAAAAGTCCCTACAGGGTTCCAAAAATGGTGCTGTGAATCGCTGTAAAGATGCTGCTAAACCCTTGAAAAGGATTGGCTCCTCGGCCTGGACTCGAACCAGGAACCCTTCGGTTAACAGCCGAATGCTCTACCATTGAGCTACCGAGGAGTATTGTGAAAGCCACGCTCCGCGGGAACGGAGCCTGAATCGAATCGCGCGATCGGAGTTCTACGCGGGGTACTAAAAGAAGGCCGCATTAAGTCACGCCGGCCTTTCTTCATGATCTCGCTAAACCACCTCTGGCCGTCAAGACTTCTTCTGATCATCCCCAGCCGCGCCGCCGCGAATCGCGTCCTTGAACTCGCGGATCCCCTTGCCGAGGCCGCGTCCGAGATCGGGCAGCTTGCCGGGGCCGAAGATGATCAGCACGATCAGCAGAATAAACAGCAGATGCGTGGGCCTGAGTAATCCTTCCATACGTTTACAGCCTCCTGGCGTTACGGGCCTCAATCTCTCCCGGATGCCTCACCTCTGATGGCGAACCCGGAGGCCTCGCCCTCCCTAGGTCTTGGTCTGGCCCACCTTGTCGGCATCGGCCGTTTGTGCAGTCTGCGCGGGCTCAGCCTTCTTATCATTAGCGGACGGCGTGTCGGTATTCAGGCCGCCCTTCATCGCGTCTTTGAATTCACGAATGCCCTTGCCGAGCCCACGGCCGAGGTCGGGCAACTTGCCCGGCCCAAACAGGATCAGCACGATCAGCAGTATTAACAGCAAGTGGGTTGGTTGCAGCAACCCTTCCATCTCAACCTCCCGGCGTCTTGCGAGTAAACCACTCCGAGTGCGCGCCCGCTGAATCGCCACATTTCGCTGCGGGCCGCCACGACCGCTAGGGGCGAGGGCGGCAGGTCCGCCTAAGCAATTATATCCCTAATCCGGCAGATGCGGGCTTCAAAAGGGAAAATTGAGAGCCAAAACTAAGAGTCAAGAGTCAGAGCTGACGACCGATTGGAAGGCGGGCAGGATGCCCGCTTCCGTTTGTCGACATGGCTTGCGCCTGATAAGCTTCAGGGAGCGAGGAAGCTCACATGCCACGGCGATCATTTAGGTTGGTCAGGCTTAGGCTGCCCGTGGTTCTTTTCCCCGCTGCCATCTTTGGGCTCCTGGCCGCGACCGGTTCCGGCGCTCAGGCGCCGGCGGCAGGCCCGCCCGGTCAAGTGGTTTCCGGACGCATCTGGAAGTCCCAAACTACCGGCAATGAGTACCGCGTCCGCATCGAGGGCGACGTGCTTCGCGCCGAATGGGTGAATCTACCCCCGAAACTTGTCCGGCAGGGCGCTTACGTCCGCACCGAATGCCGCCGCGCGGGTAACCGCTGGGTTGGCACCACTCGCAGCCGATTGCTGCTGCCGTGCACCGAGGTTACCACACCGGAGGGACATCACCCATCCGCTTGGTGCTCCCTCGTGACGCGCACCGAGATCAACAGCATCACACCGGAACGTATTACCGGCCAGGCCCAGGCGCCGGAGCGTCTCGACTGCCAGGCCTGCAAGCTGCTCGATAGCGAGTGGAAGGAATTCATTTGGACGCCTGAAAGAAGGAGCAGGCAGTAGGGGACCGGGAGTAGGGAGTTGGCAGCTCGCAGTCCTCAGTGGCACTCAACGGTCTGTGATACGATTTTTGTATGCCTGACAGTGGAAAACCCAGCCTCTTTGCCCTCTATTCCTGGTTCGTTCTCGCGTACAACCTACTGGTGATTCTTTGGGGATCAGTCGTACGCGCGACCGGATCGGGCGCCGGGTGCGGCGAGCATTGGCCGCTCTGCCAGGGCGTGGTGATCCCGCACGGGGCCCAGATCGCGACCCTGATCGAGTTCGCGCATCGCGCCTCGAGCGGCGTGGCGGTGGTCCTGGTAATCGGGCTCGTCTACCTCGGTCTCAGGAGCTTCCCTTCCGGTCACCCTGTTCGCCGGTACGCGCTCGCGGCTCTCTGCTTCACACTTATGGAAGGGTTGATCGGAGCCGGCCTTGTGCTTTTCGGCTGGACTGGCACCAACACCTCGCCGGCTCGGTTCGTGGTTCTGGCGATTCATCTCGCTAACACCTTCATGCTGCTGGCAGCGCTGGCGCTAACGGCCAGAGCGGCCGGGACCGCTGAAGTGCTGCAGTCTGCTCCTTCTGCACGCTCTCCGTCAGGGCGCTACCCAGGTCCTGAACACCAAGCCGGTTCGAGGCAGGTGGCCTACGGGCTGGCACTTCTGGGCACACTGGCGCTGGCGATCACCGGGACTGTTGCCGCGCTCGCCGACACGCTCTTCCCCGCAGCGTCTCTCGCGCAGGGCTTGAGTCGCGATTTTGCCGCGACCTCCAGCCACTTGTTGCGCGTGCGAGTTATCCATCCGATCCTGGCCGTGATCGTCGGAATCTTCCTGCTGGCCGTTGCGGTCAACGCCTGGAGTGCCGCTCCGTCGAGCGCGGCCCGACGCGCGGCCGGCTCGCTCTTCTGTCTGGTGATTCTTCAGTCGGTCCTAGGGCTGCTCAACCTCCTCCTGCTTGCGCCCATAGCCGTCCAGGTAGTGCACCTGCTCGTGGCTGACCTGGTCTGGCTCGCGCTCGTCCTGCTGGCGGCTGAAGCCCTTGGGAGCCGGACGATAGTGGGAGTCCAATCCTCAGAAGCACCTCCAACGTTGAAGCCTTCGGCGGTCGGCACATCGGCTACACCGACGTGGAGCCCGCGGCGCTAGAAAGCCTTCCATCACAGTCGCAGCACTTCCCTTTGATCTCGACCACTACACGTGGTACGCGCGTTGAGCCTGATTGGCGCCCGCCTTGAAGCTCGCGGGTGCACGGGGTCACACCCCAATGTGAGGAGCGTCACAGCCGCAAACGGCAGCGGGGCGAAGATAGAGGTGGCGAGACCGTGAGAGGTCGGAGGTGTCTATGCTCACGCATCGGCTGGTCCGGTTGATCGAAGCCCACTCGGAAGCCTTAGCCAGCGAGCTTCTGGAGAAGGTCCAACAATCGGAATACACGCGATCCTTCAGCCGCGTGCCGAGCGAGGAGCTCCGGCGGCGGGTCTGCGAGATTTACCAGCACCTGGGCGAGTGGCTGCTGGCGCGGACCGATTCCGATTTGGAGCGCCGCTACCGCGAGATCGGCGCGCGGCGCTTCCACCAACACGTGCCTCTGGCCGAGCTGGTCTGGGCCATCGTCCTGGCCAAACAGACGCTCTGGGAATTCCTGAGCTGGGAATCCGTCCCGGACCGCCTGGCGGAAGTGTTCGGAGAGCTGGAACTGTTGAAGCTGCTGGGCAATTTCTTCGACCGCGCCATTCACTGGGCGGCGCTCGGTTACGAGGACGCGCGCGTGCAGGAAGAAGTGGCCTGCAAGGTGACGGCCGTTGGCCGCTGACAAAAGGAGCATGCCCCGGATGCCCTGGGAGACGGAATACCGAAAAAAGCTGCGGACAGCAGATGAAGCATTGCGCGTGCTCCGTTCGGGCATGCGTGTTTACATCCAGCCCGGCAACGCCGAGCCCGAGACCCTGGTCGAAGCCCTCCTTAGACGCGGCCCGTTTGTCCATAACGTAGAAGTGGTCCACATGATGACCCTGGGGGACGCCGGCTACGTCACTCCCGAGATGGCCGGACACTTCCGGCACAACGCCATGTTCATCGGGAGCAACGTGCGCGACGCCATCAATGACGGGCGCGCCGACTACACGCCCATCTATCTGAGCGAAATCGAGGAGCTGTTCGAGACGGGCGCCATGCCGATCGATGTGGCCCTGATCCAGGTCTCGCTGCCTGACTCGCATGGATTCTGCAGCTTCGGCGTCAGCATCGACACCACGCTGACCGCCGCCAAGTACGCGCACACCGTAATCGCGCAGGTGAACGGGCAAATGCCGCGCACCTACGGCGACAGCTTTATTCACATCAGCCAGATCAGCTCAATTGTGGAATCCTCGCGGCCGCTGTGCGAGTTGCCCCAGGTGAAGATCACCGATCTGCACATGGCCATCGGACGCAACGTCGCCGGACTGATCGACGACGGCGCCGTGATCCAGACGGGCATCGGCGGCATCCCGGACGCGGTGCTGGGCTTCCTCATGGACCGCAGGGACCTCGGGGTCCACAGCGAACTGGTCTCCGACGGCGCGATTCCGTTGATCGAGACGGGCGTGGTCACGGGGGCCCGGAAGAACTTCAAGCCCCGCAAGATCATCCTGGGGTTCCTGCTTGGAACCAGGAAGCTCTTTGATTTCGTCGACAACAACCCCGAATTCGAATTCCATCCCACGGCTTACGTGAACGATCCGCTGCTGATCGCGCGCAACGACAACATGGTGGCCATCAACTCGGCCCTGCAGATCGACCTGACCGGGCAGGTCTGCTCGGACTCTATCGGGACGCAGTTTTACAGCGGTATTGGCGGGCAGGTGGACTTTATCAAAGGCGCCTCGCATTCGAAGGGCGGAAAGCCGATCATCGCCCTGCCCTCCACGGCCAAGGACGGCGCAGTTTCCCGCATCGTACCGACACTCGATCCGGGTGCGGGCGTGGTCACTTCGCGCGGGCTCATCCGCTACGTCGTGACCGAGTACGGCGTGGCCTACTTGCACGGCAAGACCATCCGCGAGCGCGCCAAGGCCATGATCGAAATCGCTCATCCCAAGTTCCGGGACGAGCTCTATGAATACTGCGAACGCACGAAGTGGCTGCAGCATCCGCAGCCCCATGCGACGACGGCGGAGTTGAGGTGATTTATGGCAGGCCCAGCGCGTGGAGCTGTGACCGTCAACATCGACGAGTGCAAGGGGTGCGGACTTTGTGTCGAGTCCTGCCCGCCCAAGTGCCTGGAACTGGCGCGGGAACTGAGCACCTACGGCGTCCACCCGGCCGGCTACACGGGTCGCGACTGCACAGGCTGCGGTATATGCTTCTATTGTTGCCCGGAGCCTGGCGCGATCACAGTTTACCGCCGCGTCAGGGCGGAGACGGTGCCGGGCCTGCATGCGCAAGAAATCCGTCAGCCGCCGCTCTCAGTTGGTGGTTAGTGGCCAGTGGCTAGACACATTGGGAGCTTCTAGCCCCTTTGCAGCAACTAAAAGGCTGGAAGCTTCTTCGGAGGGACGTATGCGCCATCTCTGCAAAGGCAATGTGGCGGTGATGAAGGGCGCGATCCTGGCCGGATGCCGCGCTTACTACGGTTACCCCATCACGCCGGCCAGCGAAATCGCAGAGGCGGCTGCGCTCTATCTGCCCCAGGTGGGGGGCACGTTCGTGCAGGCGGAGAGCGAGGTAGCGGCCATCAACATGGTCTACGGCGCGGCGGCGGCGGGCGTGCGCGTGATGACGGCATCGTCCGGCCCGGGCGTCAGCCTGATGCAGGAGGGCATCTCCTACATCGCAGGCGCCGAACTGCCCTGCGTGATCGTCGACGTCGTGCGCGGCGGTCCGGGCCTCGGAAACATTGCCCCGGAGCAGAGCGACTACTTCGCTATGGTGAAGGGCGGCGGCCACGGCAACTATCGCAACATCGTGCTGGCGCCGGCCTCCATTCAGGAGATGGCCGAACTCACGATGCTGGCCTTTGAGCTGGCGGACCGATACCGCAATCCGGCCGTGGTGCTGGCGGATGGCGCCGTCGGCCAGATGCTGGAGCCGCTCGACCTCGAATATCACCAGGTGGCACCGCCTGAGAAGGCGTGGGCTGTAAGGGGCACCGCGGAGACGCGCAACAACCTTGTGACTTCGATTTATCTCGAAGCGGATGAACTCGAGCGGCACGAGCGCGAGATGGAAGAGAAGTATCGCCAGGTGGAGCGCGCCGAAGTCCGCCAGGAAGCCTACCGGACCGAAGACGCCGAGGTGTTGCTTGTCGGCTACGGGATCACCTCGCGTGTGCTTCGCTCCGCAGTCGAAGTAGCGCGCCGCGATCGTCTGCGCGCCGGGCTCTTCCGGCCCATCACCTTGTGGCCTTTCCCGCTCGCGGCCCTGCGCCAGGCAGCCGCGCGCGCTCGCAAAGTGCTGGTGGTGGAATTGAGCAATGGCCAGATGGTGGAAGATGTTCGGGTAGCGCTCGATGGACACGTGCCAGTGGAATTCTACGGGCGTGGCGGCGGCAACGTGCCGTCGGTGGAGGAAATCCTGGCGCGCCTCAATATTCGTCGCGCCGCGGCGTGATGTATCGGCGCTGTCCTCGGCGCCGTGAGTCCGCCGGTGAGGACACCGGCGCTATAGCGAACCGAGCGAGGTCATACCCATGCCAGTCGAAACTGTTCCTGTTGAACCGGAAGCGAGCCTGAGCGAGTACGAGGTCGTCCACGAGAAGTCGCCGCTGTTTTACGGCGTCTACGAGCGCAAGACTGATTTAAAGCAGCAGACCCACTACTGCCCCGGCTGTGGTCACGGCGTGGCCCACAAGCTGCTGGCCGAGGCTCTGGAGGAATCGGGCCTGCAGGACCGGACGATCCTGGTGAGTCCCGTCGGCTGTTCGGTGTTCGCTTACTACTATTTCGATGTCGGCAATGTGCAGGTGGCCCACGGGCGCGCGCCCGCCTCGGCGACGGGCCTGAAGCGGTCCTGCCCGGACAAGATCGTCATCGCCTACCAGGGTGACGGCGACCTGGCCGCCATCGGCACGGCCGAGATCGTGCATGCGGCGAATCGCGGCGAAAAGATCAGCGTGCTGTTCCTGAATAACGCCATCTACGGCATGACCGGCGGCCAGATGGCGCCGACAACCCTGGTAGGTCAGAAGACCACGACCACGCCTTGGGGCCGCCGTCCGGGTAATGAGGGCTATCCCATCCATATCTCGGAGCTGCTGGCAACCCTCGAAGCGCCGGCCTATATCGAGCGTGTAGCGCTTTCTGATAACAAGAACATCATGCGGGCGCGGCGAGCCGTCCGCAAAGCCATCGAGAACCAGCGCGACGGCGTGGGTTTCTCTTTTGTCGAGATCCTCTCGCCCTGCCCGACGATCTGGGGCATGGACCCCGTGGACGCGCGACGCTGGGTGGCCGAGAAGATGATTCCCGACTTCCCTCTCGGCGTCTTCCGGGATCGCAAGCCGCAAATCACCGACGGCGCACCACCGACGCGTCCGGTGGCGGAGGTTCTGGAAATCGAAGATGCCACACTGCGGGCTCAGACGCTGTCGTGGTCGCCCAGAGTGACGCAGAGTTTGGCTGGCGGTGCAGATGTGGCTGAGTGTTCGTTGAACAAGGCTCGGCGGGCGCAGACCCTGTCATCAGACGCAGAAGTGACTGAGGGCTCCTTGGAAAAGGTTCGCGCCGGCACTGAAGCAGCACAGGCGAAGCGCAAGGAGCCGCCGCGGGCAAGAGCGTTCCACAATCTGAGCCTCAAGATCGCCGGCTTCGGTGGTCAGGGCGTGCTGGTCCTCGGACAGTTGCTGACCGAGATGGGTATGCGCGAGGGCCTGGAGGTCAGTTGGCTGCCGTCCTATGGCCCCGAGATGCGCTCCGGCAGCGCGCACTGCCACGTCTGCCTCTCGAAAGACCGCATCGGCTCGCCGCTGGTCTCGCATCCTGGCGTGCTGATCGCCATGAACGAAATCTCGCTTCGCAAGTTCGCACCCCAAGTGCCGGCCGAGGGTCTAATTCTCTACAACGGCGCCAGCGTGCCGCCTGATCTCGAATGCGCTGCGCGTGTGATCGCGATTCCGGCGTCGGACATTGCCGACAAGCTTGGCTCGGTGAAGTCCGCGAACATCGTCCTGATGGGTGCGCTGCTTGAAGAGACGCAGTGCCTCGCGCCCGAGACTGCTCTGGAAGCCATGGACGCCAAGCTGCACAAAGCGTCGCTGCAGGAAATTAATCGGCAGGCACTGGAGGCGGGCCGGCGATTCGTGGACGAGCAGGTGTGGACCGGGCCTGAGACGCAGCCCGACGGATTCGCATAGGTGCCGAAGACGTTGCCGCTCTCGTCCCGCGGGTTGCTCGCAGGATGGAAGGGAGACATTTATGTTGAACGGCCTGCTTCTCGTCGTGTGCGTCATCCTGCAGTTTCACTATCACGACCCGATTCCCTGGTATTTGTGGGTATTTGCCGTGATTGCGCAGTGTGTGGCATTCGGCGAACCGGCGATGAGGGCGGCCGCGAAAACAAAGAAGACTGACTGACTGTATTTACGGCGTCACCGAACTGCATGGAGTCTATTGGAATCATCGCTGCCGCGGAGTGTTTCTGCGCTGCGAAATTTGAGGAGCTTGGCCGGGGGACAGAGTATTCGATATTCCGCACAACCGTGCCCTGCCCCTGCGGCCGCGCCTCTGGTCGACCGCTCGGTGCTGAAGATTCTCCGCAGCCGGCCGGCGTGACCCAGGCTTGATCCGTCCCACGATGGATGCCGGTCCCGGTTCAGTTCATACCTTCCAGGTAGTCCTTGGGGATTGGCTTATCGGAGTTCTCGCCCTGCCAGAAGATAGTCACGATCCACCACCGATGTCCGTCGTTCATCAATTGAAAGCTGTTGATGCCGCGCTCGAACGGCTTCGAGTCGTCGGCGCTGTGGCGCGATTCGTAGGTGCTGAACACCTGTGCGATGTCGGCCCACTTCTCGGTGCGGCGGGCGATCTCACGTTCGAAGAAGCCGTTCTTCTGGAAGTAAGGATCGCCTTGCTTCACGTACTCGTCAGGACTGAACACCACCGTGCGCAGTCCGCTGTTGTGGTCGGGAACCACGGCGGCCAGACGCGCTCCGGAAACGAACAGGGAGCGGAAACGGTTCCAGTCTCGCTGCTGGCCGGCGCGACCGGAGATGGTATCGTAGGCAGCATGCAGGATGGCGCTGATCGAGTCGACGTCGGTGGGGTTGGCCGGCAGCGCCACCGTCGATTCTGCAGCGCCTGACGCTGACGAAGACGGCGGTTCCTGAATCTCGATGTCCTTCCATCGCATCTTGACTCCGCCGCCGGTATGGAGTTGCAGGCCGATCACGCCGTCGGTGAAGCGAGGCGTGGGATCGTGAAAGTCAACGATCTGAACGCCGTTCAGCCGCGTTACGATGTGGCTACCCTGCGCGGTGATTTCCAAGTCGTTCCACGTATCGGGTTTCAGCGCCTGCTCCCCCTGCGGCGTCGGCTGGATCACCCAGCCGCGCCCGCCGCTCTCGTACAGCCCGCCGGTGTGGTTTCCCGGCGTGGGATCGACTTCCACCTGCATACCCTCGATGTCGGGTCCATGCTCGGGGTCGTTGCCGGTGATGCGCGAGCGAATGAAGACTCCGCTGTTGCCCTTGGCCTCGGGCTTGAATTTGAGCCGCAGCTTGAAATCGCGATACGTTTTGTCGGTAGTCAGGTAGCCGTAATGGCCGGTCGTACTTTCGCCAAGAATAGTTCCGTCTTCCACCACCCACTTCTCGGTGCCATTCGCAGTCCAGCCGGAGAGATCCTTGCCGTTGAACAGCGGCACCCAGGCGCTGGACGCTTTTTGCGCCCCTGATGGGATCGCCAGCAGAACCAAGGTGGCGACGAGGCTCAGAAAAAATCGCATATCATAACTCCCTTTCGAAGATCGGCTGCGGCGATCGGACCCGGTTCTCGCTTTCGCGGGAATGACGGCGATCGTCTAGCCTCAGAATCTAGCCTATAACCGGACTCACTGCCCCGGCACGCTGAGCGTGCCGTTCAGCGGCAAGTCACGCGAGGATCCTCCGACCATCACTTGTAATCGCCGGGCACGAGCTCCCAGCCGTCCTTCTGCTCGTTGAAAATCGACAGGTAGTGCGGATTGAGATCGAGGGTGACGGTCTTGGACTCGCCCGGCGCGAGTTCCACCCGCCGCCAGGCCACCAGACGCTTCGGCGGCTCGTCCGCGCTCGCGGGCAGTCCCAGGTAAACCTCGGCGATCTCCGCGCCGGCACGCGATCCCGCATTCTTCAAGTCGAAGCTGACGCTGGGCGTCGAGCCCGGGCTGACCTTGAGATCGGAGTAGGCGTAGGTGGTGTAAGACAGGCCGAAACCGAAGGGGAACAGTACCGGCTTGTTCTCCGCGTCGTACCACTTGTAGCCGACCTTGAGACCTTCGTCGTAATTGACCTCAAACTGCCGCGTGTTGATCCGGAAGGGCCGACCGGGGAACGGCGCCTTCATATCTCCCGGGCCCGGCGGCGGCTGGGTGGCGAGCTGGGGATGCGGCAGATCGGCCTCCGACCCGGGAAAGGTCAGCGGCAGCTTGGCCGAGGGATTCACGTGACCAAACAGAATGTCAGCAATGGCCTGGGCGCCGCGAATTCCGGGATACCAGGACTCGAGGATGGCGCTAACGTGGTCGACCCACGGCATGGTGACGGCGCCGCCGGTCTCGAGCACCACGATGGTGTGCGGGTTCGCGGCCGCGACGGCGCTCACCAGCGCGTCCTGATTGTCAGGCAGCGAGAGGCTGGGCACGTCACGGCCCTCGCTGGTGTGCTGGTTCACGAACACGATGGCGACCTCAGAGGTTTTGGCGAGCTCGGCCGCGCTCGCGGGATCGCCGCCGTCGTTGTACTGGACGCGTGCGTTTGGCGCCTGGTTGCGAATGGCGCGCAGCGGCGATGACGGATCCCAGACCGCGTTGCCGAACATCCGCCGATTACCTCCCTCCGGAGGCACCGCGTTGCCGCCCGGAGCATCGACCTGCGCCGACCCGCCGCCCGAGAGCACGCCCACGTCCGCGTGCGATCCGATGACCGCGATCGACTTGATGCTCGAAGCGCTCAGCGGAAGCTGGCCCTTCGAGTTCTTCAGCAGCACCGTGCCCTCGTCCGCGACCTTCTCGGCCACTTCAAGACCGGGGTTCGGATCGACGGCCGTGCGCGCCAGTGACCGGTCGAAGAGTCCGACGGCGAATTCGGAGCGCAGAACGCGATGGACCATGTTGTCGAGACGCGACGCCGGCACCTGGCCGTCCTGAACGGCTTTCTTGAGCGGGTCGCCGAAGTAGGTGTCCTCAGGCATCTGCATGTCGAGCCCGGCCATGGCCGCCTTGACGGTGCTGTGCGTGCCGCCCCAGTCCGAGAGCACGAAGCCCTGAAATCCGAAATCTTTCTTGAGCACATCGTTCAACAGCCAATTGTTCTCGCAGGCGTAGTCGTGGTTGACGAGATTGTAGGAGCACATCACGGCGCTCACGCCCGATTCCTTCACACCGATCTCGAAGGCCAGCAGATCGCTCTCGCGCATGGCGCGCTTGCCGGCGGTGATGTCCACGAAATTGCGGCCGTTTTCCGAGTCGTTCATGGCG
This sequence comes from Terriglobia bacterium, assembly GCA_035946575.1. Lineage (GTDB taxonomy): Bacteria > Acidobacteriota > Terriglobia > UBA7540 > UBA7540 > Gp13-AA77. The sequence goes on along the minus strand of DASYZG010000086.1, from coordinate 12,664 downwards.
TAGTGCTTGATGTCGCCCATCACGCCCTGCTCCTGCAGCGCCTTCATCTCCGCGCCCACCAGAGTGCCGGCCAGGATCGGGTCCTCGCCCTTGTATTCGAAGATGCGTCCGTTGCGCGGCTCGCGCGCCAGATCGATGCCGCCGCCAAGCGACATGGTGTAGCCCTGTTCGCGCAGTTCGGCGCCGATCAGCTTCCCGTACTCGCGGGCGATGTCGGTGTTCCAGCTCGACGCCTCCGATTCGGCCGAGGGCAGCACCGTGCAGTAGCGCCCGAAGGCGGAGCCGTGCGTAACGCCCACAGCCGCGTCAGCCATCTGCAGGTCGGGAATGCCCAGCCGCGCGATGCCGGGAATGTATCCGGCGTTGCCGAGCGAGATGGTCGGCGCCTCAATCCCCGGAGCCCTGAAGATCCGTCCGAAACCCGGGCCGTGCAGCAACGACACTTTCTCGTCGAGCGTCATCTGGGCGATGAGCAGATCGGCGCGCTCGTCCGGCGTCTTGGTCTTATCCTGCCACGGGCCTTTGACGGCGGGAGCCTGTCCGGGGAACTGCGCCAGCATGCGGCTGAACTTGCCCGTGGCCGCGAAGAGCAGCAAGATGACGGCTAATGCAAGCAGGCTACGCCAATTCGATAACAACCGTTTCGTGAGGGCCATCAAGTCTCCTTTGGGCGGGACGAAATGCCCCATGGGGCTGGAGTTGTGAAGATCTTTCCAGGCATCTTACTGATTCGAAGGAACCTTCCAGCTTCGTCCGTAGGGATGATTTCCTCCCAACCAAAGCTGGGCACGGCAGCCCGAGCCCGGCTTCGGGGCGCTCGTTGGGCCTGTAGAGAGCAGAACGCACCTGACACACACATCGAGTGGAAAATCGGCGTTCTCCTGCGCCTAAGAAGCTGACAATAAGGAAGATAAGCCCATTTGGCTTCGTCTTTTGCCGAACGGAGGATAAGCTGCTGATCTGTTTGGAGTTAACGCTCTTTGGGTTCGCTGGCTTTGCTCCGTGACCAACGGTGTTCGATGGGCGATCGATCGGCAGCGACTGGCTCGGGCTCGTAGCACTGATTCTCCACTCTCGGCGACCCACAAGGGGGATCCGACAACCGGAGACCGACAACTGCAGCCCGTGGCGGGACATGGCAGAACCCGAATCGCTGCGGGAAGATAAGTCAGACTAGCACATCCAGCCTCTTTTGTCAAGTACTTTTTGGAGGCCCTTAATGTAGGCTACTCGGAGGCAGTGAGGCAGTGATGATGAGCGATATCGGGTTAAGGGAGGTGAACGGCCCCCGGGGTCAAACCTCATGCGCGTCACGCGACTACTACAACGTTCCACCTACTCTGACGGGTTTGAGTCGGAGTACTAGGCTGACGGCCTGGTCAAGTTTCTCGATCAGCTTGCACGCATAGTGGCTGTCTAAGTCATCTCTAGGTCACGTCCCGGACGCGTTATTCCTCCTGTGTCGGGGTCCTGTTGCCACAGCCAGACAGTCTGCTGCCGAGTCCGTCCGCTCGCTTGGCAGTGTGTGCCCGCGATGCGGCCTCATCTCCTGGAACATGCGGCTGATCCCTGAAGCTGGGTCCCGCTCTTCGGGATTTGGTCTTCAAAGGCTTCGAGGCCGAAGACCCAAAAGCCTTGGGAACACTCGGCGTAATCGTCTTCGTCCATGCAGCGCATGATACTCTTGAAGATCGAAGCGCCCTTTGACATAGAACACTCCCGAAGACAGTCTCTGCTGCGCCGAATGCCACGTCGGGCCGCCGGACCCGTTATTGCAGAGGATACCGGAACGGCTCACATATTGATCTGCGGACTCGTATGCCGCCGTAGATACCAGCAAGGCGTGTAGCCGAGGTGCGGGAAGATCGACCGCACGCAGGTCTGGGCCTGCGGGGGCTGGAAGTAGTAATCGGGCTTGCCGTCCTTCTTCATCACCGAATAAGTGATCGTGACCGTAACCGATCCGAAGGGATTGCGCCCCGGAATCCGGAAGCGGACCGAAGCGTAGTCGCCAAAATACACCAGCGCGAGAAGCGCGAGCGCGACGAGAATGAGGCGCTTCATACCGGCTTGCCGCTCACCCGGCGATGAGCGCCTGACTCCGGTTCCCGCCCGGCTTCGCGGTCGCCCTTGGGTTCGTGGTCGCGCTGCGGCTCGCGTTCCCGCTCGGCCCCGCGTGGTTCGGCGTGGATGTTGACTTTGAAGATCTGCGGAAACGCCTGGCGGAAACGGAACTCGAGTTCCTCGGTGATGTCGTGGACGCGCGCCACCGAGAGATCGGGTTCCACCGTGCAGTGCATGGCCACGTAGACGTTCGATCCCACCTCGTGCGCTTCGAGCGAGTGACAATCCACCAGGCCCGGCGTGTCGCGCGCGATGCGCATCAGCCTTGTCTCCAGAGAGGAAGCCGCCAGCGGGGCCTCGGCAGCCGGTTCCACGCGATCGACCAGCGGCTCGATGTGGACGTTGACCTCGCCGATCTCCTCGATTTCACTCCGGACGGCGGATTCGAGTTCGGTGGCGCGATCATGAGCTGCCTGCAGGGTCAGCGAAGGGTCTACTTCGAGATCGAGGCTCACGCGCACGCGGCCTTTCACTTCATAAGCGGTCACGTCGTGCACTTTGAAGTTGTGCCGATTGGCGACGGCGCGGACGCGCGCCACCGTGTCCTGCGCGGCCGGCGCCTGCGGCGTGGCATGGATCACAACGTCGGCGGTGGGAAAGATCTCGCGCACCTTCGATTCCACGCTTTCCACCATGGTCTGCGCGTGCTCGAAAGGGATGTCGCCCGGAAGCGTCAGGCGCAGATCCACGAAAAGCTGCTGGCCGCTCTGCCGCACGCGGATGCGCTCCGACATCACCACGCCGGGCACTTCGCTGACGCTGGCCGCGATGCGCGCCGAGGTGCCCTCGGGCGCGGCGTCCAGCAGGGTATCCCAGGTGCGGCGCCCCAACTGCACGCTGATGTACAGCGTGATGCCGGCGACCATCAGCGCGGCCACGGGATCGGCGCGCTCGAGCAGCGGCAGATTCCCCTGGCGGGCGATGAGGACGAAGGCGAGGCCCAGGATGACCGCCAGCGAACTCCAGACGTCCATCGAGAAGTGCAGCGCGTCCGCTTCGAGCGCCTGGCTCTGATATTTGCGCGCCACCCGGAACAGCGCCCGCGAACGAATGCTGTCGAGGATGGCGGAAATCACCATCACCGCGAAGGCCCACGCGCTCGGCTGCACGTGGACGGCATGGAAGAAGAGGCGCCGGACGGCTTCGAATACGATGGCGGCACAGGCGGCCAGCAGCAGGCCCGTCTCCACGAACGCGGCCAGCGACTCCACCTTGCCGTGGCCGAACGGATGCTCGCGATCGGCCGGCTTGTCCGAGACCCTGACGGAGAAATAGGTGACCGCGGCCGCCACCAGGTCGAGCGCCGAGTGCGCCGCCTCGGAGAGGATTCCCAGGCTGCCCGTGGTCACCCCGATCACAACCTTCAGGATCACCAGCAGCGTCGCGGTCCCCACCGACGCCAGCGCCACTGATTGCTTTTCCCGCGCCGGCACGCGATCGGCAGGCGGAGCCTGGAGGGAAGGAAGCATGATCTGATTATGGGACAAACCGGCGTGGGCGCAAGTCCGTTGGGTGATCGGGTGATCAAGCCTCGGGTCATTGCGCCATTGACTCAATGACTCACTGACTCAATCACTCAATGATCCCAGGGCATCCATCAACTCCCCATGAGCGTGCTTCTGGCCCAGGCGCGCCGTCACTTCCACGCCCTTGGCGAGCACCTGGCGGGCTTCGTCTGTGCGGCCCTGATTGGCGAGCAGCATCCCGGCCTGGTAGTACGACGCCGAATAGTCAGGGTGATGCTCCATCAGATAGCGGAAGTGTTCCCAGGCCTCGTCGGGCCGCCCGCCGCGCGTGAGTTCGAGCGCCAGGGCGTAGCGCGCGAAGGCGTCATCAGGCTTAGCCGCCAGAGAATCGCGAAGAAACTGGACGCGTTCGTTTTCCATATTCCACTCCGGCCCCGGTCAAAGGGCTCTTTGGCGGCGCCAGCTTGCCGAGGGCAGCGCGACCCGCACCCGTGATCACCTGGCCTTCAATCGCGGGTTCCGCCTCGAGCCCGGCACTTTGCCGATGCGCGGGTCGCGGGCCACCACGAGCTGGCAGGCCCGCAGCGCCGCCTCTTCGAAATCCGGGGCATCGGCCGGGAGCACCTGCCAGCCCGTTACTTTCTTTCCCAGCACTTTGATGGACCGCATGTTGGGGAACTCGCGCCGCAGGCTCTCGTGGTGTTCATGCGTCGTGGCGAGCCACACCCCATTGTCCGCCGGGCTGGAGGGCTTGTTGCGAAGGATCAGCACAATCCTGTCATCCACGTAGAGGGCCAGGCAGCCAAACATGGGGCGCGTCCAGGGCGACAGCGGAGCAATCGCCTCCAATACAAACTCGTAAGGAATGGCCTTGCGCTTCCGCTCCTGGAACAGGATCTCCTCCGGCGGGTGTGAGCGAGGCTTACGCCCTGGTCCTGACATGGAACAGATCATACAGGATGGCCCGTCTGTGTGGGAAAGTCCTGTGTCGTTACTTTCAATTCGGGCGTCATTCCGCGCGCCCCGGCGGCTCCCCGCTTGGGTGCTCCTGTGTGCTACCGCCGCGGGCAGGAATGGCCGCGGTTCGCGGGCGCTCAGCCGTAATTCGGGTTGCAAGCTCCCGGCCAGTCGAATACTATAGGCCTCCAGGCCGGAAGGAAGCAAAGAACCCTCTTCAATTTCGGCAGGGACAACGCCGGCTCACCCGTTCCTGGCTGAGCGGTCGCGAGGAGGCTTGTGCCCACCGGCCGCGACGCGCGACGGATGGGAGCCGGTGCCGGGCCAGTGGGCGGGCGGCGGCCGATAATTCTCGATCATGGCGCGAGCGGAGAACAAGGGCATAGCCGGCAGAACTCCGGCGGAAACACGGGCCGAGATGGTGCAGGTGGTGCTGCCCAACGACGCGAATCCGCTCGGCAACATTCTGGGCGGGACCGTGATGCACCTGATCGACATCGCGGGCGCCATCGCCGCGCACCGGCACGCGCGCAGCTACGTGGTGACCGCCTCGGTCGATAACGTGGACTTCACGCGACCCATCCGCGTGGGCCAGGTGATCCTGCTGCGCTCCGAGGTGACGCGGGCCTTCCGCACGTCCATGGAAGTGGAGGTGAAGGTCTACCTCGAGGATTACGTCCGCGGCGAGCGCTGCCTGACCAGCTCGGCCTTCGTGACCTATGTGGCGGTCGACGCCGATTTGAAACCGATTCCCGTGCCGCCGCTGATCGTCCGCACGACCGCCGAGAAGCGGCGCTACCGGGAGGCCCTGGGACGCCGGCGGCGCCGTTTGGCCTTGGCGGCGCAGGCGCGCCGCCGGTGCGAACAGGAACCGTAGCGACCATCGGGGTCGGAAGCCGGGTGGCCGAAGAACAAGTCGAGAGTTAAGAGTCCGGAGTTGAAGGTCGAGACTTGAAGGTCGAAACTCTTGAGGACCGGAACCGGCAACTGACAACCGGCGAGCGACAACCGAGTTATAATATCCGCAGGCGGGTCGCCCTTCAGATTTCAGGGAGGATGACGAGAATTTCGGGTGGACGTGTCCGCCGCAGTCCCGTTTAGCACTACAGCTCAATCCTGATTAACGAACCGCGACACGAACCGGATTCGCACAAGGAGATTTCTATGAAGACCAAGCGCACGAAGATTTTCACCGGCACACCCTGGGAGCCGATGGCAGGCTATGCACGCGCCGTGCAGGCCGGCGACATCGTCTACGTCTCGGGCACTACCGGCACCGACCCCTCGGGCAAAGTGCTGAATCCGGGCGACGCCGCCGCCCAGACCACGCAGGCGATCCGTAATATCGAAAACGCCCTGAAGCGCCTGGGCCTTGGTCTCGATCACGTGGTGCGAACACGCATTTATCTGACGAACATGGAGAAGTGGGAGGAAGTCGCCAAGGTGCACGGACAGTTCTTCGGCCAGATTCATCCTGCGACCGCGCTCGTCGGCGTCACGCGGCTCGTCGATCCCGAAATGATCGTGGAAATCGAAGCGGAGGCGGTCCTCTAGCCAGGTATCGATCGTCAATCGCTGTCAATGGTCAGTCGTCAGTTGCAGGTTCTCGATTTCCGATTTTCGGATTTCAAGTCTCGACCCTCAGCTTTCGACCCTCGACTCTCGACTCTTAACTCTCGACTTGTTCTTCTGACTTCTTCTCGCGAGGATTCGCATGCCGAACCGGAGGAGCTTCCTGGCGGCGCTGGCAGCGCCCACGATTCTTGACGCCTTCGAGGCGCGCCGCGCGCCGGCCGCCGGATGGGGCGCGCTTCCCGGCGCAGCCTCCGAACCGGTGCCTGTGCCCGGACGGGTACCGGAGTTGCCCAAGGACTCCGATCCTGCCTATTGGGACCGCATCCGCGACCAGTTCTACATCCCGCGCACCGAGGCCTTCTTCAACACCGGGACCATTGGCGCCGTGCCGCGCTTCGTTCTCGAGCGCGTAATCGACGACATGCGCCTGACGGAGGCGACCGTCGCGCGCTGGGACTACACGGCGCGCACCGACAACTCGATCAGCGGATACTCCCCGCAGGTTCCGTTGCGCGAGAAGCTCGGGAAGCTGGTGAACGCCGACGCCCCGGAGCTGGCGCTCGTCCAGAACGCCACCATGGGCATGAACATGCTCGCGAACGGGCTGGAGCTGAAAGCCGGCGACGAGATTATCACCACCGATCGCGAGCATCCCGGCGGACTCTGCGGCTGGCAGATGCGCGCCAAGCGCGACGGCGCCATCTGGAAGCACATGGTGATGCCGCAGCCGGCGAACGATCCGGACGAAATCGTGCGGCTGTTCGAAGAGCAGATTACGCCACGCACGCGCGTGCTCGCCTTCCCCCACATCATCTCGCCGACCACGGTCGTAATGCCCGCCAAGAAGCTGGTGGATCTCGCGCACGCGCACCATTGCCTGGCCATCATCGACGGCGCTCACGCCGTGGGCCAGATCGAGTTGAACCTGCACGATCTTGGCTGCGACGCCTATTTCTCGAGCCCGCATAAGTGGCTGCTGGCGCCGCCCGCGAACGGCATGCTCTACATCCGCGCCGATCGCCAGGACCAGTTCTGGACCACGCTCTGCAGCTCCGAATGGGACGACCACAAGTCGGGCATGTATCGCTTCATGCAGTACGGCACCGGAAACCAGTCGCTGCTGACCGGTCTCGACGCGGCGCTCGATTTCCACTTCCGCATCGGACCCGACCGCGTCCGCAAGCGCATTCGTTTTCTCGCCGACCGCCTGCGCTCGGGCCTGAAGCAGATTCCGGGCGCGACCATCAACTCGCCGGTGAATCCGGAGATGTGCGCCGCCATGACGGTCTACAGCGTGCGCGGCGTCCACGGCTCCGATCTTGAGGAGACGATGTGGGAACGGCGGCGGCTGCGCCCGCGATCCATGGGCGATCCGCTCGGCGTCCGGCACTCCTGCCACATCTATAACAGCGAGGCTGAGGTGGACGCGGCGCTGGAGATCGTCAGCGATCTCGCCAAAGCGCACGCGTAGAGGATCAGGAGTCAAAGGAAGGCGATAGATGGCCCACGGCTTACTGGCGGTTGCCTCCTGAATCCTGACTCTTGAACCCTGGCAGGCAACGTGACCACGCCGAGGATGAGGCGTTTCAGGACTCCTGGCTTCTGACTCCTGTCTCCTGACTTCTGCTTTTCCGCATCCAACAATCGACTCGTGGTAACATTCGGCCCATTGGAGGAGACAGCCATGGCCCACCACTCCAGACGCGAATTCCTGAAAACCGGATTGAAGAGCGGGCTCGCCGCGGCGAGCCTTGCCGGCCTTGCGCCACGCATTTTGCGGGCCGGCTTGCCGCCGGCAGCGACGCGCGACGCGGCCACCGGCTGGGTGACGCTCGGGAAGTCGGGCGTCAAGGTGACGCGACTCGCCTTCGGCACCGGGACCTTCAGCGGCCAGGTGCAGCGCGACCTCGGCCAGGACCAGTTCACACGGCTGGTGCGCTACGCCTACGATCGCGGCATCCGCTTCTTCGAGACTGCGGAATCGTACGACGACATGCACCGGATGCTCGGCATCGCGCTCCAGGGCCTCCCACGCGACAGCTACCGGCTGATGTCGAAGGTGACCACGAGTCACGGCGTCGATCCGCAGAAGAAGATCGACGAGCTGCGCAAGCTTGCCCGTACCGACTATTTCGACATCATGCTGCTGCACTGGCAGCACACCGCGACCTGGCCCGCGGACACCGTCCGCTGGCAGGACGGCCTCGACGAAGCGCAGCATCGGCACGCGATCCTGGCGCGCGGCGCGTCCGTCCACGGCCTGCCAGCGCTGCGCCGCTTCCCGGGCAACCAGTGGCTGCAAGTGGCGATGATCCGCATGAACCACAAGGGCGTGCGTATGGATGCCGAGGACTACGAGACCGGCGGACTCGGCAATGTGAGCGAGGTGGTGAAACACGTGGACCAGGTGCGCCAGGACGGCATGGGCGTGATCAGCATGAAGCTGGTGGGCGAAGGCCAGTTCACCAGCCGCGAGGACCGCCAGGCCGCGATGCGCTTCGCCTTCCGCCACGCCGGCGTCGAATCGGTGACCGTAGGCTACAAGAATACAGCCGAGATCGACGAGGCGATCGACAACCTGAACCTGGCGTTCGCCTGATGGATCTGAGCACGGAAGGACTCAGCATGCGCGGTGAACTTGACGCCTGGGCGTGGGCGCCGATCGTTAGAGCCGCCGAAGCAAGCAGCAAAGGCCGAAGCAGACTCCCTTTCTGAGACTCGAAGCATAGAGTTCCCGTCGAACCTCCTTCGCGCCATCCTCGTGGCGCTCGAACCCGTATTGCCGCCGCTTGCCGATTCTGCGGGTGCGTTCACCGATTCTAACTGGTTGGGGTTGCGATGTCCGCCTAGCATGGGCGGGACAGGAGGATTTATGAGTCATGCCGTCGCAGTCAAGGGATACAAGGGTTTTGGAATGGAAGGTTTCACTGCCAAGTGGTACGCATCGCTGACGAGCAAGGCCATGGACGATTTTCGGGCGCTGGCGCGCCGCGTCGCGGGACAGATCAGGCCCGGAGCCCGGGTGCTCGAAGTGGCTCCCGGACCGGGATACTTTGCCATCGAGCTCGCGAAACTCGGCGCCTATCAGATCACCGGCCTCGACATCAGCCAGACTTTCGTCGAGATTGCCCGCCGTTATGCTGCCGATGCCGGAGGCGATATCGCGGCCCGGCTGGACTTCCGGCAGGGCAATGCCGCGGCGATGCCGTTCGGGGACGAGTCGTTTGATTTTCTGCTGTGCCGCGCCGCGTTCAAGAACTTCAGCCAACCCGTCCAGGCGCTTCAGGAGATGCACCGCGTGCTCAAGCCGGGCGGCCGCGCGCTGGTCATCGATTTGAGAAGGGACGCCTCCAGGGACTCGGTCCGGACCGCTGTCGAGAACATGGGCCTCGGGCCAGTGAACACTCTCGTGACCAAGCTGACGTTCCGCTTCATGCTGCTCAAACGCGCCTACACGAGAAAGGAGTTCGAGCAGTTCCTGTCGCACACCCGGTTTGGTCCTGGGGAGATCCGGGAGGACCTTACGGGACTGGACTTGATGCTGCAGCGTTGAAACGGCCGGCGGGAGCATCACGGCTTCTCCTCGGCCAGAATCGTGTGATACTCGTCCAGCGTGACCTTGTCCGGCCGGACGGGAAGAGGAACATCGGCGGTGGCGGTGGTTGAACCCTTCACTCCGAGCAACCCGAGGCGATGCGGGCTGCCCTGGACCCAGACGTACACCGGAACCTTCATGAAGAAGGAATCGGAGACGCCGGACTGCGTCAGATCCAGATGAAGCACTGTCCTGCCGCCACCGGCATCTTTCAGATCGTAGCTGAACTGGTAGGTGGGAATCTCGGTCCCATACACCCACTCGTTGAAGAACCAGTCCATGGGATCGTTCATGTGCCTGGCGACAATCCGGTGGAAATCCTCCGTGGATGCGTTCTTGCCCGCGTAGGTGGAAACAAAATCGTGCATGGTGTCGATGAAACGGGCGTCAGGATCCTTGGCGCGTGAGTCTTCCATCAACTCCCGCAGCATTTCGAGCACGTAAGCGCCCTTGTCGTAAATGAGGTCGTTGCGGACCTCCGGTTCGAGGTAGGCATCGGCCTGGAGGTTCAGAAAGAGCGGCGCGACGTCCTCGGGGCGATGTCCCGCTTTGTCTTTCTGCAGGAGGTGCCATCGACGCATGTCCCAGAAGGCACGGAACCGTTTGGGGTCAGTTGCCTCGATGAACAGGGCCGCCGAAAAATGCGCGAATCCTTCCGACAGCCACTGGTCATGGTAGGTCTTCCAGCCCACCATGTGACCCCACCACTGGTGCGATAGCTCGTGGACCGCCACCACGTCATAGAACTCGCGGCCTTCTCCTGAGCTCTGCAATCCGAGGCTGTTGCGCGTAGTGCTATCCAGCAGGGAGTCCCAGGGCAGGAAGATCAGGGTGGGCCAGCTCTGGCCGAACCCGAAGACCGGCTGCTCGGTAACGGAGATGGTCTTGAAAGGCAGCCCGCCGAAGTAGTTCTCGTAAAGGCGAAACGCCGCAAAGCTGATGTTGGCGCCGGTCTGGGCGTAAGGCGCGGTATTGAGGCCCCCGGTCAGGATGCCTGTCCGAGCTTCCGAGCTGTGACTGCCGCCGACGCCCTGTGCCAGGTCACTCATGTCCATGGCAGCCTTGAGACTTGCCAGGACGTCCGGCAATTGACGGCCGATGTAAGCGGAAATCGTCAGGTTGTCACTTGACCGGCTCTTGGAGACGAAGTCGCCATAGTTGAAGCCCACCACATTGTAAGGGATCTCGGATTCCCACTGCGTTTCCAGGGCTTTCCCGTCCTTTTCGGAACTGACCGGATGCCCGGTGGCCACGAAGGCAAACTTCCTGGGCGATCGGAAGCGCAGAACAAAATGGGTTCGATCGTCAAAGGCGCCGAAGCTCGGATACCAGGACTCGCGCGATCCGACGTAGTAGAGCCCCGAGCCCTGTTGTTGGATCACGCGGCTGTCGCGTGTGGAGTCCTCGTCGTAGGTGATCTTGATCGTATAGAACTTTCCCGGCGTGCTGGATTCCGGCAGAATCACCCAGGGGTCGCTGGTGGACTCGCGCGGCTCCTGAATGAAGCGCAGTTTACTGCCCGCGCCGTCAGTGACCGAGGAGATGCGCAACACGCCGTCCAGGCTCATGGGCAGCACGCGCACACGGGCCTCGGGAACTTGGAACTTGATTTCAGCCGTGGCCGAAATGTGATTGTCGGTCACGTCCGCGTCGATGGTCTCGTCGGACGCATGGGCCAGGAGCGTCCGGTGCTCGGGATGAGGATTCTGCGCGTATTCTGCGGCCAGATGAAATCCCGACCACCACTCGAAGTACTCGCCCGGCTTCCAATGCACGAGCGCGACTTCCTCGTCGTTGGCGAAGCCCGGCACCAGGAGGCCGTCGCGGTTCCAGCTCACCTGATAAAAGAGCTGATCGTGGTGCTCGCTCCTGATATCGGCGAGGAAGAAGCCTTTGCTGGTGGGATCAGAAAGATCGGCGGCCATGCGCGCGGCCAGGTTTCGTGTGGGAAACGCTCCTTTGGCCTGGTTTCCCCACCAGCCATTCAACTGGTTCCGAAGCCGGCTTTGAGCATTCTGAAGTGCCTTTCCGGATGCTTCCGCGTCGCCGCCGGTCACGATCTTGAACTGCCTGGAAAGCTCCGGCCACGAATCGTCGGTGAAGAAAAACACGGCCTCGCGAAAACCGTCGCGGAGCCTGGGCTCCCTGCTGAACCGGCTGATCTGGCGGCGATCCATGTCCGTCGGAGGATCGAGCTCAAAAACGCCCTCGCCCGTGAAGACGGCCGCCACTACATGGCCGGCAACCGGCTTCGAGAACGCTAGGCGTCCATCCTGGAAGGTGAAAGTGCCGGCGTCCCGTTTGAAAGTGGCGTTTTCAGTCACGGCGTACTGATCGCTGCCGGCGAGGCTCGAGAGCTGATCGTAGACCTTGAAAAGGTCATCTGCTGAAGCCCGCGACAGGTCGCCGGTCGGGGCGGACGTTTGCGCCGCCGGCTGAGCGCTTCCGGGTTTTAGCGGCGGGCGCGCACCTGCTAAACCGCAACACGCAAAGACGGACAAGATTGTACCTGCGACAATACTCCTCATTGCGTTCCCCTTTTCCGGGTACTTGGAGCGCGGGCATCCCTCCCCCCGCTCCGTGGCATAGCGCCATCCGGTGGTATTGGGAACCGGCAGGGATGCCCGCTCCCCAAATAACACGAGAGCGCCCCTTCTCCACAATTTGAGTGTTACGACGACCCGGAGGCACAATACTGCCAGTTTCGCTTGCTGTCAAATGCAGGTCTTCAGTCACTTCCTGCAAAGTGCGAATACGCGCATGTTTCGGCAAAAAGCTGTGTTTTTCGGGTTTCGATGTAGCCCCAGTTTTGCTGATTCCTTCGAAAATTCGTGTATGTCGTTGATTCTGCAATATGGTTCTCTATGCCTTCGGGGTTTGGGCGAGGTCCAGCGAGCGGACGCGAATACCCAGCCTGCCGAGCCGCCGGACATGGTGATGAATCAGT
>DASYZG010000085.1:0-1860 GCA_035946575.1 Terriglobia bacterium | reverse complement strand
CCTGCCGTCGTCGTTCAGCACGATGCTGAGCGGCGCGCCGGGTTTCGTCCCGGTCTCTTCCAGCCACACTCCAGCGGCGCTCAATCCATTGCTCATTTCAAAGCGATACGAGACGGACTCCAATTGGCTGTGGTTGGTATTCGCAACCAGCCACGGATCCTTCACAGTCACGGGACGGTACCGGACTGTTCGGCGGAGCTTTTCGCGCTCGGAGTCACGCCAGTGAATCCGTTCCGAGGCATCAGAGGGCGGCTGCGCGCGCGTAACGCCGCTCGCCAGCTTCCGTGCAAGTCCCAGAATAGTGAGATTATCAGCCGGCAATCCGCCGGCCAGGTCCGGGTAGCTCCTGATTTGCTCACCCACGCGAATTTCCTGCTCCGGGGCCGGGAGGTGGAAGTGCTTCGCGAAAAAACGATAGGCCTGCTCGCGGCTGTCGGGACCGTAATTGTGCGCAGAGATCGCCGTCTCCTGGTAGAACTCGAAATCGTCGTCTCGCCCGTAGAGATGAAAGAAGGGCCGCACGGCGTCGAAGATGTAGGGCCGCACCAGGGGAGCGCGGAAGCAGCAGTCGTCCTCGGCGTTGTCGATGAGGAGCGTGGGGCGTGGCGCGCGCATGGCCGTAAACGTCGAATAGTCCTGGCCTGCCACCAGGTCGGTGGCGTTCTGCTCGATGTCGCCGGGCTCTTCCGGCAGGCGTTCCGCGCGACCCTTGAGCGACACATATCCGGCGACGGGTACGGACACGGCCACGCGCTCGTCGAGTGAGCTCAGAATGATCGTCTGCCAGCCTCCGCCCGAAAGCCCGGTGACGCCGATGCGCCTCGGGTCCACATCGGGATCGCCGTCGAGAAAGTCGAGCCCGCGCCGCATGGCCAAGTAGAAAAGACCCACACCATTCAGGCCCACGAGGTCGAGGTCGGCAGCGAACCAGTGAGCGTTCTCCGGCTGGTTCGACTCGCCCATGCCGATCCACTCGAGGTTCAGGGCGATCATGCCCCGCAATGCCTGGTTTATGCAGAACGTCTGCTCGAACTCTTCCGCTTTCCCGCTCGATGTGAAGTGCCCCATCAGGTTCAATACGGCCGGCACTCTTCCCTTCAACGATTGCGGTTCGTAGAGCACTGCCGTCGTGTAGAACCCCGGCACAATCTCGTACCGGAACTTGCGCCGCCGGAAGCCCGGTCCGGAGGGAATCTCACCGAGGTCCTCAAAATGCGGAGGAGAGTTCACCCATTCTTCCGGCCAACCATGAAACACTACGTCTTTGAGCACGTGTTCGCGAATTCGTTGCGCCTCGGTGGTCCAGGAGTCAGCGCTTGACGGCGCCGGGAGCCGAGCGGCTCGCGCCCGGAGGTAGCTCTGGAGCTGGTACGTAACGATCTGCGGCGATTGGACCGTCTGTTTGAGCGCCCCAGCCGCCGTTTCGCCCGCGCTCTGCGCGAAAGCGACGCTACCCCTCAACAGCAGGAGGGCGAGCAGTAGGATGGTTCGGGGCCGTAGCCGTGAAGATTGCAGGGTTGTCATCGTCACAACTCACTGTTATAGGTTAACGTTCAACTTTTCCATTCACACGCACATTCCGTAGTGCCCTAGTTTCGACGTAGGGCCTTGCGGGTTCGACCACCCCCCGCCCCTCCTGGTCCAGGAGGGGAGTTCTGCCAGCGCGATCATGCAGCCCGCCAACTGTACAGGACCGCCGGGGGGTGGTCCATCAATGTCGAAAAATAGCCTCCGCTACGTCGAAACCAGGATACTATCGCGCAATTCCGGCCAAGAACCAGGTCTTTCGCGCCTTCGATGTAGCCCCCCTTTTATTGATTTCAAAGGACATTCCGGCTTTCGGTCTAGCCCCCATTTTTG
>DASYZG010000084.1:0-19738 GCA_035946575.1 Terriglobia bacterium | reverse complement strand
GCGAATGCCCTCCCAGGCCTCCAGCTCCAGTTGCAGGCGGGCGAGGTCGCGGAAGTGCATGGCCAGCAGGGCGGGCGCGGGCTCATAGGGGGCGATCAGCTCTTGATAAAGATGGATGGCGGCACCGGGCTCCTGGTCGAGCGCCAGGGCTTCGGGGACGCCCGCCAAGCGTGCGAAATGGCGCTTCAAATTGGCGAGCGAGCGCTGTTTACCCTCGGGGGTGCGGGGTCCGGTGGACTTTTGGGCGTTGGCGCGGTTGGCGGCCATCAGCGTGGCCGTCCGGCGTGGAGATTGACGAATCATGACAAGCCTCCTTGGGACGCGGCGATCATCGATTAGGGGAATCGCGGCTCCGGGGGGGGCCGGCCGCCGTCCCGGCAGAATCGCTGCCGAGGCGGGCATTCACCACATCCTCAAGACATTGTGAACTTCAAAAATGGGACAATGGAGAAAAGTGAGAAAAGTGAGAAAATCGGGAAAATTTATTTTCTCTGTGTTTTCAATGGGTTGAGAGCCGTCCCCTGTTTGGGCACGGTCTCCGCCCCCCCTCCTCGTCGAGGAGGGGAGTTCCCGATCCCGATTGCCGCGACGAGGGAGGGGAGTTTGGTCTCCGATTAGCCGCGCCTTCCGCCAGCTAGCCAAGGGCTTCGCCCTTGATTTCCGGGGACGTAGGGCCGGGGCTTGCCCCGGCCGCAAGCACGGGCAAGATGCCCGTGCTACGTGCCTGGCTGGCGGCGTGCTACGTGCCTGGCTGCCCGCCCCTGGCTGGCACGACGACGTAGCACGGCCTTCCAGGCCGTGCCACCCAAAGCTACGCGTTTCGCCGGCTGGCGCAGACCGAAGCCCTGCGATTCGGGCGGTTCGAGTCGCCTCGAAATCGCACAGCTCTGATGTGCGCCAGCCCCCGATGCATACCCTTGACGGACGGTATCCGGGTGATTACATAACCGCACTCTGCGCTTCATCCCGAATCATGGCGTAGCGCGGGACGCGCGCAAAGCGGTATCCTAGCCGGTGGGGTTTCGACATCCCAACCGGTTTCCCCGGTGGCGCTTCCCCGGATCGCATCCGAGTCAAAAGGGCGCTGGCCCTGATTCCGCACGACGCAGGGCTCCGCATCACAGGCCACAGCGGGATTGTTGTCGCGAATCGCAGTAATCAGATCCCATCGAGGTGAAAGGAAAGAAATGGCTGGAATCATCAAGGAACGACTCTTCACGCCCGGGCCCACGCCCCTGCTGATGGAAGGCCAGGCGCGCACCCTCACCGCCACGCTGCATCACCGCACCGAAGGCTTCCGGCGCCTGCTGAAGGAGACGCTGGAGAATCTGCGCTACTACTACAACACCCGGAACGACGTTCTGATCTTCTCGAGCTCGGGCACGGGAGCCATGGAAGGCGCGGTCTCGAATCTGCTGTCGCCCGGCGATCGCATGCTGATCGGTACCGCCGGCAAATTCGGCGAGCGCTGGGGCCAGTTGGCCAAGGCCTACGGCATCGATGCGGTGACGGTCGAGGTCCCCTACGGCCGGACCCTGCCGATACCGGAAATGGCCGCGAGGCTCAAGTCCGAAGGACCGTTTCGCGCCGTGTACATTCAGGCCACCGAGAGTTCCACCGGCGTGCGGCACGACGTGGAGGCGCTGGCAGGCGAGGTCAAGCAGTATCCCGAGACCTGCCTGGTCGTGGACGCCATCACCGGCCTCGGCACCACCGATCTGCGGCCCGACGAGTGGGGTCTCGACGTGGTAATCGGCGGCTCGCAGAAGGCCACCATGGTGCCGCCAGGCCTCGCCTTCGCGAGCGTCAGCGAGAAGGCCTGGAAGCAGATCGCGCAGGCCAAGCTGCCACGCTACTACTTCGACTACGCCAAGGAGCGGAAGAACCTGGCCGCGGGCGAGTCAAGCTTCACGCCGGCCACAACGCTGATCGTGGCGCTGCACGCCACGCTGCAGTACATCCGCGAAGTGGGGCGCGAGAATCTGATCGCCAATGCCGCCCTGCTCGCCGAAGCGGCGCGCGCGGCGGGATCGGCGCTCGGACTGAAACTCTTCGCCGAATCGAATCCGGCGAACGCCGTCACCGCGATCTATGCGCCGCCGGGCATGGACTCCGGGCTGATCGTTAAGGAAATCCGCAACCGGTTCGGGGCCATCATCACCAACGGCCAGGGGACGATGAAGGGCAAGATCTTCCGCCTGGCGCATCTCGGCTACTACGACTTTCTCGATCTGGTGTCGGTGGTCGCGGCGCTCGAAATCGCGCTGACCCAGCTCGGTCACACGGTGCCGTTAGGCGCCGGCGTGCGCGCCGCCGAAGAGGTCTACCTGCATCAGCAGGGCTAACGTCCGCAGGGCCGACCCCCGGGTCGGCCTGGCCGGGGCAAGCCCCGGCCGTACGCGGAGAATGGAGGGTGAAATAACGCCGTGAAGATCGTGATTGCTGATGACGTTTCGAAGAAGGGGATTGAGATGCTGCGGGCCGTGGACTCTTCGTGGCAGGTGGTGGACCTCGGCCATGAGAAGGGCGACACCGCCGCGCGCAAGCAGCGTCTGCTGGAGGAGATTCCGACCGCCGAAGCGCTGATCGTGCGCAGCGCCACCAAGGCCACGGCGCAGTTGCTCGATCAGGCCGCGCGGCTGCGGGTGATCGGACGCGCCGGAGTCGGCGTGGACAATGTCGACCTGGACGCGGCCACGCGCAAAGGCGTGGTGGTGATGAATACTCCCGGCGGCAACGCCGAGAGCGTCGCCGAACATACGCTGGCGCTGATGCTGGCGCTCGCCCGCCGGATTCCTCAGGCCGACGCGTCCATCAAACAGGGCAAGTGGGAGAAGAAGGCGTTCCTGGGCCGGGAGCTTCGCGGCAAAGCTCTGGGCCTGGTGGGATTCGGACGCATCGGCGCCGAGGTCGCACGTCGGGCGCAAGCCCTGGAGATGCAGGTTTCGGCGTACGATCCGCATATCGCGCCCCGGCTGGCTGCGGAACAGAACGTGAAGCTGGTGCCGTCTGCGGAAGAGCTGTTCGCGTCGAGCGATTTCATCAGCCTGCACGCCTCCGCCACGGCCGAGACGCGGCACCTGGTGAACGCGAAAACGCTGGGGGCGGCGCGGCCCGGAGTGCGAATTATCAACTGCGCGCGCGGCGAACTGGTGGACGAGGCGGCGCTGCTCGCGGCCTTGCAGAGCGGGCAGGTCGGCGGCGCGGGCCTGGACGTCTTCGAGCCGGAGCCGCCGAAGGACCCGGCGCTGGTGGGGCATGCGAACGTGATCGCCACGCCGCACATCGCCGGCTCCACCGAAGAGGCGCAGGAGATCGTCGGCATCCGAATCGCCGAACAGGTCCGCGATTATCTGGTGGACGGTGTGGTGCGCAACGCGGTGAATCTGCCGCCGGTCTCGGCGGAGGAATACCGCCGGCTGCGACCCTACCTTGTTCTGGGCGAGAAGCTGGGGACGTTTCTGGTCCAGATCGCGCCCCCGCCGCTCGAGGAAATCCGCATCAGTTATGACGGCGGGGTCGCGAACCTGAACACGCATCTGGTGAAGAGCGCCGTCCTCGCCGGCGTGCTGGGGCGGACGCTCTCCGACGAAGAGGTGAACCTGGTGAACGCGGCGAGCCTCGCGGCGAGCCGCGGCCTGGAAGTGACGGAGGTGCGCAGCTCGAATCGCGCTACGGCCTCGAATTCCCTGGGCGTGGCCTTGCGCGGCGCCGGCGGAACGGTTTCCGTGCTGGGCGCGGTGGGATTACGGGACTCGATGCGGGTCCTGGGCCTCAACGAGGTTGACGTCGAAGCGCCGCTCAAGGGCGCAATCCTGGTCATCCAGAACCAGGACGTTCCGGGCGTGATCGGACGCGTCGGGACGCTGCTCGGCGAGCGCAAGATCAATATCGGCAGCTTCGCGCTGGGCCGCCACGCCGAATCGCACCAGGCGATCGGACTGGTCAACGTGGACCAGAGCGTGCCGGCGGCGACGCTGGCCGAATTGCGGGCAATTCCCGCCGTCCGCAGCGCGCTATTGGTGGAGATCGAGTAGGCGCGCAGGTTTGCCCAGAAGGTACAACAAAGCCGTGTCTTTCTTCGAAAAGGGAACCGCCATCAATATCACTTCCGATCCACACATTTGCCAGACAGACGTGGCTCTGCCTGAGGAGTACGCCGCCGCACCGTGCACGGTTGCCGGAAACTGTCTTCCCTATCCTGCTCCTTTAGTCGCCTGGCATCCCTGGGGAGTGTGACGTGACGGCCAGTCGCGGGCGGGATACCCGCGCTACAGCATAACCTGCCCAATAATCTGCGAACCTCAAACGCGCCTGCCCCAGGCGCGGCAGTCGCGGGCGGGACGCCCGCGCTACAGCATGACCTGCCCAATAATCTGCGAAGCTCAATCGCCTAAATCCAGACTGAGCCAGTGTCCTCTTTCACCGAGCATAGGAAGGATCGGCGTGGACGCCGCCTCGTTCGTGCGGTCATGGCGCGTTTCTGCCCAGAATCGATAAAGGAAGCGGCGACGGCCGGCTGAGTAGGGCGCCGGCAATCAAACTCCCGAACTGGAAAAAGTACGGAACGGCCGTGGTGACCCAGACGCCCAGGAATCGCGGGTCGCGGATGGCGGCCGCTGCCAGCCGGATCAGCGGCAGGACGTTGAGATTGAGCAGCGGATTCAGGTTGCAGAAGGCCAGGGTCGCAGCAAAGGCCAGAGCGCCGGGAAGGGGCGCCGAGCGATCGAGGCGTCCGACGATCCAGCCGGTTGCCGCCAGGACCAGACAGTCGAGCGCCAGCTTCACGGTTGCCACCCAGTGCGAGCCCGCCAGCGGCGCCGTCCAGATCAGAAGCGGACGCTCCAGCAGGTAGGTGAGCGCGAACAGCGCCACCCAACCTACGGGAATCGCGAGGGCCGCGATCAGGAGCCGATGACGAAGCATCGCCGGTAATGCTAGCACGCCTCGTCCGCGCTCGCGGGCAGGGCAATGACGATGGGCAACTGCGGGCCGCAACGTGCCGTGTTATACTCGCCGCGCATGCCGACACCCGAGCACGGCCCCTTTCATCCTGCATCCCGACCCTATCGCTTCACCGTCCTGGCCTTTGCCGCCCTGATGGCCTTCGGAAGCTACTTCGCCTACGACAGTGTGGGGGCTATCGAAGACACTCTGATCCAGGTGTTTCACACGAACCGCGCCGCCATCGGCACCATGTACACCATGTACAGCGTGGCGGCGGTCTTCGCGGTGCTCGCCGGCGGATTTCTGGTTGACCGTATCGGCGTCCGGCGCGCCAGCCTGATCTTCTCCGGCTTTGTGGTGGCGGGGGCGGCGGTGGTAGCCTGGGCGCCTAGCCTTCCGGTGCTTTACGCCGGGCGCGTGATTTTCGGCATGGGCTCGGAAACCATGATCGTGGCGCAAAGCGCCATTACCGCGCGCTGGTTCACCGGCAAGGAACTGGCTATGGCGTTCGGCATCACGCTGACGATCGCCCGCCTGGGGACGCTCTTTTCCTTCAATACCGAACAGTTGCTCGCCACCCGTTTCGGATGGCGCGGAGCCCTCTGGATCGCGGCGGGCCTTTGCCTGTTCAGCCTGATCTGCAATCTGATCTACACGCTGATGGACCGGCATGCGGAGCCGATCCTGGAACTGCCCTCGCCGGGCGCCGGCGACAAGATCAACTGGAGTGATGTCGGCAAGTTCCGCCGATCCTACTGGTACGCGGTTGGGATCTGCGTGACGTTCTACTCCGCGATTTTTCCTTTTACGGCACTGTCCACCGACTTCTTTCACGACAAATGGGGCATGCCGCTGGCCTCGGCGGAGGGCCTGGGCTTCTTGGCCGGCGTCTTCTACAACTTCACGCACATGTTCACCACCGCCCAGGGCACCACGTCGATCATCATTGCGGCCTCCATGGTGCTCGCACCCTTTGCCGGCAACTTCGTCGATCGCGTGGGCCGCCGCGCCACCCTGATGATCATGGGCTCGCTGCTCATCGTCCCCGCCCACCTGCTGCTCGGGCTGACCCACATCCCGCCCGTGTTTTCCATGATCGTGCTGGGCGCGGCCTTCGTGCTGGTTCCCGCGTGCATCTGGCCATCCGTCCCACTGATCGTGGACGCCCGTCGCGTCGGGACGGCGTTCGGTCTGATGACGGCCATCCAGAATCTGGGTCTGGCAACCTACCCGGTTGTCAATGGCGCGCTGCGCGACGCCACCCACGGCTACACTGCAAGCCAGGTCATGTTCGCCACGCTGGGGTTCTGCGGCCTGATTTTCTCCGTCCTGCTTCTGCGCGCCGACCATCGCGAGGGCGGGCACCTGGAGAGCGCGCACCAGCCGAGTGCCCCATAAACAGCTCGACTAGAATGCCTGGATCTTCGAGACCTTGCCGTTGGTGAAATTCAGCACCCAGCGGTGGCCGTCTTTGAGGTAATACCAGGTTTCAGAGAGCGACCCATCGGTGGTGTCGTTGATCTTCTTCTGCTCCGGATCGCCAAAGCTCAGGAGCACCATTTGATAGGTCATTCCCTCTTTCACCGTCTTTTCCGCGATGGCCTGCTTGAACTCCTCGGAATAATCGGCGGCCTCGGTTTCAGCCTCGATTGCGCTGACGTCCATGACTCGCGACATGAATTTCAGAAAGTTCTTCGGCTCGAGGTCGCTGTCGGCGATCTCACGGTCATAACGGAAGTTCACGCGGGAACCTCCGGCGCGCTTGTATCCCGGAGCAATCTTGTTAGCGTGCTTGCTGCCGCGCCGGCCTTGGCCGCCCCCACCCAGATGGACCTCCACCGCGTCTTTGTCGATCTTGACGTCGGTGATCGTCTCGGATTCGTCCGCCTCAACGCCGACGCCTTTGGACTTCAGGTATTTCGTCATGTTGCCGAGATCGATACCGCGATCGTCCGTGCGCTTCCCCTTTGGTGGAGCGTAGTAAATGTTCAATCCTTCTTTGGTCGCGGGCAGTTCCACCAGCGGCTTCACGTCCTTGCCCAACAGCAGCTTGCTTAACGAGTCTTTGGCCTGCTGGGATGTCACGCCCCAAATACTGCAAGGCAGCAGTCCCAGCGCGAACAGAACGACACCAATTCGTACCAGCCATCGTTTTGTACCGTGCATCAGTTTAGTCCCCCTTAAATGGTCAGAATTGTCCCGGCCAGGCCCGGAGCGGATTGCCAGCACCTCGATTGCCAGCGCGGAACGCAAAAGAACCCGAACGGTACCGGGCACAAATCCGGGAGTGCCTGCGGGTGCCAAATGCCGACCAGGCTCCGCGCAACGTGCATATTGAGGTTTGGCGCTTGTAAATTCGTTTCACCGGATCGCGCCATGGCGAACCCGTTGTTCTCTCACGGGCGTCTCCAAATTCGTACAGGCAGCCCGGAGCGCTTTAACCAAAATGTCATCTGAAAGGTCGCCCCAGAAAAGGGCGCATGGGGCCAACCAACCCGTAGAGAGTATCTACAGATGAGGCGGAGTGTCAATAGTAATAAATAGCTTGTTATCCGATTTCAAAAGCCGGACTGGGCCGCCGATGGGTTCCTCGCCGAGTCCCGGGTTTAACGGGCAGGCACAGCGTGGCCGTGGCGGACGTCGACGCCGTCCACCATGAACACCACGTCTTCGGCAATATTGGTGGCGTGATCCCCGATCCGTTCCAGGCTGCGGCTGACGAACAGCAAATCGAGCCAGGGCCGGGCGTTTCGCGGGTCCATTTCGAGGCGATGGATCACCTCGGCGGAGATGCGGTTGCGCATGTCATCGACGGCGTCATCGGAGGAAAGCACGCCCCGGGCGAGCGCCGAGTCGCGACGCACAAAGGCGTCGAGGGCCTGGTGCACCATGGGTTCGACCAGGCGTCCCAGGCGGGCCACGTCCACCAGGGAAGTCACCGCCGGCTCAGACGCCAGCGCGATCGAGCGCTCGGCGATGTTCGCCGCCTTGTCGCCCATGCGCTCGAGATTGTTGTTTATCTTGATGGCGGCCGTGATGAAGCGCAGGTCTGAGGCTACAGGCTGTTCGAGCGCCAGCAGGCCGGTGGCCAGGTCGTCGTTCTGGATCTCGAGCTCGTTGATGCGCGGCTCGTCGGCGAGCACTCGCCGCGCCATCTCCACGTTGGCTTCGATCAGCGCCTGGACGCTCAAATGCACCGCGGACTCCACCAGGCCGCCCATTTCGAGCAAGCGCAAGCGCAACTCGTTCAGCCTTTCCTCAAAGTGACGCATAATTCTCCAGGCGCCCTCTCATTCTACACCTGCCGGCAATCGGGAAGCTAGGGCCGTAGCCAAGAGGCTAGCCAAAACGTCCGGTGATGTAGTCCTCCGTCTCCTTGCGGGACGGCTTGGTAAAGATCGTCTTGGTGTCATTGAACTCCACCAGCTTTCCGCTCAAAAAGAAGCCGGTGTAATCAGCGACCCGTGCTGCCTGGGCCATATTGTGGGTCACGATCACCGGGGTGCACCGGTCTTCGATGCTGAAGAGCAGTTCCTCGATTTTGGCGGTAGAGATCGGATCGAGCGCCGAGCAGGGCTCATCGAGCAGCAGCACCTCGGGATTGATGGCCAGGGCGCGGGCAATGCACAACCTCTGCTGCTGGCCTCCCGAGAGCCCAAGCCCGGACTGACGGAGCTTGTCTTTCACTTCGTCCCAGAGGCCGGCCTTGGTCAAGGCGTCCTCCACACGGCTATCCATCTCTGATCGCCAGAGTTTTTCGTAAAGGCGGATACCGAACGCGATGTTTTCGTAGATCGACATGGGAAAGGGCGTAGGTTTTTGGAAGACCATGCCGATCTTGGCCCGCAGCCGGGATATGGCTTTCAAAGCCAGGATATCTTCGCCGTCGAGGATCACCTCGCCCTCTGCGCGCTGCCCGGGATAGAGATCATACATACGATTAAAAATCCTGAGAAGCGTTGACTTGCCGCAGCCTGAGGGCCCGATCAGGGCCGTAATTCTCTTTTCGCGGATCTCGAGGGTGACGTCTTTAATGGCGTGGAACTTGCCGTAATAGAAATTCAGGTTCCGGGCGGCGATTTTCACAGGTCCTTGCGCGGGACGGCCGCTTTCCACGGTTTCGGGCATTTTAGCGGGAACAGGAACATTCACCATGGAGAATCCATCGGGTTGGTCAGAACTCATCTCGGCACCTGCACCTTGCCGAGGAACCAGCGCGCCACCATGCTGAGTAACAGCACGAAGAGGACCGTGATGAAAGCCGCAGCCCAGGCCATCTGCTGCCAGTTGGAGTAGGGGCTCAGCGCGAACTGGAAGATCACGTATGGGATATTGGCGATGGGCCGAAACAGATTCTTGGAGAAGAACTGGTTGTTGAGCGCAGTGAACAGCAGCGGAGCCGTCTCGCCGGTGATGCGCGCCAATCCGATGAGGACTCCCGTAAGAATCCCCGCCCGCGCCGCTTTCCAGGTAACCTTGGTGATCACAATCCAAGTCGGCGCTCCCAAAGCGATCGCGGCTTCCCTCATATCACCGCTGACCAGGCCGAGCATCTCGTCGGTTGTGCGCACGATGATCGGGATCATCAAGACCGCCAGAGCGACGCTGCCTGAGAAGGCCGAGAAGTGTCCCATCGGGGCGACTACGATCGCATAGGCAAAAAGCCCGATCTCGATTGAGGGAGCGCTGAGCATGATGTCGTTGATGAAACGCACGGCGTTCGCGATCCGGCTGCGAAATCCGTATTCCGCCAACCACGTGCCTCCCATCAAGCCGATCGGCAGTCCGATCGCCAGCGATACGCCCAATAGGATCAGACTACCGACGAAAGCATTGCGCAAACCGAAACCGTCCGTGCCGGGCGGCGGCGTGTCCTTGGTGAACAGATCCCAATGCATCCCCGCGATGCCGTACTTCAGCGTGGTCCAGAGAATCCAGAAGAGGAAGAAAACGCCAATGACCGTGGCGGCGCCCATCAGAACTTTGCTCGTCACATCCACGATGCGCCTTCGGAGGAGCACCCTCGTCACGATGACGCTCCTTCCCGTCGGCCCAGACGCCGCATCAACAGCACCGCGAAAAATTGCACGATCAGCGTGATGGCAATGAGGACCAGGCCCAGATAAATCAAGGATGACAGGTATAGCGGGGTTGTGGCTTCGGTGAACTCGTTGGCGAGGACCGACGGAATGGTCGCGCTCGGCATGAGCAAGCTCGAGGAAAGGGAGTTGCTGTTGCCAATGACAAAAGTTACGGCCATCGTCTCTCCCAATGCCCGCCCCAAGCCCAGAAAAATGCCACCGATGACCGCCGACCGCGCATAAGGCAGGACGACGTTCCAAGCCACCTCCCAGGTGGTAGCGCCCAAGGCGTAGGCCGACTCGCGCAGCGATGACGGTACAATAAGAAAAGCGTCGCGCATGATGGAGGAGATGTACGGCAGGACCATGATCGCCAGAACAATCCCGGCCGTCAGCATGCCGACACCCATCGGGGGCCCCTGAAACAGGGCGCCCACCCCGGGAATTGCCCCGAGATGCCCACTGATCCAAGGCTCGATTTCGGCGAAAGCCGGCGCGAACACGAGAAGACCCCACAAGCCATACACAATGCTTGGGATGGCAGCCAGGAGTTCGATCGCCCCGGCCACGGGTCTCTTGATCCATGCCGGGGCGACCTCCGCGATGAACACTGCGACCCCAAAGCTCAACGGCACGGCCAGCACCATCGCGATGGCTGAGCTGACCAGAGTGCCGATGATGAACGGAAACGCACCGAACGTTTGAGTAACCGGATTCCAATCGCTCGATGCCAGGAATCGCCAGATTCCAAATGCCCTGATCGAAAAGCGGCTGTCGTACGCGATGGCGATGACGGTGGCAAAAAGGGCCGCCGCAGCCAGAAAGGCTGCGAGCGCTGCGCCCTTGTGGAACAGGAAATCGCCCCAGGCCAAGCGCCATTTTCCGCCGGCGACTCCCGGCCCTTCGGACATGGGTCGCATCTCAACTGGCAACGCAGAGTCCGAACCGGTCATAGCTTTCCTTTATCGCGAGAACTCGCAGGACCCGCCTTCACAGTTCACAAGCCGTAGCCGAGCTCCGTCTTCCAATACGACTTGATGGCGTTGACGGTGCTCGGCGGCAGCGGACCGAAAGAGATCGATTGAGCCATTTGCTGTCCGTTCTCAAAGCCCCAGTCGAAGAACTTCATCACTGCCATATTCTCTTCTTTGGGGGCATTTTTGCGCAAGATTTGCCACGTGCACCCCGAAATCGGCCACGTGTCCGGGCCGGGCTGGTTCGTGAGGATCACGTAAAAGTCCTGCGCCCTGGTCCAGTCCACATGCGCCGAGGCGTCCTGAAAACCCTGCAGAGTCGGGCTGACGTCCTTGCCGGCGCTGTTGATCATGCGCGCGTAGGATCCGTGGGTCTCCAGGATGTAGGCGTATTCGACGTAGCCGATCGAACCGGGGATGCGCTGGACGTAAGAGGCTACACCTTCGCTCCCCTTACCGCCGACGCCGACCGGCCAGGCCACGGAGGTGTTGGAGCCCACTTTTTGCGCCCACTCGGGGCTGACCTTTGACAGATAGTTGGTGAAAGTAAAGGTTGTACCGGAGCCGTCGGACCGATGCACGACGGTGATATTCATGTCGGGCAGCTTCAAACTCGAGTTGAGCTTCTCGATGGCCGGGTCGTTCCACTTCTTGATTTTCCCGAGGTAGATGTCAGCGATCACCGGGCCGGTCAGAAGGAGCTTGGCCGATTCAATCCCGGGAAGGTTGTATGACATGGCGGCGCCGGCCACGGCGGTGGGGAACTGGATCAGTCCCGCAGCTTTCAAATCTTCCGGTTTGAGCGGCATGTCACTGGCGCCGAAGGCCACGGTACCCGCCTTGATTTGCGCGATCCCTCCGCCAGAGCCGATCGACTGATAGTTGATCTTGATACCGGTTTTCGACTGGTAGGCGGCAGCCCACTTGGCCACCAACGGGTAGACCCATGTGCTGCCGGCACCAGTCAGGGTCGACATTGAATCGGCTCCCGCACAGACGCCCGCTGTCGTCAGCGCCAGGACTGCAATCCCGAGTAGGCGCCCCGAATAGCTCCCTCTCATTCTCCTCATACTCCCCTCCTCTTTTCACGTGGTGGTCTTGTTCATGCAGGAAAGCGTCAACGGTCGGTCATGTCCGCTAGCCGGGTAAACGCCGTCACCCCATTTCTCCCAACCACACGATGCTGCGGCCGCAATGTTACAGAAGTGTGAAGCGTCAATGAAATCTGGGTTAGCGCTTGTGTTTGCGCGGATTTAGCTGTGGCCGCGTCGCGGCTGCCTTTGCGCTGGGCGATAGTGGGCAAGTGGGTGAGAACGGAGCCACGCGTTCATCAGGCGCGGCGCGGCAGGGTAACCGTGAATTTCGAGCCTCGCCCGAGGTCGCTCTCCACAGTTACCGTGCCGTTCATCCGTTCCACAATGTGCTTGACGATCGAAAGACCGAGGCCCGTGCCGCCGGCTTCGCGGGACCGTGCCTTGTCCACGCGATAGAAGCGCTCGAAAATGCGGTACTGTAACTCGGAGGGAATGCCCACACCGGTGTCGCTGACCGCGATGGTTACGTTGCCATCCGGCCCGCAACGGGTTTCGATGCGCACTTCGCCGTCGGAACGGTTGAACTTCACGGCGTTGTCGAGCAGATTGACCAAAACCTGCTCGATGTGAGTGCGGCTGCCGAACACCTCCGCCTCCTCGATCTCGCCTCGCACCAGCCGCACGCCGGCGAGCCGGGCGGCGGTACTCACGGTGCGTATCGAGGAATCCACCACCGCCTCGAGCGAGACGCGCTCCGAAGGCGGCGATGCGCCCGACTCGAGCTCCGAGAGCGTCAGGAGGTCCGAAGCGATATTGCCGAGCCTTATAGCGTGAGCCTTGATGATCTCCACGAACCGGCGGCTGTTCTCAGCGTCCTCCAGGCCGCCTTCCAGCAAGGTTTCGGCGTAGCCCCGAATGGCCGTGAGAGGCGTCCTCAGCTCGTGCGAGACATTAGCCACGAAATCGCGCCGGACACGCTCGAGACGTTCCAGTGGCGTAATGTCGTAGAGCACCGCGATGGCGCCGGGACCGGCAGGCGTCTCGAGCGGCGCGGCCTGCGCCACGAAGACCCGTTCTTCGCCGGTCAGCACCAGCCCGATGCGTCTCTCCTGCGGGTCGCCCTCCCGCAATACCTCGGTCAGCAACTCGCTGAGCGAGGGTCCGCGGACGACTTCCGGCAACGGTGTGCCGTCGCGGATGGGATGTTGGGCGCCGACGGCCTCGGCGAAGGAACGGTTGGAGAAGGTAACGCGCAGCCTGGCATCGACTGCCAGCACCCCTTCCATCATCGTGGCCAGAATCGACTCCCGTTGTGCGCCGCCGACCCTGGCCTTTTCCGCCAGTCCGCCGAGGCGCGCCGCCATGCCGTCCAGGGCCCGGGCAAGCACGCCCAGTTCGTCCTCGGCGGCTTTTTCCATCTCGATCTGGCGGCGGCTCGCCTCGCCATCAGCAAAGGCGCGCAACCGGTCGATGCGCCGTTCGAGTGAGGCGGAAAACAGGTAGCTGAGCACCAAAGCAGCGATGCCCGCCACCAGAGCGGCTTCCACAACGCCGCGCTTCGTGAAGTCGATATCAACGATGAGGACGACGACGGCGACGGGCAGGAGCGCATTCAGAAGGAGCTTGCGAAAGATGGAACGAACAGGCATCAAACCACCGGGGCTCGCCTACTCGGCCCCTTCGGGCTGCGGCAGGAAACGGTACCCCGAACCTCGCACCGTCTGCAAGTAGCGCGGATTGTCGGGGTCGGCTTCGATCTTGGCGCGCAGGCGGCGGATGTGAACGTCCACCGTGCGCGGCGTCACAAAGCGATCGCGACCCCAGACCACGTCCAGCAGCCGGTCGCGGCTGAAGATACGGCGCGGATGCGACACCAGATAATGCAGCAGGCGAAACTCCAGCGCGCTCAGCTCCACCAATCCTCCGCGCACCGTCACTTCGCGCGTGGAGGCGTCCAAGCGCACCTCGCCGCCCTCGGCGACATCCCGCACGCCCTCCGCAGGCAGCTTGCGGCGCAGCACGGCCTTGACGCGGGCCACCAGTTCGCGCGGGCTGAACGGCTTCACCACGTAGTCGTCCGCGCCGATTTCCAGGCCCACCACGCGGTCGATCTCGGCGCCTTTGGCCGTCAGGAAGATCACCGGCAGCGAGCGGGTGCGATCGTCGATACGCAGCGCCCGGCAGATCTCAAAGCCGTCGAGATCCGGCAGCAGAACGTCGAGCAACACGAGGTCCACCGGATTGCGCCGGATGTATTCGAGGCCTTCGCGTCCGCGGCCGAATCCGAGCACCTCCAGGCCTTCTTTGCGAAGGTTATAGCGGACCAGCTCGACGATGTCCTTTTCATCTTCGATCACTACAATGCGCGCGGCCACGGGGGCATTATATCGCTCGGCGCCGCCCGAACGGCCGGCAATCGGCAGCGCTTCCGCAAGCTCGCGCTCCGCAGTAAACATCGGTGCACCTCTGTCCTCGGTGGGATTTGACCTCATTCCGGCCGCCCCTGGCACGCCACCATCAGCGTGGCTGCTTCCGGTTAAGGCAGCGTGACGGATTTGTAAAGCTTGCGTTACAGACGCCCGCGCCCTCGAAGCAATCGCTCTCGCCGGGCGGGCTACGTTACACTCGAAGCTGGGCGGGCGATGATGCTCGCGCGCGCTATGAGCCGGAACGCCGAACCTTCGAGCACCAGTCCGCACGCCATCGAGTTCCGCGACGTGCACTTCGCCATCCGGGGCCACACGCTGGTGCGCGGGCTGAGTCTCGCGGTGCGGCGCGGCGAGACCCTGGTGCTGCTCGGCCGCAGCGGCTCCGGCAAGACGACGACGCTCAAGCTGATCAATCGTCTTCTCGAGCCGAGCGCGGGCGAGGTATCGGTTGAAGGCCGGCCGGCCGCCGCGTGGGATCCCATCCGGCTGCGGCGCCACATCGGCTACGTCATCCAGGAAGTGGGACTGTTTCCCCATTTCACCGTCGAGCGCAACATCGGGCTGGTCCCTTCCATCGAGGGCTGGCCGCGCGCCCAGGTCCGCGAGCGCGTCCAGGAGCTGCTGCGGCTCGTCGGCCTTGATCCGGGGCTCGCCGGGCGCTACCCGGCCGAACTCTCCGGCGGGCAGCGCCAGCGCGTGGGCGTGGCGCGGGCGCTGGGGGCCGATCCTCCCATCCTGCTGATGGACGAACCCTTCGGCGCCCTCGATCCCCTGACCCGCGCCGAACTGCAGCGCGAATTTCGCGATCTGCAGTCGCGGATCGGCAAGACCGTAGTCTTCGTGACGCACGATCTCGGCGAGGCTCTTTTCCTGGGCTCGCGCGTGGGCCTGTTCGAGGACGGCCGTTTGGGGGGCACTTACACGCCGCAGGAGTTCTTGGAAAGCACGGAGCCGTCCTGCGTCGCCTACCGGAGCGCTTTTCGCGCGGTGGCCATTCAGTCCTAGGTGCGGCCGCTTCGGCCGTGAGGGCAGCGCCGCTACCGCGAGGATGCCGTGGGCCTCATTCACTATTTCGCCAGCCATCACGCCGAGATCCTGGAACTGACGCTGGAGCATCTCTGGCTGGTCGGCGTCTCCATGCTGCTGGCGGTGCTCGCCGGGGTTCCCACCGGCATCCTGGTGGCGCGAAGGCCCCGCCTCGAGAAGCCGGTGCTCGCGGGCGCCAACATCGTGGAGACCATACCCAGCCTGGCGCTCTTTGGACTGCTCCTGCCCGTGCCCTGGCTCGGCGCGCGCGCCGACCGCCTGGCAATTCTGGCACTCGCCCTCTATGCGCTGCTGCCCATCATCCGCAACACTTACGCCGGGATCGCCGGGGTGGACCCGGCGGTGATCGAGGCCGCTCGCGGCATGGGTTTGACGAACAGCCAGCTGCTGCTCCAGGTCCAGTTGCCGCTCGCGCTCAGTGTGATTCTGGCCGGCGTGCGCGTGGCCACGGTGATCTCGATCGGCGTCGCCACCATCGCGGCCGCCATCGGGGCCGGAGGGCTCGGCGAGTTCATCTTCCGTGGCCTGGCCATGGTGAACAATAACCTGATTCTCGCCGGCGCCATTCCCGCGGCCCTGCTCGCCCTCGCCGCCGACCTGGCTTTCGGGATCGCCGAACGGCTGCTGCGTCCGAAGACCAGCGCGCACGGATGAGGGTGGCTGGGTAAGCGTAAACGTGCTGTTCTGGCGGGATCCGTCATGCTGAGAAAGAGGCTTCACCACGGAGGCCACGGAGGAGACGGAGGAAAGAACCTCTGTGCCCTCCGTGATCTGCGTGGTGAAATTGCACTGCCCGCCACACGCCACCTGCCACTCGCCACCCGCTCCGCAATTGCTCTGCTCTCCGCGTTTCTTGCCTTTGGTCTGACGTCCTGCGGGCCGGCGCGCGCCGACCGCATCGTTGTCGGATCCAAGAATTTCACCGAGCAGGCAGTGCTCGGTGAGATTATCGCCCAGCAGATCGAAGCGCGAACCCACCTGCCGGTCGAGAGGCGCTTCTATCTGGCCGGCACCTATATCTGCCAGCAGGCGATCCTCTCCGGACGCATCGACGTCTACCCGGAGTACACCGGAACCGCGCTCACCGCCATCCTGAAGATGCCGGCGTCGGGCGACGCGGACAAAGTGTACGACCAGGTCCGCACCGCCTACGCGAAGCGATTCTCGCTGGTGGTCGCGCCGCCGCTCGGCTTCAACAACACCTTCGCGCTCGTAATCCGCGGCGATGACGCGCGCCGCGACGGCATCCGGACGATCTCGCAGGCCGCGGCCTACACGCCGCATTGGCGTCCGGGCTTCGGCTACGAGTTCATGGAGCGTCCGGACGGCTATCAGGGGCTGGTGAAGACGTACGGGCTCAAATTCGGCGCCGAACCGCGCATCATGGATCTCGGACTGCTTTACAAGGCGCTGACCAGCCATCAGGTCGATCTCGTGGCGGGCAACTCCACCGATGGCCTGATCTCCGCCCTGGGGCTTACCGTGCTCGACGACGACCGCCATTATTTCCCGCCCTACCAGGCCGTGCCGATTCTGCGTGCCGCGACCGCGCGCCGGCACCCTGAGGTGCTGAAAGCGCTTGAGGAACTAGCCGGCAAGATCCCGGCTGAAGACATGCGACGCATGAACTACGCCGTGGATGGCGAGCATCGGGACGCGCGCGACGTTGCCGCCGAGTTCTTGAAATCTCACCGGCTGTAAATAGCCTGGAATCAGCGAGATCGTGGGACTTACCCATGCCTGCGCTGATTCTGAAGGACTTTCTGGCTTCGCTCGTCATTTTCTTCCGCTTCGATTCCTCGCCCGCCAAAGGCGACCGCCAGGGAGTGAG
The DNA here is from genome assembly GCA_035946575.1 of Terriglobia bacterium. Classification (GTDB taxonomy): domain Bacteria; phylum Acidobacteriota; class Terriglobia; order UBA7540; family UBA7540; genus Gp13-AA77. Next base: position 2,395 of record DASYZG010000084.1, on the reverse strand, counting down.
GAAAGCGCAGCGGATTGCCCGGCGCGAGAATTTTCGAACCCGCGTCTGCCAACTCTTGATTGGTACTCGGAATCCCCACCCGGGTGCCACCGGATTTGCACTGGCCATCCGCCTCCGCGCGCCGGGCGTTGTCCTGAGTGATTCCAAACAAACGCGCCAGCGAGGCGATCGCGGGGTGCTCCACCAGATCGGAGGTAAAGAGGCTTTCCACAAACTCGTCGAGTTCTCCGGGAGGGGCATCCATGACTTGAACGAGGAGATCACGACGGATGGCCGAGCGGCCGCCGTGGCGCAGGCCGTTCAGTCTGGACCGCCGCTTCCCCAGAGCGGTGCGTGGACCTGTCGATTTCTGCGCGTTGCGACGGTTGGCCTCAAGCCTGGACGGACTCAGGGTGGGTGACTTGCGAAGGGGCATGCGTCTGCCTCAGGACGGCAGGAGCTCAGGCTCATCCGCCGCGTAATTACTACATACTACATAGCACATCTATAAATGAAAGTCAAGCGGAAATCTTGTCCGCCCTCCGTGCGCGTTACGAAAAAAAAGGCTGCCTCAGGGAGGCAGCCCTCGAAGTCTTCAATTTGCCAAGGGTAGAACCGGATTACACAGACGCCCGGCGTCGCAGATACACGGCCAGGCCAAGCAGTCCTGAGCCGAGGAAAATCAACGAGCTGGGCTCAGGAGCCGGCGAAAGAAGAAGGTCACCGCTCCCCGTCTTGCCTGTACCTGGAGCCCGTCCGCTCAAAGTGAAATCCAGGATGCCCTGGAAGCTGCTTCCGCTGGCTCCGAAATAGGCGAGCAGAGCGGGATTAATTGTACCGGTGACGTCAGTCGAGTCGTAGAGGACGCCGCCTTTGCCATTGTAGAGAGTGGAGTCTCCCACCTGGCCGCTGAACAAGGTCACGTTCGAGCAGTGTGTGCCTCCGGGCGGCACGCAACCCACGATGGTTAATGAGTTCGCCGCGCCGGGCCCAAACGTCCACGGGTCCGATGTCGTTCCAGCTCCGGCCAGAAATGCCCCTGTCGCAAGAGTCTCGGTCGATGCTCCATTGATGGAGGCGAATTTGAGTGTCGTCTGATCCTCGACTTCGACCCGCAGGGCCTTAATGGTCAGCGGACCGCCGACGGAGAAGGACCAGGACCCGCCGTGACCGCTGGCAAGGAAATCGATGCCGTCCGCAAATGCCATCCCGCTCAAGCCGAGCGAAGACACGCCAAGCACCACAACAGCCATCAGAAAACCACGCTTGAACATACCCCCCCTTTAAGATTCGTTCTGGAGTTGAAGCCAGGGCTTCCGGCCCAAGCCCCGGGACTTGCATTCCCCGCCTGAAGTATTCGCCGCCTCGAACATGCTGCGCCGCCCTAACAACGAGGACGCGTGCCATTCGAGAATCAGACCTGCCGTCCGCGGACCTTGCAGGCCCAACAAAAGCGAGCAGCGCCGGCACCGCACTGCGTCTGGATTTCAACGAGGCGACCGAACCGGAATCAACCGCTGTCGTTCGACTCTAGACTCGGCGACGGGGTCTGTCAATTAGCCGGAAATCCACGGGCCTCCGACAGTAACACCCGTCTGCGTATCGCCTGTCGAGGTAGGGATCCTTCCCGGCGGGAGGGCTACCGAATTCGATCTCTCCCTGGGGAGTCCCCTTGGGCCTCCGCAAGAAGGACGTCGTTACCGGAGAGGAAACGGGAGATGAATACAAAAAGGGCTGCCTCGCGGAGGCAGCCCTGGAAGTTTTCAACCTGCCAAAAGCAGAGCCGGACTTACAGTGATACCCGGCGCCGCAGATATCCAGCCAGACCAACCAGGCCTGAGCCGAGCAGAATCAGTGAACTCGGCTCCGGAACATTGGGGGCATACGACTTCACGCTGCCCACGCTGCCATCGATAACGTTCAGAGTTCCGGTGGTGAAAGACCGGGCGTTCGTTTCGATTTCAAGCGCGGACGTGCACTCCCCAGCCCCAACTCCGAACCCGTTGAGCCAGTTGAAACCGATAGAGGTTCCATTCGAGGCGCGGTCGACCGTGTTGGGGTTCACATTCGTGCCTTCGTTACAGGACAGCGTGGTGGTATAGCCCACGTCCGTCAGGAAGCCGGCGAAGTTCCTGTCCGTGATCCGTTGGACCATGTCCGACGACTTCTCGTCGTTGGAAATCGCGAACACAAAATCGAGACAGCCCGCGCAATACTCATTGTTCGGGTCTGAATAGACTTGTGTCTGGGCCAACCCGCTCATGGTAGCTCCCGATGTTGATTCCGATGAAGGTGGTCAGTGATTCCGAATTGATCTCGATCACTTGTTCCGACGGCAAGCCGATCACGGTCGGAGCGAAGCGACGCTGGCGCACTAATAGTGCTTGAAGTGATCGGAATTGGTCAACTGGATTTT
>DASYZG010000083.1:0-1763 GCA_035946575.1 Terriglobia bacterium | reverse complement strand
TCATTCTTGGCGGAAACGGGCGGGCAGCCTGGTGACCGATACCCTGAGAGGAGATCCTCTAGGGTCCGCCTGCGGCTGTATTCCTCCTTGCCGCCGGTATCTCCTTCCTCTTAAGCTCCTCTCACGACTTGCTCGTTGGCCGTGCCGGACATGCGGCCGGGTCACGCTTGCTTCTGCCCATTCTAAGCACGTGACCATAAGTTAGGCATGGGTTTCATGCCTGTGCGCCTGCGGCCACCGGGTGTGCCGGCATGTCGCGGAAGTACCGGTCGGCTGCGTTGACGAGTTCATCGATGCATCGGCAGAGGCGATTGGCGGCGATGGCGTTCTTGAGCAGGCCCCATATCCGCTCGACGGGGTTGGCTTCATGGGCGGCGTAGCATGGCAACCATAGTACGCGAACCTGCGGATGTTCCTCCAGCCAGCGCGTGACGAGCCGGGCGTGATGTGTGGGGACGTTGTCCATGACCAGTACGAGCCGCTCGCCAGGATAGCAGGCGAGGATGCGCTCGAGAAAGGCGACGAAGTGAACGGCCAGCTTGCGTGCCTCGGCCATGTAGTGCCAGCCTCCCGACAGGAAGTCCAGCGCACCAAAGAAGGCCCGCTTTGCATTGATGCCTGGCGTGGGTACACGGACACGGTCTCCCTTCATCCACATAGCCCTCACGACGGGAAGAAGCTGCAGGTCGCACTCATCCAGAAACAGGACCCGACACGCTCCGCTGAGCGCTTCCTGCCTGGCTTGCTCGATGGCGGCAAGCCTCTCGTCGCGATGCGGGTCGGCCTTCGCCCGCAGGACACCGGCTGGTGCGAGACGAGGCCGTCGCCATCGCCAACCGGCTCTCTTCAGAAGGCGCCGAACCGTGGATTGCGAAAGAGGCAGCACAAATCGGATCGCCAGGAAGGCTCTCAACAGCGCCACCGTCCAGAACGACTGCACATGTCCCGAGCAGGGAGGGGATTGGGATGCCTGCGCGTCGATGATCTGCTCCGCAAGCGGGTCCTTCGGCGGGCGGCCACTGCGGAGGTCGTCCCGCAATCCTTCCAAGCCCAAGCGCTGATACCGGTCGAGCCAATGGCGCACCACGTCTTCGCCGCACTCATGTATGGCGGAAATCTTCGGCACCGAGTAGCCGCGGCCGGAGAGCTGAATCATCTGCGCTCGGAGCGCAACGCGGCCAACCTCATGCCGACCGAATTCTCGCAGCTTAAGCTGCTCATCGTCCGTGAGAGTCACGAAGATCATCTCGGCTCACCTCCCGCAACTGCGTACGCAGCCACGACGGAAAGTGCGCCATTCTTATGAAAACGCGCTTAGTACTTGGCGCGGTTGCTGCAACTACGTGCATACCGGCAGTCCACGCGCAGAACGTGACCGCGTCGATCGATGCATCCAAGACGTTCGCCCCCATCAACAAGATGGTATACGGTCAGTTCCTGGAGCATATCGGGAATCTGGTCAACGCGGGCTTGTGGGCCGAGCTACTGGATGACCGGAAGTTCTTCAATGCGATTCCCACGCCACCTCCGACCAACGGAGGCGGACGATTCGGACGCGCTCTGTTGCGGCGATGGACCGTCGTGGGGCCGGACAGCGTCATCACGATGGATACTGAGCGCCCGTTTGTGGGCAAGCACTCTCCCAGAATCGCGCTCAGTGCTGACGAGCCGCGAGGGATCGAACAGGCAGGAGTGCCGTTCATCGCAGGGAAGGAGTATTCCGGTCGCATTGTTCTGGCGGGCGACCCAAACGCCAGAGTGAC
>DASYZG010000082.1:0-32375 GCA_035946575.1 Terriglobia bacterium | reverse complement strand
CAAGAAAGACCGCATCCACGCACGATCCGCCATCATAGACTAACGGCCCAGACCGCTCCCAAATCGCCGGACTCAGCGCCGCGGCTAACCATTAGCCTCCGTCATCGCTCTTCAATTACGCAGCCCCGCCGAAAGGACACGGTTGCGCCGGCAGGAGAGCACGGAGCCTTTCATACCGCGAAGGCTTTGCGCTTGGCTTACAGCAAGGTGAAGCAGTTGCTGTAATCGAGCGGTGCTGTAAAGAGATCCGAGGCGACAAGGGCAGCCAGGTTTCAGGAGGGATTCGACGCGATCCGTGCAAAGGCGCGGATTTACAGGAGATTAGGATGGTAGGCCCGAACGGACTCGAACCGTTGACCTCTACCGTGTCAAGGTAGCGCTCTAACCGGGCTGAGCTACGGGCCTGTTTTTTGAAGGCCAAGCGGCGCGTCTCCCTTTCTGACGAGCCGGTACCACGGCACTCATTTTAACATCGAACACCGTGATATGCATGAGCAGGCACCCAGAGCAATCACCCAATGGCCCAAATGACTCGATCGAATAATCTCCTCACTCGTCACTGAGTCTGTGCTTGTGCTTCTTGGGCCGCTGGTTGTAAGCCAGGATCTTCTTGCGCAGGCGGATCGACTTCGGCGTCACTTCCACGTACTCGTCTTCGGCGATGAACTCGATGGCCTCCTCGAGCGTCAAGGGGCGAAACGGGATCAGGCGGATGGCTTCGTCGGCCACCGAGGCGCGCATGTTGGTAAGCTTCTTTTCCTTGACCGCGTTCACGTCCATGTCGTCCCAGCGCGAATTCTGCCCGATCACGCTACCTTCATAGACCTCGACGCCCGGACCGACGAAGAGTTCGCCGCGTTCCTGCAGATTCCAGAGCGCGTAAGCCGTGGTGCGGCCCGCGCGATCGGCGATCAGCGAGCCGGTAAGCCGCGAAGGAATGTCGCCCTGCCAGTCCGTGTAGCCCTCGAAGAGTGTGTTCATCACCGCGGTGCCGCGCGTCGCCTTGAGGATGATGCCGCGCAGCCCGATGAGCCCGCGCGAGGGGATGAGAAACTCGAGGCGCACCCGCCCGCTCGATCCGAGACCGACGCCGTGGCTCACCATCCTGGTGTTCACGCCCTTGCGCACGCCGATCTCCTGCATGAGCACGCCCACAAACTCCTGCGGCACGTCGATCAAGAGCTGCTCCTGCGGCTCCTGGACTTTGCCGTCACGAGCGCGCGTGATGATCTCCGGCTTGCCGACCGCAAGCTCGTAGCCTTCGCGGCGCATCATCTCCACCAGAATCGCGAGCTGCAGTTCGCCGCGTCCCATGACCTTGAAGGAATCCGTGCTCTCCATTTCCTCCACGCGAATCGACACGTTGGTCAGCAGCTCCTTGTCGAGACGGTCGCGCAGATGCCGCGAGGTGACGTACTGCCCTTCGTGTCCCGAGAAGGGCGAAGTGTTCACCGTGAACACCATGGAGATGGTGGGTTCGTCGATGGGAATATGCGGCAGCGGCGCGGGCGATTCGGCGCTCGTGACCGTCTCGCCGATGGTGATGCCTTCCACGCCCGCGATGGCTACGATGTCGCCCACTTCGGCTGTGTCCAGATCGATGCGTTCGAGCCCTTTGAATCCGTAAAGCTTGGTGATGCGTGTGATTTCGGTCGCGCCGCCGAGCTTGGCGATCGCCACTTCGTCGCCGCGGTGCAGCGTGCCCGAAAAGATGCGGCCGAGCGCGAGGCGTCCGTGATACTCGCTGTAATCGAGATTCGCGACCAGCAATTGCAGTGCGGCGTCAGGATCGCCCGTGGGCGCGGGAATGGTCTGGAGGATCGTCTCGAAGAGCGGCTGCAGATTATCCGACGCGTCCTCGAGCGCGCGTCGCGCAAGACCGCGCTTGGCGACGGTGTAGAGGATGGGGAAGTCGAGCTGGTCTTCGGCGGCGTCGAGGTCGATGAAGAGGTCGTAAACCTCGTTGACCACTTCCTGCGGGCGCGCGTCGCTGCGGTCGATCTTGTTGATCACCACGATGGGCGGGAGCTTCGCTTCGAGCGCCTTGCGCAGCACGTAGCGCGTCTGCGGCAACGGGCCCTCGCTCGCGTCCACCAGCAGCAGCACGCCGTCCACGAGCTTAAGGGCGCGCTCCACTTCGCCACCGAAATCGCTGTGCCCGGGCGTGTCGACGATGTTGATCCGGGTGCCGTGATAAGTGATCGCGGTGTTCTTGGCGAGAATGGTGATGCCGCGCTCGCGCTCGAGTTCGTTCGAGTCCATCACGCGCTCGACCACGGCTTCGCCTACGCGGAAGATGCCGCTCTGGCGCAGCATGGCGTCCACCAGCGTAGTCTTGCCGTGATCGACGTGGGCGATGATCGCGATATTTCGAATGGATGGGTTCAACGGCCGGCCTCAATCACTATTATGCCGTGGCCGGGCGTTTCCCGAAACCGAATATCGCCGTGAGGAGGGTGCCGATGAGACTGCCGACGGCGGCAGTCGAGCCGATCCAGAGGGTCATTTGGGGAATGAGGCCGAAGAGCACGAACTTACGCTGCCAGGTGGAGGCGAGAGCCGAGAACTGTTCGCCGACGGCATCGTAGTGCGTGCCCAGGCCCTGACCGCCGTGCGCGCTCATGGCGATCAGCATCACGATCGCCACCGGAATGCGCGCGGCGAAGGCATACGTTAGCAGCGTGACGCCGAGCGCGCGCCAGCCCTTTCCCGGAATGAAAGCGGCGGCCAGCGCGATGAGGAATCCGACAAGCGTCAGGATGCCAGGATGCGTTTCGGTATAGCCGGCAACGACCGAACCGGCGAGAAAGACGACGACCGATCCGAACGCCGCTGCCACCGCGGCGCCGACGCTGGAGGGTCCGAAGCCGGACTTGATCAGCTTCCACGCAAAATAGGGACCGAATAGCAGCGGGAGCCAGGTTACCCCCAGCACGGTGAGGGCGCTGCCGCCGCGCGAGTTCACGACCCAGGGCGAGCCCCAATGCTGGAGTTCGCCCACCAGGCGGAGAATCGTGACCGCCAGCGTCAGGATCGCGGGAAAGGCGACGAGCGTGGCGATGCGCGGCGAAGGGTCGGAGCGCGTGGCGTCCATGGGTCTACTCCGCTCAGGCGGCGGCGGCGGCGGCCACGCGCTTTCGTCCGAAAATCGCGAAGGTGATGGCGCCCAGGATGCCGCCGACGAAAGCCGTATACCCGATCCACATGCCCATTTGTGGCAGCACGGCCTCGTCGAAGAACTTCTGCCCGAACGAGGCGACTGCGAGCCCCGGCGCGGTGACGTCGTAATGCGTGCCCCAGCCCTGTCCGCCGCTGGCGCTCATGGCGATATACATAACAATCAGGACCGGGATTCGGGCGGCAAAAGCGTACGCCACGAGAGCGTTCCCGAATGCCTTCCATCCGATGCGTGGGATGAAGGCCGAGACCAGCATCAGAACAAATCCGACGAGCGACGCGGCCTCCATGTGCTTGGTGAAGCCGGTAAAGAAAGCGATGCCGCCGAGCACGAAAACGACCAGCTCCGCACCGATCGCCGCGAACATCTTGCCCAGGCTCGACGGACCATCGCCGGCGGCAGCCAGCTTCCAGGCGAAATACGGTCCGAAGATGATGGGCAGCCAGGAAATGCCAATAATGGCGCCGCCTCCGCCCGCCGACTTGTTGAAGAGAAGCGGCGACCAACCCTGCAGCTCCCCAACCAGCCGCAAAATCGTAATCGCCAGCGTGATGATCGCCGGCACCAGAATCAGCCTGCCGATACCGACCTTCGAATCTGTCCCGTTCATAAGCCTCCTTTCACGCCGCGGCTGTGACCGTCTTGCGTCTGAAGATGGCCGCGAAGCCAGAGCCCAATAGCCCGCCGATAACCGCCGTCCACCCGATCCAAAGACTCATTTGCGGAAGGACCGCGAGGTCAAAGAACTTCTGGCCGAGCGAGGTAACGGCGAAGTCCGGTGAAGCCACATCGTAGTGCGTGCCCCAACCCTGTCCGCCGTTGGCGCTCATGGCGATGTACATCACGATGAGGACGGGAATGCGGGCGGCGAAAGCATACGCCAGCAGGGCGTTGCCGAATGACCGCCATCCGATGCGCGGCATGAACGCCGAGACCAGATCCAGGATGAATCCCACGATCATCACAGCGGGCATGTGCTTCTGAAGGCCGATTCCAAAGCATATCGAGCCCAGGATGAACACGACCAGCCCCGCGCCGCTGGCTCCGATCGCCTTGCCCCAACTGGATGGACCCTCGCCGGCCGCAGCCAGCTTGGAGGCGAAATACGGTCCAAAGATGATCGGCAGCCAGGAGATACCGATGATCGCCCCTCCCCCTCCCGCTGACTTGTTGAAGAAAAGGGGTGACCAGCCTTGTAGCTCGCCAACCAGCCGCAGGATCGTGATCGCCAGCGTGATGATCGCTGGAACCAGAATCAGACTGCCGATGCTGACCTTTGAATCTGTCCCGTTCATAAGCCTCCTTGGGCACTCGCGGGTGCTTGGGTTTGACGTTCCGGGAACTGACGGGGTGAGTATAGCCGATCTGTTGGGGAACGCAAGCCACCGGAGCGATTCGAGCGATCCGGGCAATTGCTGTGAGCCAAGCCTATCAGGTACCGCCTCTGAGTTTGCCGATGATCTCGCGGAGCAGCCCCTCGACGTCGTGCGCGGGTGCCTTGAAGGCGTCGGCGTCCACCGCCAGCGGCGCGCCGAGCACCAGGTGATGAACGCCGTACTTGGGCAGTTCGCTGGTCTGGGCAATGGTGAGGCCGCCCACCGCCTGCACCGGAATCGAGACCGACTTGACGACCGCCGCCAGTTCATCGAGGGGTGTGGGAGCGCGTCCGCCGTGCTCGCGGATGACGTCCGGATCGCGGCGTTCGTCATAGCCGACGTGATGGACGATGTAGTCGATCCCGAGGTCCTGCATGCGCCGCGCCGCCGCCGGCTTGTCGGCGCAGGCGAGGTCGTCGCCCATTACTTTGACGCCGTAGTCGCGGCCCGCGTGCACCACCGCCTTGATGGTCGCCGGATGCGCTTGGCCCATGACAACCACGTGCGTGGCACCCGCCTTGGCCATCATCTCGGCTTCCAGGTATCCGCCGTCCATGGTCTTGAGATCGGCGACGATCGGGTGAGGGAACTCGTGGCGCAGCGTTCGCACGGCGTTCAACCCCTCGGCCAGGATCAGAGGCGTGCCCGCTTCCAGCCAGTCGACACCAGCGCGCACCGCACGACGGGCCATGTCGAGCGCTTCCGTTACGTTGGTGAAGTCGAGGGAGATCTGTACAACCGTGGGGGAAGAGAACATCAGCTCTTCACCTCCTAGTCTCTCGAAGATCGGTCATCTGGTTCCAGTTCCGCTCTGTTGCTGCCTTAGCTCGGCCAGTATCGGATGGGGTTCCAGCCACATGGCCATGGGCGAATTGCGCAGTTCTCGGCGGCACTCGCGGAATCGGCCCTGCCACTCCGGATGATAATTCCCGTCCAGGTCCAGGCAGTAGCGAATTCGTTCCCAGAACCGAGGCCGGCCCAGCGCGTAGACCCGGGAACGAAGGCTTGTTTCCATTTCAAGTCCGATCTCCTGCCCAGGGCCGGGCGCCTGCCTGGTTTGAACCGCCTCCGTCATAAGCCGCCATGTCCACCCTCGCCGGCGCTGGGCGTAGAAGACCAATCCAAGCCGAGCCCAGGGGTTATGGATTCGTACCTGTGACCGGGCGCAAATCCGCAATTGGTGCGTGAGTCTCGTTTCGTTTTCCACTGAATTCAAAGCACTTTTCAGCTTTGCTCCAGTATCCCCCTGCCAGCTTCGATGCGCGCACCAGACGCAGTTGGCCAGCCGGTCCATTTTCTTCTCGAAGCTGGGGCCGGAAACCGTGCTGCCCAAGCAGCGCGCGACATTCAAGGCGCGCCGAGGCTCTTGTGGCGCAGTTTCCCCTGGCCCTTCGGCCTTCTCGCGCCTCTCGGACCCGGGCACAACGGAGGCACTCTGAAAGGTCCGGGCGATCAGGGCTCGAATCTGGCGCCATTCCGCCTGCTCCTGGCGGTATCCGGCACGGAGGAGTTTTTCGGGCAGGTTGAGGGCGTAGCGCCCGTGTTGCAACGGATTAAGCGCGACGCGAGCCTTGCCTTGTTCTGTTCGGGGACCGGTTGATTTCAGAGCATTTGCGCGGCGGGCTGCCAGGGAGGCTGAAGTAAGGCTTCGGGAGCGGCAGAGCATAGATCCCCCAGACTAGCGGTATCTCGCCCCACCCGTGAGGCAGCATCGCACAAACCGAGTGGAATGTCAAGTGATTTAATTCATATTATCTAGCCTAGGGTCTTTATACTAAGCCGCCAGCGAATTCTCACGGCCGGGCATGAGTGGATCTGTCGCTAGGCCGGCGCCTATGGAGATCCTCTGGAGTGGCGGCTATCTGCCGAGATACTCCGTGACTTTCTGCAGGCTCCTTGCGATTCTCGCGCCGTGATCCTGACTATTGCCCGTCGTGCTCGGGATGCTCGCAGCCCGGAACTCCGGTCTGGTATGGATTCGTCTGGTATTTGAGTTCCTGCCGCGTGCCGATCTCGGAGCTGTAATAAGCGGTGACAATCGAGCTTTTGATCAAGGCGAACGAGTCGTGTGCGGCGGCGACCTGCGGATTATCATTGGCGTGCGTGAGCATATCGAGAATGGTTTCCTGGTCCGGGCGATCGAGGCCGGTGAAGGGCCGTGAATACTGCGCCAGGCAATAGCCATCAAGCCAGTTCAGGGCCGCGATGTATCGCTTTTGACCCTCGAGCGATCCCTTGCGGAAGAGCAGATCGGCGAAGTCCGTGCCGCTGGTGTCCTCGTCGGTGCCCGGCGCATCCGTCGAGAGCAGCAGGTCGATGAAGCGATCCACCTGCGCGGCGCGCGCGCCCGGCGTGTCCGTGTCGGGAATCAGCACGTCCGCCACCGCAAGCACGGTCTGGTCCTGATGGTCATCGAGGAACTTCGGCTTCCAGTCCGCCGCCGTGAGGCCTGGATCAGGCGGCTGGGCAGCACCGAGCGACATCGCAGGGGGGGCGGGCGTTTCCTGCGAGGCGGCGTCGAGCGCAGGCTCGGCTCCCGAGGCGAGCGCTGTGGCCGGCAAAGCAGCCGTGGCGCCCGCCACCCCCGCGCCCGTCATCAGGCGGCGCAACGCCTCGCGGCGGTCGAACCCACCCGCTTCGTCTTGTTTTGCCATAGCGGTCATCTCCGGAACGGTGATCCCCGTCAACTCCGATTCCAAGGCGTCATTCTAGCACGGCGGTTGAGAAGGGCCCGCGCGACTGAAGAACTGCGTGCGATTGGACGCGCGGCGGAGTATCATCTTCAACCTGGAAGGTGCGAGCGATGATCGGCGATTCGGTGCAGGGTTCGACGGAAGTCTTTGACGTGATTGTGGTCGGGTCGGGCGCAACGGGCGGCTACGCGGCCAAAGAGTTGACTGAGGCGGGATTGCGTGTGGCCCTGGTGGAGGCGGGACGCATGCTCGTTCCCGAGAAAGACTTCACCGAGCACGTGATTCCTTACCAGATCAAGTACCGCGGCTTCTCGCCCGAGTTCACCCGCACACGGCCCATCCAGGCGCGCTGCTACGCCTGCATGGAGTACAACTACGACTGGTTCGTAAATGACTACGAGAGTCCCTACACGACCGAGCCCGGCAAGCCGGTGAATTGGTTCCGCGCGCGGATCCTGGGCGGGCGGTCGCTGGTTTGGGGACGCCAGAGCTATCGTCTCAGCGATCTCGATTTCAAGGCCGCGAGTCACGACGGGTTCGGAGAAGACTGGCCGCTCGACTACGCTGAACTCGCTCCGTGGTACGACAAGGCGGAGGAGTTCATCGGCGTGAGCGGCGCGGCCGAGAGGGTGGCGCAGCTTCCGGACGGCAAGTTCCAGCCGCCGATGCCGATGACCTGCGGCGAAGTGCTATTACGCAAGGCGGTAAAAGAGAAGTTCGGGCGCACGCTGACGATCGGCCGCACCGCCAATCTGACGGCGCCGCTCAACGGACGTCCGCCGTGCCACTATTGCGGTCCGTGCGAGCGCGGCTGCGTGACGCACTCGTATTACAACAGTCCAACGACCGCGATCGCCACGGCGCAGTCTACAGGCAGGCTGACTCTTTTCACCGACGCCGTGGTGAGTCACGTCACCATGGACCCGGAGACGACACGCTCCACCGGCGTCCGGTACGTGCACCGTCTGACACGGCAGACGCGCGAGCTGCGCGCCAAAAGCGTGGTGCTGTGCGCGCAATCGCTCGAGTCCTGCCGGATTCTGCTGAACTCCGTGAATCGTCAGTTCCCGAACGGGCTCGCGAATTCGAGCGGCGTCCTCGGGCACTACCTGATGGACCACGCGACCGGATTTGGCGCCTCGGGTGTGTTGACGGGAATCAAGGAGCGTCCCGCGGCCGGGCCGCCGCAGCGTCCGAACGGTGTGTACCTGATTCGGTTCCGGAACGTCACGGAGCGCCACCCCGACTTTATTCGCGGCTATGGCTACCAGGGCGGCGCGGGCGCCGGATACGCCTTGAACGCGGAGGGCTACGGTAAAAAGTTCAAATCGCGGGCGCGGGAAGGGGAGTACTACATCAGCCTCGGCGCTTTTTGCGAGTGCCTGCCGCGATTCGAGAATTGCTGCGAGCTCAACAAGACGGTGGTGGACGCCTGGGGTGTGCCGGCGCTGCACTTCAACGCCGCTTACGGGGAGAACGAGAAGAAGATGGGACCGCATGCCGCCGCCGATGCCGCGGAAATGCTGGAGGCTGCCGGCGCCAGGAACATCTCGCTTGACGACAATATCAGTCCGTTCGGTCATGCCATTCACGAGTGTGGCGTGGCGCGTATGGGCGACGATCCCCGAAAGTCCGTACTCAACAAATATTGCCAGTCGCATGACGTAAAGAACCTGTTCGTCATGGACGGTAGCGCGTTCGTCTCGATCGGTAACCAGAATCCCACGCTGACCATGCTGGCGCTGGCCGGTCACGGGTGCGACTACCTGGCGAAGCAGGCAAGAACAGGAGGGTTGGGATGAACCGGCGCGACTTCAGTCGAAATCTTGCTCTGGCAGCGCTCGGCAGCGGAGCCCTGGGCGCGGGGGCCGCGAGCGCGGCCCCCTTGGCAAGCGGCGGGCCACAGCCTCAAGCTGCCGGCGCACCTTTCAAAATCTCGCTCATGCTCTGGACTGTTTTTCACAGAATGCCATTTGAGCGGCGCCTGGAGAAGGCCGCTGAGGCCGGCTATCGCAACATTGAACTGGTGGGCGAATTCGAGAAGTGGTCGGATACCGACTACCAGAACGCAAACCGTAAGCGCCGGGAATTGGGGATTCAGTTTGACGCCACGGGCGGACTGAGCCGCAGCCTCACCGATCCGGCGCAGCGCGACGCGTTTCTGGCTGAGGTCAAGGGGATATTGCCCGCGATGGACAAGCTCGAATGTCCGGCGCTCATCATACTGACCGGCAACAAGGTTCCGGGGATGAGTCACGAAGCGCAGCATGCGAGTTGCGTTGAAGGGTTGAAGCGGGCGGCGGATATCGTGGAGCCCAAGGGCTGCAAGATACTGCTCGAGAACATCGATCCCGAGGAGAATCCGAAGTACTTCCTCACCTCAGTCGGCGAAGGGTTCGACGTGATTCGCGAAGTGAATCACCCGCACGTGCGGTTCCTCTATGACTTTTTTCACGACCAGATCTCGGAAGGCAATCTGATTGAGAAGCTCGAAAAGAACGTCGCGCTGGTTGACCTCGTGCACATCGCCGATGTGCCGGGGCGGCACGAGCCCGGCACTGGCGAGATCAACTATACCAACATCTATAAAAAGCTCGCAGAACTCCACTACGATCGTTACGCAGCGATGGAATTCCTGCCCACAGGCGATGAAGTGACGAGCCTCCGGACGGCGCGCGAAGCTGCGGAGGCGGCAGCGCGCACCTGAGGCGGACTCATCCTGCACAGCCGGAGGCTTGCATTCGAGCGGCGTCACGATCTTGCAGTACCTGTGGGTCGGTCGCGCGAACTAGCTAAGTCCTTGTGAGGCCACCTGTGACTTGGAACGCGCACGCCTGTTGCCTGTCTGGCGTCTGGCAACCTGTTTCCTCGGGGGCTTGGCAACAATGACATGTTGGCAGTTGAGGCACACGAAGTGTTCGCCGCTCGGAGACCGAGTGCTCTTGGAAGAGCCGCAAAATGTACAAACCATCGATTTCATACCCGACCCAAGGCTAGCACGTAGCAAAGCGCGGAGCAAGTGACTTAATCGCTATTGTCGGGAGGGTTTTACAGTCTTCTGCCGACTACTTCGTTGACGCCACCATGCGAATCGCCAAAGCTACAGAGAAATATGAGAGCTGGTTGGGCCGTTGCATGCCGCTGGTGAACCGCGACCTCGAACAGAAGCACCGCGCCATGGCCGAAAATCCATTCCAGTTTCTGCGGGCGACCTTCTATCGCTGGGCCCAGGTCTGGCATGACATCTGCCCCGAGGAGACTCGCGCTCCGGTCGTGCTCGCGGTCGGCGATCTGCATGTGGAAAACTTCGGGACCTGGCGGGATATCGAAGGGCGCCTGGTCTGGGGCATCAACGATTTTGACGAGGTTTGCCCGATGCCCTACACGATTGATCTGATACGCCTGGCCGCCAGCGCGCATCTGGCGATCAAGGCAAGTCACCTTTCCATCGGGCTCAAGGATGCCTGCGAATCGATACTGGCCGGCTATCGGGAGTTCCTCGAAGGTGGCGGCAAGCCCATTGTGCTTGGCGAGCATCATCACTGGCTGCGTCAGCTGGCGGCCAGCGAGCTCCGCGACCCGATTGCTTACTGGCAGAAGATGGAGGCTCTGCCGGCCTGCCGGGGCAAGGTGCCCGGGAGCGCCATCCGGGCCTTGAAGAAGCTGCTGCCCGAGGAGGGGTTGGATTTTCGGGTGGCTCATCGCATTGCGGGTCTGGGAAGCCTGGGCCGGCAGCGCTTCGTCGCTCTGGGATTCTGGCGCGGCGCCAAAATCGCGCGCGAAGCGAAGGCCCTGGCGCCATCCGCATATACGCTGCCCTGGGATGGCGGGCCGACGGAAGAGATCCAATACGAGGATGTTCTCAGAAAAGCCGTACGCTCACCTGACCCTTTTGTGCACCGGCGCGGACGGTGGCTGGTTCGCCGCCTGGCGCCGGATTGCAGCCGGATCGAAATTTCAGCGCTTCCCCGGGAGCGTGACGAGTCTCGCCTGCTGCTGGAGATGGGACACGAGACCGCGAATGTTCATCTGGGCGACAGGCGGGCGGCCAGGCGCATCCTCGCTGATCTGAAAGGCCGACACGAACGCTGGCTGCATGAGGCGAGCGCGCGGATGGTCAAGGCCATCCTCGAGGATTGGAGAGAGTGGAAGACGAGCGCCCAGCAAGGATGACGGGCCGTGAGGACGCAAACAGAGTCACGGCCAGCAGGATGCCCCGCCGCCCACAAAATGAACTACTTCTATTCGATCTCCCGGGCTGATCCGCGTGTCCTGCCAGGACGCGCGGCGCACAATTTCTCGATTGACCTCCACGGCAATCCGGTCGAGCGGCAGTTTCAGCCATTCCAGCAGGCCGGGCAGCGTCAGGTTCTCAGGCACCTCGCGAGTTTCGCCGTTCAACGCTATGGTCATCACCGGGACCTCAATTACAGCAATCGGAAATCGAACGACGCTTCGTCCAACCGATCAGCGCGTCGTGCAGCCGCTGCGCGGATCGCGAAGGACGAAAAAACTTGACACGCTGATTTCCCGACTCCGATACTAGGAACTTAGAGAGCTCTGATTACACGCGAATGCTGCAGCCTTACATACCAATTCTAATTCAGTTCGTGATCGTGGCGGCGCTGGGCGGCATCATCATCGGCGCCTCGGCATTTGTGGGCCGAAAACCGCGCACGCGGGAGAAGCTCTCGCCCTACGAATGCGGCAGCCTGCCCGTCGGCGACACGCGCGGCCGTTTTTCGATCAGCTTTTACCTGGTGGGGATGCTGTTCATTCTGTTTGACGTCGAAGCCGTCTTTCTCTATCCGTGGGCCGTCGTATACAAGGAACTGAAGTGGCTCGGCTTCGTTGAGATGCTTGTTTACATCGTGATTCTGCTGGCGGGGTTTCTGTACGTCTGGAAAAAGGGCGCGTTGGACTGGACCCGCTGAGATTTGCCGGCCTCCTTGGGGATGCGAGTCTATCCCGCCTGCTGCCGATAGTTGGTCCGGCTCCTCGCCGGGCATCGGAAAGCTCACAGGACGCCAAGCTGTTCAGCGCGTTGGCCGGGTTTCATCCTGGATCATGAACCCTGAAGCGCAAAACCATCCCGTGACTCAAAGGCTCCAGACGCTCGCGCCGGGCGTTTTCGACGAGGGCCAGATCTTCCGGGGCGAGCTGACCCTGTGGGTGCCGGCTTCGCGCCTGCGCGGCGTGGCTGAAATGTTACGCGACGACCCGCAACTCAGCTTTAGGTACCTCTCGGATGTCACGGCTCTCGATCATTATCCGCTCGAGCCCAGGTTTGAGACCGTCTATCACCTGAACTCCATCGAACATAATCAGCGCCTCAGCCTGAAGGTGCGTCTGCCGGGCGACGATCCGCGCGTTGATTCCCTGGTTCCGGTGTGGCCGGGCGCCACGGCCTTCGAGCGTGAGGTCTTTGACCTGTTTGGGATCTACTTTGCCGGGCATCCGTACATGGTTCGCATCGTGCTGCCGGATGACTGGGAGGGCCATCCGTTGCGCAAAGATTATCCGACCGAGGGATACCGGTAATGCCAGTGACGCTCGAGCGAGTACCGGGCCAGGAGGAGCGGGTCATCCTCAGCATGGGACCGCAGCATCCCTCCACCCACGGGGTACTGCGCCTGGTGCTGGAGCTGGAAGGCGAAACGGTGGTCCGGGCGATCTACGATATCGGCTACCTGCACACCGGGTTTGAGAAATCCTTCGAGCGCCTGACCTATTCCCAGGACATCACCTTGACGGATCGGATGGACTACCTGGCGCCCCTGTCCAACAATCTGGCTTTTTGCCTGGCGGCGGAGAAGCTTCTCGACCTCGAGATTCCGGCCAAGGCCCAGTTCATCCGCGTGCTTCTCACCGAACTGACGCGCATCCAGAGCCACCTGGTGTGGCTGGGCACGCACGCCATCGATATCGGCGCCATGTCGGTTTTTCTCTACTGCTTCCGCGAGCGCGAGGACATCCTGCGCATCTTCGAAATGATGTCCGGCCAGCGCATGATGACGAGCTACTTCCGCATCGGCGGGCTGGCGCTGGAGCCGCCCCTTGGCTGGACGGAGCGGGTGGAGAAATTCATCAAGAGGTTCCCGGCGAGGATCGACGAGTACGAAGGCCTGCTCACCCGGAATCCAATCTGGATGGTGCGCACGCAAGGCGTGGGCGTAATCTCCGCCGCCGAGGCCGTGGCTTACGGCGTCTCCGGCCCGTCGCTGCGCGGATCGGGCGTGAAATGGGACATCCGCAAGGCCCAGCCCTACTCGAGCTACGACAAGTTCAATTTCGACGTCCCGACGCGGCCGGAAGGGGACGTCTACGCGCGATACGTGGTGCGGCTCGCTGAAATGCGGGAGTCGGTCAAGATCGTGCGGCAGGCTCTGGACGGAATGCCCGAGGGCCCGATCAAGGCCAAAGCCCCGCACATCGTGTTGCCCGAACGCGAGAGCATGAAGACGTCGATCGAGGCGCTGATCTATCACTTCAAGATCGTCACCGAGGGCTTCCATCCGCCCGTCGGCGAAGTCTACCACTCGATCGAGTCACCACGCGGCGAGCTGGGAGTTTATATGGTGAGCGACGGATCGCCCCGGCCATTCCGCTGTCACGTGCGCGCGCCTTCCTTTGCCAACCTTCAGGCGCTGCCGAAGCTGATCGAGGGACGGCTCATTGCCGACGTGGTGGCGTGCATTGGCAGCATCGACGTGGTGCTGGGGGAAATTGATCGATAAGAGCTGGCTGTCAGTAGCCAGTCCTCGCCCTTAGCGCTGGCACGCCACATCCCCAGGCGAGGGGACTGACAACTGAGGATTGACGACCCGACAACGTAAATGCTTTCCGAAGCTTTGAAAAGTCGATTCGATCAGGTCATCGCCCGCTATCCCTTGAAACGGTCGGCGATCGTCCCGTTGCTGCTTTTCGCGCAGGACGAAATCGGCTATATCAGCGATGAGGCCATCGAGGAAATCGCGCGCCGCGTGGAAGTGCGGCCGATTGAAGTAATTGAAGACATCAGCTACTACTCGATGCTTCATCGGCAGCCGATCGGAAAATACAATCTCCAGGTTTGCACGAATGTCTCGTGCCAGTTGCTTGGCGGCGAACAGATCCTCGATCACTGCTCGAAGCGGCTGGGGATCGGCCATAAGCAGACGACGTCCGACGGCTTGTTCTCGCTTGAGGAAGTGGAGTGCCTCGGCGCCTGCTGCGGCGCTCCCGCGATGCAGGTGAACTACGATTTCTACGAAAACCTGACGCCGGAGCGCGTGGACCGGCTGATTGAGGAGTTGAAGGCGAACGGCAAAGCGCGTTGAAGCCATGAGCGACTATCAGTCTTACATGAAAGGCTCGCCTCTCGAAGTCAAGGTGATCAGCGCGCGCTTTGGTCTGCCCAATTCGACTTCGATTGACACCTTCCTGGCGCACGAGGGCTACCAGGGCCTGAAGAAGGCCTTCCAGATGGGGCCCGACGCCGTGATCAACGAGATGAAGAGCTCCGGGTTGCGCGGGCGCGGCGGCGCCGGCTTCAACACCGGGCTCAAGTGGAGTTTCGTCCCCAAGCAGACGGACAAGCCGAAGTACGTGGTCTGCAACGCGGATGAAAGCGAGCCGGCAACCTGTAAGGACCGGCCGCTGATGGAATACGATCCGCATCAGTTGATCGAAGGGATTGTAATTGCCGGCTACGCCATTGGCGCCCACCAGGGCTACATCTACATCCGCGGCGAGTATCGGTACCTCATGGACATTCTCGACCGCGCGATCGCCGAGGCTTACGCGCGCGGTTACCTGGGCCGCAATATTCAGGGTTCCGGCTTCGATTTTGAGCTATGCACGCACACCGGCGCCGGTGCCTACGAGTGCGGCGAGGAGACCGCGCTGCTTAACTCGCTCGAAGGGTTGCGAGGCTATCCGCGGGTGAAGCCTCCGTTCCCGGCGGTGGTAGGCGTGTACGGCTGCCCGACGATCATCAACAACGTCGAGACGCTGTGCAACGCGCCGCACATCATTCTCAAGGGAGCGGAATGGTTTGCCGGTCTGGGCACTCCGAAGAACGGCGGCACCCGGCTGTTCTGCCTGAGCGGACACATCAATCGCCCCGGCGTTTACGAACTGCCGATGGGATTCCCCTTGCGGAGGATGATCGAAGAAGTGGGCGGCGGCATCCCGGGCGGCAAAAAGTTGAAGTCGGTGATTCCGGGCGGATCTTCCTGTCCGCTGCTGACGGCGGACGAGATCGACGTTGCCATGGATTTCGATTCGCTGGCGAGAATCGGCTCGATGCTGGGCTCCGGCGGCGTGGTCATGATCGACCAGGACACCTGCATGGTCAAGGTGGCGCAGCGCATCATGAAGTTCTACGCGCACGAGTCTTGCGGTTGGTGTATCCCCTGCCGGGAGGGCACGGCCTGGCTGAAGCGCCTGCTCGATCGCCTGCACGGCGGCGGGGGCCTGCCGGGCGATCCCGACACGGCGCTCGACGTCTCGTACAATATTCTGGGCAAGACGCTGTGCCCGCTAGGGGACGCCGCCGCCATGCCGACCATCAGCATCGTCAAGAAGTTCCGCAGCGAGTTTGAAGAGCATGTGAGCTTGGGCGCTTGCCCTTACGAGCGGAAGGCGGTCGCCGTCTAAGTTCGGAGCGGGAACACTGCGATATGGCTGACGTACCACAAACCGTAACGCTCACGATCGACGGCAAACCGGTGACCGTCCCTACCGGTACGCTGCTGATCGAAGCCGCCAAGCAGGCCAGCATCGAAGTGCCGTCGTTCTGCTATTACCCGGGGTACTCCTTACAGGGCGCTTGCCGGATGTGCGTGGTTTCGATCGAAAAGATGCCGAAGCTGCAGACCGCCTGCACAACCGTGGTTGCGAACGGGATGGTGGTGAATACGCAAAATCCGGAGGTGGTGAACGGGCGCAAGGCGATGCTCGAGTTTCTGCTCACCAATCATCCGCTCGACTGCCCCGTCTGCGACAAGGGCGGGGAATGCGAACTGCAGGACGCGGTGTTCCGGTATGGTGCGGCCGAGACGAGGTTCGTCGAGACGAAACAGCATGAGGACGAGCTCAAGTTCTCCAATCTCGTGTACTATGACCGGCCCCGTTGCATCCTTTGCTATCGCTGTATTCGCGTTTGCGACGAAGGCATGGACGTCAATGCTTATGGCATTGGCTTCCGGGGTTCGCACAGCGAGATCATTCCCAATCGCGGCGAGGAACTGGAGTGCGAAGAGTGCGGGATGTGCATCGACATCTGCCCCGTAGGCGCGCTCACCAGCGGAACGTACCGTTACAAAACCCGCCCGTGGGAGATGAACTACACCGGGACCATCTGCAACCACTGTGGTGACGGCTGCAAGACGACGCTCTCGGTGCGCAACAACGCCATCATTCGCGCCAACAATCGGGACCACTCGGGGTTCAACGGCGAGTTTCTCTGTGTCAAGGGGCGCTTCGGCTGGGACTTTGTCAACAGTGAAAAGCGGCTGGTCACGCCCCTGGTCCGTCGCAACGGCTCTCAGGCGCCCGCATCGTGGGAAGAGGCGCTGGATGTGACCGTCAGCCGTCTTAAGGCCGTCCTCGAGACGCACGGGTCCGGTGCGGTTGCCATTATCGGCTCGAACCGCACCAGCAACGAGGAGAACTATCTGCTCCAGCGCCTGGCGCGCACGGTGCTGAAGACAAACAGTGTCGATCATCACCGCACCGGAGACTTCTCCACGTTGGTGGCCGCGCTGAGTGAAGCGAAGGCCACAGACCGATATGCCACCATGCAGGATGTCAGCGAAGCACGAAGCATTCTGCTGATCGGCAACGATCCCACGCACCAACATCCGCTGCTCGCGTTTCAAATCCGGCAGGCGGTACGCAGTCACAAGGCGCAGCTCCACGTTGTGAACAGCGCGGGAATCAAGCTGGCGCTGCGCCAGGCGGCGCAGTTCGTGAGAGTGAACCCGGGTGACGAGCGCACCGTGATACGTGAGTTGGCTGCGGGCGGCGGTCCCGAATCGGTCTCTTCTCTGCGCGCCAAGCTTGGCAGCGAGTCGGGTACCATCGTGATCTTCGGCGATGAGATTCGGGGCGATTCGGTGCGCAATCTGGTGCGCTGGGGGCTCAGTCTGCCGGGCAACACCCGGTTCATTGCCCTCGGCGACTATGCGAATTCGCGCGGCGCGGCGGATATGGGACTGCTGCCCGGCTCGTTACCCGGGTATGAGCCCGTTTCCTCCGAAGCGGCCCGGGCGCGCTACGCTGAGGTCTGGGGTGCAACGGTCGCGGATGTGCCGGGGCGTAACTTGCGTCAGATTCTGGACGACGTCAAAGCCGGCCAGATTCATGCTCTGCTCGTCTTCGGATCAAATCCGGTTAAGACCTTCGGTCTGCCCGGGGAGCTCCTGGGCAAGCTCGACCTGCTCGCGGTCGCGGAGCTTTTCGCCACCGAGACCACGGAGTTTGCCGATGTGGTGTTACCGGCGGCGAGCTTCGCCGAGAAGTCGGGCACGGTAACGAATACGTGCGGCCAGGTGCAGGCAATCAAGAAGACCATGCGCAAGGCGGGGACGCGCAGCGATCTAGAGATCATTCTTGCCCTGGCTCGCGAACTTGGACACGCGTGGGCCTATGGTAGCGCCGAGGACGTTTTGCGTGAGATTATCACCCATGTTCCTGCCTACAATGTCGCATTGCCGAGTCTGATGGTAGGTCGCGCGGTGCCTACGCGGCCGGCAGGTGCGCCGCCTGCGCTGGAACGCGACGACCTGGTCTTTTCGTCCCGCGATACACTCTTCACGTCCGGCACCGTCAGCCGTTTCAGTTGGGCGCTCAACTCGGTCAACGAAGCCAAACGACCTCATGGCCACATTTTCTGACACTGAATTCTTCGTCGTCGAGACGATCATCAAGATCGCTATCGTCATGTTCGTTCTGCTGACGGCGATCGCGTATCTGACCTGGCTCGAGCGCAAAGTGATCGCGCACATCCAGTCGCGCTGGGGACCCTACCTGGTGGGGCCGCACGGACTGCTGCAGCCGCTGGCCGACGGGCTGAAATTCATGTTCAAGGAAGACATTGCGCCGCTGGAAGCGGATCGCATAGTTTACTGGCTGGCGCCCTTCCTGGCGTTTCTAATGGCGTTCCTCTCCATCGCCGTGATTCCTTTCGGTGAGAGCTTCACGCTGGCGGGGCACGTGATTCAGTTGCAGATTACTGATCTGAACGTCGGCCTGCTGTTTGTTTTCGCCGTCACGTCGCTTGGCGTTTACAGCGTGGCGTTAGCCGGATGGTCTTCGAACAGCAAGTATCCCCTGCTCGGCGGGTTGCGATCGTCGGCGCAGATGATCAGCTACGAGATCTCGCTCAGCCTCGGCGTAATCGGCGTGCTGATGATCGCGGGCACGCTCAGCCTGCGCGGAATCGTTGATCAGCAGGCGGGGTTGTGGGCCCACTCGGGAGTCTTCTCGGTGCTGCCCCGGTGGAACCTGTTTCTGCAGCCGCTCGGTTTTTTGATTTACTTTACGGCCGCGATCGCCGAGACCAATCGGATCCCTTTCGACTTGCCCGAAGGCGAGACCGAGTTGGTGGCCGGCTTTCACACCGAGTACAGCAGCTTCAAATTCGCCATCTTCTTCATGTCGGAATACGCCAATATGGTTACGGTCTCGGCGATTGCGACACTGCTGTTTTTTGGAGGGTGGCTGGGCCCCTCGTTCGGGCCGTGCTGGCTGCGCGTCATTTTGCCGGTGTTTTGGTTCTGTCTCAAGCTATTCTGTTTCTTGTTCTTTTACATCTGGGTGCGCGGCACGCTGCCTCGCTTCCGATACGACCAACTGATGGCGTTCGGCTGGAAGTTCCTGCTGCCGCTTGGCCTGCTGAACATTCTGGTCACGAGCTTCGTCGTCGCCTGGGTGCATTCCTAGGGAGAATGGCAGGAGTGACGTCGGCGGCTTGAACCGTTTTTTGCCGAAGCGGGTTAGGGTCAGGCCGGGCCGTAAAGGCGAGGTCGATTCGCTCCTGTTCTCTTGGACCGCGAGATGGAGATTTTGTTCTACATTTTCGGTGTGGTGGCGATTGTGGCGGCACTGAGCGTGGTGTTTCAGCGCACGCCCGTCTATAGCGCTCTCTCGCTGATCGTCGTACTCGCCTCGCTGGCGGTGATCTATCTGCTGCTGGGCGCGCCGTTCATTGCGATGGTTCAGGTCATTGTTTACGCCGGCGCCATCATGGTGCTGTTCGTCCTGGTGATCATGCTGCTGAACGCCGGACATGAAGGCCCGAGCGCGCACCGCGCCAGGTTCGCTCGCTGGGTCGGACCTCCCCTCTTGCTGGCCTTTATCGTGGAGTTTGCCGTCATCGTGTGGAAACAGTACGGGCTGACGGGAACCGCCAGCGCCCACGCGCTGGACGCGAGTCCCGCCGCCATCGGACGGCTCTTGTTTCGAAGTTACATCCTGCCCTTCGAGGTTACGTCGATTTTGATTTTAGTGGCAGTCCTCGGAGCGGTCGTGCTGGCGAAAAAGCAACTATAGGGCGTAGAGCTTCTGATCTCGGGCTATGATTCCTCTTTCTCACATTCTGTTACTCAGCGTGATCCTGTTCACGCTGGGCGCGGCCGGATTCATCATCCGGCGGAACGTCATAACGGTCTTCATGTGCATCGAGTTGATGCTGAATGCTGTAAACCTGGCGTTCATAGCCTATTCCCGGCGCCTGCCCAGTCTGGACGGGCAACTCTTTGTCTTTTTTGTCATTGTCGTGGCCGCCGCGGAAGCTGCCGTGGGCCTGGCGATTATCGTTGCCTTGTACCGTAATCGGAATTCGCTGGCGATTGACGATGTGGACTCGATGAAGCTGTAAAGCAGTTCATGGTCGATAGTCGAATGCCAACAGTCGTCGAAGACCAGGTGTTTTAACCCTCGACTTGCCTGATGCGTATGGAAACTCTGCTCCTGCTCATGCTGCTTCCCCCGCTGGCCGGGGCGGCTTTGAACGGAATCTTCGGCCGCCGGTTCTCGCACGCACTCGTGTCAGTGATTGGCTGCGGTTCGGCAGGAGTGGCTGCAACCTTCGCCGCGATCCTGGCACTGACCTCACATCTTGGTCCTGACTCGGCCCCCTTTATTCACAGCTACTTCACTTGGATTCAGGCCGGAAGCTTCCGTACGGACTTCGCGCTCTATTACGATCGCCTGACGCTGGTCATGACACTCGTAGTCACGATCGTCGGCTTCCTGATTCACATGTATTCCCGCGGCTACATGGAGCACGAGGGCGGGTATTACCGGTTCTTCTGCTATCTCAATCTGTTTCTCTTCATGATGCTTCTGCTGGTCACGGCCGCCAGCTACCCGGTCATGTTTGTGGGCTGGGAAGGCGTCGGCCTCTGTTCTTATCTGCTGATCGGATTCTACTTCCCGAAGAAGTCGGCTTCTGATGCAGGGAAAAAAGCTTTCATCGTTACGCGAATCGGGGACGCTGGCTTTACGGTGGGTGTCGCCCTGCTCTTTTGGAGTTTCGGCAGTGTCAATTTCCCAGAGCTGTTTCCCAAAGTCGCAGCGCTCGGTCTCGGCGATCATGAACGGACCCTGACTGCGGCCTGCCTCTTGCTCTTTCTCGGCGCGGTCGGCAAGAGCGCGCAGCTTCCCCTTTACGTCTGGCTACCTGACGCAATGGAGGGCCCCACACCCGTCAGCGCCCTGATTCACGCGGCGACCATGGTAACGGCGGGCGTCTACATGGTGGCGCGCTCGAACATCCTTTTCGTGCATGCGCCCGAGGCTCTGAAGACGGTGAGCGCGGTTGGGTGCCTCACGGCATTCTTTGCGGCTACCATTGCATTGTGCCAGAATGATCTCAAGCGCATGCTCGCCTATTCCACCATCAGCCAGCTCGGCTATATGTTCACGGGTTGTGGTGTCGCGGTGTTTTCGAGCGGAATATTCCACTTGATGACACACGCCTGTTTCAAGGCCTTGCTGTTCTTGGCCGCAGGCAGCGTCATGCACGCCATGAGCGGCGAATTGGACATGCGGATCATGGGCGGGTTGCGCCGCAAGATGCCCATTACCTTCTGGACCTTCCTGGTGGCAACGCTCGCCATCAGCGGTGTGCCCGGATTCGCGGGCTTTTTCAGCAAGGACGATATCCTGGCTGCCGCATATAACGGGCCCTTGGGCTCGCCATGGCTCTACTGGTTGGGGACGATCACGGCCGGCCTGACGGCGTTCTACATGTTTCGTGCGCTCTTTATGACTTTTTGCGGCAAATCGCGCGTCCCGCACGACCTCGATCATCACGTCCACGAGAGCGGCTCCAAGATGACGGTGCCGCTGATGGTTCTGGCGGTTTTCTCGATCCTGGCCGGCTGGCTTGGCATCCCGAAGGCCCTGGGTGGCAGCGAGCAATTCGATCGCTTTCTCGAACCGGTGTTCGCTTCCTCGCGGCACCTGTTCGAGACGTTTCGCGTGGCCACTGCCCACACGGGAAACGACCTGGCCCTGATGATTTACTCACTTTCGGCTGCCGGTATTGGTATCCTGCTGGCCTATTGGTTCTACCTGAGATCACCGGAGATCCCCGAGGGCCTGGCGACTGCCTTCAGTGGCGCCTATCGCACGCTGGTGAACAAATACTACGTGGATGAGTTCTATAACTGGCTGATCGTCCAGCCCGTGGTCGTCGGTTCACGAAAGCTTCTGTGGCAATTTGTCGACGTGGGCGTGATTGACGGAGCTGTGAACGGTTCTGCGGAAGCGACGGCCGACGTGGGAAAAGTTCTGCGTCGGATTCAATCAGGCAACATTCGCAGTTATGCCGCGTGGGTTCTGCTGGGGGCAGTCGGTTGGCTGGCTTATCTATTGCTGCGATAGGCGGCGCGGGTTTTGGTTCTTCTATGCTATTGAGTGATCATATTCTGACGATCGCCACGTTCCTGCCGCTTCTGGGTTCGCTTTTTCTCGTCTTCCTGCCCCGCGAGAACAGCGGACGAATCCGGACGGTCGCCCTGATCTTTTCCCTGTTAACGTTCCTGGTTACTCTGGCGCTGATCATCGGGTTCAGCCGCACGGCGGGTGGCTTCCAGTTCGAAGAGAACTACGCCTGGATTACCTCTCCGCCCATCCACTACCACATGGGCATCGACGGTCTTAGCCTGATTCTGATCGTGCTGACCGGCTTCCTGACTCCACTGTGTATCCTGGCGTCCTGGACCGGCATCACCGAGCGGGTTAAGGAGTTCCATATCCTCCTCCTTGCTCTCGAGGCGGGCGTGATCGGCGTCTTTGTTTCGCTCGATCTCTTTCTTTTTTTCGTCTTCTGGGAACTGATGCTGATCCCCATGTATTTCCTGATTGGAATCTGGGGACACGGCCGCAAGGTCTATGCGGCAGTGAAGTTCATTCTGTACACCATGGTGGGCTCGGCCCTCATGCTCGTCGGGATCCTGTTCCTTTACGAGCGCAGTGGCAGTTTTGATTATCCGCAGATTCTAGCCTCGCTGTCGGACGGCTCTCTGCCGCTGACGCATACCGCGGAGAGCCTGCTCTTCTGGGCGTTTCTGATTGCGTTCGCGATCAAGGTTCCGCTGTTTCCCCTCCATACGTGGCTGCCGGACGCGCATACCGAAGCGCCGACCGCCGGCTCCGTGATTCTGGCCGGCGTCCTGCTGAAGATGGGGACTTACGGCATGCTGCGATTCTGCCTGCCGCTGTTTCCAAACGCCTCGCGCGAATTCGCCGGCTTGCTCAGCATCCTGGCGGTGATCGGTATCATCTATGGCGCCCTGGTTTCCATGGTGCAGCCCGACTTGAAACGCCTGGTGGCTTACTCGTCGGTAGCCCACCTGGGATTCGTGGTGCTGGGAATTTTTGCCTTCAATGTTGAGGGAATGGAGGGTGCGATTTACCAGATGGTGAATCACGGTGTCTCGACTGGCGCGCTCTTCATGCTGGTCGGCATGCTGTACGACCGCCGCCACACACGCCTGATCAAGGATTTTGGTGGACTGGGCACAACAATTCCGGTTTTTAGCACGTTCTTCATGATCGTTACACTCTCTTCACTTGGCCTGCCCATGCTCAACGGATTCGTGGGCGAGTTTCTCATTATCATCGGTGCTTTTCACGCCCGGGCCCTTTTGGGAAGCCTGGCCGCGGTGGGCGTGATTCTGGCAGCAGTCTATCTGCTGTGGATGTATCAGCGCGTTTTCCTGGGCGAAGTCGCCAACGAGAAGAACCGCGAGATTCCGGATTGCAACCGGCGCGAAAGGTGGATGCTCACCGCCACGGTGGCTGTAATCATTTTCATGGGCGTCTACCCACAACCTTTCCTGCGCCAGATGGACGTGAGCGTTGCAAAGGTCCTGACACGCGTGAACCCGGCCGCGGTTGCCGCGCGCAAAGATAAGGCGGCAACCAGGCGAACGCAGGCGCTGGTTGCGCCTCCTCGCCCCAACTCGGCCCCTGGCGGGGGTGCTTCCCGATGATCACCGTGGGCTCCGCCGACTTCATTCGCATCCTGCCAGAACTGGTGCTCTCGTTTTTTGCCCTTCTGGTGATGATGCTCGAGCCTGTCACTCCGGTCGGGAAGAAGACCATCCTCGGCTGGGTAGCGATTGCAGGAGTCATTCTGGCGGGCCTCGCGACCGCTGGTATCGCCCGATTCCAAGGCTTGGCTTTCTCCGCCAGTATCTCGAACGACGGCTTCAGTATCTACCTGATTGGTCTTCTTCTGTTGATTGCCGGGCTCACACTCCTAGGGTCGATTGCGTATCTGGAGCGGGACGCCGTGGATCACGGCGAATACTACGCCCTTATTCTGATGGCAACCGTAGGTGCCGCCTTCATGGTGGCTTCTACGGAGCTCATCATGGTCTTCATCGGGCTTGAGATCTCGTCAATCTCTACATATATCCTGGCTGGCTACAAGCGCGGCGAAATGCAGTCCAACGAGTCTTCAGTAAAGTACTTTCTGCTGGGTTCGTTTGCCACGGCTTTTTTCCTTTATGGCATCGCTTTTGTATACGGTCTGACCGGTACGACAAATCTTGACGCCATACGCAGGGCTTTGGTTAACTCCCCGTCAGCGGGAAGTCCGCAATTGCTGTGGCTTGCCGTCATCCTGATGTTTGTGGGACTGGCCTTCAAGGTATCGACCGCTCCGTTCCAGATCTGGACGCCTGATGTCTATCAAGGTGCGCCCGCGCCTGTCACCGCATTTCTTTCCACCGCGCCCAAGGCCGCTGCCTTCGCGGTCCTGGTGCGTATCCTGGTGGGCAGCTTCGGTCATGTGGCCTCCGCGGGCCCGGTGGTCTTCTGGCTGCTGTGGATTTCGGCAGTACTTACCATGTGTTTGGGGAATCTTGCCGCCCTCTGGCAATCGAACGTAAAGCGGCTCCTGGCCTATTCCTCCATCGCGCATGCGGGGTATATTCTCGTCGGTATCACGGCCGGAGGCGCGGAAGGCACGTCCGCGGTCCTCTTCTACCTGGCTGGGTATGCGTTGATGAACGTCGGGGCGTTCATCCTGGTTGCCCACTTGGCGGGGGCCGACGAACGTCGCACCGAGGTCCCAGACTTCACGGGATTGGCGGCCGATCGGCCGGGGATGGCTGCCTGCCTTACTGTTTTCATGTTATCCCTTGCAGGTTTTCCCTCGACTGTTGGCTTCTTCGCCAAATTCTACGTCTTCCGCTCCGCCATGCATGTCCACCTGACCGGGTTGACCATCATCGCGTTGCTGAACAGCGTGGTATCCGTCTACTACTACCTTCGGGTGGTGGTTGCCATGTACATGGGCGAGGGAAAGACGCAGGTCAGTGAGGCGTCCGTGCCACGCGCACTCGGCTTCGCGATCGCCATCAGCCTGGTTGGAATCTTCTTCCTCGGCCTCTTCCCTTCCGGCCTCCTGCGCAACCTGACTTCGCTGCATGTGCCTTGGCTGTAACCACTTAGGCCAGATCCAGCATCCTGTGCACTCGTCACACGAGTGAGTGATTCACATCACTGTCCTTGGTTCGCGCCTGCCCGATAAAGAAGCTGCAGGGTGGTAAAGTTCGCCGCCCCGAAGGAGGTGCACGATGCAAGTGAGCTTCTACGTCATCAGCTGGGCGCTGCTTGCGGTCGTGGTCGCGATCCTGGCGGTTTACCGTTTGTCCCTCGGCCACCACGAAGACGTGATGGTACATCTGACTGGGCCCGAGACGAGCCTGATCCCGGAGCAGACGCATCTGGCTACTCGAATGCGCAAAGTCGAGGTCTGGGGCCAGACTCTGACTGTGATCCTGGCCGTTTATGGCCTGACGCTGCTGGCGATTTGGGCATACAAGGTTTGGGAGAGCGGCAACCAGGTTTCGTTTCACTGAGCTGGGCCGGTGATGCTGAGCCCCGAAAATCTCAGCGCGAGGATTCCGTCCGGCGCCGCCCCGACTGAAACGGCTGCGGAAGCTTTCCAAGCTTCTTGCCGGAGCGTGAAGCGCTCCACCGGCCTGACCGGGCCGTTGCCCTCGGTCGCGAATTGACCCGCTCCGCTCCCACGGAGGGAGCCAGCCACTTCGTGACCGGGCTGGGGCGCCGCCGGACCTAAGGGCGGTTCGCGAGAGCTACGCGAGCCGCCCTTACCCTTTCCCGCCCCACCTCGCCCGCGCTTCACCTCACCTGTCCTCCACTGGCCTCACAATCTCATTTCGCTCTCTCCTCGCCGGCCTCCGCGATATGCTAGACAATCACAGCGCTCGGTGTCATGAGCGCACCTCTTTCTGGAGGACAGATGCAAAGACGCCTTCTTCTGATCACCCTGGCGGTTGGCACCTTGGCCCTTGTCAACTCACATCCCGAACGCCCGCTGGCGCAGACCGCCGCCCCGAAGACGCATCTCGCGATCGTCGGCCTCGACCACGACCACGTCTGGGGCCTGCTGCACGACATCCTGAGTGAACCGGACGCCGAACTCGTGGCCATCGCCGACCCGCATCCGGACCTGGTGGCCAAGGCCAAGGCGCGCGTGCCCTCGACTGTGGCGTTCTACCACGATTATGTGAAGATGCTCGATGCGGCCAAGCCCGAAGCCGTGATCGTGACCACGGAGAACGACCGCCATCTTGCCATCCTGCGCGAATGCGCCAAGCGTCACATCAGCTTTTCGACCGAGAAGCCTATGGCGACTAGCGGCGCCGACGCGCGCGAGATGGAGCGGTTGGCCCGCGAAGCTCACATCAAGCTGATGGTGAATTATTGGAATGCCTGGGTGGCGCCGAGTCACGATCTCGTTGATCGCGTGCACAAAGGGGACCTCGGTCCCGTGCAGAAGATCATTGTCGAGCAGGGGCACCAGGGCCCGCGTGAGATCGGCGTCTCGAAAGAGTTCGGAGCCTGGCTCTACGATCCCGACAAGAATGGCGGCGGAGCGATCATGGACTTCGGCAGCTACGGCGCGGAGTGGGCGCTGTGGCTCAAAGGCAGGCCTGAGAAGGTTTGCGCCTACACCTTGAAGCTGAAGACCGCGCAGCACAATGCGGTGGACGACGACGCCACCATCCTGCTCGAGTACCCTGACGGCACCGCGGTGATTCAGGCGTCCTGGGATTGGCCGATGAACAGGGGCCAGGTGCAGGTCTTCGGACCCAGGGGCAGCCTGCTTGCCAACGAGAAGGACCTGCTCTACAATCCCAACAATCACGACGATCCGGCCACGCCCGACGGCACGCCGGTGGCGCTCCAACCCGTCTTGCACGAGGCGTCGAACCCGATCGCCTATTTTGTGTACTGCATCCGCAACCACAAGCCGATCGAAGGTCCGGTTGCCGCCAGGTTGAACGTGGGCGTAGTCGAGATTCTGGATGCGGCCAAGGAATCGATGCGGATCGGGCGTGCGGTGCCCATGCCACGGGACTAGGGGCGGGCTCTTTGTGCCGCCTGGGGGGCTCGGTCAGCTCTTCAGGAACTCGCCGCCACACCCACCGGCTCAATCTTATTCCCCTCCGTGTTGGGAAAGAGCCGGCGCTGGAAATAGAATGCGACGTTTACCAGCGACATCATTACCGGCACTTCCACCAACGGTCCGATTACCGCCGCAAACGCAGCTCCAGAGTTGATTCCGAAGACCGAGACGGCCACGGCAATGGCGAGTTCAAAGTTGTTGGAGGCGGCGGTAAACGAAAGGGTAGTCGTCTTGGAGTAGTCGGCGCCCAGTTTCCTGCCCAGGTAGAAGGACACCAGGAACATCATCACGAAATAGATCAGCAGCGGGATGGCGATTCTGAGCACGTCAAGCGGCAGGCGGACGATATAGCCGCCCTTGAGCGAGAACATCACCACGATGGTGAAGAGCAGCGCCAGCAGCGTCAGCGGGCTCACGCGTGGCACGAAACTCCGCTTGTACCAATCGATCCCTCGCGCTCGGACCAGAACTGTCCGCGTGACGAATCCCGCGAGAAAGGGAATGCCCAGGTAGACGAAAACGCTCTTCGCAATCTGTCCCATGGACACGTTAACGGCGACGCCGTGGAGCCCGAGCCTGGAGGGAAGAATCGTCAGAAAAATCCAGGAATAAAGCGAATAGAAGCAGACTTGGAATAGTGAGTTGAACGCCACCAGGCCGGCCGCGTAATCGGTGTCGCCCTTGGCCAGTTCGTTCCACACGATGACCATGGCGATGCAGCGGGCCAGCCCGATCAGGATGAGGCCGGCCATGTAGCCCGGGTACCCGTGCAAAAACACGATCGCGAGACCAAACATCAGGATCGGTCCGATAATCCAGTTTTGAATCAGCGACAGGCCCAGGACTCTCTTGTCGCGGAAAACTTGCGGTAATTCCTCATAGCGGACCTTGGTGAAGGGCGGGTACATCATCACGATCAAGCCTGCCGCAATGGGAATCGAGGTCGTTCCGACGCTGAAGTGGTCCAGCAAGGGCACGATTCCCGGCAGCAGCCATCCCAACGCCACGCCGCAGGCCATGGCGCCGACGATCCAGGCGGTGAGATAGCGATCCAGAAAAGCGAGACGGCTGCTTGGTTTCACAGGGAACCTCCTGCTAGGCTCCGCCTCCGTTGCAGCGGTAGCGATCTCCGTCAGTTGGGGATCGCAGGCTTGACCGCGCGAACGAACGCGCTCATGAACTTGCCGTCTAGCTGGGATGCAATCGCCTGTGCGTCCACCCCCTCCGCTCCCAGGAACTCGCGCGCATCTTCGGCGCGATAGATCCGCGTAGGCTCGATGCCGATCTGCTCGAAACCAGCCTTGTTCAACTTCTCGCGATACTCTTCTTCCGCGAGAGCTCCAGCCACGCATCCGGCCCATAGGAGAAGGCTCTTTCGAACCGCAGGCGCTATCTCGCCTCGCGTCACGATGTCCGAAACGGCCAGCCGGCCGCCCGGCTTGAGGACCCGGTATGCCTCTCGCAATACCTTTCCCTTGTCGGCCGAGAGGTTGATGACGCAGTTTGAGATGATCACGTCCACGGAATTGTCGGGCAGCGGGATCTCTTCAATCTCGCCCTTCAGGAACTCGACGTTCCCCACCCCCGCCTTGCGCTGATTTTCTCGCGCCAAGGCAAGCATTTCGTCGGTCATGTCGAGGCCGTAAGCCTTGCCCGTGGGCCCCACGCGCTTGGCCGAAAGCAGGACGTCAATGCCGCCTCCCGAGCCCAGGTCAAGAACTGTCTCGCCCGGATTTAGCCTCGCCAGCGCCGTCGGATTACCGCAACCGAGCGAGGCCAGCACGGCTTCGCCGGGGAGTCCCGAGGTTTCGCTGGCGTCGTAAAGTTTCTGGGTGATGGGATCCGTCTGCGCGATTCCGCTGGTGGCTTTTGAGGCGCAACACGATGCCTTCGCCCCGCCCTGCATCACGCGCAGCGCGGCCTGGCCATACTTCTCTTTCACCACTTCTTTGATTTGCTCTCGATGTTCTACGCTCATTTGTTCTTCCTTTCCCGGCCCTCCTGGGCCGGCCTGCCGATGGTGACCAGCTCGCCGGGTTCAATGGCCTTGTTGCGTGTGCAGCATTCCGCATACAGGAAACTGATGATCTCTTGGAGCGACTCCGTATTGGCCGTGTACCACAGAAAGGTGCCCTCGCGCCTTACCCGCACCAGTTCTTCATTCCTGAGTTTGTCGAGGTGGTGAGACAGGGTGGACGCCGGAATGCCCAATTCGTCCTGGATGTCCCCCACCACGAGCCCTTGCGGATGGGCGGTCAACAACAGCTGCATGATGCGCAGCCGCGGCTCCGCCCCCATGGCCGCGAACATGTCCGCGTATCGGGTTACGTCACCCTTGTGGTGT
Source organism: Terriglobia bacterium (assembly GCA_035946575.1). GTDB lineage: Bacteria > Acidobacteriota > Terriglobia > UBA7540 > UBA7540 > Gp13-AA77. The sequence goes on along the minus strand of DASYZG010000082.1, from coordinate 2,842 downwards.
CCACCCACATTTCGACAATACTGGAAATATGGAATACCTGTCAAGCGGGTTCTTGGGGAATGGCAGGTGGGACCGGCGGCCGGGACGGGAGGCGGAAGCGTAGGGGCGGCCAAATGGCCGCCCCGGAGGAAGTCGGGTTACGTCTTGAAGATGACGATGGCCAGCGTGTAAAGCGTCAGGGTCTCGATAAACACCAGGCCCAGAACCAGGAACAGAAAGAGATGCGGACGCGCCCCCGGATTGCGGGCCGCGCCTTCGCAGGCTGCGGAAATCGCCTTGCCCTGGCCGATGCCGCACAGCCCCGCGGCCAGACCCAGCGCAAGCACGCCTCCGACCACCGCCCAGTTGGTGGCGGGCGTTGCCGCTGGCGTTGTGCCCTGCGCGAACAAGGGCGCCGCCACCAGCAATGAGACGAGCGCCGTCAGTCCTGATACCAGCTTTTTCTTCATGGTTTCTCCTTGTAAGTAATGTGGGCCAGGAGGTGGTGACCGTCCCGCCTGGGGGCGGGCTGCCTCACACTGAAGCCCCTCAGCTCTCGACTCTCAACTCAAACCCTAGTGTTCCTCCGAGACTGCCAGACTGATGTACACCACCGGCAGAATCATGAAAATGTAAGCCTGCAGGAAGGAAACAAAAACGTGCAATCCGACGAAGATCGCCGGGACCAGCACGGGCACGAGCGAAGTGAACACGTGCTCGATCAGTCCCCCGACCATCATGTTGGCCCAGAGACGAACGCTGAGCGAGAGCAGCCGCAGCGTATTGCTGACGATCTCGACGGGCAGGATCAGGAACGCCAGCCACCACAGCGGTCCCGACAGATGCTTGAGGTAGCCGAAAATGCCGTGCTGCCGGAAGCCATGATAATTGTAATACACGAATGCCACCACCGCGCACCCCAGGGGTACGTCGATGGCGCTGGTAGCCGTCGAGAAGCTGGGAATGATCCCCAGCAGATTGCAGAGCAGCACGAAGAGCCCGAGCGTACCGACCAGCGCCACGTAGCGGTGGCCCTCGTGACCGATCACGTCGTCGCACATGCTTTGGGTGAATTGCAGGAAGACTTCCATCATGTGCTGGAACTTGCCGGGCTTCTCGACCGAGAGGCGCGCGCGTAGAATCAGCGCGCCGGCCAGGATCAGCAGGAACACCAGAACCTGCATGGCGATATAGTTCGGGATAGGCTCGGTGGGATTGGGGTGAAGGCCGAGCTTCGTGAGTAAGGCCGCCACCACCGGGCCGAGCAGCTTATTGAGCAGAACCGTGAACCAAACCGGATGTTCCGGAGTCATCGCAATTTCCTGAGCATGAATTCACAGTCTGGCAAAGCCAGAACACCGAGACGCAGCGGAGAAACAACCTATCCGCAGATTTCACAGGTTTCGCAGATTTGAACTCTGTACTGCAAACCCTGAACTTCTTTTCGGTGCGCGAAGATCTTGGGCTCGCCACTAGCCGCTTTTTGCCGGTTTCGTCCCGGCGAGCCGCGCTGGGTTAGTGCACCTCTGTGGCTTCCGTGATCTTGGTGGTGAAAGCTTCCGCTCGCCGCCCGCGCAAACTTTGCACCGCCAGGACCATGAACTCGATGACCAGGCCGCCGAGCGGAGCGAACAAACCCGCCATCACTGCCCGCGCCGGCAGCCACCCCGTCCGGTCGAACAGCAGCACTGCCCCGATCGCCACCGGATACCGCAGCGCCAGCCTGACGAATACGCCGATGGGCGCTCGCGCCTCTCCCGAAGCGAACGCCGCCCGGATGCCGCGATAAAGCCACCAATAGCCCAGCAGTGCCACGCCGCAGCCCAGCGCAAGTCCGGCCGCAAACCGCGCTTGTTCTGCGAGCAGGCACGCCAGCACCGCGGCCGCGCTCACGCCCGCAATCGAACGTGGCAGGCACGCCAGCGTCGAGTCGAGGGTCCAAGCGGAAGCCCAATCGGCGCCGTGCTGTTGAGCGGTCTTACCGGTCTTGGGCACCTTTCTCTCTCCGCACAATCACCTGAATCATTTCCACGATGCCGGCGGCCGATCCCGCCAGCACTCCGATCGCGGCCAGCACGGGCTTGGTGTGCAGATGCTCATCCAGAAACCAGCCCAGCGCATATCCGCCCACCGCGCTGGCCGGCACGATCAGGCTCAGACCCAGGTAGGAGACCGCCCGCGCCCACATATCCGCGTTGCCGGGCCGGGCCATACATCCTCTCCTCAGGATTCCTGCGAGCTCCTGCCGGGACTGCTGACTTTCGCTGAACGGGGGTCAAAAACCAGCGTCCATTATACCCCAAGTTACGCCCGGATCACCTGCGAAGGTGTGCCTGGGTAGTGGTGCAGACTGCACCACTACCCGTGCCTGGGGGGTTGTCGCGCGGGCGTCCCTTCGCCTCGCTCCAGAGCAGTCCTTTCCCGCGATTTAGCGCTCCGGCGAGTTTTCCACAGGATAAGCTGTTGAAAACACGGGTGAAATAAATCTGTCCCAATTTTCTCAGTTTTCTCACTTTTCTCCATTGTCCCAAATTTAGTCCCCACAATGGGTAGGCGTGGCGCTTGGCGGCACCTCGCACCGCGTGAAAACGTAGGACCGGCCCCTTGGACGGCCGGCCTGGCCGGGGTTAGCCCCGGCCCTTCAGGCGGATTTTCGAGCGGCTCGGCCGGGCCGGAGCCCGAGGCCAAAAATCAGGAGCCAGGAGTCAGAAGTCAGGAGTCGGAATCAAGAATTAAGAATCAGGAATTCAGAATTCAGGATGCACACGAATCGACCGAGCCCCGGGAACCGAGGGACTACGAGCACCGAAAACCGGCAACCGAAAGCCGAACACCGGCCGACACCGGCGACCGGCCGCCGGCA
>DASYZG010000081.1:0-2424 GCA_035946575.1 Terriglobia bacterium | reverse complement strand
TACCTGCTGGCCATCGCGATCTTCTGCAACGGCGCCAAGGGTCACAGCGCCTTGCAGCTCAGCCGCGATTTGAATTGCCAGTACCGGACGGCCTTTGTCCTGTTCCACAAACTCCGCGAGGCGATGGGCGCGACACTCGACGACGGCACCGAATTGAAGGGCGCCGTCGAGGTAGACGGCCTCTACACGGGAGGACACCGGAAGCCCGCGAACCAGGTCGAGAAGCGCGTTGATCGCCGCACGGCAGAGGAGCAGACCGGCAAGCGGCAAGTCGTCGTCGTGATCCGCGAGCGCAACGGCCGGGCGCTCCCCTACGTGTTCGGCAAGGAAAGCGACGCCATTCCGATGATCCGGAGAGGTGGCTCCGGATGTTTGGACAGGGATCCGGTTTGGATAAGTGGAGCCCTGCGATGAAGGGTTACCCACGGGGGCGGCGCCCCGCCCTTGCGAGGCGGGGCGAGCGACCCGGTGGATAACCCGGTCCGTCATGCCGCGCGTCCTTCCTGGAACGCGTGGCCGAAGTACACGGCGTCCGGGCTCTGGCCGTCAAGCGCGCGGTGCGGCCGGCGTGTGTTGTAGAAGCGCAGATAGGCCTCGAGATTGGCCTTGGCCTCGCCGACGCTGTCGTAGGCCTTCAGATAGACCTCCTCGTACTTGATGCTCTTCCACAGCCGCTCGACAAAGACGTTGTCGCGCCAGCACCCCTTGCCGTCCATGCTGATGGCGATGCCGTACGCCTGGAGCAGGCCGGTGAACTCGCCGCTGGTGAACTGGCAGCCCTGGTCGGTGTTGAAGATCGCGGGCCGGCCGTAGCGGGCGATGGCCTCGCGGACCGCGTCCAGGCAGAAGTCGGTCGTCAGCGTGTTGGACAGCCGCCACGCCAGCACCCGGCGCGAGACCCAGTCCATCACCGCCATCAGATAGACGAAGCCCCGGCGCATCGGGATATAGGTGATGTCCGCCGCCCACACCTGGTTCGGCCGCTCGATCGTCAGATCGCGCAACAGATAGGGATAGACCGGATGGGCCGGGTGCCGGCGGCTGGTGTCCCGCCGACGGTAGAGGGCCTCGATCCCCATGCGCTTCATCAGCCGGGCGACATGTCGGCGTCCGACGGCGTGGCCCTCCCACTTGAGCAAGTCGCGCAGCATGCGGCTGCCGGCGAAGGGATAGTCCAGGTGCAGCTCGTCGATCCGGCGCATCAGCGCCAGGTCCGCCGGCGAGACCGGCCGCGGCACGTAGTAGACCGTGGATCGGGACAACTCCAGGAGCCGGCATTGCCGGGTCACCGGCAGCTCGTGCGTGCGGTCGATCATTTTCTTGCGCTCAGCAGGCCCGCCTTGATGAGCGCGCCTTCTAAAAAATCGTTCTCCAGCGTCAGCTCCCCGATCTTCGCGTGCAACGTCTTCACGTCCGGCGCCGACACCGCCTCACCGTTCGTCCCGCCAAACACCTGCGCCGCCCGCTCCAGCAGCTGCGCCTTCCACTCCGTGATCTGGTTCGGATGAACGTCGAACTGCTGCGCCAGCTCCGCCAGCGTCTTGTCCCCCTTCAGTGCCGCCAGCGCCACTTGCGCCTTGAACGCCCCCGAGTGATTCCGTCGCTTCCTGCGTGCCATGCTCTTGCTCCAAAAATGGCCCCTTCGAGGCCCGTTGCAGAAGCAAGGCTATCACTTATCCCCCTGTCCGAATTTCCGGCGCCCGCTCTATCTTCGCCCCACGCGCAACCACAACTTTTCGCTCGGATGGGTCCGGTTTGCGTCGATCCTTTGCGCGTGCCGGCTTGCTCTTGAACTCGCCTGCGCGGATATCCTCGACAGCCCGCACCGCACCACGCTTTGATAAGTTTGGCTTTTCACCCTTGCTGAATCCCTCGACATAGTCGATTTGCTGATCTTTTTTCATCAGTCGCCCGACCCGTATCGTCTTCTGTGCCAAGTCGAGGACGATCCGACGAAGCGGCTTCATAAGCTCTTCAGGCGGCAACGCCGTATACAATTTCCGGTTTTTCACCTCGACCCCGATGCGTTTCCGCACATCAGGAGTTGAAAGCAACCGGTCTAGCGTTGTGATCGGAAAATTATTTCCGAGAGCCTCCTTTTGCGTGTCCGTCAGATTCCCATGTGTTCTCACAAATTCGAGTGCCTGAAGCCCCGGGTCAGTGCCGCGAAAGCGAGCTGCGGCGTGGCCCGACCAACCAACGACGCCGCGCCCCTCGTTCTCACCTGTGTGCCGCAAATGCACCCATGACGCTCCCGCATCACGGTTCTCGGTTTCGTAGCAGTCGATCGGTTCGACTGCACCCTTATCAAAATCTTTTGCGAGTTCTTCGAGGCGTTTCTGGAGCGAGGCCTTTACATTTAGTCCCGTCAACACCGCTGGATTCGCAAGAATTTTTAGGGCGGCGACACGACGGTTGCCTTCC
>DASYZG010000080.1:0-138733 GCA_035946575.1 Terriglobia bacterium | reverse complement strand
TCCTGAGCTTTACACGCGCTGGCTCGAGACCGGCGTCTTCTATCCTTACTGCCGCACGCACGTGGAATTCGGCGCGCCCAGTCAGGAACCGTGGTCGTTTGGCAACAAGCTCGAGGCGATCAATCGCAAGTCGATCGAACTGCGTTACCGGTTGCTGCCTTACCTCTACGACGCCTTTCACGAGACGGGTCTCACCGGATTGCCCGTGATGCGCGCCCTGCTGCTCGACTATTCGAACGACGCGCGCGCTGTCGACCAGAGCTACGAATTCCTGTTCGGCGACGATCTGCTCGTGACGCCGGTGGTGAAGCACAGCCAGCGCCGCGCCGCGGCTTACCTGCCGAAAGGCCTCTGGTACGACTTCTGGACGGACGGGCGTTACTCCGGCCCGCGCGAGGTCGAAGTGCCGGCGCCGCTCGATCACATCCCGCTGTTCGTGCGCGGCGGCGCCATCATCCCCACGCGACCGGCGGTCGAGTACACCGGCGAAGCGCCCATTGACCCCTTGACGTTCGAGATCTATCCCGACTGGCCCGATGCTTCCGATGGCAAGGCCGCGCCGTCGTCGCGCGAATACTACGAAGACGATGGCATCAGCTTTGATTTCGAGCACGGCGCGTCACTCACGCAGAAGATCACCGAGACGCCTTCACGCGATGCCATCGACATCAGACTGACGGCGCGCGAAGGTTCGTACACGCCGCCCTCTCGATCGCTCGTCTTCAAAGTCCACGCCGAACGCGCCACGCCGACCAGCGTCACGGCAGGCGGACAGAGTCTACAGCAAGCGTTCTCTATCGACGCGCTCGACAGGGACGGGTCCGGCTGGACCTACGATGCGGGCGCGAACCTCGTTGCCGTGAAAGTCCCGGATTCGGGTCAGGAAATGGCTATCCACATAGCTCTCCACTGAATTGAGCAGGGGTGCCGCGGCTGGCCCAGGCTCGACTCCGGACTCCGGGTGTTACACTCGTTGCCGAACGCACAGGGTCAATGAGGCTGTTTATGGATGGATGCCTTCGGAGCATTCTCGACAGTTACAACGCCCAGGCGGAACTCGCCGACGCTTTCACGATTCCGGCGTCATGGTACACCGACCCCCGGATCGCCGACCTCGAGCGCGAGCAGGTGTTCGGCCGGAGTTGGCAGGTTGTGGGGCGTTTCGATCAGGCCGCAAATCCCGGCGAATTTTTTACGGCGGAGGTCGCCGGCGAGCCGATTCTGGTGGCGCGCGGCGACGACGGGGTTCTGCGCGCCTTTTACAATGTCTGCCGCCATCACGCGACGGCCGTGGCGTGGGAGCCACAGGGCAAGGTGAAGAACTTCCGCTGTCCTTATCATGGATGGACGTATGGCCTGGACGGGTCACTCAAGGGTATGACCGAGTTCGAAGACGTCCGCGGCTTTGAACGGTCGGCGCATGGCCTCGTACCGGCGCGCCTCGCCACCTGGGAGAAATTCGTTTGGGTGAACCTCGACGTTCAGGCGATGCCCATTGAAGGTTTTCTCGGCCGGCTTGTGAGTCGCGTGCAGCCCCTCGGCCTCGGCAGCCTGCAATTCCTGGAACGGCGCGTCTACAACATCGCCTGCAACTGGAAAGTCTTCGTCGACAACTATCTCGACGGCGGTTATCATGTGCCGCATATGCACAAGGGTTTAAACAGCGTTATCGATTACGTGCATTACACCATCGAGAACGACGAGCGTCACAACGTGCAGTCGAGTCCGGTCTCGGTTGCTGCCGACTCCGACGCGGACGCCGCCGCCACGCGTCACGGCGATCGCGCCTATTACCTGTGGCAGTATCCGAATTTTATGTTGAACTGGTACGAAGGCTATCTCGACACGAACTTGGTCCTGCCACGCAGCGTGAACGAATGCACGGTGATTTTCGACTTTTACTTTGGCGATATCAAGGAAGCCATCGCCGATTACAATCGTCAGAGCATCTCCGTCAGCGATCGAGTGCAATATGAGGACATCGCCATCTGCGAAAGCGTGCAGCGCGGGCTGCACTCGCGCGCCTATGGCGCGGGGCGCCTTTCGGTGCGGCGCGAAGCGGGAGAGCATCTGTTCCATCGTTTACTCGCCGCCGACCTGGAACGTGGCTTGGCTGCCGCGGCACGATTATGATCTCGCTTCGCGCTGTAGCGGCGGTGTCCTCACCGCCGAAAAGCCAATGAATCGTTCGCGGCGGTGGGGACACCGCCTCCACAGGACGGTTCTGGTGGCAATTCCCGGAGAAATCTGGAGGCACAATGTTCCCCTTTCATGGCGTTGACTATCTTGAGTTCGACTCGCTCCTTTCGGACGAGGAGAAGATGGTGCGGCAGACGGTCCGCGAATTTGTGGACAAGGAAGTGGTGCCCGGAATCGAAGATTGGAATCGCGAGGGGAAATTCCCGAAGCATTTGGTTCCGATCATGGCCGAGCTTGGATTTTTCGGCCCCAGTCTGACGGGCTATGGCTGCGCAGGGATGTCAAACGTCGAGTACGGCCTGATCATGCAGGAACTCGAGCGGGGTGACAGTGGGCTGCGCAGTTTCGCTTCGGTCCAGAGCTCCCTGGTCATGTACCCGATTCACACTTACGGGTCCAATGAGCAAAAGGAAAAATGGCTGCCGGCCATGCAGCAAGGCAAGGCGATTGGCTGCTTCGGACTCACAGAGCCCGACTTCGGCTCGAATCCGGGCGGTATGCGCAGTCGCGCGCGCAAGGACGGCGACAGCTACATCCTGAATGGCGAAAAAGCATGGATCACCTCGGGCACCATCGCCGATGTCGCCCTGGTCTGGGCGCGCGCTGAGGATGGCATCCGCGGTTTTCTGGTGGAGAAGGGCACGCCAGGCTTCACGTCAAGGGACATCAAGGGCAAGTGGTCGCTGCGCGCCTCGGTGACCAGCACCCTGGCGCTCCAGGACGTCCGTGTTCCGGCTTCGGCCCTGCTTCCGGGGGCCAAGGGACTGAAGGCGCCGCTTTCCTGCCTGACGCAGGCGCGCTACGGCATCGGCTGGGGGGCGATCGGTGCGGCCATGGCGTGCTACAACGAAGCTCTGGAGTATGCCAAAACGCGCAAGCAGTTCGACGAGAAGCCGATCGCGTCGCACCAGCTCATCCAGGAGAAGCTCGCCGACATGATCACCGAAATCACCAAGGCGCAATTGCTGGCGCTGCAGGTGGGGCGTCTGAAAGATCAGGGTCGCGCCGGGCCGGCGCACGTCTCCATGCTGAAGCGCAACAACGTGAAGATCGCGCTCGATATCGCGCGGGCCGCGCGCGATATCCTGGGAGCAAACGGTGTCGCCGATGAATATCCGATCTTCCGTCACATGTGCAACCTCGAATCGGTATTCACGTACGAGGGCACACACAACATGCACACGCTGGTGATCGGAGAAAAAGTGACGGGGATTCCAGCCTACAGGTGAGAACTTGAACGGAAGGTGGTCAGATTGCAGGTGGAGCGCTGGCTGGCCGCGGTCCCCCTGCGATGCTCGCCGCAACGTGCCTGCCTACCCGCTGTCCGATCCGGTTCGACCAGGCAAAAACATCGGAGACCTTGACCATACCGCCGAGTTTGTAGCGTCCGACCGACGCGAGAGCGGCCGACGCGACGCATCCACATTCGCTGCACACGGGTTTACCACCGAACTGGCAAGGACCGATTCTGGTCTTGAGGTCCGCCGAGACGCAGGCCGTCGTCTGCGCGAAGATGCATTCATGAGGTGATGCGGGAGCGTGGCGATAACCATCCAGAACGCGGTCAGGCAGCTCGACCTTGGGAAAAGCGCCGCGGAGCGCCGCCAGTTCCTGCAGGATCGCCTTCCGGTCCTCAGGGCGCAGTCTCTCGGCGCTTTCTTCGCCCTCCTGGGGCGTGTACAGGCTGAACCAGATTTTGCGAATTTCCTCGCGGGCTGACCAGAATTGCGCAAATTCCTTGAAATAGCCAGGTCGGCCAATCATGGGACGGGTAACCGTGCAGTGCACCACGAAATTATGACCCTCAATGTGCTGGAGGATGCGGTCGTAGGTGGCGGGCGCGCGGCGGATGTCGTGTTCCGCCGGCAAGCCATCGATGGAAACCACCAGGTGGAGCTTGGGAATCGATCGCCAGGCGATCGGCACCGGACGCACTGCGCTGGTCACGAGCTGGATCTCCACGCCCATGCGGTCGAGTTCCGGCAACAGCACATCCAGCTCTCGATAGCGGACCAGTGGTTCGCCACCGACGATCGAAACGTGCAGCGGGCGATGGCGGCGGACAAGTGCGAGCACACCGCTGATCAGCGCCTCGCCCTGAAAATCCGCCAGATCGTTGAGCCTCACCGATCCTCCGAGATGCTCGGGCTGATAAGCGTAGCAACCGGGGCAGTGCAGGGGACACCGCCGCGTAATCTCGATGGAGAGCAGGGGCCGCTGCCCTCGCAGGATTTTGCTCCAGGCCGGTATCACTGCGGAGGATTTCAAGGTGCCGCCTTTCCTCGCATCACGATGCGATGAAGTTTTAGAATCGCCGATTCCCAGGTCGGTTGCACCGAATTTATTTCTGGGCTGCCTGCCGCGGGGAGGATCTAAGCGGGCGGCAGGCGGCCCCGCCGGACAGGGAGAGCGGTCTCGATGAGGTCGAATTTTCCTTCAAGACGCGCCGCGGTGGTCGCCCCGAACGCCTCAAGCGGACGTGGCCTCCATGCCTTTGCATCCCCGCACGAATCCACGGTGAGCTTCGTTTCAGCTAAACTGGCTTGCAGGCGCACGACGATCCGGTGCGACGCACCAACAAAAACCCATTCACTCGCATCAGAAGATGAGTAGGACTGGATTACGACGGATGCCGCCGAGACGTTTCCTGATCGCGATTATGGCCGCTGCAGGCCTGCTCATAGCTGCGGGCGACGCGAGCTCCTTTGCCCAGGGTCTGGTGGCTCTGGGGGGCGGTGCTGAGCCAACCCTCTTCAACGTCGCGGACCATTCGCCGCCGGCCGCGGTCCCCGAAACGATCGACTCTGGATCCCCTGATTTGCAGCCCTTCGGCCGGACGGCGGACTCTGCGCCTCCGCAGACTCAGGATCAGACGGCCGCCGGAGTCCAGAGTTCCTCTTCGGGCAGCAGCAGCGACCTGAGTGTGAATCCCGTCACCGGCATCGTTTCGGCGACGTCCGCGACCTACCAGCCTCTGGCCAGCGAGCAGCGCTGGAAGCTTTACTGGAAGATGAATTACCTCTCGAAGGGCGCCTACTTCGGACCGTTCTTCAACGCTCTGCTGCTGGACCAAGCCACCGGTTCCCCGGCGCAATGGGGCGGCGGATTCGCGGGCTACGGACGCCGCGTGGCTTCGCGGACGGCGAGCGCCATTCTGCAAGGGACCTTCCAGGCACCTGCCGCCTACCTCCTGCACGAAGACGTCCGCTACATCGCCAGCAAGCGACGCGGGTTCCGGCATCGCGCCCTGCACGCTATCGCTTACAGCTTTCTAACTTACAAGAACTCCGGCCGGCCGACGCTGAACATCGCTAATCTCGGCGCCTACTACGCCTCGACGGCGGTCACCACGGCCTGGCTTCCGGAGCACTACAAGGTTCTGGAGTACACGCTGAGCAATTCCACCGCGCAGATCGGCCTCACCATCCCCGTCAACCTGCTGCAGGAGTTCTGGCCCGAGATTGTCCGCAAGTTTCATCACCGCCGGGACCAATAGGGCTTGTACTCCGGACTTTCATTGAACCGAATACACAAGCACCTCCGCGGGTGCTATCCCTTGCGCCGGCACCGCTACAAAGTACTTGCCGAGTTGAGGCACCAGGCGTCCGGTCTTGGCGCCGGGGCTCGTTGCGACTTTGCCGACCAGACTGTAATGATCCGGATCGTTCTCTTTGTACACGTCAACCGAACCTTTACCGCCGCCACAGGTGGCGTAGATTCGCTTGCTGGCCGCATCGAAGACCAAGTCGTCCACGCCGGTCTCGATGGGCAAAGCCGCGATTTCCTTCCCTGACTTCGTGTCAAATACGACAATGGCTCCGCTGCGGCAGCCCACAAAGAGCCGATGCGATGGTTCATCGAATGCCATGGCGACGTTAACTCTGGCCTTGGTGACCGGCCAACTCTCGGTCAGTGTGCGCTTCTCGCGATCCACGATCGCAATCTGGTTCTTGGCCCGATTGTTGGCGTAGAGCCGATGGCTGGATCTCTCTACCGCCATGGCTTCCAGCGTGTCGCCATCGATTCTGATGTCGGTGAGCTTGTCACCCGAGGTGGTGTCGATCACGCTGATCGTGGAGAACGTTTGGTTGGCGTCGCCCCCGCCGTTCACGACATACAGATACTTGGTTGCTGGATCGTAGGCAATCGAGTCGGTGTCGACCAGAAGTTTCACGGTTTTCTCGAGTTCATAGGTCTTCGCATCGTAGATGCGCAGCGCGCCGGCGCCGCCATCGGTGATATAGAGGCGACCGAGATCCTGGCGATAAAGCACGGCGTGTGGAATGCCGATTCCTGTGATGGTGTGAATCAATTTGCCCGATTTCAGATCGAATACCAGCACAGCCTTGTACCGTTCAGCGGTGGCGAAAAGTCGGTTCCCGGGCAGATCCACGCCGAAGTGGTCGAAATTCCCTTTAACGGCCGCGGGCATTTTGAACGTGGTCACGAGCTTGAGCGGCGCAGCCGATTGCTGCGCAGCGGCCGCTCCCGCAATCGCGCCCACCACAAGGGCGGCCGCACAGAGCGCCAACATCAGTTTCTTCATAACGCCTCCGTCAGGACGAAATCGCGTCTCTTCGGGTACACTAGCACGCGAGAGAGGATCGCGGACGAATCTGAACGGAATTTAATGCGCCATCCAGCCTCAAATTCTCTATGATTTCGCGCCGGAAATGCCTGGAGATCCTCGGCGCTGGCACATCGACCGCGGCGTCGTTGAGCTGGGTGCGGCGCGGGCTGGACGCCCGCGCACCGGGGCCGCAGGTGCAGATCGGCGTGTGCGCGCCTCCTCGCGATTTGGAACAGGCGCAGAGTTACGGCTTCGATTATCTCGAACCGGCGGCTGCCTCCCTTGCGGCCATGAGCTCTTCCGATTTTGGGGCGTTCAAAGCGCGTGTTCTGGCCTCGCGTCTGCGTTGCACGAGTTTCAACAGTTTCATCCGCAACCTGCGCGTGGTCGGGGAAAACGTCGAGACGGACGAGGTGCAGAATTACCTCGGTCTGTGCCTGCCGCGTTGCCGGGAGGTGGGCGGCCAGATCGTGGTGTGGGGCAGCGCCAGTTCCCGAAATGTCCCCGAGGGATTCTCGCGCCAGCGCGCCTGGGGGCAGATCAAGGCCTTTCTGAACCAGGCCGGCGACGCGGCCCGGCCGCAGGGGCTGGTGATCGCCATCGAGCCGCTGCGGCACCAGGAATCCAATATCATCAATACAGGCGCCGAGGCTCTGGAGCTCGTGCGCGAGGTCTATCATCCCAATGTGCGCATGATTATCGACTACTACCACATGCGAGTTGAGAACGAAGACCCCGAGATCATCTGGAAGGCGCGTCACGAGATCGTGCATTTTCACTTTGCGAATCCGCTGGGGAGGCGCTGGCCGAGGAGCCCGTCGGAGGATCCCGAATACGCGCGCTTCTTTGAGATCGTGAAGAGAATGCGCTTTCGCGGCGGAATCTCCATCGAAGGCAACGGCAGTTTCGGGCAGGACGCGCGGCCCAGCCTGGAGTTCTTCCACCAGGAGCTTGCTTAGATCGCTGTCGCGGCGCTTCAGAGTCGCGGCTCTATTCCGCATCCTCGCTGCGTTCGCCACGATCGCGGCTGAACGCGATGGGCTGAAGCAGTTGTCGAACCGGATTTCGCATGAACATCGTCTACTCCGACGCCTACGACCTTCACCTCGGGGATCACGTGTTTCCGTCCGTGAAATACCGGTTGACCAAGGAAAAGCTGCTGAAGGAGGGCTGGGCGCGCCCGGAGGACTTTGTGGAGCCGCAGCCCGCCGCCGATGACGATGTGGCGCTCGTCCATGATCGGGACTACGTCTACAAGCTGAAGCACGGAACGCTCTCCTACACCGAAATCCTGCGCCTCGAAGTCCCGTACTCGCCCGAACTTGTCAGGGCCGTGTGGCTCTGCGCGGGCGGATCGATTCTGGCCGGACGCCTGGCGCTTAAAGCGGGAGCAAGTGTGAATCTCGGCGGCGGATTTCATCACGCATTTGCCGACCACGGCGAAGGCTTTTGCGTCCTGCACGACGTCGCCATCGCCATCCGGCGCCTCCAGAAAGACGGAGCGATTCGCACCGCGATGACCGTGGACTGCGATGTCCACCAGGGCAACGGCACGGCGGGAATCTTCGGCCCCGACCCGGATGTCTTCACGTTCTCCATCCACCAAGAGCACAATTACCCTCACCCGAAGCCGCCGGGTTCGCTCGATATCAACCTGGAAGATGGCGCGGGCGACGACGAGTATCTGGCCGCGCTCGAAGATGGATTGCAGAAGTCGTTTGCCAGATTCCGGCCGGACCTCGTCTTCTACTTGGCGGGCGCTGATCCTTACCGGGAAGACCAGTTGGGCGGGCTGAAGCTCAGCCTGCACGGCCTGGAGCATCGCGACCGCTTGGTATTCGAGCACGCGCGCAGGCACAAAGCGCCGGTCGCGGTCACGCTCGCTGGCGGATATGCGAGGCACGTGGCGGATACCGTCCGCATCCATGCAACGACGGCGCGCATCGCGCGGGAATTTGCCTCCTAACTGGGCGCTCCCAGCCCCGTTACTCCGTCGTCTTCTGCCAGATCCTTCCAGTGCACCAGGATGATGTGATTGCTTCGATCGATCGTGCCAACCGCTGGTGAGCCTTAGGTGGATGCTCCGTCGGCGTCGGGATGCGCCTTGAACCAGCCGGCCACGCCCGCCCGGGCCAGGGAATCATGTCGCTCGCGGAGGTCACGGGTCACGTGCAGGATCCAAACTTAAGGGTCAGGGAGCGGCGCCGGGAATGCGGCCTGGCCAGGGATTCAATCGACCTGCGCTCACCCATCAAGCAGCAATCCCTGGCCATAAATGCGGGCCCAGTGACACCGCTCTCTAGGGCCCTAAGGGGCCAGCAAGTCTTCGAGAAAAGCCGACAATCTGTGATCGAGAGCCTGCAATTCTCGTGGCGTCCTAGCCGAAGCTTAGCGCCACGAAAAGACGAAGCCATCAGCTACTTAACCGAGTACCACTGAAGCGGACACGTCAAAGGCTCATCACGATGCGCCCCCTACCGCTGGATGTCCTCGAAAATCCAATCCGCTACTTTGGCGTCATGCACGTCAAATCCGGTGTGGGGCAGAAGCGAAGTCAGCGTAAAAGCGGTGAATCCGAAGCCGGAAGCTTCGGCGAGGCGGTAGACGCCCGTCTCGCTCTCGGCGCTGGTGCGGCGACCGCTCCACTCGTCGAGGAAGCCCTGGGCGTCCTTGCGACCAACACGGCGCTCACAGGGCGCGCTGGTCAGCGCTTCCGCGGCGTACGACTGCACCAGCTTCGGCCAGTACTGATTGAACAGCTCGGGACTCGCGAAAATGTCGGCCCAGATGATCTGGCCGTTGACCGCAGCCACTACGCCGACAGCCTTCTCGGTGCGCAACTGGGACTCGAGCTTGCCGTAATCGCGCTCGATCGGCGTCGTGAAATGGCGCAGCTTCGCCTGCACGGCTTCGTTCTGCATGCCATGGGCGTAAGACGAACTCGCCCGCAGTTCTGGCGCGGCGGGCGCAGGGGCGGCGGCGATCGCCCCGCTCAGCGCGCGGCCGACGCTTGCCCAGACGGACTCCTGGTTGCGATCGACCATCACCTCGCGCCGCACGCTCGGCTGCGCAAGTGGGGTGCCCTTGGAGATGAACCTGCCGTGCGGCGTCCAGCGTCCCGGCTCCACGCAGAAGACGCTGAGGTCGACCGGCTCGCTGTGCGGCGCCACGATGCGGTCCCTGGCCACGACGCGGTCCTGCTTGCATCCAGTCACGATCTCGCCCGCGAGCAAAATCAGCGGATGATTGGACTCGTTCACGAGCACAAGGCGATTCACCTCGGCGCCGTCGTTCGGGTGTTCGACCAGCAGTTCGGGGTGCGGCTGGTGGGGACGTGGCCGGATCAGCCCGCTGCGGCCAGCTTCGGTGATCACCACCTCGCTGCGGCGCATGCCCTCATCCAACGTCAGGAATCCGCTGGTATCATAGGTCTCAGCGGCCACGACCGGGAAGACGGTCAGGTTGCCTTCGGTGATGGGTTCAAGCGCTTTGTACCTCGAAGGAGTCTGCCCTGCAGGCAGAGGAACCGCGGCTTGAAAGCCAAAGACGGCAAGCAAAACAGCGAAAGCGGGCGGAATGAGCCTGGCGATGCGCAACATGACGGCGCCTCCTTTTGGATTCGGCGGAGGCTCGCGGCCCCCGTCCACCTGAAGGGACGCCGCTAGGCCGCTTTCTTGCATCCTACCTTGCGGCCGTCGTTCTCCATTCCGGCGTCCGAGGCGGGCGTCCGCCGATGAACAGCACTGAAACCAGTACGACGACTGAGGCTGCGTTATCCTCCGAAGCGCGCCTGCCCGACGCACTGCGGGACGAACTCTGGCGCCGCTCGGGCGCGGCGGACTTCGGCGTCGATGCGGCCGAGTTCGCTTCGATCCTGGAGCAGATCGCTGCCAGGTATCTGCCAGGCGCCGGCTGGTCATCTTTAGGAGCAGCGGCCGTGGCGGATTTCTGCCGATCTCTGCGCCTGCAGGATCTCGCCTTGGCGCGCGCCTGCGCGGCCGGCCATGAGGCCGCGTGGAATGCCTTCCTCATCCGCTACCGCCAAGGTCTCGCGCGTACGGCGCTGGCCATAGTACGAGAGGAGAGCGCGGCGCGCGAGCTGGCCGATTCTGTCTACGCCGAGCTTTACGGGCTGGAGTCTCGTGACGGGCAGCGGATCTCGAAGCTCGCTCACTACGACGGACGCGGATCGCTCGAAGGCTGGCTGCGCAGCGTGCTGGCGCATGAATTCACTGACCGTCATCGCCGTGAACACCGGCTGGTGAGCCTGGACGAGCAGGTCGAGGCCGGGCGCGATTTCCGGGCGGCGGAAGCGGAGTCTTCAGCGTCGCCCGACCCGCGGGTCGAAGCGGCGACCGACGAGGCGCTGGCCGCAGTCTCCGCTGAGGAGCGTCTGCTGCTGGCGAGCTACTACCTCGACGGCCAGACCCTGGGTGCCATTGCCGCGCTCCTCGGCGTTCACGAGTCCACCGTCAGCCGGCGTCTCGATCGCATCGTGCGGGCGCTCACCAAAGACGTCGTCAAGCGGCTGCGGCAGCGCGGCTTCAGTCGCGACCAGGTGCGCGAGGCGCTCAAAGTCGACGTGCGCGATCTGGCGGTGGATGTCCGCCGCCAATTGCGCGGCGCAAGAGATGAACCGCGGACCGTCTTGAGTACAGAGAGCAAGGAATAGCACCATGCGGGAATTGCCAAGAATCGCGCGCGACAGGCTGGCGGCAGGACCGGTCCCCACACCGCACCTCGACGCCAATCTGATCTCGGGTTTTGTCGGGCAATCGCTGTTACCGGATGAGCGCCAGCGCGTGATCGCGCACCTGGCGACTTGCGAGCAATGCCGCGCTGAGGTCCGGCTCGTAGTCGCCGTCACTCAGCCGGACGCGCGCGGTGCGAGAGCGAACGCTGAGGCTCGGCCATCACCGCAGGGGTTCTCATGGCAGCGCTGGCTTCGCTGGCAGCCCGTGACCGCCGCGTTGGCTGTCGCGGTGATAGCCGTGTTCGTTGTTGTCTCGGCCCGCCGCCCTGGTTCTCGCCTGAGTTATCGGTCTGCGAACTCGCCGGTTGCGATGGTGAGCAAATCCGCACCGCCACCAAGTCCGGCACCGAGCGCCGGCAATGCTGCTCTTCGCCTGCAGACTCCGCCTTCGCCAGGTGAAGCGAAGCACAAGGTGGAGGCCGCCGCCGCCTCGAATCAAACAGCGGCCGCCGCGCGTCGCATTCAGGAGAAGCAGGGCGTGCACCAGGTCGCGCCCAACGCGGATTCGCCTGAGCTTATCAGCGGGAATCTCACCGCTCCGAAAGTCGAGCAGGCCGAAGCCCGTGAATTTGAGATCGCGGCGCCGCCTCCGCCGCGACCCGCCAGCGTTCCGGCGCCGAAACCTGCGGCGGCCGCCCCGCAATCGGCCGCGGAACGTGTGGGCATTCAGGCAGGCGCAGCTCCGGCCCGAGGGGTCGCGCGGGCTCCCGGTGTCATGTCCGTCGGAGACTTTGCCGCCAAATCGGGAGCTTCGCCCCCGAGTGTGTCCGCCCTTGCACCCGCAGTTCGCTGGGAGACCAAGGTTGACACGGCCGGCGCCCCGGTAGATCAGGGCGCCGTGGAGCGTTCGGTCGATGGTGGACGCACCTGGCAGTGCGTGCAGGTTGCCGACGGCGTGACCTTTCGCGCGGTCTTCGCGCTGGGGCGTAACGTGTGGGCGGGCGGCACTGCGGGCGCATTCTACCATTCGAGCGACGGCGGCGAGCACTGGTCGTCGATTCCACTGGCCGCGACCGCCACCGCGGTCGGCACCTCTGTGGGTGACATCGTCTCCCTCCAGTTCGCGGACGCGACGCACGGCGTGGTCAGTACTTCAACCGGCGTGACCTGGACCACATCAGACGGCGGACAGACGTGGCAGCAGACACAGAACTGATTTTCGGGATCGCCTTTGGCATGCCGACGGGGCATGCCCTACATGCCGGGGACGTCAATGGCGCAATCGCGATGAGCGCCGCACGAAGAATTGCTGCTTACCCATTCCGGCGGGCACGGCAACCTCAAAAAATCCCACCATCATCTCGTCGTACGTCTGATCGCCCCAGTGCACGGCAGCCGTCGGATCGGGATTGTGCGGATTCGCGGTTGAGTTGTCGTACCACGCCACGGCCTCAAGTTCGGTGCCCGCCTGAAGCTTGCGCGGCTCGGCGAGGCGATAGCTCAACTGCCAGTAGAAATCGTAGTTCACACGCAGCAGCGTCTCGATCCGTCCGCCCGCATGCACGATGTTGTACTCGAATCGCTTCCCGCGCAGATGCATGTGCGGCAGGAAGCTGAGCAGCGTGCAATCGTTGGGCAACGTGCCGTGGACCTCCACGCGGAAGTTGTCAACGCCGGGAGGAATCACGAAGCGATCGTTGGTTAACTGGAGCGTAAGGACGCGTTGGGCGGGCACATGATCGTTAAACACCAGCCCGATCGAGCTGCGATCGCTCGCCGCGTGACCGTTGGTGGTGTAGTGCATCTGGAAGACGAGATCGGAGCCCGCAGGCACCAGCTTGCCCATGCTGCCCGGCCACTGATCCGGCGAACTGCCGGGCGCGTAGACAAGAAGGATGTCGCTGTCGGTCCATTCGGCGTCCGCGCGGTCCCCGGGATCCCGCAAGCTCGAGGCGGTGAAAGGCACACCGACGGGAGCGTGCCGCAGCCACTTCGAATCGGGCGGACGAATGTAGACGACCGCGTGATGGACGTGCTCCGGGCTCGACGGCAGTACCTGCGACATCCGCACCCAGGTATCACGCGTAAATTCCGTGGGCACGATCTCGTAGGTGTACTCGACGTCACCGTGCGCGGGGATCTTCAACGGCTTCGGCATCGCGATCACGCGATCGGGCTGGGGAATGTTCCAGCCTCCCGACCAGCGGCGCGGCGGAGGCGAATCATGCGGATCGCCCGCCGGCGCGCCGGCGCCCGCCCACCATGCCAGCGTTTCGATCTGCTGAGGGGTCAGGGAGGGATCGTTCGCGAAGTGCCCGAAGCGCGGATCGGCGAACCAGGGCGGCATGCGGCGCGTCCGGGCCTGATCGGCGATAGCCCTGGCCCAGCGATGGACCTCTCTGTAGGTCTCAAGCGGCATGGGTGCGATTCCGCTCGTGCGATGGCAGCGCTGGCAATGGTCCTGAAGAATCGGCAGAACGTCGCGGTAGAAGGTAGGTGCAGAGGCGCTGTCCTCAGCGCCGCCAGGAGCAGGTCGAGCGCGGCCGCGGGCGCTCGAATGCAGAGCGGCGGCAGCCAACGCCACGACGCTGACTGCCGCCGCCGTCGCCAACCTCTTGCGAGTCATCAATCGTCAAAGCTGCCGCTTACGCCCTGGAAGGCGCGGCCCGCCTGCTTCAGCACCCACTTGATCACGCGCTTGTCATCGTAGCAGTAGCCGAGGTTGTGATTGAGCGTCGAGAAGCAGTGCGTCTGGCACTCCTGCTTCATCTCGTCCAGCTGGCTGGTGTCGAATTTCGGTTTTTCAATCACGCCCCAGTCGTAGGTCGCTGAATACATCGGGAAGCAAGGCGCCAGCGTCCCATCGACGCGGACGATCACGTTGTTCTGGCCAGCGCGGCAGTTCCACGGCTCCAGCTTCCCGCGCATAAAGTCCTTCATATCGTTCAGACGCTTGATCGAGTTGACCATCTTGTAGCCTGACTTGTTTTTCTCGATGATCCAGTCGACAGTGGCATCGACCTGCGGCCAGTCGTCACGGGTGATGAAGGTGCTGTTCTCATCGAGATGCTGGAACTGGGGCTGATCCAGCATTGGCGACTCGTTGATGTGATAGTCGGTGGCGATGCCGTGATCGTGCGCGATTTCGGTCAGTTGTTTCACATCTTCAAGATTATTGCGGCAGATGTTGATATTGAAGAAGACCGAATAGCCGTAGCGATACTGCTTGCGAACCAGATAGTCAAAATAACTGCGCACGACGTTCAGGGCCTTGGGCAGGCCCGGCTTCTCGTCCACCGCGTCCACCGCGATATTGAAGATGGCGGTGCCGGCATCGGCGAGCCAGTCGATAACCTCCGGCCGCAACAGGCGCGCATTCGTGGGGATGTAGACCCAAAACCCTTTCTGCGCCGCATAATCCACGACCTTATGGACGAATTGCGGGCGCAGCAGCGGCTCGCCGCCCATCAGCGCCAGCACGCGGCAGGTGGTGGAGTGCAGCCAGTCGATGGAGCGCTTGGCGTTCTCCTCAGTCATCCCCTTCACACGATTGTCAAACGCCCAGCAGTAGTGGCAGTCCAGGTTGCATTTCCACTCGGTAAAGAGATAGGCGATGATGGGGTGGAAGTCGCCGGGCAGCACGCGCGACTTGATGTAGGGGAACAACCAACCGCGCATGGCACGATAGACCAGCGACGCCGGCCAGCTGCGCTTGTAAGGATCGGTAGGCGTGCCGTGTTCGTCGGCGGGCAGCCAGTCCTTGGTCAGAAGCTCGGGATGCCGCGGAAAAACCGGTTCGGGGAGCTTCTCCCCGCGAGGCAGGATGACGGGTATCGAGGCGATTCGGGTTTCAGCCGGTTTTTGAAGCAGATCCTGGAGTTGAACGTCGAGTCGAAAAGGTTTGGGGTTGGATTCAGGTTGTCGCAGTTCGGTGCTCACGGGAACTCCTATCTGACGTACCCCCTGCAAGTCCGTTTAAAGATATGGTACTCCTCGTCCGGCGTCAAGGGTCACCTGCCATGTTGGATGCACGGCCCTGTGGAGAGGTTCCATCGGCGGTCCAGTCTGCCGGTCAGAAACCGCTTTCAAATCGGCTGAACTCCACCTCCTCCTTCCACTCGAGCCGCGCCTTCTGACTGCCGTCCAGAAGGCGACGGCAGGCGGCCGATGCCGGCGCGGGATCGAGGCGCACTCCCCCGCAGACCGCGGCCATCGTGAAGCGTTCCGGCGCGCTCCAGAGGTCTGCGCCCGGCAGGAAGCTGTGCTCCAGGCTGTCGCGAACCATGCGCTTGAGCGTGGCGTAGTCGAGGTGATAGGTTTCCACCGCGCGCAGGTATTCCCAATTCATTTCGGACCTTGACACGCCTTCGTCATCGGTGGCGAGCGCCACGGGAACGCCCGCGCGCAGGTAGACGGGCAGGGGATGGTCCGCGCCGCGAACGCCGAGAATGAGGTCATTGCTGGTCAGGCAGATCTCCACCAGAATGTGACGGCGCGCCATCCCGGTCAGAAGCTCTTTCGCATCGCGCTCGTGCATCACGTCCACGCCGTGACCGATGCGCTCGGCGTGGCCTACCTCGACCGACTCGCGAATGTGGAAACTGAGGTCTTGGGGGCGCACCAGGCCGGGCGCGAGTTCGCCCGCGTGCAGGCTGATGTGGACCTTGGGGTAGACGCCGTGCAGATAATCGAGCATGCGCATGTGCAAATCGAAGTCGCGCAGCGCCACCCGATTGTCCTCCGGCTGCACAAGGTTCAGGCCCACGACGCGCGGGTCGGCGCCGGCGGTCTCGAAGCCGGCCACGATCTGGGCGAAGACCTGCTCCTTAGGAACAGCCCGCAGCACCTGATAGAGGTAGCGGACGGTCACGGCGCAACCGGGATCCGGATGCGCGCCATCGCAGCCGAGGTCCTGGCGCATCTGCGCCTCGGCTGCGTCCAGCTTGCGGCGGCCATCGGCGACCACCTTCGCCATGCCGCTGGCGAGCAGATCGGAGCGCAGGGCCCCGAAGTCATCGCTCCACGTCACTCCGGCGCCGAGCCTGCGCGCTTCGCCCTCATCCGGCGTGAGCATCAACTCGAGATAAATCTCGTGCTCGAGCGCGGCGCGGTGCATGACTTCGGCCAGCATGTCGCCCGTGTGCCGCTGGCTCGCCAAGCCGAACTTGCCGAAAGCGGCGAAGAAGTGATCGTGACCGGAACGGTCTTCGGGCGTGGGATGAAAATTCCGCATCGACCAGGCGTCGATCAACCGGTTGCGCAGGTCCTCATCGGTAACGGCTTCCGAGGCCGGCGGATGCCGGAGCGAAGCGTCGCAGGGCGGGGCAATCAGCGACACCGTGTCCAGATTGACGCACAGCCCGTCGCGCGCAGCGTAGTCGAGGAAACTTTCGGCGTAGACGGCGCCGCTCAGGTGATTATGCAGATCGGCGCCCTTTGGCATGCGCGCCAGAAAATCCTCCACGAGCGGCGGAGACTCGCGAATGGAATCCAGGTAGCGCGCGGCGCGCGCGGCGGGGCTTCCCAACCGCCCGGCGCCCGCTTGAGCCGCCCGAGCCTGAGGCGGGGCGGTCGCGGCGGCAACCTCGGCTCCACGAGCCGGCGGAATCGCGAGCGCCGCAACAATCGCCAGCGCCGCGGCCAATGTCAAGGGTCGAAATCTCATCGCATCATTGAGGCCATCGGAATCATTGAATCCTTGAGTCATTAAGTCAAGGGCAGAATGGCTCAAGGACTCCCTGGACCGAGTCAGCTCGCGCCGCGTCCCAAAAGAACCACGGGAATCGTCTTCAGCAGGATCTTCCAATCGAGCGCCGGCGACCAGGTGTCAATGTACTCGAGATCGAGCTCCATCCAGCGCCGGAAATTCAGCTTATTGCGGCCTTCGAGCGCCCACAGGCAGGTGAGCCCCGGCTGCATGCGCAGACGCCGGCGCTGCCAGCGTTCGTAATGCGCCACTTCCTCCGGGAGCGGCGGCCGCGGGCCCACAAAGGACATGTCGCCCTTGATGATGTTGATGAGCTGAGGCAGCTCGTCCAGGCTGAAGCGGCGCATCCAGCGCCCCACCGGCGTGCAGCGCGGATCGTCGCGAATCTTGAAAACCGGCCCGTCCAATTCGTTCAGGGACGAAAGCTCGCGGCGCTGTTCATCGGCGCCCTGGCGCATGGAACGGAATTTGTAAAGGGTAAATCTGCGCCCGCCCAGGCCGCAGCGCGTCTGACGGTAAAGCACCCGGCCCGGCGAGGTCAGACGGATCAGCAGCGCGATCACCAGCAGCAGGGGAGAAAGAACCACGGTCAGCGCCAGGGCCATGGCCAGATCGACCACCCGCTTGGCCAGCAGCAGCAGCTCGTTCTCCGGCGTGGTGGAGAACGTCAGCAGCGGCATGTCGCGCAGGCGCTCCAGGTAAACGCGCGAGATCACATGCGGGAAGAAGCTCACCAGCACCCGGGTTTTGACGCCTTCCTCTTCGCAGAGCAGGAACGTCTCTTCCAGGCACTCCAGCTCGTCGCGCGAAACGGCGAAGATCACTTCATCGATCACATGCGCGCGCAGCAATTCTGCGAGATTGCGTAGAGGGTAAAGCGGGTAGGAGCGTCTGAGCCCCGATTCGGCGCTGGTCAATTGTCCCCCCTCCCGATTCAGGAGGGGGACGCGAGCGAATCCTGCGAGCTTTACACCGTGCGACTCGTTCTCTTCGATCTCACGGGCGATCTCCAGCGCCTCCGGCGTCCGGCCCACCACCAGCACGTGGCGAACGTTGCCGAAGGTAGCGCGCAAGCCCGGGCCCAAGTGCCGGGCCAGCAACCGGAGAGCGATCATGGCGGTAAGAACCGTGACGCAGAAGATCGCGATCAGCAGCCGGCTGATGTACTCCTCCTTGACGGCGACGGTGAACGCCATGAGGACCAGCGTGGCCACCACGTTGACCTTCAGCGGGTCCCACAGCACCGCCCGCCAGTCATCCTCCCGGATTTCCCGGTAGATCCCCGCGGCGAGCCCCGTCAGGATCCAGATCAGCAGCGCCGCCGGCATGAGCCACAGGTAGAACCGTCCGGTGTAGAACACCCGGGCGTGCGGGAAGAAGTGGCTGCGCGCGTAGTACGCGAGCAGACAACTCCCCAGCACCATCAGGGCGTCGCCCAGAACGTAAAGCGCGGCGATCATCCGGTTATGTCGGGAAAACACTTAAAAGCTCCAAGGCAGAATCTTAACAAAGAAGCGTTGCCTGGTGGCCGGTGGCCAGTGGCCAGTAGCTGGGCAGCAAGTCAGCGAAGCCTTTGACCTCCCTACTGGCAGATACCCTCACGTCGGCACTCGTAGCTGAAAGCACCAGCGGCTGACTCTAGCCCCAGTCCCAGCCTCTGACCGGCTGGCCACGGGTCACCAGCCACGCTTTTCTTAGCTTCGTTTTAGCTTCGTTTGGCTTCGTTTTGCCTGGATCTTGAGCACGTTTCCTTATTTTTCAATGACTTGTCGGCTTCGTTTGGGAAAAACTTGACCCCCGGCGGGGCCGGAATCGGGCGCAGTGCTTCGATGAGCCTCGGGCGCACGGCGTCCCAGCCAGTAAAGACAGCAAACGATTCTCCCTGTTTTGGCGAAAAAGAGCTACAAACCGCCTGATTTGCAGCACGATAGCCTGTGTAGATTGTAAACACTTTGTTGATTTTAAAGGAGATGGTGGGTTCGTTCCTCGATTCGCGCACTTTTCTCGCAGGGAGCCTCTCCGGCGGCGGAAAGCCGGGCCATGAAAGGTACGTCCTGCGTGCGGCCGGGGACCATTCCGGTCCAACCGGTTTATTGGCAGTGAAGGTCTCGTACCTGCCTGCATGCTCGTTACTCCACGGCAACCTGGAGCCGCCCCGGCAGCGATTTCGTCCACCAGGCCCTGCCGATTGGATGGTATCAGGCTGAAATGGGAAAATGGAGAAAAGTGAGAAAAATGGGACAGATTTTTTCGAGCTTTATTATCAATGTGTTAGTCTGTTGAAATCTCTGGATAGCTCCTTTTCCACCCACTGAAGCCTCGTAGGGGCACTTCGCGAAACCGCCCTACAGGCGGAAACAAAGAGCTTCGGCAGTGACCTAAGGGCGGCCAGGATGGTCGCACTCCTGCGTTCGACCACCGCCTTACCCCCTCCTGATCCCAGGAGGGGGGACACCAAGGGGTGTGTTACGGCACGCTGAGGCATGGCACGCGGCGAGGAGGAGCATCCGCGCTACTTGCCGACTTTCAGGCTGACGTCGATTTTCCAGACATGGCCGCTTACGGGATCGGTGGCCGTCGCCGCCTGGACCGTTTCCCCGTCGTGCAGGAGCAGATCCCTCACGTTGGCCTCGAATCCGCCGAAGATCGGGCGATCATTGAGAGGAGCGCCGGGCTGCCATTCCGTCGGCTTCGGCGACTGATTGGGCGGATAAACCACGTTTCGTTTTAGCCCGAGCCCGATGAGAAAACCGCCGCCCTCCGGGGCTGCCATCGCGCGACAGTCGATATCAGTGCCAACGTCCTGATAGGAGTACTGGGTGTTGTACTTGTCGCCGGCGGCGCCGGTCGCGATGGGGACCCTGAGGCCGAGGCGCAGCGATGAGGGTTCGTGACGCGGTGTAGCGTTGCACGCCATCTGGTAGGGAAGGCTGCTCACGCGCTTGCCTCCGTCGAACTCGTTGAAGATGATCGTCACCTGGAGAGGCGTGGTCTCCTTGGAATTATCCTGCGGCGGCTGCGCGGTCGCGATGGCTGCTATCACCAGCAGCGCCACGATCGATCCTGCAACGTACTTGGTCTTCTTCATGGTCGCCTCCTTAGCGATCTGGAACGTTTGTGCTCTCCGGCTCCGATCCCACTGGCTTCGGATCCTGAATCTCCGCGATGACCAGAGGGGGAACTTCCACGGGCGCTATCTGCAAGGGCTTATCGGCAGGCACCGGCTGCTCCAGGGTGCCGAGCTTCCCGGCCTGGCCCGCTCGATAGAGGCTGGTAACCGCGGCCCACTGGCCCGGCTGAATCTGGACCGGCAACTGCGGAGCTTCAGAATCGGGCGTTAATCCGAGTTTGCGGCTCGGCCTCGTCGCGCCAGCGACTCGGGTTCGCCGGGCGGTTGACGGCGCCGCCGGCGGACGCGTTACGCTGGCCTGCCCGGGCGGCCTCACATTGCCCGGCGAGGCCGGTTTGGGCGCGACCGTGGTGTGCGCTGTCTGCTGCGTCGGCGGTGGCGGACGATGCCCACTTGGCCGGCGCCCAATCCAGACGCTCAGGAGCAGCAACGCCAGCGCAGCGCTTCCCAGGGCAGGAATCCAAATACCCGGCCGCCACCGGCGGAACTGCAGTCTGTGCGGTTCACCAGCGAGGCGCATCCGCACTCGCGCAGCGAAATCCGCCGAAGGCGTTCCCTCAACCCGGGCCGCGACTCCCTGATCGATCGCGGCATACAGTCTCTGTGCGGTGCCGAACGCGCGGCGGCACTCGGGGCACACGGCAAGATGTGCGTCAAGCCGGGTGCGACGCGAACTATCGACTGCGCCGGCAATGGTGCCGGCGAGGGCGCCAGACGCCGCATCTTCGATCCATCGCTGATACTCTTGGCAGTTCATCGCAGCTTCTCCGCCAGAATCTTTCGCGCCCGATGCAGGCGCGAGCGGACGGTCCCCTCCGGAATTCCGAGCAGCGCGGCGGTCTCGCGCATGTCGTAGCCCTCGACGGCGGCGAGAATCAGCACGCGGCGGAGGTCTTCGGGCAGGGTATCGATGGCGGCATCAAGCCGCCGCTCGAATTCGCGGCTCTCGGGCGACCGGTCGCTGGTCGAACCCGGCGTCCCGAGTTCGTACGCTGTTCGCTCCCGGCGATCCCGTCGCGTTACTGACCGTTGCCGGTCGATCGCCAGCCGCCAGGTCGTACGGATCAACCACGCCTTGAAGTGCCCGGGATCCCGCAACCCGGCACGGTGTTGGTGGGCGCGCACGAATGCCTCCTGGGCCACGTCCTCCGCGTCGGCATGGTTGCGAACCACGCCCAGCGCCACGCGATAGGCCAGCGTAGAGCAATCGGCCAATCGCTGTTCGAACTCGCGCTCCAGTGCCTGCTCGCTAGTCCCGCTGTCCAAGATCGCCGCGGCTTCCGTCAAGGTGTCTATCCAAACGCTCTCTGTTCCTACCACAAATACAAGACGGCGCCCAGGCCGTTTCGGTTCACGCCGTCAGGCTCAATTCGGCCACCCCGCCCGCCCCGCCGGGTTACGCGAAATGGCCGCGCAAATCCGCTCGTATGAGTACAATGGAGGGAGTGTCCTGGCGGAGCGGGCGTCTCGAGCGCATCGATCGATCCAGGAGCAACGTTGAAAGCCAAGAGTCTGTTGAATCTAGAGTCCCTGGGCGGGCTTGCAGCTAAACTCTAATTCTTAAACAAGATTCAAAATTCAAGATTCAGCATCCAAGATGCAACACTCAAGATTCGAGATGCGGGTCATTCAAAATTGACACCATTTGGACCGATGCCATGCCAGGTTCGGGCGAGGGCGGTTTATTGAGAATTACAAAATGCGGTGACAATAGTTTTCGGGTGCCTCCCCTCACCCGCCCTCGTACCTCGGCACCCTCTCCCAAGGGAGAGGGCTGTTTTCTTCCGGCTTTTGGCCCTCTCCCAGGCGGAGAGGGTGGCCCGCCGCCAGCGCTTTCATCAGCTGCGGTGGGCCGGGTGAGGGGTTAGCCCGTCACTCGATTTGGTAACACTCTGTAGAAGCCACTCATCGATTCGCGAGGGGGGCTGATTCGCGATGCGCAAGTTGCTGATTCTGCTCTTGATTTTAGGTGCTGTAGGTGCGGCGCTCTACTACGTCTATGGGCGCCCGCCGACGTCGCTCGCCCTCACCGGCGTCGTCACCACCGATGACGTCGAGTTGAGTTCCCAGGTCGAGGGCCAGATTCAGGATCTCTTCGTCAAGCAAGGTGATCCCGTCCATCGGGGTGAGTTACTGGCCACAATTTTTCCGCTGGAGCTGAAGGCTGAGGACGCATACTACGCGCACGTGGCGCAGAGCCAGCAATCGAGCGCCAATGGGGCGCGTTCGACTTTGAGTTATCAGGAGCTGCAGACGCGGGACCAGATCCAGCAGGCGGAGGCCGGCCTGGCCGCGGCCCAGGCCGCCCAGAAGGAAGCCGAGGCGGACCTCGAGAACGATCGCCTGAATTACCAGCGCACGCACGCCCTGTTCGAAGCGGGCGTGGAGCCGGCTTCAGCCGACGATCAGGCGCGAACCGGGCGCGATGCCGCCCAGGCCCATCTCGATTCGCTGAGCAAGCAGGTTGAGCAGGCGAAGGCGACGCTCTCCATGGCACGGTCCAACCTCGAACAAGTGAAGGTCCGGGAGGACGAACTCAACGCCAGTCTTCACCAGTTGGCAGCGGCGAGGGCGCAACGCACACAGGCCCACGTACGCCTCGACTACACGGAGATTCGCTCGCCGATCGAGGGCTTTGTGGATACGCGCGTAGCGCTCCAGGGCGAGGTGGTGAATATCGCGCAACCCATTGTAACCCTGATCGATCCGGACAATCTGTGGGTCCGTATCGACGTGCCCGAAACCTATATCGATGAGATCCGCAGGGGCGAGACTTTCACGGCGAGGCTGCCCTCCGGAGTCACGCGGCCGGGCACCGTTTTTTATCGCGGCGAAGATGCGAGCTTCGCCACCCAACGCGACGTGAGCCGCAGCAAGCGCGACATCAAGACGTTCGAAGTACGCCTGCGCGTCGATAATCGCGACCGGGCACTGGCGGTGGGCATGACGGCGTATGTAACCGTGCCTGTCGGGAAGGGCAAGTGACAACGAGTGACGAGGGACGAGCGACGAGTTATTGAGCGATTGAGTCATCGAGTCATTGAGCGATTGAGTCATTGACTCCCTCAATGACTCCGTGGATCGACGGTTCAATGGCACACAATCGCTTGCCACTTGTCACTCGTCACTGTTTCTAATGACGATTACAAATCAGGGTGACAGATCGTGCTGTAGCGCGGGCGTCCCCGCCCGCGATTTTCGCGCCTGGGACAGGCGCGCTACAGCGCACCGCTGTCACTCCATTTTGTAATCCTTTATAAGATGGACGCCATCGAGGTAGAGGCCATCACGAAGAAGTTCGGCGAATTCACCGCCGTGGATCACATCAGCTTTCGCGTGCTGCAGGGCGAGATTTTCGGGCTGCTGGGGCCGAACGGCGCCGGAAAATCCACGCTCATCCGCATGCTGACCACGCTGATCCCGCCGACTGAAGGCACGGCGCGGGTGAATGGCTTCGACATCCGCGAGGATCCGAACGAGGTCCGTAAGACGATTGGAGTGATTCCCCAGGCTACCACCTCGGACCTCGATCTGAGCCTGGAGGAGAATCTCCTGATCTTCGCCAAGCTCTACGGCGTACGGCGCGACATCCGCAAGCGGCACATCAAGGAACTGCTCGACGCGGTGGACCTCGGCCAGTGGGCCGACAAGCCGGTGAAGTTTCTCTCCGGCGGTATGCGGCGGCGCCTGGAGATCGCGCGCGGCCTCGTGCACGAACCGAGCATCTTCTTCCTCGATGAGCCGACGACGGGCCTCGATCCCGTCTCGCGCGTCGCGGTCTGGGAAATGCTGGTGCATTTGAAATCGAAGCGCAATCTGACGATTCTCATCACCACGCACTACATGGACGAGGCGGACAAGCTGGCGGACCGGATTGCCATCGTGGATCACGGCAAGCTGGTGGCGCTCGACACACCGCGCAGGCTGAAGGCTTCCATTCCGGGCGAAAACATGCTCGAGGTGAGCTTCGCCAAGGCGCCGGCGGACTGGCAGCAGACCTTGGAGAATCTGCCGGAAGTCGCGAGCGTGAAGCTCTACGACCACGTTTATCGCATCGCCTCGCGGAACGGCCCGCGCACGACCGTCGAGCTGGTGGAGGCGGCCCGGCAGCGCGGGGTGACCGTCGCTTCGCTCTCCGTCCAGTCCGCCACGCTCGACGATGTGTTCATGCATTTCACCGGCCGCCAGCTCCGGGACGAACTCCAGGAGCCGTCGGCGGCGGATTCGCCGCTGGTGATAAGGCGGTGATTGTTTAGGGGTCAGGGGTCAGGGGCTAGGGAATGGGCAAAACCGTCAACAGCTACGGGATCTGACGGTGTGGCAGAGATCGGTGACCCTGGCGACGCAACTCTATCGAGCAACCGGGCGTTTCCCTTCTGACGAGAAGTTCGGCTTAATCTCGCAGATCCGGAGATCAGCTGCGTCGATTCCGGCCAACATTGCCGAGGGGTGGGGACGCGGATCGACGAGAGAGTACATCCAGTTCCTGCTGATGGCGCGAGGATCACTCATGGAGCTGGAGACTCACTTGATTATTTCTCACAATCTCGGGTACTTAGGTCCCGAGCCACTTTCTGCATTGAGTAGTGAGACGAGAGAACTGGGCAGGATGCTGAACGGCCTGATAAACGCATTGAGAGCGCGGGGCTCCGCTTCTCGCTGATTCCCGGCCCCTGACCCCTGACCCCCAGTCCCTGCTATGAACCGCGTCTGGGCACTCATCGAACGCGATCTCCGGCGGTTCCGGCGCAGCCCGGTGCTGATCATCGTGTCGATGGTCTTTCCCCTCGTCCAGCTTGTGGTGCTGGGGTACGCCTTCGGCGGCAAGATCAAGCACCTGAAACTCGGCGTGGTCGACCAGGATCATCAGGTGACGGCGCTAAAGTTCCGCGAGATGCTCAGCGCTGTCAACGTGAACGCCGAGACCGTCACCGCCATCAACTACGACGATCAGGGCAGCGCGCTCCGCGATCTCCGCAACGGGCGGCTGAACGGCGTGCTCAACATTCCGCCCAATTTCTCGCGCGACGTTCTGGAGCAGAAGGCGCCGCAGGTGGCGCTGGTGGAGGACAATACCGACCAGTTCGTCTCCTCCACCCTCGAAGGTCTGTTCAACGGCATGGTGGCCGCTTATGACGAAAAGCTGCCCCAGCCGCACGAGTCGACCGAAGCCGCGCTTTCCGTGGTCGAGGTCTACCCCTACGTCCCGTACATCCAGTACCTGCTTCCGGGATCAATCGTGCTTTCGATTTTCGTGATGGTGATGATCGGCGGCGGGATCATCTTCATCGACGACAAGGCCCGCGGCCTGCACGAAGGCTATCTGGTGACGCCCATCAGCAAGCTCGAGCTGATTCTGGGATTTAATCTCTCGGGCACGATCAAAGCGGTCCTGTCGGGAGGGGTATTGATGACCTTGGGATCGGTCATCGCCGGTATCCCTCAGCCGTTCGATCCGCTGCGCATGATGCGCATGGCGGTGATGATCGTGATAACGGCACTGGCCCTGGTCAGCATGATGTTTCTCATCATGGTGCGCGTGAGCGATCCGCTGATACCTCGCGCGGTCTTCGGCGTCCTCAACACGCTGCTCTTCTTCCCCAGCGGCGCCGTATACCCGGTCCAGGCATTTCCGGCATGGATGCGTGCGATCTCCACCGTCGATCCCTTCAGCTACGCCGTCCACGCTTTCAAATGTCTGTTGCTGAAGAACACCGGCCTGAGCGCGGTCTACGGAGACCTGGCTTACCTGCTGGTCTTCACGGTGCTGTCCATGGCTGCCGCTACCGCGCTCTTCCGCCGGAGCCTGTGAGCTGAGGACGCGGACATCTGGCCCGCATCATCCACGGGCTAACGCCAGAAGCCGGAAGCCGGCAAGGATGCCCGCGCTCCCAGCCCGATCTAGTTCGTTCCCGTACCCGACAAGGAAGCCGTCTGCGGCGAGCCGGCGCCATTGTCGGCCACGGAGACCGTGGCGCTGCGCGCGCCCGTCTTCGTGGGAGTGAAGGTCACCATGATGGAGCACGAACCGCCGGCCGCAAGACTCGTCCCACAGTTGTTGGTTTCCGCAAAATCGGTGGGATCGGTTCCAGCGATGCTGATTCCGTTGATTTTGAGAGAAGAGCTTGTGGACTTGTTGCTCAACGTTATGTTCTGCGGCGGGCTGGTGGTGTTCACCTTCTGGCTTCCGAAAGCGAGGCTGGAGGGCGATAAACTGACGAAGGTGCCCGTACCCGAAAGGCTGGAAGTTTGAGGACTCCCGGAGGCGCTGTCGGTCACGGTGAGCGTACCGGTCAACGGGCCCGACTTTGCCGGCTTGAAGGAAACGCTGATGGTGCAGCTTCCTCCGGCCAGAAGTCCTCCGCCACAGTCGTTCGACTCCACAAAATTTGTGCTGGTGGCGATGCTCGTAATCGTCAAGGTCGTGGAGGCGCCATTGGTCAGGGTCGCGACCTGGGCTGAACTGGTTGTCCCCACGGTTTGCGTACCGAAGTTCAAGCTGGAGGGGGTCAACGTCACACCGGAACCGTTGCCAGTCACCGTCTGCGTCAACGGCGGAGCACTGTTCGGATTATAGGTGGTGTCCCCGGAGTACGCGGTGGTGATGGTGTGCGTGCCAGAGGTCAGGGTGGAGACCTTCAGGCTCGCTTTACCGGAGCTGAGCGTCACGGTGCCAAGGACGTTGGCTCCATTGTCGGTCCAAGTGACGCTTCCGGTGGGAGTCGGCGATCCGGTCTGGCTGGCAGTGACGGTGGTGGTGAAAGTAACGGTCTGGCCGGGATTGGACGGGTTGGGGGAACTGGTGGTGTTTACGAGAGTACCGCCAGTGTTCAGCAAAATGCTGAGGTTGTTGCCGAGGTCGTTGGGCACCTCGAGATCGGGCGCGTTGTCGCCGTTCACGTCGATCGCGGCGACGGCCCGTGGACCCGACCCGGCGCTATAGGTCACGGCGCTCTGGAAGGTACCGTCACCGTTACCCAGCAGCACACTGACGTTCTTTTTGCCGAAGTTTGCCGTCACCAGATCGGCCTTGCCGTCCCCATTGAAATC
Organism: Terriglobia bacterium; assembly: GCA_035946575.1. Classification (GTDB taxonomy): domain Bacteria; phylum Acidobacteriota; class Terriglobia; order UBA7540; family UBA7540; genus Gp13-AA77. Next base: position 111,384 of record DASYZG010000080.1, on the reverse strand, counting down.
GGCGGCGGCGATGCCGACGGGCTCGGTACCGACGGAGTAGTTGACGGCGGTGCCAAAAACTCCGTTGCCGGTCCCCAGCAGCACGCTCACCTGGTTGGCATCGTAGTCGGCCGCCGCCAGATCCGGAATGCCGTCGCCGTTGAAGTCGGCCACGGCTACGGCTTCGGGCCGCGATCCGGTGCTATAACTCACCGCCGTCTGGAATGTGCCGTCCCCTTTACCCAGGAGCACGCTGACCGTGCTTTGACTGCCGCCGGAAGCGTCGGCCACCACGAGATCGAGGGGTCCATTGCTCTCGAGCGCCGCCGCGGCCACGAACACCGGAGCCGTTCCGGCCTTATAGTTCACCGGCGCCTGGAAAGTTCCATCGCCGTTGCCGATCAGAATACTGACATTATTCGAGGTCTGATTGGCCACGGCCAGGTCGAGCTTGCCGTCACCATTGAAATCACCGGCCGCGACCGAGCGGGGGGACGAAGCTGCGGAATACGCGCCGCCCTGCTTGAAAGTGCCGTCGCCGTTGCCCAGCAGAATGCTGACCGTCCCGCTGCTCACGTTGTTGGCGATCGCGAGATCCAGAATGCCGTCGCCATTGAAGTCACCAATTGCTACGGAAATCGGACGTGAGCCCGCACCGTAGCTCACCGCTGTCTGGAACGTTCCGTCTCCATTGCCCAGCAGGATGCTGACCTTGCCGTTTCCGAAGTCGGTTACCGCCAGATCGGGCTTTCCATTGCCATTGAAATCTGCCACGGCGACAGCGATAGGTGTGGTGCCTGTTCCGTAATTCACGGCCGTGGCGAATTCGCCGGCCAGGGCCGTCAGAGCCGACGCCATCATAAGAGCCAGAGCGGCAGCAAGCCGCGAATAAGCGTTTCGATAAACCATCATGGCGGATACCCCTCCAAGGCCGGACACACTTGAGCCCTTGCAGCGAAAACCTGTCGTGTGCGGCGCGAGAACGTATAACGTATCCGGTGCCCGCCGGGCTCGCAAGTATGAGGTTGGGTATTGCTACGTTGTGCGCGGCATCAAGAGCGTTACTTTGGACCGCGGTCTGCTGGGAATCGTGCTAATTTGTTTGTACTTCTCAGTAGTTCGTCAACTCCTGACTTCACGCTGCGATTAGCGCCCCTCGAGTTGGTCCACGAGACTACCGGCATCGTACAGCTTGCGCATCACCTCGGTCATAACCGCAGTATCGACGGCGACCGCCCGGTTGCTGCTTTCGTCGTAGACAAAATCTCCCACCAGGCTTTCAATATTGCCGTCGAAGATCAGGCCGACAATCTCACCTTCGCGATTGATGACCGGCGAACCGGAGTTGCCACCGATGATGTCGTTGGTGGTGACGAAGTTCACAGGCGTGGAGAGGTCCAGCTGATCCTTGCGCTGCCAATAAATCGGCGCAAGGTCAAACGGCGGCTTCTGGCTGAAGCTCAAGGAACGATCATAGAGGCCATAGAGCGTAGTCATTGGGGGCGCTTCGGTACCGTTCATGGGGTAGCCCCTGACGGTCCCGTAGGAGAGTCGCAGCGTAAACGTGGCATCGGGGTAGGTCGACTTCCCGTAGACCGCGAAGCGCGCCTTGCCGATCTGCTCGCCAGCCTTGGTTTCCACGCTCTCCACGTTGTCTTCGACCCATTTGCGGATTTCACGCGCGGAGGGATCCACGTTCCGCGCCACGACTACCATCGCGTCCGTGGACGCGGCCACGGCGGCAGGTCCGCCGGCGAGCAGCGACTTGCGGAAAGCGGGATCGCCGATCTTGGTGCCGGCTACCAGCTCATGGGCCGCCTCTTCGGCAGAACGTCCGCCGAGCGCCGCCTTGACGAAGGGGTCATCCGGACCAAGCTCGCGCGCCGAACGCGCCAGGCTGTCGGCAATCAGCACTTCTTCCATTTCGGGATAGACGGGCGCCGGCGAGAGCAGCCGGAATTTGAGCGAGTCCAGCTCCGAATCGTGGAAGCCGTCGAGCCGTTCCCCGTCGGGCTTCTGGACCTCCGCCACGTACTGAACGATCGTCAGCGCATTGTTCCACATCCGCGACCCGCCCACGCCGCGAAAGCGAGCCTGCTTGTTTCGGGACTCGAACTTTTTCTCGGCTGCCTCGATCTCGGTCCACGCTGAGCCGTAAGCCTGCCGCCATTCGGGATTCGCGTCCACGCGCGCCCGGAAGTCGGCCTCTTCCTTTTCCTTCTTGGCCATCAGAGACTTGTCGCGCAGGCCGTTGTACTCGCCCGTCAAAGCCTTGATGGAATTCTGAAGCCCGAAGATCATGTTCAGCGCCTGGCGCGCCTGCTCGGGGCCGCGAGCCGAGTACTTCTGCAGCACGGCCAGCCGTTGATTGAGGATCTGCAGGATGACGGGTAACCCGTAGTCGCGAGCAAAGTCGAGCTGGGCTACGGTGTCGAGGCGGGAAGTCGAGCCGGGATTGCCGGACACGAACACCAGGTCGCCATCGGCCGGACCCTTGCTGTTCCATTTCAGGTACTGCGGTGTATCGGCGGGCTTGCCGTTCTCGTAGGCGCGGAACAGCGCCATATCGATGTCGTAGCGCGGGTAGGTGAAGTTGTCGGGATCGCCGCCGAAGAAGGCGGTCTGCTGCTCGGGCGCGAAGACCAGGCGGACATCGGTGTACTTCTTGTAGCGGTAGAGCCAGTATTCGCCACCCTGATACAGCGGGATCACATCGGACCGGAAGCCTGTTGCGTCCTGGCTCTGCTTTTCGATCCTGGCCATCTCCGCCTTGCGCGCATCGAGAGCATCCTTATCGCTCATGCCCGGCTTGACGGCGCCCAGAACCCGCGCCGTGACGTTCTCCATCGACTCGAGGACGTTCAACTCGAGGTCCGGACACTTCATCTCCTCGGCCTCCGAATGGGCGAGGAAGCCGTCCTTGACGTAGTCCTTTTGCGGCGTCGATACCTTCTGCAACTGCCCAAGCGCCACGTGATGATTCGTCAGCGCCAGGCCACGGGGGCTGATGAAGGAACCCGAACCGCCGTCGTTGAACCGGATGCTCGCCAGGCGCACGTGGTCCAGCCATTCCTGGGTGGGCGTGAAGCCATAGCGCTGCTGCAGCAGCTTTATGGGAGGGTTATCGAAGGTCCACATTCCCTCGTCCGCGCCAAGCGGACGGAAGCTCACACCCGCAGCTCCCAGCAAACTCGCCAGCGATACCGTCAGAACGAGTCGTTTCCAAGATCGGGAGTTGAACACAATTCCTCCTAACCCGGGCGCAGCCGGAACCAAACAAGAAGTCGAAATCCAAGAGTCGAAAGTCGGGCCTTTTCGAAACGCCGGTCTGCAGCCCATAGCCAGAGGGCCGGATCGTTAGGACCCCCTAAATTCTGCCGGAGAGCGCCAGAACCTACGACAAAGATCCCATTCCTCTTTTGTCTTTGCAAGCCCGCCCGCGGTTCGATCAGTATCCAAGCGTCGATGCCGGAACTGGCTCGTAGCGCTGGCCATACTTATTTTTGTGATTCGCCAGCAGATTGCCTGACTCCGGCAGCCGGATTTCACCCAGAGTCGACGCCGAGCTTGAAACTACCACGTCACGCGTCGCCGCCTTGAGGGTCTCGGGCAGGCAGCGCTCGTGCCAGACGTTCAATTGGTACCAGCCCGCAGGAATATTCGTGATTGTAAAACTGCCAGCGGCATTCGAAAGAGCATAATATGGGCTCTGCGTTGCCATCACGACGGCGCTCATCTCGGGATGAATGTTGCAGAAAATATAGCTCACTCCCGGGCTGTTGAAGGTGACGGTCCGGGTCGTACCGGCCTCGTAGAGGCCAAGATCAAAGCGTTTGCCGTTAAAGAGCGAGAAGACGTTGTGAAAGAAAGGATCGTCATTGGGGAATTCAACCACGGCGCCCACCGGTACAACGAGGATATGAGGGATGAACCGCTTATTCTTCTGTACCAGCCGGAACGGGCCGGCGTCGCCAGGCTTCCACGAGACCCGGGGATCGTCGAGAGGATTCAGCCAGACGACGGCCTGCGAGTTGTCGGCCGTTGGCTTGCCGCTGCGGGCGCTCACCAGGCTGACGCGGCCTCGAACTGTCAGTCCCTGCGCCCAAGCCGCGCCGGCGATCACCAGCAGAATTGCCGCGACCGGCCCGGCGCGTCGGGCAGCCATTGAGATCATGTGCTTGCGCTCCAATCCTAGAACAGCGCCGATGCGCCCAGGCTCACGACGTTCCCCGAAAAAACGCCGGGCTGCGTCTCCGACGTTCGCAGGCGGCGGTACTCAGTCGAAAGCAACAGGTTCGACCGCAGATGATAAATCGTATTGAAGAACGCGCTCTCGTTCCTCCCCAGAGGCGCGTATCCGGGAACGTAGGGCGTTACCCTCGCCGCGTACCCCAAGCCCGGCGGAACTGAGAAGTCCTCACCAAAGGCGCCGTTGAATTCCAGCCGCGGCGTCGCCATGAACTTCAACTGCGCCCATCCGCCCGTAGAATTGAGACCGCGAACCAGCGTGCCGGGTTGGCCGATGTAGCCCGTGGCAGCTACGCTCTGCCCGTCAGCAGCGCCCAGCCCGCCGAGCGCCCGGCCATGGTAGAACTCGGCGCTTAGCGCGAACCAGTGGCCGAGCGGCGCGTTCCCGTCGGCGGTCATGGCGTAGGAATTCACCTTCTGACCCCAACCCCAGTTCTGCAGAGCGTAGTAGCCGCCGAAACCGATTTGTGCGCCTTGCGAGCCGTTCGACCAAGCCACGTGCCCTGCGTATGCGGGCTGGCCCGATTGCTCACCGGGCTGCGCATCGCGGTAGGGTGAGGTCGTGGGCGGCTGCCCGGACAGCGAATCCATGATACCGCCCTCAACGATCAACTTCGAGCGATCAGTCAAGGCGAATCGGTGCTCGATATAGGCCTCCGGGGTCCACACCCAAAGATTCCCTGCCGAGGACAGGGCCGGGTAGCCCGTCGAAACGAGCGAGGTCGGGGAGAGCGGCGAGATGATGGGATCGTATTGGCCCACAACCAGGGAGGTGCCCTGCCAGTCAAGATGCACTCCGGCCGTGCGCAAGCGCATGATTCCCGTGGTCACGCCCTCCGGCGAGCCCGGGAATCCGCCAAAGAAGTCGGCGCGGATGTCCGCACGGGTGGCGGCGCCGAAGACGTCCGGGCCATAAACATCGAGTCCCAGAATAGACTGCCTCACGGTAGCCCCCAACACTGAGTTCGTTTCACCAGCGATCGGAGGCGCGGCGCTGGTCGGCAAATCGTAGTTGTTCAGATTGCCGCGGGTGCTGAAAGCCGTAAAGAGGGCCACGCCTGAAAGCCTGACGCGGTACTTGGATCCGCTCTCGATTTTGGTTTGCGCCAGCGTATTGACTTCAGAATGCAGAAGCTGCTGGTCCTCTTCGACCTTCGAAACCCGGTTGTCCACGGAAGCGGCCGCTGCCGGAGCTTCTGCAGCCGAAGCCGCCGCGGGCTGGGCTTGGGTCTGAGCCAGCTGACCCTTGAGGGTCTGCAATTGCGCGCTGGCGTTCTGCAGCTCCAGCCGCAGTTGGGCAGTCTCGGCACGCGCGTCGTCGACTTCCGCCTTCATCGCGCGCACGTCGGAACTCAAAGCCCGGATCTGCTCCTGCAACTCGCCGAGACCGGAGGCGGCCGGGTCAGCCCCGGACGTCTTTGGGGGCTGCGAAGTCTGGCCGAAAGCCGGAGGCGCTATCAGCAACAGCACCAGAAGGCCAGCCGGGCCTCCGGCACAGGAATAAGACCGCCGCAGAATCATACGACCCCCTTGAATCCGCGTCGACCCCTCTGCTCTTGCACCGCGGGACCGGTCTTACGGACAATTGAGGTGACAGATCTTGTCGAAATGCGCGCCCGGAACCGCCTTGCCCGGCCTGACTGTGCCCGCGCGGCGCCGGAGTGCGATCGTGCTGGCGCGGATTCATGATATCCCCTGAAGGCGCCCGGCGCACCTTGTGACAATAAATTTACAATTCGCAGAAGCCGCGTTGACACATGAAATCCCGGAGCAGCGCACGATCGATGTTGCGAAGCGGACGCTCGGAAGTCAGGCCCGGCGTTAGTTGACGTCCTCATGCGTCCCACCGTGGTTTAGAGCCAGGGAACGGGAGGGGGGTCGCCTTCATTTAGAGGCGATTTTACCTCGCCTTGTTCGGACTTGCCCCGATTCAACTAGTATGCCGGCCGCGGCGCCGGCGGACCGCCCCGCACGCGGAGCGCAGTAAGTTTCCTGCGCCCGGGAGTATACTTTGGGGGCCGCTGCCCGATTGGCGTGAGGCACTACGCGGAACAGAGGTCGCTATGCAGAAAGTGCTGGTTATCGAAGACGACAAGCGGATTCACAAGACGCTCCGGCTACTGTTTGAGTCGGAGGGTTATACTCTCGAAACCGCAGCCGACGGAGCGGCCGGCCTGGAAGCGTTTCGCACCGTGAAGCCAGCCGTCGTGATTCTCGATCTCAAGCTGCCCAAAATGTCGGGACGCGAGGTCATCGGTCATATCAAGAAGGAGGCGCCCTCACAGCCGGTCATCATCCTCAGCGCGATTTCGGAAGAAATTGACAAGGTCCTGCTGCTGGAGTTGGGCGCGGACGACTACGTCACGAAGCCCTTCAGTCCCAAGGAATTGCTGGCGCGCGTGCGCGCCGTGACGCGCCGGGCGGAGCGCACCTTGCCAGCGGAGTGCTATAGCTTTGCCGACATTCTGGTTGATTTCGCCAAGATGGAAGTCACGCGCGAAAACAAGATCGTGACCCTGACGCCGCACGAGTTTAATACCCTGAAATATTTCACCGAGAATCCCGAGCGCGTGATCTCCCGCGATGAGCTCCTCAACCAGGTCTGGGGCTACGAGTGTTATCCGTCCACGCGCACTGTGGATAACCACATTCTGCGGCTGCGCCAGAAGCTGGAAAAAGACCCGGTCAATCCTGTGCACTTCCGCACGGTTCACGGGGCCGGATACAAATTCGTTCCCTTCCTGAAGGCACAGGTGGGAGCTTGAGATCCGCGCGCGATGCGGGTCAGTCCCGCGTCCTTGGTCCGCAAATGGATTTCGAGACCTCATCCCGGCCCTGGTACCTGGACATCACGCGGCGCGGTCGACTGCGCACCAAGTTCCTGCTGTCGCTGCTGCTGGTTTCGGCGTCGCTGACTTGCTCCACGCTGCTCGTGGTACGGCATCGCGTGGAGTTGCAGGCACGCGAGCAGATCCGCGAGGCGTTGCAGAACTCGGTGGTCACCTTCCAGCATATCCAGCGCCTGCGCGAGAACACGCTGGAGCAATCGGCGCAACTGGCGGCCACTCAGCCGTCGCTCGCCGCGCTTATGAGCTCCCACGACAAGCGCACCATCGAGAACGAATCGAGGCTCTGGTTCAACAAGGTCGCTGCCGACGTGCTCCTGCTCGCGGACAGCGGCGGCAGGGTGATGGCGGTGGAAAGCGCGGCCCCTGGCCTGACGGAAGCTGAAGCCCAAGGCCCGTTGGAGCATTCGCTCGGGAACGGCAACACGCGCGACTGGTGGCTGGGCGGCGGGCACCTGCTGCAGGTTTCGATGTGGCCGATCTACTTCGGCGATCCCGCCAGCGGCGCGCAACTGGGTTTGGTCGTGGTGGGGTACGAGGTCAGCGACCAGGTAGCGGCGGATATCAGCCGCGTGGCGTCCAGCCAGGTCGCCTTTCGCTACGGATCCAGAATTGTTGTGAGTACGCTCAAGCCCGCGCAACGCGAAGCTTTGGCGCGGCAGGTGTCCGGGCAGGCGGCGGGCGCCGGAGATCCCCCTGCCGACATCGAACTCGGAGGCGAGCGCTTCCTGATGACCACGACCAGTCTCCCTCCCGGCGGATCGCCCGGCGTCGAATTGATCGTCCTGAAGTCATACGATCAGGCGACGGCATTCCTCCAGAGCCTGAACCGTTGGCTTCTTGTCCTTGGGCTCACGGCGATTCTCGCCGGCAGCCTGCTCGTCTTCTTGATCTCCGATACCTTCACGCGTCCGCTGGCCAATCTGGTGGGCGGCGTCCAGGCGCTCGAGCGCGGCGATTTTGAATATCCCTTGGAGGCCCGGGGCAACGATGAGGTCTCGGCTCTCACGAAGTCCTTCGACCGCATGCGCCACACCCTGCAGAGCGCGCAGCATGAGCTACTGCAGGCCGAGCGGCTGGCCACTATCGGACGGATGGCCAGCACCATTTCGCATGACCTTCGGCACTCGCTCACGACGATTCTCGCCTACGCCGAGTTTCTCTCGGAGGGCTCCCTGCGCGAGAGTCATCGCGTGGAGTACTACCAGGAGATCCGCAGCGCGGTGAACCAGATGACGGACCAGATTCAGGCCCTGCTGGAGTTTTCTCGCTCCAAGACGGTTTACCGGCCTGCGGTTACTAATGTTGCCGCAATCATCGAGCGCGCGGTACACGCGGTAAAGGCCCGGGTGGAATTCGAGGGCATCCAGGTCACGACCTCGTTTCAGGGCAGCACCGAGGGCTGGTTCGACTCCGGCAGCCTGGAACGCGTATTCCACAATCTGGTGCTCAACGCGTGTGAGGCCGTCCCAGCGAACACCGGACGTATCGAGGTCAGCACACAGAAGACGGACGAAGGCATAGAGATTCGCGTCGCCGACAACGGCGCCGGCATACCTGAGGAGATTCGTGATCGCATTTTCCAGCCTTTTGTGACCGCCGGCAAGGACAACGGAATCGGTCTGGGGCTCGCGGTAGTTCAGAAGATTGTCCAGGACCATGGCGGCCACATCGGCGTCGAGTCCACGGGCGCGGAAGGAACTGTGCTGTGCATCTCATTGCCCTCCGCGTCCAGCGTCACTGTCGCCGGGCCAGCGGCGGCGTCTTGAAGCTGAGCATCGGGCTACCGGATGATCGGGTCATCGGGCGATTGAGTGGTTGAGCCACACTGACAGACTGGCCTGCTGAAAAACTGAAAAACAGACGACCCCCGTTACCGCACACCCCTCGCCGGTAAACTAATTTGACAAAACTTTGACAATCGTGCGACACGCCCGTTCGCTCCGACGCCCAGATTGAATTGGACATTCGCCATTCGATGACCGGTGGCCAGCGGACCACCCACGCCAAGCGCGTCGCTCCTCATGGTCTGGGAGGGTGGCGTGCTGGCCGGGGTGGCCCGCTGGCAAGCCGGTGATCTCCAAGGTCTCAATGGCCGAAGGAACCCGCGGACTGACGCCGGGCCGGCGAATCAGGAACAGAGAGTTTGGAAACCGCCTGAGATTATCGAGAGCTGCAGCGCCTGGAGAGGGGATCGCGCCTCAATGCGCCAGCGGCTGGTTCGGCGTTTCGCGCCGGGTGGAGGTTGTTGGGCTCGAGACTCGGGGAGCGGATTTCTTGTGCATCGCGGTCGTGAGAGTGTAAGCCAGATCGCGCGGCGCCATGGGCGGCACGATGAAGTCCGCGGCTCCGGCGTCCTGGGTATCGAGGTAGAGCTTCATACTGGCGACCCGCGACATGACGATCACGGGTGTGCCGTCCGCCAGCTCGCGCACCATGCCGATGATGTGCTTCCAGTCGCCATCAGGCAACGCGACGTCCGTCAGGACCAGATCGACCGGACCGGATTCTTTCAAAGTCGTTCGGGCTTCGGCGCATTGACGCGCGCGGCGCGTGTGGAGGTCCTGCCCGTGTAAGACCTCTTCCAAACCGCGAAAGGCGTCAGGTTCGTCGTGAACCAGTAGTACGGAGCGTGCCGCCTTCATCGTTACCTCCCGCTGTATCGGCCGGAATCTGGGGGTTCAAGACTTGGCCGGACGGGGTATCTTACAAGGCTCCGTAAGGCCGTGAATTTCACTGCCAAATTACGTTTAGCAGGTGGCGCTGCCGAATCGCGCTCCGCGGACACGCTCGCCGAGGACGTTGGTGAAGTACTGGAGCACATCGGTCATCTTCAGCAGCACAGTCCCCTTGCCGACGTTGCTCAGGGAGGAGAGCGCGCGGAAGTAAACCGTGAGCATGCGCTCGGCTGCCGACAAACGGCCGCTCTTGTTGGCTGCGTTCTTCAGCAGATAGGTCAAGGCGACGCAATCGGATTCCAAGGCGGCGCGCAACTGCGCGAGGTCGGGCGCTCCGTTTGGTTCTTCGAGGGCCTTGCGGATGGCGGGAAACTGCAGTGAGTTCGCCTCCACGATCGGGTCGGGCAGCGCGTAAGCAAACTCGCGAGCCAGGATCCTCTCGCACGTCGCCTGTAAATAGAACAGGAGCAACGCCACTGAGAAAGCCAAAATGAAAGCCGAGACGATCATATATCCCTTCCCGCAGCGTCCGCGTCCTCAGACATTCCGGTCACAAGAGATGACAGGTGACCGGAACATACAGCACCCTTAAGGACACTGGTCCCTCTAGAACGGCGGGTCTGTGGTTAAAAAGGAGAACCGGGAAACCACAGACATCGCGCCGTTCTGAAGTCACGGCTTGATCGAGCTCTGTCGTGACCGCCCTAAGCCAGAGCAGGTCTGGTGCCAAACGCCGAGCAGCCGGTAGCTGGCTTGGATGGTCTTGCATCGGAGTTTTGACCTATTCCTCATCAGTAATAGACCCGATTGATTGATCTAACAACTCCTTTGGAGCCAAGGGCATTGCACAGGCCGGTCCACAATCGACGATCACAAGGCTCTCGCCCTGAACCAACTTTGCCGGATCGACGGCCAAACGTGGTCTGAAATGGGCGGTTTCCCAACGTGGGGCTGCATACAAGCAGAGCGTGTGGAAATCCCAAGGCGTCACCAAAAATGAGCAAAGTCCCGGTAGCGGGCGACCACGCGTCAGACTTCTGATGCCCAGCCGAATAGCAGCTCTCGAAAACCCACGAGCGTCCGACGCACGAGGCCGGCGCTGACTTCCGCTGAGGTCGCTCAAACCCGAAGCCACGGTTGGGCACGTTTCCTGGCCGTGGCTTGTTTGTTCTGGCGATCCGGTTTGCGCGACAGCGCCCGGAGGCCGCACCGATTCGCTTCGTGGTATATTCTTGCCCTCCGGCAGCAATCCAAATCGAGAGCAGACATAGATGACAGGTGACAGAGGCCCGGCGACCCGGCTGGTCCCGGCAGCCTTTCTGATCGTGATCTTGATCGCTGGAAGCGCGGGCATCCTGCTCGCACAAACGCCGGGGAGCGTGGGCACGCTGCCCGCCGCCGGGCTGCTGCACCTCTCCCCGCAAGGGGTCGCGGACATGCAGTCTCTCGTCGATTCGGGACACCTGCCGGACCTGCGTTGGCCCGACTTCAGCGACTATCGCGCCCACGTCAGGGATTTCTACGAGCCTGCGGGATACGGGCTTGGCTGGGTTCGGGGCAGTCCGAATGCGCCGCAGGCGACGCCCCAAGCCATGGCCGTTATCACGCTGCTCGAAGCCGCCGATAACAAGGGGCTGCAGGGCGCAGACTACGACGGTCCGCGCTGGCCGGAGCGCCTCGAGCGGTTGCGGCGGACGAATCCGCCGCCCACCGAGAATGATCTCGCGCGCTTTGATCTCGCGCTCACGGTCTCGCTGATGCGCTACATCTCCGACCTGCACATCGGCAAGGTGAACCCGCGCCATTTCAAGTTCGGGCTCGACATCGAGCACAAGAAGTACAAGCTGCAGGACCTGATCCGGCAGAAGATCATCGACAGCCCGGATCCGGGCGCCGTGCTGGCCCAAGTCGAGCCGCAGTTTGCGGGCTATCGCCGCACGGTGCAGGCGCTTGAGGCTTATCTCGCGCTGGAGAAGCAGGGTGACGGCCAGGCCATCGCTGTGCCCAGGACGCCGGTCCATCCCGGCGACGCTTACCCGTCGGTGCCGCAGCTTGCCGAGCGCCTGGCGTTGCTCGGTGATCTTCGCGCGAGCACCTCGCCGGCGTCGGCGGCCGGGGATTCTTCTGCTACTTACGATGGACCGCTGGTCGATGGCGTCAAGCATTTCCAGCGGCGGCATGGTCTTGATCCCAGCGGCGTGCTTGATCTGAAGACGGCGCACGAGATCAACGTGCCGCTCGAGCGCCGTGTGCTGCAACTGCAAATGGCTCTCGAGCGCTGGCGCTGGATTCCGCCTGACTTCCCGCGCCCGCCGATTGTGGTCAACGTGCCCGAGTTCGAATTGCGCGCCTACAGCGCGCAGCAGCGCGTGGCGCTCACCATGCGCGTGGTGGTGGGCCGCGCTTACCAGCATCAGACGCCCGTGTTTGCCGAGAACATGCGCTACCTGATCTTCCGGCCCTACTGGAACGTGCCCCTCAGCATCCAGCGGGCGGAAATGGTGCCGAAGATCCGCAAGAATCGCAGGTATCTTGAGAAAGAGAATTGCGAGATGGTCGATCGCGCCGGCCGTGCGATCGGATCGGGCCCGGTCACTGACGAGCAGTTGAAGGACCTCGAGGCCGGCCGCCTCGAAATCCGCCAGAAGCCGGGGCCGAACAACTCGCTGGGCCTGGTGAAATTCCTCTTTCCCAACGAGTACAGCGTCTATCTGCACGGCACGCCGGCGCAGGAGTTGTTTTCGAAAACACGGCGCGACTTCAGCCATGGCTGCATCCGGCTGGAGGATCCGGCGAAGCTCGCCGCCTGGGTGCTCGCCGACAAACCCGCATGGACCGCTGCGCGGATCAGGGCGGCGATGAGCGGCGGCGACTCCACACAGATCAATCTCGACAAGCCGATCCCGGTGCTCATCCTCTACTCCACCGCCGTGGTCCAGCCCAACGGCGAAGTGGACTTCTTTGACGACATCTACGGACATGACTCCGAGCTCGAGAAGGTGCTGGCCAAGGGTTATCCGTATCCAGGGTGATATCCCTGCCGATCCCGCAGATCAAGTCGATTCTGCCTGTCATTCGCTGGTGTCATGTAACCGGGATCCGCAACAGATGTCAGCGGATCATTGTCATGCTGAGCGAAGCGAAGCATCTCCGTAGTTTCTGCAAACAAATGCAGAGACCCTTCGCTGCGCTCAGGGTGACAGTGACCGAATTTGTTAACCTTCGTCTGTTACACGAGACTAGCCAAGCCTTTGCCCGGCTGCCTCCGCAATCGAGTGCCGAAATCCCGGCGCTGCCTCTCTCCACTCTTTTGTTCGCTTCGAGTTCGCTTCTGGAAGACAAAAAGTGCCTCTTTGGGAGCGAAATTCACGTCGAAAAATTCCGGCCGAAAACAGGCCAGTTTCAGGCCTAACTCCTTATTTACCTTGGCGATTCCCGATTGGGTTCGTTTCTTAAAAATCTCGAGGCGTAAAGGCCCACAAACGGGGTTAACTCCAATGTCCTTAGGATGATACAAGGATGGGTTCGTTGCATCACAAGATCCTACGCACTTCTTTGGGCTTTTCGCCAATTTGACCGAGCTGTCGAGCCGCGCCGCGCTCGCCTGGCGCAGCTTCACGATATCGGCGCGACCTTCGACGCCGGGTTCGCTGCCGGTCAGGTAACAGCACATCGGATTATGAAGGCGAACGGGACTCAAGTCCTCGCCGCGCGCGGACTCGGAACTGAAGGGGGCCATGGGACGGCCTCGGCGCAAACCGGGGATTTGCGGAAGATTACAATCCCCTTATATACCATTCGGTTATGGATGTCAACCGGAAGAGCCTCGCCACGTTGCCCACGGCGCTGCAGGTGGGAAACCTTCGGCCGGGCGGCTGGCACGGTCAAGGAGAGGGTGTCACAACGAGAAAGACAATGTCGCGGCCACCCGCGAATATCATCGCTGCACGGCTTAGGGTGCCGCAGTAAGTGGTTTGAAGCGGTGCTGCATCATCGCATGTCCGCGTTCCCGAATTGCAGTATTTCGGGTGGCAGGCGGGAGGCCAAGACTTTCTGCGGTAGCCATACTTTGCTGCTGCACCCACTGAACCCGTGGCTTGCGCCTATCGACATAGGCACGGAGAGCGGTATCTAAGGTATCCTCCGAATGCAAAAGTTCGGCCAGGACGTACGCGTCCTCCATCGCCATGCAGCCACCCTGGCCCATGAGGGGCGAACTGGCATGCGCCGCATCACCGATGAGCACCACGCGACCGGCATACCATTCATCGACATCCACCCACTGCATGGCCGAGCAGTGGACCTGGTCATCGCGCTTGAGCGATGCCAGATACTCCTGGACAAGGCTCCCAAAACCGGCAAATCGGCTGCGCAGACGTTCGAGCCGACCCTCCAGAGGGTCGCGGAAGCGCGGCTCCATAACATATCCAAAACCATACGTCTGTCCATCCCCAACCGGGCAGAGCCCGAAGAAGCACCGGTCTCCCAGCATAAAGCGTAAGGCGCCAAGTCCATGCGGGCGGATCGGAGCGATGCTGCGCCAGTTCATTGCCCCAAGGTCGGCGGGCGAGATGTTGGTTAGCGCCAGCCCGCGCACGGTGGAAGAAATACCGTCTGCTCCAACCACCAGGTCGTAGTCCCCGGTCGAGCCATCGCTGAAAGCGACAGACACACTGTCAGGTTGCTGGGTCAAGGAGCTGAGGGACGTACCGAGCCTGTGGCGGACGGCCGCGGCTCCTTCCACCAGAACTTCATGAAGTTCGGTCCGCTCGATACCGATGAAGGGTCCCACATCGCCCCAAAGCGCCTGGAGGTCGATCTCGCAGAGTACCTCTTGCTGTTGATCACAGAAGCCCCAGTGGCGAATCAGCGTTCCCGCCTTCCTTACGGCCTCACCCATTCCGAGGGCGCGCAGCACCCTCATGCCGTTCGGCTGCACCGCTATCCCTGCCCCGACAGCCTGCCAGACGGGATTGCGCTCGACGAGCTCCGCCTTGAAGCCCCGCTGAGATAAAGCACTGGCCAAGGTTAGACCGGCGATTCCTCCACCTACAATCAAAGTTCTTTCCAGGTTGACCATCGGCTATTCCGTTCTTCGACTGCTACGTTGAGATGCCCCAAGGAACGCACAATGAGCCGTTGCCTGGCAGAGGCGCGGGCAGACTGTTGTGAAAATCCCGTTCCACGCGCGATTCAGGTTCCATTGACATTAGGATAATGCAGGTCAGCCGGTGCCACGCACGATTGCTGCCCGCATACCGACAAGATGCGCGGACGTTGCCGCGTGCGTTTCAGCGCCAGCCGACCTCCTCAAAGGTCGCTCGCCCTTTACAGGAAGTCCGCCGCGGGGTGCAGACTCGCGCCGTCCCCCCGGCTGACGCCAGCCTACCGCTTCACCCGATTATTATGCATGTACTCCAGTTTTCCCGGCACTCTTGGTCCGTGTTGATATTGAACGGGACAAGCGCTGCTGCCACACGCGACAGTGAGCGCGATCGTGCACCGTCGGGGGCATCGAGAGGTGGAAATTCACGCGAGAAGGCTTGCGCCAGCCGGTCTATTGAATGGACAGGAACGAGCGGAAGCCCCGCGGTCATCGACTGGCTCCAAACTGACCCACCACCAGTCAGCCGGCCAAGGCTCTCCTTGACATTCTACCTATCCCGGCTGTATAGGTAGGTTGTCTAGGAGAACACGATGCCCACCGATAAGGCCGACCTGCTGCAAGGCACGCTCGACATGCTGATCCTGAAGATCGTGGCGCTGGGGCCGGTGCACGGGTACGGAATCTCGCAGCGCATCCAGCAGATCTCGAAGGAGGTCCTGAAGGTGCAGCAAGGATCGCTCTATCCGGCGCTGCATCGGCTGGAGAAGCGAGGGTGGCTGGCGGCGGAATGGGGCGAGTCCGGGAAGGGGCGGCAAGCCAAGTTCTACAAGCTCTCGGCAAAGGGCCGGAAGCAACTGGAGAAGGAGGAGGCGGGCTGGCATCGGCTGGCAGGCGCCGTGGGACGGATTCTGCAGACGGAGTCGTAACCTGGCAGGGTTGGAAGCAAAAGAACGGCAGTAGTTAACAGTAGTTAGTTGACGGTCGGCAGTCAAATGAGATTGTTATGGACTGGCTAAGCGATTTGTTTGGCAAGCGGCGGCTTGAGGACAAGCTGGATTCTGAGATTCGCTTCCACATCGAGGAGCTGACGGAGGCCAAGATCGTGGCGGGCATCGAACCCGGGGAGGCGCGGAGACAGGCCATGCTGGAGTTCGGCGGCAAAGAGCAGATCAAGGAAAAATTGCGTGACGTGCACCGTCTCCCTCTGATCGAGACTGCGGCGGCGAATGTGAAATCGGCCTTCCGGTTCATGCGCAAGTCTCCCTTGTTCTCGATCACTGTGATCGCTACGCTCGCGCTCGGTATCGGAGCCAACAGCGCCGTGTTCTCGGCGCTCGACGCCATCGTTCTGCGCCCCCTTCCCTTTCCCGAAAGCGATCGGCTGATGCGGCTCGACCAGTACAACCCCAAGGCTCCCGGCCAGGGCGGGCCCGTGGCGCCGGTGCGCCTGGAGGACTGGAACCGGCTGAACTCCACCTTCCAGGCGATGGCGGGATACTACACGCAGGACGAATCCGAAACCTCCGGCGATCTTCCCGAAAAAGTAACCATGGCCGCGGTGACTCCCCGGTTTCTTGAGGTCTGGGGCGTGGCACCGGTGCTTGGCCGGGATTTCAGTCCGGATGAAGAGCGCTTCGGCGGGCCGGCCGCCGTTCTGATCAGCGATCGCTTCTGGCGACGCCGCTTCGGCGGCGATCCGACCGTAGTCGGCAAGAAGCTCCACCTAAGCGGGTATTCCCAGACGATCATCGGAGTCATGCCCGCTTCATTTCTCTTCCCCGTGCGCGACGTTGACGTGTGGACCGCCATTGGGATGGACGCGCCCTTCGCGCAAAGCCGGGAGTCGACGTGGTTCACCACCATCGGGCGCCTCAAGCGGGGGGTGACGGTGGCGCAGGCCTGCGCCAATATGGCGTCCGTACAGGCGCAGCTCGGGCACCAGTTTCCGCAAACCGACGGCGACTTAAAAGTCAGCGTCGAGCCTCTCAAGGAGACTGTGGTCGGGGATGTGACGGAATCACTGTGGCTGCTCTTCGGGGCGGTCTCGGTGTTGCTGCTGATCGCCTGCGTGAACATCGCGGCGCTGCTGCTCGCCCGAGCCAGCGAGCGCCAACACGAAATCGCCATCCGCCTCGCGCTCGGCGCTACCCGCGCCGCGGTCATGTCGCAATTGCTTACCGAAGTACTCGTTATGGCACTGATCGGGGCCGCGCTTGGCCTCGCACTGGCAGGCGGAGCTGCGGGCGTCTTTCGCGCCCTGGCCGGGAACCTGCCGCGCTTCGATGAGATCACGCTCGACTGGCGAATCGTCCTCTACACCCTCACGTGCGCCGTGCTGGTGGCTCTACTCTGCGCGCTGTTTCCGGCTTTGCACGCCACGCGGCGCGGACTATCCGGGTCGCTGGCGCAATCGAGCCGCACCCAGGTGGCGGGACGGAATCCGCTGCAATGGCTGCTGGTCGGATTACAAGTGGCGCTGGCGGTCACGCTCCTGACCGGCGCGGGGCTCTTGCTGCGCAGTTTTCAGGCTCTCGGCCGCGTGTCGCCAGGCTTCAATCCGAGCCACGTCCTTACTCTGCATATTACCGGCGGATACGGCGAGACGGCGGACATGAAGACCCTCGGGCACCGGATTGACCGGACGCTGGACGCGTTGCGTGTGCTTCCGGGCGTTGAGGCGGCCACGACCTCGGCGACGCTGCCCGGGGTTCCGGCACAGTATGAGGTGGAACTGAAGTTGGCTGAAGGCAGGGCTGAGGCCCGGCCCAAGATCATGGTGGAAAGCCGCTACGTGTCTCGCGATTACTTCGCGACCATGCAGATTCCGCTGCTCGCCGGCAAGAGCTGTCCTGAGGACCCCGGCACGCCCGCCGCGCTCGTCAACCGGAGCTTCGCCAACGCTTACTTCTCCGGCGAATCCGTCATCGGCCATCACCTGGTGGCGACGGAGAACGCGTTCCTGGGTTCGGGCGAGATCCGCGGAATTGTGGGCGACGCTCGGGAAGTGGGCCTCAATCGCGCGCCCGTTCCCACGGTCTACTGGTGCGGCAGCGCTTCGGGTCCCGATCCCAATTACCTGATCCGGACCCGGGCCGAGCCCATGGCCATGGCGGACACCATCCGCCGCAAGATTCATGAAGTGGAGCCCGGGCGCTCGGTGTTCGATGTGATGCCGCTCAGCGATCATCTTGGGGACGCCTTTGCTGACACCCGGCTGCGCACCGTGCTACTGACGTTCTTCGCCCTCACCGCTCTGTCGCTGGCCTGCCTCGGCCTTTACGGGACGCTGAGCTACTTCGTGAGCGTGCGCCGCAGAGAGGTGGGACTACGACTGGCTCTGGGCGCCGTGCCGGGACGGGTGCTTCGGCAGTTTCTCTATGAAGGCCTCCGGGTTTCGCTTCTGGGCTGCGCCAGTGGCCTGCTGCTCGGCGCCGCCTTCGCGCGCGTGCTCTCCGGCATGCTCTACGGAGTAACTCCATCCGATGCCCCTACCCTCCTTGGAGTCGTGATGGTCATTATTGCCGTCGCCGCCGTGGCCTCCCTCGTCCCGGCGATCCGCGCGGCCCGCGTCGAGCCGATGCAGGTCCTGAGGGAAGAGTAGGGAATCGGAAGGTCTCGCCGGCAAGCCCGGTTTTGTCGCCCGAGTATTATATCCTTAGGCCACAGCACTATATACAAAAATCCTTGACAGGAACTGGCCCGGATAGTACAAAGTAGTTACCCAGAGTCCAAGGAATGGTGCCCACGAGTGGTTAATCGTCTACAGGCTATGCTTTGCCGACTTCTTTCGGGCGAAGCATCCTTGGTGGGTTTTGATGCGGGGCTGGATCCGCGACAGAGTAGACATGACTTCGACCCACTGGCAAGGGTGACGTTATTGCCAGTTGACTAGGCACTGATGCGGCATCGTTAGGGGAAACGCTGACGCTCATGAGACCAGGAAGGGGACAGACGCGGAGCACATCTCAAGCGGAGGTTACGATGCGCAGATTGTTGATGAGTGTGGCAGCGGTGGGGATCCTGATGGGCGCGGCGGCTTCGGCTGCAAAAGCAGACAGTATCACCCTTGTGCGAACAATAGGAACTTACAGCTACAACGATTACCAGCCGTGGGCCGAGATCGGCGTCAATAATTTCAACGTGACGAACGGCACTGTGGCCACGTCGCAGTTCGGCACGGTCTCAACCACGATCAATTTTGCTCAGGGCGGACCGGGATCGACGCTGCTAGAGTGCCCGGCGACCAACTGCACCTGGGCAGGGACTTTCGGACCGGGCGACAGCATTCTGGCCTCGTACAACAAAAACAGCCACAAAGGCGAAGGGGCCATCGACCTCACATTCTCCAAAGGCCTCTCCGGCATCGGCTTCGAGATTCAGGGGAACGAATACGGAACCTTTAGCGCCGAGATTGAAGCGTTCAACGGTTCAACGCCTCTGGGTACCTTTTACGCCTTCAATGGCGTGAGCGGCTACGATCCCGGCAGCGCGATCTTCATGGGTCTTCAGGACCTGAGCGGCGCGAACATCACGGGGATCGATATCCTGGCTTACAACTGCTCGGGCAACAACGGCGGCAGTTGCAACGGCACCGCCGTCGATCGCCTTCTGTTCGAGACGGGAACTCCAACCCCAGAGCCCTCCAGTCTGCTGTTGCTCGGCTCCGGGCTGGGAGCTTTGACCTTCCTGCGCCGCAAGCTGTTCAGCCGAAGCTAGCCTCGTCACAAAGAACTCTCTATCGTCGAACGGGAACCGGACACGGTTCCCGTTCTTTGTTTTCGTAGCAGTGGTGCAGTCTGAATTCGAGAACCACTCTCAAGGAATCGTCACCCCCGCGCAAGCGGGGGTTCCAGTAACTGGATTCCCGCTTCCGCGGGAATGACGGTAGGGGCGAGAGGATCGCATCCTGCCTTGAGCCACCACAGTTTTCACGCCCGGTTTACGGATTCAAATGCCTCCGGTAGAATGCGGAGGAGGCTCGAGGTGAATTCCGGCAGGGCGGAGCGAACCCGAGACACGCTAATGCCGCCGCCACCTGGACTTGAATCGCCTCGAACCCGCCATCCGATCGACAGCGGGTCAGAAGAAGCTCTGGTGCGGGCTGCGCAAGGCGGCGACAGCCATGCCTTGCGCCGGCTCTACGAACTGTATCGCGGGCAGGTTTACAGCCTGGCGCTCTATTCCGTCGGCGATCCCGGCCATGCCCAGGACGTGCTGCAGGCGGTCTTCCTGAAGGTCTTTCGCAGTCTTCAGCGCTTCCGCTTTCATTCCAGCCTGGCAACGTGGATTTACCGCATCGCGCACAACGAATGCAGCAATCATCATCGCCGGCAGAAACCGCCATTTGTCCCGCTGGAAGCCGTCCTCGGAAGCACGCACGAAGTTGATCCGCGGCCGAATTCGCACGACCAGCATGCACGGCGCGAGCGCGACCGCATCATCCAGCAGGCGGTGATGCAGCTCCCTTTCCGGATGCGCGAGGTGGTGGTGCTGAAGTACGTCGAGGGGCTGTCTTACGACGAGATAACGCGGGTGTTGGGATGCGCGCCCGGCACGGTGGCGTCGCGGTTGAATCGGGCGCTGGCAGCTTTGGAAGAGCGGCTGCGCCCTTTTAGAGAGTTCTTGTAGAGGTGTGGATATGAGTTGCTGGCGGTTCGATTTGCGAAGACGGATGCTGCCTTATCTGGAAGCGCGGCTTCCGGAAGCCGACACGGCCCGGCTGGAGCGCCATCTGGTTGACTGCGAGTCGTGCCGTGGGCTGCTGGTGAGGCTCCGCGCCGGACATCAAATGGCGCAGCGCCTGGCGTCGCTGCAGATCGAGGAGGAAGCTGCGGACGCCGGCCGGGAGATCGCAGGGCTGGAAGCCGCCTTGTTCGCGGGCGGCAGGCGAGGCGTCGGGTGGCGGGACTGGCTGGAGCGCCTGGCGACGCCGCGCATGGTCAGCGTGCTATCCGCCGTGGTGCTGCTGCAACTCGGTCTGCTGGTGGTTTCGAACCGCGGCGTGCTGTTGAGCCGGACCCCGGCCGTCAGGGGCGCGGTCGATCTCGCCGAATTTCGCCGGCTGACGATCCCCGAACTCAAGGCAAACACCCAGCCGCACGTGGCCACCGACGGCTACGTCGAAGATGTCCACACGGACGAGGAGGAAGGGACCGTCGCTTTCAAGCTGGTCCAAAGCCCGCAAAACGGGTCGCCTTTTGTGGTCTGCGAGATCATGAGCCCGATCCAGATGAGGCCGCCGGCCGAAGGCAGCCGGGTTCGCGTGTACGGCGTGGAACGGTACGATGCTCAGCAGAACCGCAAATGGTACGAGGTCAATCCGGTGCTCAGCATCGCCCCTCTGAAGCCCTGATGGCGGTGCGGCTCGCCGCAACCCAATCGGCCAGAAGGGACGAGTGGCGAGTCGCCAGCCAAGGAATCTTCGCGCGCTCGGAAGAGGTTCGGGCTCTGTATACAGCGAAACGATCCGCCCCTGCAAACCTTTGCAAGGCATGGAAGAAAGATCCACCACTCCACGTCTAACGGAAATTAGACCCCGGTCCTGATTCGTTCTGCTATCGGCTCGCCGTAGCCCGCGATGTCTCTCCAAAGGGCCATCGCTCGCAGCGATTCGGAACCATGCCACTGAGGTGCGCCAGATCCGATGCATGTTCTCACCCGACAGGGTCTGCCCACAAGGCCGGCAACTCTGCTGATTTTTGTCTCGTGCCTGCTGCTCGCCCCGGCCGCGCGGGCTCAAAATCCCGGCGGTACGATCGAGGGCACCGTGCAGGACGCCGAGGGCGAGCGCGTGCCGAGCGCCGGGGTTGCGATCCGGCAGCTGCAGGCCCAGACGACGCACAAAATCACCACCGACACGCGAGGCGAGTTCCGTCTCGACAACCTGCCGCCCGGACCTTACCGCGTCATGGTGGAGGCTCCGGGATTCGCCGCGGCCAGCTCGGACGTGGCGGTGGAGGTGAGCACCGTTCGCGACGTCACGGTGACGCTTCAGCCCGCTCCCGTGCGCCAGGCGGTGAACGTGGAAGGCGAGGCGTCGTCGATGACCACCCAGCCGCTCGACACCACCTCGGCGGTCGTGGGAGGGGTGGTCACCGCGCGCGACCTCGCGACCATCCCGCTGGCGAATCGCAGTTTCGCCAATATCTCCTACCTGGTTCCGGGTACCGAACCCGTGGAGCCGTCCGATCCCACCAAGGCGCGCATCACCGCGGTCTCCTTCGGCGGAAGCTCGGGGCTGAACGATCAGCTCTCGGTGGACGGCGGCGACAATTCCGACGATTACATCGGCGGGTTTCTGCAGAACTTCTCGCCCGACGACATCCAGGAATTCGCAGTACGCACAGCCCAGGAAGACGCGGACACGGGACGCATGACGGCCGGTTCGGTGGTGATTACCACCAAGCGCGGCGGCAACGATTACCACGGCGATCTCGGGTTCTACGAACGCGCCGCGGCGCTGAATGCGCGCTTTCCCATCGAGAATCCGGCGCCCAATCCGAAGCAGCCCTTCTCGCGGCAGAACTACATCGGCACGCTCGGCGGGCCCATCAGGAAGGACAAGCTCTGGTTCTTCTCGTCGATCGAGGCCGTACATGAGAAAGCCAGCATCGCTTACAGTCCGGCGAGCCAGACCGAGTTCAATGCCCTCGCCGGCCTGGCGGCTCAAGGGCTGATTCCCGGCGTGACTTCGATTCCGGTGCCTGGCAGTGTGCCGATTCCTTTCCGGGAATATCTCGGGTCCGAGCGCCTGGACTGGTCTCAATCGGAGCGCTCGCAGTGGTTCGCGCGAGCGTCCATCGACAACTACACGACCAACAACGATCTGATCCAGCAGGCGACGCTGCCCTCGACGGGCGCGACCTCGGGATCGAAATACGAGAACCTGGTGATGGGGAACCAGTTCACGTTCAGCCCGACGTGGCTCGGAGCGTTCACCTTCAACGCCAGCGCGCTCCATCATACCGAGACGCGCAACTCGGACCTGGGCTTCGCGCTCGCCTTCCCCTTCAGCTCGACCTACCGGACGATCTCGGGGTTCGAGACCTTCGGCGACAACCAGTTTGTGACACCCATCACCGCTTTCCCGATTCTGCGCAATCAGGAAAAATACCAGTTTCGTTATGATGTGAGTAATGCACATGGAGGTAACGCCCCGCGATTCGGCATCGACTTCATTCATGAGCCGGTACTGAGCGGAGCGCTTTCGGGCGCCGCCGAGAGTCTGACGACATTCCCTTTGGATCCAACGTATTACGTTGCCAACCCGGCGCAATTCCGGGCCGACCTCGGGTGCGCTCCGAACGCGACCCCGGGCGCGACGTGCACGAATACCCCGGCCGGCAACGGCAGCTTCTCGCAGAATGTCCAGCGGCTGGGCTTGTATGCCGAGAATTCCTGGCGCGAGACGCCGCACCTGACCATCGATTACGGACTGCGCTACGACACGACTTTCGGACTGTTCACCGCCTCCGGACGCCCGCAGCTCGACAATCCGGCGTTTTCGACGCTGCGCGCGCTGCAGATCCCGCTGATCCCGGGCGCGCCGCACGACTATCGTGGGGCCCTGGCGCCGCGCATCGGCATCGCCTACGGCCTGAACAGCGGCTTTAAGACGGTAATTCGCGCGGGATTTGGCCTGTTTTATAACGATTTGGCGCAGAACGGCTGGGTGACGGCGCTGCAGGCGGTCAACGAACCGCCCGGCGTCTGCGCTCATCCGGGCGACGCGGGATGCATTCCCGGCGTGACGGCGGGCGGCGCGGGGGCCATCATCGATCCGGGGTACAAGACGCCTTACGCCATCCACGCCACGGCCGGCGTCGAGCACGCCTTCAACCCGGATTGGACTCTGACGGCGGACTACACGCACGAGCAGGGAGTGCACGCCTTCGCCCGCTATCAGTACCAGGCGGGCTACACCCTGTTCAGCCCGCTGTTTCCGGCGAGCGACATCACGGCCCAGATGAGCAACCTGCCCGACATCACGGACTTCCGGGCCGACAACCGCTCGCGCTACGACGCGCTGTCCCTCCACCTGCAGGGGAATGTAACGGGCCGCGCCAACCTGATCGTGAACTACACGCTTTCGAAGGCGAAGACGTGGGGCTGCGTGCTCGGCGAACTGTTCGATTACGTGGACGGCGTCTGCAACCCGCTGCACGCCTTCGGGCCCGGCGATTTCGGCCCCTCCGGCGAAGACGTCACCGACCGGTTTGTGGCCGCCGGGATCTTTCACGCGCCCGGCGGCCTCGAGCTGTCGCTGCTCGGCCAGGCCGAAACCGCGCGTCCCATCACGCTCACCACGCCCCTTGACGTGAACGGCCTCGGCGACGCGCTGGACGATCGCGCCGTTATCAACGGCGCCCAGACCGCGCTCGACCAGTTTCGCGGCACGCCCTACGTCCAGTTCGATATGCGCGTGGCGCGGCCGACGCGCATCAACGAGCGCTGGACTCTGATGCCCTTCGTCGAGTTTTTCAATCTCTTCAATCGCAATAATCCTGGCGCCAACTACGTCACGGACATCTCGGCCCTGCCGAACATTAATCCCACTCCGGGTCAGCTTGCTAATCTCACCGAACTGTGCGCGAACGCGGCCTGCACGTCGATGACGCCCATCACCAGCTTCAGGCAGGTCCTGGTTCCCGCCGGCGCCCTGGGCGATTTCTTCGGGCCGGGAACGACCGTGGGAGTTCCCT
The DNA here is from genome assembly GCA_035946575.1 of Terriglobia bacterium. Classification (GTDB taxonomy): domain Bacteria; phylum Acidobacteriota; class Terriglobia; order UBA7540; family UBA7540; genus Gp13-AA77. The sequence continues at coordinate 86,825 of DASYZG010000080.1, read as the reverse complement.
TCGCGGCCCAGATCGGCGTGCGCGCGACTTTCTGAGCGCGCTGTAGCGGTCGAGTCCACAGTCGAGAGTCGAGACAGTCCGGTAATAATCCGAAAAACCGCTCGCTTCCGCATCGGATGGGTGCTAACTGCCGTTTTAAATTGCATGTAAGTCTTTTACTTTCAGCAACCTGTTGGGTTTCTTTAGCTAAGCCATTTGTTTTCAGAGACTTCTTGGGTTGCCCAAAGTGCCGTCCTTTGTTTTCAGTAACCTGATGGCTTCGTTCGTAAACTTCTCAATTCGCCTGCGCCCTTTCTTATCCTGGCCGGGCCGGAATCGCCCATGACCGATAGTGTGAACCCTAAAAATGGGACAATGGAGAAAAGTGAGAAAAGTGAGAAAATGGGGAACATTTATTTTCGGCTTGTTTTCAGCGGGTTAGCCGGATTCGGCCTCGGCGGGCGGTTTTTGACCTGGCCAGTATTCAGGCGGATGATGTCGCGGCGACTTTAGGTCGCCATAACTTCAGCACCCAATTCGCGTTGGCGGCATAAAGCCGCCGCTACGAGCGCGCCGGATGTGCATTCTATTTGGCGGACAGTACACAGACGGAAGACGATGCTGCCTTTGAAGGGCGCGCGGGACGCCGATGAACGTGCCGCACCAACCGGTCTCTGCAGTCCGCGAGCTGACCGCCAGACACCAAGGCCCCGAGAATTACAGAGTGTTACCAAACAGAGTGACAGTTGTAGGGGCGGGTTTCAAACCCGCCGCTACTACGCCAACCGCCGCTACTACGCCAACCCGCCCCTACTAAGCCAAGAATTACAATAAGTTCCCGACTTGCGCCCCGGCAGCCGGCGGGTGGCAACGACGTGAATACCCATGCCGTGGCCACCGGCGGGCCTCGATTCGCGGCTGACGGTCAATCGTCAACAGTCGACAGTTCACGGGCGCGGCTCCCAACCTCCCCAGCCGGCGTTTTCAGTTTTGCCCTTGTCTTGCCGCGTTGCTGATTTGATTTGCTCCCATTCGGTGCCGGCTTTCCTGCATTGCGGCTTCAGGCCGATGTTGCAGGAGAATCCGAAAGGCAAGCCCGTGCGTGATCAGCAGGAGCGGCACAATGGCGGTCGGAATGAAGTACGCGGCTCCCAACTGCCCCGCCAGGAGCCCGGCGTGATTGGCCTGGTAGAAAGCGTTCAGCAGATCGGCTGTTCCCCAGAGGTTGAAGATCCACGCCGTCCAGATACCGGTCACGCGCGGCAGCAAGAGCAGCGAAAGCAAGGCCAGTGTGGCCGCAAGCATATCCCCATAGGCGGCGGAACGCGCGAAGGCAGGCGGCAGATCGGGCGACACGACGCCTGGGACCAGGAAGGCGAACCCGATGAATCGGAAGCTGTGCAGCATGAGCAGGGGGCGTAAGGCCCCGGCCCGTTCGCGGAGGCGCAGTTCCGGCCAGATGTAGCGGGCGGCGACGATCCCCCACGCCATGAAGCTGAATGCGATACTCACGAAAAAACCCAGTTGCAATGCCATAAGCCTCTCCTGATCAGAATTCCAGCCTTCGACCGCGACTGGTGGCGGTGACAAGAACCCTCTCTCCGCCCGGCACCGGGGGCTTGGCGGCCTCACCAACGGCGTGCTCGCGCCGCCACACCCTGGACTCAGGCGCGAACTGCGGCTCCGCGGGGAATGGACGGCGCAGTTCGCGGTCGTAGCGGTCAAAATTGAAGCCGGGGCTGAGCGGAGCGAGCACAAACTGCACGAACTCGCGAAGCCAATTGCCGAAGGTCCGCTGGTTCCCGGGAAGCGCCGCATAACGGCGCGCGATGGTCTCGAAATCCTCAGCGGGGCGGCCGGTCACCTCGAGCACATCGGTGGTTGGTGCACCCAGCTCGAAGGCGCCGCGCTTGTGATCTTCAATGTAGTAGCGCACTCCACTGAACACATCGATCGGAAAGCCGCTCATGCGGACGGCCTTCATGAATAACCAGGTAGGCGTTGGCACGACCCTGACTGATCGCCCAACGGCCCGGCCGGTGGCCGCAGCCATGCCCTCCGGGCCGAGAAGCTCGGGTCCAGTGGGGCGGTAGCTCTTCCCGGCGTGCCTCGCGGGATCCATCAGCGCCGCCGCCACGACTCGCGCGATGTCCTCATTGGAAGGCGGCGCGTTGCGGCTATTGCCGAAGATCCACGGAAAGACGCCGAGGTGCACGGCCAGCCCAATCGTCGCCAGGTAAGGATCAGCGAAGAAGCCAGGGTTGACGACGGTATGCGTGGCTCCGGGCGTCATGGAGAACAGTCGATCGGCCAGCCAGTGCTGCCGGGTCATGAGCGCGGGATGCGAGGGGCTCGCCAGCCATTGGGTCATGCTGACGATGTGTTCGAGCCGGGCTTCTTGGGCGGCGACCGCGAAGGCGACCGCTCCCTGGATCATGTAGGGGTCAAAAGGCGGGCAATAATAGGCGCGCTGGACATCCTTCAGCGCCCCGGCCACGCGCTCGACGCCGCTCATGTCCGCGACCGCGATCTCGGCCCCCTGCGCTTTCAGCCGCGCGCTGCGCCCATCTTTCCGGTGCACCAAAGCGCGAACCGGATAGCCCGCCTTCAGCAGTTCGGTGATAACCACGCGACCCGTCTTCCCGGTCGCGCCGGTCACGATAATTCTTGGCTTGAGCATGTTCGTCTCCTTTTCAGGTTCTCTTCCTGCGGCAGTAGGCTAGCCAGCAGGCTGCTGAAAAGCGTGTAGCGGCGGCTTCAGGCCCGCCACGCGGGTATTGAGAGAGTTCGACTTATGGCGAGGTAAACTCGCCGCTACGCTCCTCAAACCGTGTCTTTCAGCAACATACTAGCCTAGGGTGCTGGGAGTCACGGCCCGGCTGACGGGCCCAGCAGCGCCCCGAGCGGCATCAAGGGTCCGACGGGAATGTACTCGTCATCCATCAACTGTTCCTTCGCGAGCGGCAGCGTTTCCATAAGGGCGCGCGCTTCGTCCTGGGTCCTGGCAGCAACCAGGAAAATGACGCGTCGGTCAGACGTTCAGCAGCGCCGGCTTCGGGGTGTGGGGTGATGCCAATGCAGCCTCCGGCAACACAATCGGGGTCTACGGCGAAAGTGAAAGCCAGACCGGCACGGCAATATTCGGAAACGCCACGGCGATTTCAGGCTCGACGTTCGGTGTGTCCGGGGCGGTTGAGAGCCCGCAGGGCGTCGCCGGGATCTTTAATGCGGCCTCCGGTCAGGGATTGATCCTTTCGGGTCACTCAGGCAGCAGCTTCACACAAGTCTTCAGCGTCGATGCCATCGGCAACCTGGATATCAGCGGCAATCTCACCGTGGCCGGCAGCAAGTCGGCCCGGGTGAAGCTGCAGGACGGCCGCGACGTGGCGCTTTACGCTGTGGAAAGCCCGGAGAACTGGTTTGAGGATTTCGGAACCGGCCAACTGCGCGGCGGCGCCGCCGAAGTCGCGCTCGATCCCGAGTTCCTCCAGACCGTGGACACTGCGACGGACTATCACGTCTTTCTCACTCCGAGCGGCGACTGCCACGGCCTGTACGTGGCCGGCAAGACGGCATCAGGCTTCGCGGTTCGCGAACTCGGAGGCGGAACGGCGACGGTCGCGTTCGACTATCGGATCGTGGCGCGCCGGCGCGGTTTCGAGAACGTGCGGCTGCAGGAAGTCCAACTGCCGCAGGTTTCTCCGGAAATGAAGGCCCGCGTCGCCAGCGTGCAGGCAATCAGGCCGGTCGCGTTGCCGTCGCATCCGCGGACCCCGGCGGTTGCCGTGCCGGCCGTTCCGGCGCCGCACCAGCCCTAAGCTGCGCGGCGAGCTGTCTTCTTGCTTCTGCGGAGCTTCACGCCAGGGACACGGCTTTGCCTCTTGTCATGAGGAAAGCCTGTCCTTACCGGCGAACAGTGAGACGCAAAGCTCTCTCCCCCCGGGAGCGACGCGCGTCGGGCGGGAGAGAGTTGCAAAGCCTCAGAGTTGTGGCACGGGCTAGTTGTGCCACGGTCTCCTGACCGTGCTGAACCCTCAACCGAGGGCCTCCGCCACTTTCACGGGGCTCACCGAAGATCGCTTTACGTCACCGCGCAATCTGCGTCAAACTCCATTCCCGTGCGCCATGGAGGACATCGACCAGGGCTTCAAAAGAAATGATCTCAATTCATGTCGAGTAGGGACGTCGCCCGAGGATCCGGCCGGGCGGTCGCAGGGCCCACGAGGCGAGCGCGAGGGCAAGCAGAATTAGCGGGCCCACAAGGTCGCTCCCCTGGCGCCGGACCGCATGTGACGCAACTGCGCCTGACAGCTCAAATACGATCCCGGCATAGGCCCACTCCTTGAGCCGCAGAAAACCCGGAATGATCAGGATTATGGCTCCCGGTATCTTCCAAACTCCCAAAATCATGAGCACGTACGCGGGGTAGCCCAGGCTCGTCACGACGTCAACCACGGGTCTGCCCGCGACAATGGCCTCTCGCCCGTGGGTCAGATCGACGAATCCTCCTGCCAGAGTCTCAAGCGCAATGATCGTGGTGGCAACCCAATAGCCGATGACTTTGATTTCCATCAACCTACACCTCTAAGACAATCTTCTCCCAGACGATTCGCCGCTCGGACATCCCGTGGCCGAGCGCGTCGCGTATCCGCTCGTGCTCTCTCCGGACGTGGCGCGCGCCTGCCGCCGGCGGCGACGCACCAGAGCAAGCGTAGCGCAAACCTGCTCCCGCGGGTGGCGGCGACCTTTCGAGGCTTGCCGATATTATCTATCTATATTACTATTAAGGCTTGGATAACATGCAGGCCTTGCGCCGGCAGCTTCATGGAGGGCCCTGCGAATGGCGCCATTTCTCCCGCGAGTGTCGTTGGACAGGTTGTCGTCTCCTCGTTCAACGCGAGTTCTGCAGCGGGCTGAGACTCCTGCCCTACGGCGGAGCGCCTCCGCGGAAGGGCCCAGAAAGCGCGGCGAACACCCCTCCCAAAGCCGGAATGTCCCTTGGAGTCAACTGGATAGAGGGCTCATGTCCCTGAAAGTGAGATTGTCGTGCCCGGAGCGCTCTTCACGATTGAGAGTCGCTGCCCCGTTATCCCTCGCCTGATCAGGCGCTTGGCGCCTGATTTCGCCGGCTTAAGTAGACTCGCTGCTGCAAACCCACAGCAGAAACACGATTCAGACACCCACCGCGCCAAAGCCAGAATGTCCCATGGAATCATAAGGATAGGTCAAAATGGGGGCTAGACCGAAAGCCAGAATCTCCTTTAGAATCAACAAAGGTGGGGCTACATCGACGGCGCCAAAGCGGTTGTTCTTGGCCGGGATCTGCTCTGAATCGACAACCAATCGCGGGCGGCAAGAAAGTCGGGGCGCCGGAAGCAAAAAACCAGATCGTTCTTGACAGCATTAGCTGCGTGGTTTATACCGGGAGGCAGTTGACAGTCGACAGTTCGCAGTTGGCAGTCAATTCTGCGAGGGGAGGAGAAAGCTGGTGAACCTGGACTGTTAACTGTCGACTGTTAACCGTCACCGAGGTAAGCCACTGGTTACACCACTACCATGAAGGATCTCCCTCTCAATCCATCCGACGACATGCTCCGCGCCGTGACGCGCCGGCACTTCTTCCGCCAGGCCGGATTCGGCATCGGCTCGGCGGCGCTCACCACGCTCCTGAATCGAAATGCCTTCGCCGCGACTCGCCGCGGAGCTTCCACGTCGGAATTAGCAGCCGCCGGATCGAGCGCCGTTGATGCCGCGGAAGCTGCGGGCGCGGCCGCGGCGGCGAATCCGCTGGCGCCCAAGGCGCCGATGTTCGCGCCCAAGGCCAAGAGCATCATTTACCTTTTCATGGCGGGCGCGCCCTCGCAGGTGGATCTGCTCGATTACAAGCCCAAGCTGCAGCAGCTCGACGGCCAGGGCATCCCGGCCGAACTGACCAAGGGCGAGCGCTTCGCCTTTATCCAGGGGACGCCCAAGCTGCTGGGCTCGCCTTACAACTTCAAGCGCTGGGGACGCTCGGGCGCCGAAATTTCCGAGCTGTTGCCGCACCTCGGTGAGATCGCCGATGACATCGCCATCATGCGCTCGGTGCACACCTCGCAGTTCAATCACGCGCCGGCCCAGATCTTCATGAACACCGGCTTCCAGATCATCGGCCGGCCGAGCTTCGGCTCCTGGATGACGTACGGCCTGGGCAGCGCCTGCTCTGACCTGCCGGGATTCGTGGTGCTGATCTCCGGCGAGAACCAGCCCGACGGCGGCAAGGCGTGCTGGGGCTCCGGTTTCCTGCCCACCGTGTACCAGGGTGTGGAATTCCGCTCGCAGGGCGATCCGGTGCTCTTCCTTACCAATCCCGACGGCGTAAGCGAGCAGGCTCGCCGCGAATCGCTTGACGCCATCAAGGATCTGAACGAGATGCACTTGAAGAGCGCGGGCGATCCCGAGATCATCACCCGCATCGCCTCCTACGAGATGGCTTACCGGATGCAGTCGAGCGTGCCCGAGCTGACCGACATCTCAAAGGAGCCGGCCTCGATCCACGAGATGTACGGCACCCAGCCCGGCAAGAAGTCGTTCGCCAATAATTGCCTCCTGGCGCGGCGCCTGGTCGAGCGCGGGGTGCGCTTCGTCCAGCTCTATCATCGCGGCTGGGACAATCACGGCACCTCGGCCCACGACGACATCGTCAACCGTCTGCCCAGCCTCTGCCGCGAGACCGATCAGGCGGCGGCGGCGCTGGTGAAGGATCTGAAGCAGCGCGGGCTGCTCGAAAGCACGCTGGTGGTGTGGGGCGGGGAATTCGGCCGCACCCCCATGAACGAGGCGCGCAACCGCTCGAAGTTCCTGGGTCGCGACCACCATCCGCGGGCGTTCTGCGTGTGGCTGGCCGGCGGCGGCATCCGGCCGGGGATTACTGTAGGCCAGACAGATGAGCTAGGGTATAACCCCGTCGAGGACGCTATCGACGTCCACGATCTGCACGCCACCATCCTCAACCGCATGGGAATCGATCACACCCGCCTCACCTACCGCTTCCAGGGCCGCGACTTCCGCCTCACCGACGTCTCCGGCGAAGTCGTCCGGAAGCTGCTGGCGTAGCACGGCCATCCTGGCCGTGCTTGGGACCTTCGGCGCGGTCATCCTGGCCGTGCTGCGCGACTGTGAGCCGTCGCACGTGCCAGGTGTGACGTTCGGCACAGAGCCGCGTCACCGGCAGTTCTACCCTGAAAGGGAGGGAGGAGGAACGCTCGCGGGAAGAACGGTGTTTCTGGCACCGGCGCCCGGGGGGCGTTCCCGCCCTCGCCAGGAGGCGGAACCGCCGGCCATGGGGACCGAAGTGAAAATCGTCCGCGACTGGAACGTTGACGCGTTTCACCGGCGCGTGCTGGAACTCGAAGCGGCCGGTTACACGGCGCGGCGCGAAAGCTACGCCGTGGTCGCTGAAATGAGTCCCGCCACCGGCGAAATCAGCCACCTGCACACTATCGAGATGGTGAAGAGCCCTGGCGCGCCGGACACAGCCTCAGAAGCCGGAAAGGGCTGAGCCTGCTGTAGCGTCGGCCTTTTACGGCCGGCACATGGGCGGCGCGCCGGCCTCGGAGGGAGGAAGCCATGAGTGACTCGCTGGTGATGGTTGCCATACGAGACCCCGAGCATGCGAACGAGCTCGTCCGGCTGGCCTGCCGGATGTGCAAGGGCACGGGGCAGGAGTTGATGGCCATCAGCGTGGCGGAGATCGGGCCGGCGCTGCCGCTGGATGCCGAGGCGGAGATTCTCGACCGGTCCGCCAAGGCCGCGCTCGCGGCCGCGGAAGCGGCGGCCGAGGCCTGCGGCCTGAAGCTCCGCAGCACGCTGGTGCGCGCCCGCGCCGCCGGACCCGCGCTCGTGGACGAGGCTCGGGAGAACCACGCCGATCTGCTGATCCTCGGGTATCATGGGAAGCTGGGGCTCGGAGAAATACTGCTCGGTTCGTGCGTGCAGTACGTGGCGGCGCACGCGCCCTGCCGGGTGATCCTGCAGATCATTCCCGCTTCCGCTTCCCAGGCGCGGCGGGCCGCGACGGGCGCCCCTTCGCGCTAGCGGTTACGCCAGGTGATAGGCTAGCTATAGGGAACCACCCGCCCGGCCGATCCGCTTTCCGCGAACTCCGGCATGAACCGGCTACGAATGCCAGACGAACTGGGGCCCAACCGGGAACCGCAGTACTCCCTGCTCACGGCGCTGGCCGTGCTGCTTGCGGGTCTCGCCCTTCTCACCCTGCTGCCGCACGCGGCGTCCGACGCTGACCTCCTCGGTTTCCACACCCTCTGTTCCTTCGCGCCCGTCAGCACGCTCGTTCTTGCTGGCGTCGCCGGTTTCGCGATCGCCATGCGCAACACGATGTACAAGGCTCGCCCGCCGCGGCGCTAACCCGCAAGCCTTTCAAACCCTGCTTAGCCTGACCAGGGTTTCGATGTGAAACGTCTGCGGGAACAAGTCGAACAAGTCCACCCGCTCGATCCGATAGCCGCGTTCGACCAACGCAGCCAGATCGCGGGCCAGCGTCGGCGGGTGACAGGAGACGTAGCGTATCTGCGCCGGCCGGATTGCGGCCAGGCGGCGCAGCGTCTCTCCCTCGGCGCCGGCGCGCGGCGGATCGAGCACAACAAGATCGGGTGCGGCCTGCGCGTAACGCCGCAGAAACTCGGCGGCCGTCGAGCGGACCGCGCGAGCGTTGGCCGCGCCATTTACTCGTAGATTGGCCGCGAGATCGGCAGCAGCCTCCGGGTTCGCCTCCACGCTGACGACTTCGCGGAAGCGGCGCGTCAAGGGCAGCGTGAACAAGCCGGCACCGGCGTAGAGATCGAGCGCGAGGCCAGGCGATCCTCCCTCAAAATCAGCGATGACTGTGGACACGAACTCCGGCAGCAGTAGCCGCGAAGCCTGAAAGAATGAGCCGGGACTCACTCGATAGTTGATGTCGCCGACGCGATAAATCAGGGTCGCATCGCCGGACGCGCGCCTTGGGGACGTAAGCCGCTGACGCCGGCGGATATTGCCGCCGCGGTGATGCCGATCCGGCCGCGGCGCCTCCGGTACCGGGTCGATGTCGAAAACAATGCCCGCCGCGCCGGACAATTCGCGGAGGCACTCTCCAGCCAAACGCTCTATCGACCCTTCGATCGAATCCGTAACGGCGCCTCGAAACGTCACCACTACATGCTCATCGCGGTCGTCGGCGCGCAGCTCGACTTCGCTCCAGCCTTCCAACCGCGCGGCCCACTCCGCACTCGCGAACTCCTGAATCACGGCATTCAGCCGCGGCGAGCTGATGGGGCAACGGTCGATGGCAACAAACTGGTGAGAATCGGCGGCAAAGAACCCGATGGGGGTGACGGCCGCGGCGCTCGCTGCCGCCGCGCTCGCGGCATCACGGCGTCCGATCTTCAGCCGTACTTGATTCCGATAGCCCCATGGTTCGGCGGTGTGCGTCGCTACCTCGCCTTGCCAGTCGATGTGTCCGACGCGTCGCAGCGTCTCGCGCAGAATTTCGCGCTTCATCTCCAACTGGCGCGCGGCGTCGAGATGCTGGTAATGGCACCCACCGCAGCGTCCGAAATACGGACAAGGTGCCGCGACGCGCTGCGGCGAAGGCTCGAGCACTTGTACCAGCCGCGTGTAAATCATGCCTTTGGCCAGGCGCGTCGTCTCCACCTGCACGCGCTCGCCGGGCAGGGTATAGGGCACCAATACCGGGTGTCCCGCGTGATGGCCGAGTGCCGCTCCGCCGTAGAGCATCTTCTGGGTGACGAGTTCAAAGCGCTCGGGATTCGATGGCATGAGATAGCCGCGCGGCGGCTCACGGTGAGATTCTTCGCTGCGCTCCGAATAACGGCGTATCGGGTGCGGTACGGCAACCATGATATTTAACGTCCAGTTGCTCAGCGCCTGGGCCGCAGTCAAGGATTCAAATAGAACGTGCTCAGGCGCGGCAGATTGTAGTGCGCGTACAGGGCGCGCTTGAGCATCTGCCGCTCCAGCAGATCGAGCTGCGGCGCGCTCATCTTGCCGCGATAGGGCGCGATGCCGCGCTGGACCTGCGCGCGCAGCGCCGTCAGGGTCGCAGGTGCGCAGGCCCGCGTCGCCGACGCCGTGAGCTTTTCCTCAAGCGCGCTCACCTCGTTCTCGATGGGCTCGAGATTCTCGGGCGCTTCCGTTATCCCATCGGCCAGCCGCTCGAGTGCCGCCGCTACCTCGTCAAGATCCGCGGCGCCAGCCGCGTCCGCCTCGCGACGCTTGGTTGCCGCGTCGCGCACGCTCCGCGCGTTGTGGCGGAGATGGCCCTGGATCTGCTCACGGGTGAACGGCGCCGCCTGCGCTCGCGCCGACGGCCGTCGCGCGGCGTCGGCTTGGCCCGCTGCCATAGCCCCGGCCGCTTCGAGGACGCTCTGCGAGCAATAGGCGAGGCCATTGATCCTGCTGAAGCGGCGGGGACGCTTCGCGTACTTCTCGAACGTGCGCTCGATCCCCTGAATTACCGCCGCCAGGGGAACGCCGGCTTCTCTCCACGACTCGATCAGCGCCCAATCAAGGGTCGAGATCAGCACCGGCGTGCCGCGGCAGCGCCGATAGCACTCCTCGATCTCGGTGAAGTATGAGAAATAGTTATTTTCGGGGACCGTGCTTGCCTGCGATGACATCGGCTACATAAGCTGGCTACAGCCGGCGTTTGGCCGTGGCCGGACCGGGGCCGCTGCGGACTACGGGCTTTGAATGTTTCACCGGCACTTCACTGCCCGAGGCTGGCGCGGCCGCGACCTGGTTCCTTTCATAAATGATGCGCAGACCGTCGAGCGTGAGCCGGGAATCGACCGGCGGCTTGTAGCGCGACGCCGAGGCGATGAGCGGCGCCTGGCCTCCGGTGGCGATCACGCGCGTTCCGGGGCCGAGAACTTCCACCAGACGGTCGAGGATCCCATCCACCAGGCCCACCGCGCCGTAAAAGAGGCCGGATTGCATGCTGGCCACCGTGTTGGTGCCGATCACGCGCTCAGGCTCTCGAATGTCCACACGCGGCAGTCGCGCGGCGCGCGCAAAGAGGGCTTCGGCGGCGATACCGAGGCCGGGCGAGATCACGCCCCCGAGGTAATCGCCCTTCTCTGATATTGCGTCGAAGGTGATGGCCGTGCCGAAGTCGACGATGACACACGGCCCGCCGTATTTCTCGAAAGCGCCCACCGCGTCCGCGATCCGGTCCGCGCCCACTTCCTGCGGATTGTCGTAGTGGATCGCCACGCCGGTCCGCGTGCCCGGCCCGAGGAACAGGGCCTTCATCTTGAAGTACTTCTCCGCCATCTCCTCGAGCAAGCCGTTAAGCGGAGGGACGACGCTGGCGATGATTATGCCGGTGACCTGCTGCGGTTGAACATGCTCGAGGCCAAACAGGGTGCGGATCAGGAGGCCGTACTCGTCCGCAGTCTGTGCGCGACTGGTGGTCAGGCGCCAGTGCGCGCGCAGCTCGGAGCCTGCGAAGATTCCCAGGACCGTGTTCGTGTTTCCGACGTCGATGACAAGCAGCATACACAACTACTCGGCTGAGGCCATCCCAAGCCAGAATGCGAGCGAAGCCGCCGCAGCAGTGGGACTCTGCCAGCGGAGCGTGTTCTTGCGCCAAACACCCCCAATTCCGAAAACGATACCGGCAAGTGAGATCAAGAAGCCGGCGCGGAATATCCTGAGAAGTCGCGGGTCGTAAAACTCAAAGCCGTTGACAGCGTGCGCGTAGATCACTGACGAGACTGCGAGCAGTGCCGACGCGCTGGCCAACAGGAAACCCATCAGAGACAGAATCGACATCAGGTCTCGCTGCTTTGGCTTCATCAGGAATTGCACCCAGCCCCAAATCAGGGTTCCAGGCCAGACAATCCACCCGAGCCCGAACAGAATCCCAATAAAAACCTGGTCAGATGTTCTCATTGCCGGATCTCGGCGCGGTCATCCAAATCCTCTTCAAACCCGGGAAGTATCACCACGGAGGACACAGAGAGCACGGAGACGATATCCTCCGTGGCCTCTGTGACCTCTGTGGTGCAACGTCTGCGTTTGCGACGTGCCGCGGCGAAACCGCCATCCGCGGACGATACATCAAACCTGCTCCGGTACCACGTACGGCGCGCGATACCCGCGATCGCCATCGCGCAGCAATCGATTCGCCTCCTCGTCGCTCTTCACTTGACCCGTCTGCGGATCGATCTCGAGCGTCCGGCCGAGGCGATAGGACGCGTTGGCGAGATGCACCAGCGCCGCCGAAAGGTAGCCTTCTTCGATCGGCGCCGTGAGGTCGTCCGCGTTGCGGCTGCGAACGCAATCGATGAAATTCTGGAAATGATTCCCGGTGCCGTTGGCGTGCGGGCCGGGCTCCTGTTTGCGCCCGAGCCACGTCCGGTAGGAATCATAGCCGTCAATAGCCAGATATCCCTCGGAGCCTTAAAAAATGTTGCCGATGGTGTCGCCGCCGCCGAACATTTCCTTGTGGGGCGCGAGACCCGCCTGCGGCACGCCCGCGCTGCCGAAGGCCGCCGTACCGATCTCGGATTCGTGATTGGTAATCCAGTGCCGCACTTCAAATTCCAGCATCTGACGGCGGCCGCTCGGGAGCTCGTACTCGAAGGCGCAGTTCAGCGTGTTGGGCGTCTGCTGGTCGTCGTCGAACATGAAGTGGCCGCCCACCGCCGACGCCCTGCTCGGCCAGCGCTGCCCGATGCCCCAGCGCGCTATGTCCATCTCGTGCACGCCCTGGTTGCCGATATCGCCGTTGCCCGTGTCCCAGATCCAGTGCCAGTTGTAATGAAAGCGGTTCCTGGTGAACGGCTTCATGGGCGCCGGACCCGTCCAGAGATCGTAATCCACGCCGGCCGGCACCGGCTCGACGGGCGCGTGCCCGATGGTGTCGCGCCACTTGTAGCAGAGCCCGCGTGCGAGATAAACCTCGCCGATGGTGCCGTTGCGCACGTGATCGATGGCCTCGCGCAGCGCTGAATTCGACCGGCTCTGCGTGCCGTGCTGTATGATGCGGTTGTATTTCTTCGCCGCCTCCACCAGTTGCGCGCCTTCCCAGGCGTTGTGGCAGCATGGCTTCTCGCAGTAGACGTCCTTGCCAGCCTGGCAGGCCCAGATGCCCATAAGCGAGTGCCAGTGATTGGGCGTGGCGATGGAGATCGCGTCGATGGTTTTTTCGTCGAGCAGCTTGCGCACGTCGACGAACGTTGAGGGCTGACCGAGGCCGCGCTCCGCCATCTCCGCCAGGCGCTTGTGCATCACGTTCTGGTCGATGTCGCAGAGCGCGGCGAGTTCGACGTCGGCGATCTTGGAGAAGGCCTCGATGTGGTCCCATCCGCGCCCGCGCACGCCGACCACGGCGAGTCGAACGCGGTCATTGGCCCCGAGCACCCGGCCCGGTTTCGCCACGAGGGCCGACCCGCCGATCGCGAGTCCGGCCGTGGTACCTGCGCCGGATTTCAGAAAGTCACGTCGAGTCATGGGGGATTCGTCGGTCATGCTGCGCTCTCCTCAATGTCTGGTGCTCGGGCTGGCGCGCATCCGGCCCCAGCCACTTAGCGATTATTTCACAGCTTCGATTTCCCGCCAAAGGCGCGCCGGGTTGCCCCTTTCGCCGGAACGACGACACCACGAACGACTCCGCGGCCTCCGGCATGTCGACTTTTGCTGATTCAAGGCACATTCACGCCCTGAAATTGGCAACTTCTGCGCATTCGCTGTAGCCCCATTTTTACTCATTCTAAAGGACATTCCGGCTTTCGATGTAGCCCCATCTTTGGGCCTATGTCGTTGATTCCGTGAGACATTCCGGCTTTGGGGGCGTGGATGTTTTTTTCGCATATTTCACGCGCTTCCGTTCCAAGTAAGGCCTTGCCGGACTGCTGGCTTCGGCCTAAGCCTAGCACCTTCAGCTGGATTGGGGTAAGGTGCCTCTTGCGACTGATCGCGTCCCGCGTGGCCAGTAGCGGCGCATTCCCGTAAGCGAAAGATCAGCTCCTCCTGGAGATGGACCGCAGCGCCGCCGGGCTTCTGGTCAAGGCAAACGGCTTGCAGCCCGCCCAGCAGCTGGCGAACGTTGCGCCCCATACCGCCGGTCACGCGCAGCTTGCCGCGTGGGGTGCGCGGGCGGGTGGACATGACAGCATTGGCGCGACGCGCTGCCAGACTTTTGTCGGTGGGAGTCGGACTTTTGTGAAGGGGCATGACAAACCCCTGACGCCGGCCGGGCGCGCAACCCGGGCGCGGCGGGATTGTCGCCCCCCGCGTTATCTTAAGTTCAACCCAGGCTAGCGCCCTCTACTGGAGAGTGCTGTGACTGGCGTCACCGCACATGTTGACGGATATGGATTTGACCAAGGTCTGCCCTTGTCAGCTTGGCACGCGGAAGGTCTCAGGACGGCCTGCTACTTGCTACTCCCTTTAGCGCTGTCGTAAACGCGACGAATAGCAAGAGATCCGTTGCGTCCGGCATCCAGCGTCGAGAGGACGTCAAGCTGCTTGCCGTCGGGGCTCAGTGCGTAGGTCTGAGTCAGCTTTCCGGAATGCAGCTTACTCTCGGAAACCAGCCTATCGCCGTCCCAGTGAGTCTTGATGGTGTTTGATTGGCCAGTCGAGTCCTTCTCCTTGTGCTTCTTGCCGTCGGGGTAGAGGTTGGTGACCCCGCCGTTGTCATCGGTGATCGTGATCTTCTTTTCTTCCTGGTCGATCTGCAGCGTCTTGGGTGTTTCAGCCATCTGTTCCGTGTCTGCGCTCGACATCCCCGCCTCCGGGGCGCCGCCGCGCGGCCGGCCGCGGCCCATTCCGGGACCCATTCCCCCCATCCCTACTCGACCGCCCGGGAATCCGATGCCGCCACCGCCGGGATAGCCACCGCCCGGATAACCGCCTCCGGGATAGCCGCCACCGGGTACCCCGCCACCGGGGTATCTACCACCAGGGTATCCGCCACGCTGTGACCTGGCCTGGGCCTCGGCCTCATGGATTTTCTGACTGGCGTCGTCGCTCTGATCCTTATTGAAATTCCAATTACCCGCAAAGTCAGGCTTGCTCTGGGCGAGCGAAATCTGCGCCCCAAAGGCGAACGCCGCCGCCAGTGCGGAGCCGACGACGAGGGCGCGTGTTCTTCTCAGACCCGTGATTCCGTCCATGGTCAAAACCTCAAAGATCGATGGGCTGCCGATTCTCCCGGTATGATTCGGGCGCCCGGCAACACGGTTGTATGGGTTCGGCCCCACTTACAGTCAATACTTCTCGCGGTGCCGGACTTCCTGGCAGACGCCCACGCAGGGGTGCGACGGGTCCGGCGGCGGCAGGGAATACGGGCCCGTCTTACGCAGATTGTCAGCGATGCCATAAACGTGGATTGACACCGTCGAGCCAAAGACGGCCGGGGGCACCAGGCGCTTGCTCCGCAGAATTAACCAGTCCGCGACCAGGTCCTGAGCATTGATCTGCAGGTAGAGTCGGGCCGTTCCGGGCTGCCGGCCCAACAGCGGATTCATTTCGTGCAAGGGTCCCGGCGAGAGATAGCGCAGGCCGTTTACTGCCCAGAAGTACCGCCCTTCGGGCGGATTGAGCTCGCTGGCCTTGAGGGCGCGATTGGTAGTGTAGGCGTCGGCAAATGCCAAGGTGTGGACGATGGCAATGAAGAGGATCTTGTGCAGGGCGATCTTGAACACGAGGCACCTCCGAGTTTGAACATGAGATGGCTCCAAGCCCCGGTTGTTCGATGAGGACGAGCGAATCGCGAGCGTCATGGAAGGGCGCCGAAAAAGGCCCTGCGAAGGCATTTGGGGGCGGCCAGGGCCAGGCGAGCGGGCACGACAGAGGGTACCGGCAAGAGGAAGAAATCCATCTCGCGTGGTGAGATTGGGTTACCTTGAATGGAGGACGAACAGGGCGCGGGCGCTGTGGTCGCGACGCGCAGAACGGAGGCTATCCGAGATGCCAGGTCCGGGAATGGAATTGATCGGCGAAGAGGAAATCCACGAAGTCCTCGACGTGCTACGCAGCGGCTATCTGTTTCGATACGGTTCGACGGTTGGCCCTGACGCCGACGCGCGTTTCAAGGCCAAGGTCCATCAATGCGAGCAGGAGATTGCCCGCTGGGCCGGAGTGCGCTACGCCGTGGCGGTGAATTCCGGCACCTCGGCGCTGCTGACGGCGCTGGCCGCGCTCGGCATCGGGCCGGGCGATGAGGTCATTGTGCCGGGCTTCACGTTCATCGCCAGCATCTCGTCGATCGTCTATGCGCGGGCGATTCCCGTGCTGGCGGAAATCGATCGGACGTTCAATCTCGATCCTGAAGACGTGAGGGCCAAGATCACGCGGCACACGAAGGCAATCATGGCCGTGCACATGATGGGCAATCCGGCGCGGCTCGACGAACTCAAGAAAATCGCGGACGATCACGGCGTGGCGCTCATCGAGGATTGCGCCCAGGCTTTCGGCGCGTCGTACCGGGGACGCATGGCCGGATCGATCGGGAGAATCGGCACGTACAGCTTTAACGTCTACAAGACCATCACCTCGGGCGACGGCGGCATGGTAGTGACCGACGACGAAGAGCTCTACCGGCGGGCCTTCGCCTTTCACGATCAGGGACACTCGCCGTTGCGTACCGGCGTCGAGATCGGCGCGCGTCCGTTCTTCGGACTCGATTTTCGATTCACCGAGCTGCAGGCCGCCGTGCTGCTCGCGCAGTTCCGCAAGCTGCCCGCGCTCCTGGAAGGATTGCGAGCCAACAAGAAACGCTACAAGGCATTGATCAGGGATCTGCCCGGAATCGAGTTCCGCGAGATTACCGACCCGGAGGGAGAGTGCTCCACCATGCTCACGCTCATCCTGCCGAGCGCCGAGATCGCGCAGAAGATCGCCGCCGAGCTCGGAACGAAAGTTGTGGCACGCGCCGGCTGGCACGTCTACAACAACATGGAGCAATTGATGCAGCAGCGGATGCCGACCGCGGTGCCCTGCCCCTTCGGTTGTTTCGGCAGGTACGCGGGCGAGGATCGCGAAGTTCGTTACTGGCAGGGCATGCTGCCGAAGACCGACGCGCTGCTCGAGCGGGCGCTCAACATCAGCATCGGCGTGTCCGATCCCGGGCTCAGTTCGGGGTACGGGGTCACGATTCGCGACGACGCGAAATCCGTGGAGCGGCATGCCACGGGGTTCCGGCGCGTGGCCGAGAAGCATCTGCGCTGATCGCGAGCGCGGCGGCGGCGCCGATCTCGCCGCCACGCCAGACTGATTGCCGTCGAGGCTACGCCGCGCTGGCCTTGATCAATCCTCTCATGTAGGCCGTCGCGGCCTCGGCACACTGATCCGCGAATTCAATCCCCACCGTCTGGCCGTTTACCTTGGGAAGCTCGTGGCAGAGCTCGTAGCCGAGGTATCCCTGGTAGCCGATTTCGTGCATGGCCCGGACGAAGACCGGGTAGTAATCCGGACCCTTCACCGATCCGTCCGCTTCGCGCTTGAACTCGCCGCCGAAATGGCACAGAGCTTGTAAGGGACCGACGTCGAGGGCGGCCTGACGAATGGCCTGCGGGGACTTGTCGGGCATGATGTAGGCGTCGAGCGAGACCTTCAGGCTGGGCGAGTTCACCTCGCGCACCATGCGCAGCACGTCCTGGTGGTCGCGGATCACCGGGGTGTGATTCTGTAGGGCCAGGGTCACGCCGTAGTCAGACGCGAATCCGGCGCACTTCGCCATGCCGTCGCGGCACCAGACCCAGATTTCCTCGTCCGAGTAACCTTTGTGGTCGGATTCCCACATGGCGCGCGACCGTTCGTAGGAGGCGAGCTGCGGATGCTGGGTGACTCCCGGCCACGCCAGAAATACGCGCACCGTCCGGGCGCCGAGTTCGGACGCGCAGCGGATCAGCTCGCGCACGTAGAGCACCTGCGCCTCGCGCTGCTCGGTAACGGGGCTGCTGAAGTCGTTGTTGCCCGCCAGGCCGTAGATCTCGATGCCTTCGCCGTCGGCGACCCTGCGCAACTCCTTGCAGCCGTCCCTGGACATCGTCAACGGGTGGCCGTGCGGGCATTTCCCGTCAATCTCGATGCCGTCGTAACCATACCGTTTGGCGCGCTTGATGACGTCCTTCAGCGGCAAGGCGTCACCGCGATACCAGATGCCCAGATAGGTGATGGTGTAAAGCCCGACTTTCATCTGCGACGGCCCGGGACGCTTCTCTGTCTCGCCGAGAGCCAGCTTCGACGTGCTCAGCACGCCGGCGGTCGCGGCCAGCGACGCGCCTACAAATTCGCGACGACTGATGCTCTCCATGGAACGCCTCCGTCAATGCCAAGTGTGTGTGGACGAGCTGATGGGCCGGGAACAGCGAATTGCGCTGTGCAGGCATGAAGTCGCCTTTCCGTGTCTGAGCACATCATACCACCGCTGTCGCAACGCAAAAGGCTCCTGACGCCCGCAGTGCGCGTTGCCTGTCGCTCCCCACGGTCGATCATGTGACGAAAGTCACTGCAAGGCTCTCCCAAAAGCCGTCTGCTTAGGCTTATGAATAACATAGCGCCCACGCTGGATTACAACGAACGGCCCTTCCTGGTCATTTGGGAGGTAACCCAGGCCTGTGACCTTGCCTGCAAACATTGTCGCGCCTCGGCGCAGCCCCTGCGCAATCCGCAGGAGCTGTCGACGGAGGAAGGCAAGGGTTTAATCGACCAGGTCGCGGATATGAAGGCGCCCTTGTTTGTCTTCACAGGTGGCGACCCCATCAAGCGTCCGGACCTGTTTGAACTGGTGCGGCACGCGGTCGGCCGCGGCGTGCATACGGCCCTGACCCCCAGTGCGACGCCGCTGCTCACCCGCGAGGTGATCGTTCGATTGAAGGAAGCCGGCCTGGCTCGTCTGGCGGTGAGCCTGGATGGATCACGCGCCGAAATTCACGACGCGGTGCGCGGCGTGACGGGCAGTTACGAACGCACGCTTGACGCCATACGTTCGGCGAACGAGGCCGGGCTGCCCATTCAGGTGCACACCACCGTCAGCCGGCACAATGCCGGTGACCTCGACCGCCTCGCCGAGCGCCTGAGCGATATGGCCATCGTGATGTGGAGCGTGTTCTTTCTGGTGCCGCTTGGCCGAGGCAAAATTGACGACTTGCCGAGCGGCGAGGAGTTCGAGCGGATCTTCGCCAAGCTCTTCGAGCTGTCGAAGCGCGTGCCCTTTCAGATTAAAACCACGGAGGCCATGCATTACCGGCGCTACCTGACGCAGCATAACGCAGCGGAGCGGGCACAAGGCGCGACGCCCATCGATCCCGCAAGCGGACGCGCCAAGGCGATCGGCTGGGCGACCCGGCGTGTGAACGACGGCCGCGGGTTCGTCTTCGTGTCGCACACCGGCAACGTCTACCCGAGCGGATTTCTTCCTCTCAAGGGAGGAAACGTACGCGAACAGAGTCTGAGCCGCATCTACCAGGAATCCTCCGTATTTTGCCAATTGCGCGACCTGACGCTGCTGAAGGGCAAGTGCGGCGCGTGCGAGTTCAAGCAGATCTGCGGAGGCTCGCGCGCCCGCGCCTACGCCCTCACCGGAGATTTTCTTGCTGAAGAACCGTGCTGTGTCTACCAGCCGCGGGGGTACACCTCTCCTAACACGCGGGTGGCAGGCGATAGGGGCTCATCGGCCGCGACTGTAGAGGCGGGCGTGGAACCGACCGCGTGATAGAATGGGTGATATCCAATTGAGATCATGGATGGAGGCTGATAATGGCAACAGCGACCCCAGCAGTGCAGCGTCCGGTGACATCGAGCCCTTACACCGACCGGGTGCGTGAGATTCTGAGCTGGTATGAGAGCGATAATCCCGGGACGAAAGCCAATATCGCCCGGCTTCTGACTCACGGACGCCTGGCTGGCACCGGAAAGCTCGTGATTCTGCCCGTGGACCAGGGATTCGAGCACGGGCCGGCGCGCAGCTTCGCCGCGAACCCTGCGGGTTACGATCCGAATTACCATTACGAGTTGGCGCTGGCGGCGGGTTGTAACGCTTATGCCGCCCCGCTCGGATTCATCGAAGCAGCTTCGGCGCGGCACGCCGGCGAGATCCCTCTCATCCTCAAGTTGAATGACCATGACGTGCTCCACGACGAGAAAGATCCCTTCTCGGCGCAGACCGCCAGCGTCCACGACGCGCTGCGGCTGGGTTGCGTGGCCATCGGCTATACCATTTACCCGGGCTCCGCGCGCGCGCAGGAGATGTACTCGGAGCTGCGTAAGTTCGCCGAGGAAGCCCGGAGCTATGGGCTGGCGGTGGTGGTCTGGTCGTATCCGCGCGGGTCTTCCCTGTCAAAGGAAGGTGAGACTGCCATTGACGTGGTGGCCTACGCCGCGCACATCGCGGCGCAGCTCGGGGCGCATGTCATCAAGGTGAAGCTGCCAACGGAGCACATCGAGCAGGCGGACGCCGCCAAAGCGTATGCGAAGGCGAAGGTGCCGATCGGAACGCTTGCCGAGCGCGTGCGTCACGTGGTGCAGAGTTCGTTTGACGGGCGCCGCATCGTGATCTTCTCGGGTGGCGCCAAGAAGGACGATGACGAGGCCGTGTTCAACGAAGCTCGCGCCATCCGCGACGGCGGCGGATTCGGCTCCATCATTGGCCGCAATTCTTTCCAGCGTCCTCAGGAGCACGCCGTAAAATTCCTGCAGACGATCATGGGGATCTACGGCGGCGAAATCAGTTGAATTGTGATCGGGTCATTGAGCCATCGACTTATGGAATCAATGGCCCAATCGCATTATCCCATGTCCGGGAAACTGGCTCCGCCGCGCGGTGAGTATTTGGTCAGAATATCGTCGAGCGGCTTCGCGGCTGCGGGCGGCTGCTCGGTGCCTTTAATCAGCACATCCTTGGCCGTCACGGCGTGCCCATAGATCTTCTCGTTTGCGTCCTCGTCCTGCCGGAGCACTGATCCCGCCAGCGACACGCCCGCAAACAATCCCCGCGAACGCGAATACGTCAGAATCTCGGCGTGCAATTGGATGTCGGTGGCGGCTGCCGCCGTCCGACCCACCGGACCCGCCGCCGCGGAAACATCGGCGCCGATCTTCACGCCGCTCTGCAGCAGCTTGCGAATGCCGCCCGCGTTCATCACAATGAAGACGATGTCGGTGGATTGTCCGCCGATCTGCAGCCCGTAGCTTCCGCCGAAGATGCTGAACATCGAGGGCGCGCCCCAGTGCCCCGTCCCTTTCAGGCGGCAGACCAGCGCGCCGCGTCCATAAGAACCGCCGACGATAAAGGCGCCCTTCTTTTCACCCGGAACGATGCCGACGCAGACGGCGCGATCAAGCAGGTCCGAGGGAATGCCATTGTCCGGCGACTGCATGATCTCGTTGATGACGTAGGTGGCGTCCTCCAGACGCCTGGCTTCCTTGCTTTTGTGCTGGGCGAACGAAAGCGGCGCGGACGCACCGAGCAGCACCGCGAGAGCCAGCATTTTCCTGAACATAAGCCTCCTCAGCGGGTATTCCCGCACGCGCCGGGAGCGGACCGATTGCCTGACGTCCCGCGCAGTTTCTCCCGTCCTTGTTGAAGATTCGCGTTCTTTGCCGAAAGTTGGCCGCAAACTTCTCCTACTGTGACCAGGGTTGACCGCCGTGCGGCGAGTGATGGGTGAGGGTGCTGTCAAGCGTGGAGGCGGCGGCCGGTGCGCGGACCTCCGATCGCAGAAGGATGTCACGGGCCGAAATCTGGCGGCGGTAAAGCAGCCGGTTGCCTTCTTTGTCCTGCTTCACCATGGCGCCGCTCAACGAGATGCCCGCAAAAAGTCCACGCGCGCGCGAATAGCTGAGGATTTGAGCGTGCATTTGCAGATCGGTGGCGCCGGCGCTCGATCGTCCCACCGGGCCGCCCGCCACGGAAGCGTCCGCGCCCAGTTTCACACTGTCTTGAATCAGCTTCCTGGCTCCGTCGGGGTTCATCACGATGAAGAGCACGTCAGTGGATTCGCCGCCGATCTGGAATCCAAAACTCCCGCCGCTCATGATGATCATGGAGGGCGCGCCCCAGGCACCGGTGCCGCCATGACGGCAGACCAGCGTGCCGCGTCCGTAGCTGCCGCCGAGCCCGAAAGCGAACTTCTTCTCGGCCGGCACCACGCCCACGCAGACCGCCTTGTCGAGCAGGTCCTTGGGCACGCCCCGGTCAGGCGCGCTCATGATCTCGCGGACCACCTGGGCGCTTCGCTCGAGACGCTCGCCGACCTTCGATTTCTCGACTCCGAAGGCTGCACTGCACGACATTGCGACGAGCGAGAGAAGTAACGTGAACTTCCGCATGCCGCCTCCTTCGGTCAGATACCGGTCCCCCTGCCGCCTACTCGGAACGATCCTTTGCTTTGCGCCGCGCCGCCTTGCGAGGGCCCCGGGGCGCCGCGCGACGACCGCGAGGCTTCCGTGGAAGTGCCGCCTCCGCCGGGGCTGCGGGACCGGGTTCCGCGGCCGCGCCGCCTCCATCGACCGGCGCTGATACTGCCGCCGCCTCAGCCACGACCAGCGGCGCGCCGGTGTTCTCCGCGGCGGCCGCCTCGGCGGGCGGGACGTCCGGGACGGCGATCGTCTGGCCGGATTCCCAGAAGTCCGTGCTGGCGGTGGCCTCGGCCTGCACCGGCCCGGTCTCCTCGATGGCTGCGGCTTCCTCGACAGCCTCCGCGGCCTCGGACTGCGGCCGGTAGAACATGCGGAGCACTCCCTTGCGATCGCGCTGCAGCGAGAGCCAGCCTTCGCGCTGGGCTCCGTGCAACAGGTCGGTGATGCGCGCGAAGCCCGCGCGCCGCTCGTCGAAATCCTTGTCGACACCCTTCAGGCCATGGCGGATGTGGCGCAGATAAAGCGGGCGATTGGGTGATTTTTCGGACTCGGCTTCGACGGCGCGGCGCAGAATCTCGAGCGCCTGCTCCGGAGTCATGGAAACGGGAGGCCCTTCCGGCGCGCTTTCCTGCCCGGCGGGTCCGGCGGCGCCGTCGCCGTTTACGGCAACCTCGGTCTCCGCAGAGATCTCTTCCGCCGCAGCGTGACCATTTTCCGGGGCTGAGACCGCCGGAGCCTCTGCCGGCTTGCCCGCGGTCTCCACGAGATAACCCCGGTCGATTTTGCGCAGGCGCAGCAACCCCGCCTCTTCCATCTTCTGCATGAAATCGAGGAAGGTGCTGACGCCGTAATCGCGCTCCGTGAACGTGGAGTCGAGCTGCAGCAAAGTGCTCTTGAGCAGGCCGAGCTGCGGGGAAACTCCGCGCTCCGCCAGCACCGCCAGAGCGCGCTGGATGTTGGGAAGCGCGTCCGACAGCGCGCGCGTTTCGATGGCCGCGCGCGCCGGTTCGCCACGTCGCGAGGACCGCGGCCGCACCGCGGCCACGTAGCCACCGGGACGAATCAGGTTCTCGTAAGCGATGAATTCGGTGCAGTTACGCTGCAGGATGTTGCTGGTGAAGCCGCGCCCGCCCACCACGAAGACCTGCTTGTCGTACTGCTTCAGCTTTTCGACGAGGGCGATGAAGTCACTGTCGCCGCCCACGACGGCGAAAGCGTTGATGTGATGGCGGGTGAAGGCCATCTCCAGGGCGTCGAGGGCGAGGTTGATATCGGCCCCGTTCTTGTCGCCGCGCGGCGTGACGTTGCGCTGCACCATCTGCACCGCGTGCTGCGTCATCTGCTTGCTGTGTTCTCCGGCGCGGGGCCAGTCGCCATAGGCTACCTTGGTAATAACCTCCCCCCGTTCCTTCAAAGCCTCCAGTACTACGGATACATCAAATTCTTTACCCAGCGTGTCTTTCACACCGATCTGAATGTTGTCAAAGTCGATGAAGACCGCGAGCTTGAGCCGCTCTTCGGCCACAAATTACCTCCAGGGCCGCCATTTGGGAGGCCAGCCCTTATCTGTCTTTATGATAACATGCCGACATCTAACGCCGCGCCAGGCGCGGCCGTCACGAGTGCGGCGGTGCGCCAGTATGTCTGTGCGTCAGTTGGTCGGTACAGCTGTATTTCAGCCTCTGACAACCTGACAAACTCACGCACTGACGTCCTCACCTACGAGAGTTCCTTCAAACTCAGGTCGATCAACTGCGTTGTACCGGCGTACGGATCGCCCGAGCGGTCCATCTCCATCGAAAAGTATCCCTTGTAGCCGCTCGCTCTGGCGATCTTGAACGTGCCCGGCACGTCCGCATAGTACATCTTCCCGCCGTCTCCCTCTTCCGAGTCCTTCATGTGCGAGATGCAGAAGGCGTGGCGGAACAGCAGCACCATGGCGTCCAGATTGAACTCCGGGTCGCCCGACATCGCCGAGTTGCCGAAATCCGGACAGGCGTGGAGCCAGGGATGATTGGCGTGATCGAGCACGCGCACGATAAAGAAGGCGTCCTCGCTCACCGGATCGTCGTTCTCCAAATTGATCACCACGTTGTGCGCGGCGCCGTAATCGGCCACCTGCCGGAGGCTGTCGGCTGCGAGCTTGAAATCGGGGGCCGCTCCATGAGCTTCGGCGACGTGCAGACGAATGCCCGGGGAGCCGATGGCGACGGCGATGTCCACCCACTGCCTGCCACCATCGACGGCGGCCTGGCGGCGGTCGGCGTCGGGATCGTAGACGCTCTGCCGCAGGTCGGCGGCGATGTTGATGACGCGTACGCCCGGCTTCTCGATGCCGGCGCGCAGCGCGGCGAGATCGGCCGGAGTGCGCGCCTGGACGTGCGGGCTCCAAATCTCGATGTTGCGGAGATTGAACCGTTCGGCCACCATAGCCGCGAAGGCCGGCAGGTCCATGCCGGTTTTGCCCGGATTGCGCCGGCGGTAGAAGGGAGAGTCCATCACCTCGCGAAAGGGGTACGACGAGACCGCCAGCCGCGCCCGCGGGTCAGTGGGGAATTCGCGATGGGGCTCGCCGGGCCCCTGCATTGCTTCCGGGGATCCGGCCGGAGGACCCGTCCGGGCTGCGGCTGACGCGCCCGCACCCGCCGCGGCCAAGGCGATGGCCACCGAACCCCGCGTCAAAAAGTCGCGTCGAGAGACTGCGTTCATCGTTGACTCCAAAGGCTCTTAAATCTGTCTGTCATCCAACTCATTCTAAAAGACCTTCCAGCTTCGTCCGTAGGCACGTTTCACTCGCGGCATCCGAGTGCCGGGCGATTCCAGCCGCAATCGGACCCGTAAAACAGACATACATCTCTGTGAAGACCATACTGGCTTTGCAGCCTCCTTGAGAGGCGCACCTTCAACTCCGGCGACCTTGCGCTGCCTTGAGAGTTTGTGGAATCTTTCGTTGATTGTAAAGGACATTCCAGCTTCGGACCGACCACATCTTTTTTCATCCACGCTTCTTTTTATCCTCGCTTCCACTTCCTGCCCGCGGCAATCCACCAAATCCGCAAACCTCCCGCGCGCGTTTGCTCTTCGCGCTTTTCTCATCCTCTGCCTTTCGTCCCGGTCGAACCTCTCTCGTTTCGGAACCGTCGAGAGCGAACTGCCAACTATGTTCATTGCCGCGCTCATTTCGACAAAAACGGCGCCTCTCGTGCCTTCGATGTAGCCCCACTTTTACTCATTCTAAAGGACATTCTGGCTTTCGGTCTAGCCCCCATGTTTGGCTTATCTTGCTGATTCCGTTCGACATTCTGGCTTTGGCGCCGTGGATGTTTTTTGCGTTTTTGGGCGTCTTCAGGGTGATTAACGACTGAATTCAATGGGCTTACCGGCTTTGTGCAATTATTACCTAGCGGGGTGCGGCGCCGATTGGCGGGATCATCAGCGCAGATCGGGGATTGGAGGGCCATAGGGCGCTCCTCGGGAAAGAGTCCTCCAGGAGAGACAAACAGGGTAGCACGATCGTTCCGCGTTGTCAAGAGGTTTTTCGAGGCCCCCGCCCTAGGCTACATCCCGGCTTACGGCTGCCCTCCCGTGCCGAAGTCCGCCACCCCGACGCGGATCACCGTGCCGCGCGATCTCGCTTCCGGCTTCTCCGTCCAGGCGCCGTAGACTCGCCCGCCGAGCGCGGCGAGTCCGGTGTAGTCCCCCATGAAAACGCCGCCGGGATCGAAGGATCGGTTCGAATCGAATTCGAATCGAATCGAAACTCCTGCAAGTCTTTCAAAGCAATTAGCGGCGGTCGCGACGGCGTCACAAAGGCCAGTGACACTCGTCACTGACGCCCCCCCCCCCCCCGGGCTGTCAGAGTAGCGCCAGTATCCGGTCAAACGTGAATTCACTCCTAAGAGTAAGGAGGCGTGTCGCATGAAACGTCAGTTTTCGCTCGGCGCCGCATTGGTCCTGTTCGTGATGGGCGCTTGGGTGTGGGCCGCAAAGAAACCGTCGGCCTCGACCCAGCAAGCGGACGGAGGCGCGTGTCAGGCCCAGCCCTTACCGCCACCCGAGGTGGCAGTTTATCCTCGCGACGTGATTGACGGTGCGAGGCATCCGGAGCTCATTCCCGACACCATTGCATACCGACTCTTCTTCCTCACGGTCGCCGAGCCGCCGAATGCCAGCGATAGCCAGAGGGCTCGGCAGCGCGCTTTCCTCAGGACTGCTGGCCTCAGGGAGCAGGACGTGCAACCCGCTGAGACGGTGTTGGCGAACTTCAAGTCCCAATACGATGACTTGGTGGCTCATTACAACGAATCTGTTGAGGCAGCCAACGCGGCGGGCACGGGCCCGGACCTGAAAGGATTCGTGTCGCAGCTGAACCAACTTGTGGGATCGACGAAGGAGCAACTGGAAGCCGCCATGAGCCCCGAGGCGGCCAAGCGGTTCGAAACCCACGTCCAAAGCGAAAAGAGGAATATGAGGATCGCGAAGGAGGCCCAATGAAGCGCGGTGTAGCTGAACCATTACGCCCAGTCGGTCTAGCCATGTTTGTGCTTCTCCTCTGGCCCGGCTTCGCTGTCGAGGGTTGTGCACAGGTGACGTTCCCGACGATGTCGCCTGGCTACAGCACCTACACGACCTACACCACGGACGGAACCTACATCTATACCACGGTGCAGGTCAGCGGAGTTATAAACGGCATCTGCCCCACCCAACCCGCGTACCTCGCTAACGAGTGCCATGCCACCACCCACTCGCCGCAGGCGTATAATCAGGTCGGCAGCGTCGGGGGTTGGGAGTATGGCGGGGCGACAGCGTGGAACAGTTGGCTCAGTATTACGAACAACCAGCAGATAGCGGCCACGCCCGGCACGGAATACACGTTTACCTACTCCACCGAGGTTGTGTGCAGCTATCTGGGTGGGGCCGTCTACAGTGCTTCGGGCGGCGGCATATCCCTCGCCATTGCTGTAACAAATTACATACACAATGGCAACGAAGGCTCAGAGTGCATTTACGACCTATACTGCCCGAACGGAAATACGGAGGCGACATGCCCCGCTGGGAATCCAGTCTACGTCGACTCGACTCAGAACCAATGCCTCAATTACTTGCACGATTACCGCCTCAAAGTGACAATCTTCGGAACGGTAACATGTTTCCCGGTTGGGAAGGCAGAACTCGCGAATTATGCGGTGAACTGTAGTTAAATGGGGGCGTAACATGAGCGGAAAATGGCTCCCGTTTGGCGTCGCGGCGGCCGTCATTCTACTGGCGATCACGCTCCGCTGGCTGTTGCCCTCTCACCAGGGCCTTACTCTGTACTTCGGCCAATCTACTCGATTCGTTCCTGCGAACGTAGTAGGCTTCTGGGTCGGCATGGCTCTCGCAGCGGTCTTCCTAGGAGTGGGTGTAACGAGCTGGGTAAGGCGTTTGAGGTGACGCCTGCGGCTGACGCACACCTTCATCGATGTTCCAGGACTCTTGAATGACGCAAGAAGGTGTGCGCCAGCCTGTCCCAAGCCACCTTGCTGGAGCGGGTCTGACAGGAACGCGGCAGGAGAGCGGATGCGTCCCGGCTCTTCAACGTGTGGCCAACATGAGGCAGACCAAATCACGTTTAAGTCCTTTGACCGCAAAGGCTGACGCGCATGCGTGAAGACTCTCCCCGTTCTGCTCCACGACAACCCCAAAAGCGGTGCGGTATGTTCAGCGCCTGCCTGCTCGCAAATTTGGGGGCGATGTCCTCCTCGCCGGTTGGGAAAAACAGGGACACGTGGGTGGTGAGGATACCGCCGCTACAACTGCCAGCTAGCGACACTACGGTGCTGCCACCGTGCCGAAATCCGCGACCCCGACCCGCACCACCGTGCCGCGCGATCTCGCTTCCGGCTTCTCCGTCCAGGCGCCGTAGACTCGTCCGCCGAGTGCGGCGAGTCCGGTGTAATCCCCCATGAAAACGCCGCTGGGATCGAAGGCATCGGTGGTCCAGGCGTAGTTCTGGAATGTTTGGCCGCCGTCGGTTGACCGGGCCAGCGCCACGATTGCCTTCCGATCGCGCGGGTCCTGGCGGCGATCATAAAAGACCACGTTGGCCGCGCCCGTCTGCTGATCGACGGCCAGCCACTGGAAGAAATGATCGGCGCCGTCGTGAATGGGGTCAGAGTTGATGCGCACTGCAGGCGTCCAGCTTTTGCCCCGATTGGCCGAGGTGGAGCAGAAGACGTCCACCCCGCCGTTGCGGTAATCGCTCCAGACCACGTAGAGACGTCCGCTCTTGCGGTCCATGTCGATCACCGGGAAGCCGTTCGAACGCATTGTGCCTTCCACGTCGAACATGATGGGCGCGTTGTCGATCACGTTGCGGGTCTTCTTGAACGTCTGGCCGCCGTCCTTCGAACAGGTGAACACCACGTGGTTGCCGTCGTCCCAGACCACGTATAGCGTGCCGTCAGGGCCGACCACGCCGGAGAATCCCTCATTGGCGCCGTTGTCGTCGCGCGGCAGGCCACGCTGGGTGTCGATTTCGACGGGCTCCGACCAGGTCTTGCCGTCGTCCGTCGAGCGCGAGAGCAGAATCTGGGAATCGGCGAGCGTCCAGCGGGTCCAGCCCACGTAGAGCGTGCCGGCGTAGCGCGAGTCGGTGTTGTCCGCCACGATATACGGCTTGTCCTCGAAGGGAATGCCGGGCTCGGTCTTCTGGGCGGCCACGACATACTCGTTGTCCTCCCAGGTCTTGCCGCCGTCGAGCGAGCGCCGGACAAAGATTCCATTCCGCGTGGCGCCGTGCGCCCAGTAGTTGGTGGTGCCCAGGCGGTCGAAGGCGATGTAGCAGAGGAAGGCGTGGCCCTGCTTGTCGTAGGTGATGGAAACGTCGCCGGAGACCCGGTAGTCCTTGGAAGGGGTATTGTCGGCAACGGTAAAGGTCTTGCCGGCGTCGAAGGAATAGGCCACGTGCGCATTGTCCTGATACGCCACCAGCACCTGCTGCGGATTGGCCGGATTGATGGCCACGCCCGGCTCGGTAAAGTATCCGGGCTTGGGCGTGATGTTCTGCACTTCGGCGCCGGGCGCCAGCTTCAGCTCCTGCGCGTTCGTTTCCTGCGCATTCGTTACCCCGGCGATACTCGCCAGAGTCAGAATCGATACCAGGAATACGGCCGGCATCCTCTGAGCACACGCGCGTGTGAATCCAGTCATTGTTCCTCCAGAGTTTTCTGCCAAGTCGCCACTTTATCAAACCTGGACTACGTCGTGCAGGGCTGGGGCTTGCTCCGGCCGCCGACCTAAGGGTCGGCCCTATGTCCGCGAGTCGAGGCGGGCAGGGATGCCCGCGATCCCAGGCGGAGTCTTTTCGGGGGCCCGGCGCGTATACCGGAGTAGAATGGGCAGCGCGATTCATCTCTACGCACTCGCGATGGAACCCGAGACCAGGGCAGTGGCGCGCGGCCTGCGCCGGCGCGACCCGGAGCTGCTCGACAGCCTGATCGCGCAGTACGAGTACCGGCTGTACCGCTACCTGCTCTATCTGACCGGCAGTCCTGACACGGCACGCGAACTCTTCCAGGAGACCTGGCTCAGGGTGCTCGCGCGCGGTCATCAGTACGACGGCGTCACGCGCTTCGAGGCGTGGCTGTTCTCGATCGCCCGGCATCTGGTCATCGATCTAGGGCGCCGCAAGCAGATGGCCAGTCTCGACGAGATGCTGGAGCCCGGCGAAGGGGGCCGAGCGTGGGAGCCTCCGGCGCCGGACGCCGTCTCGCCGCTCGCGCAATTCGCCGGGCTTGAGCAAACCGAGAAGCTGGGCGCGGCGCTTACGCAGCTTCTGCCGGTCTACCGCGAAGTGCTGCTGCTCCGGTTCCAGGAGGAATTGTCGCTCGAAGAAATCGCGGCCGTTGTGAAGGCGCCCCTCTCCACGGTCAAGTCGCGGCTTTATCGCGGCCTCAATGCCGCCCGCGAATTGTTGGAGGCACAGGAGTCATGAAGCGTAACGGGAATAGCGAAAGTACCGGCGCCCCGGGCGGCGAAGTGCACCAGCGTGCGCGACGCCTGATCGACATGGAACGCGTGGAAGGAATCTCGCCCGTGGATCAGCGCTGGCTTGAAGATCATCTGGCGGCCTGTGAGGCCTGCGCGAGCCGGGCGTCCGCGACTGAGGCGGCGCTCAAGATCCTGAGGACTTCCCCGGTACCGGTGCCCCGCGATCTTGCGGTATCGGCGCAGTTGATCGTCCGCCGGCGGGCGGAGGAGCTACGCGCGCAGCATGCGCGCAACGTGGCTCTGGCGATCGGCTGCACGTTGTCGTGGGTATTCGGAGTAGCCAGCGCGCCGTTGGTGTGGAAGGCGTGCGCCTGGCTTGGCGCCACGCTGGACCTGCCGCGGGTGGTATGGGTGCTGGGATTTGTAACCTGGTGGTTCGTTCCGTTGACGGTGATGGGCCCGGTGATCTTGTGGCAGCGCCGCCGCTGGGAGGGCGAATCGCCGGCCTTCGGATCGAGGTGGGAAGGCCGGTGATGAGCCGGGAGGTGTGAGATGTCAGGCAGCGATCAGTTTTTCGGACGGATAAAGGACAACTGGCGGCAGCGGGCGAATGAAAGACCCACGTTCGCCTCGGAGTTCCGCGTGATTCCGCAGTGGCTGGTGACCCTGGTCATAGCTTTCTATGGCCTGGCCCTTGCGATCGTGGTGTACGTTACCCGCGCGATACCGAACGTCCTGCCCGATCCGCTGGTGGCAAAACCGGCGCTGCTGCAGTTGCTGGCAATGTTCGGACTCGTGACCGGCATGGCGATCTTCGCGGCTGCCTTCATCCTGCTGATCGGCTACATCAATCGGGATGCCAGGCGCCGGGGAATGAGTCCCTGGTTGTGGACTGTGATCGCGGTCTTTGTGCCCTACCTGGTCGGGGTGATCCTCTACTTCGTGATGCGCGAACCCCTACCGTTCGAGTGTCCGGGCTGCGGCCACCTGGTGAACGCGCAATTCAACTTCTGCCCAAGCTGCCAGTGCAATCTGCGCCCGAATTGCCCCAACTGCCGCCGCGAGATCCGTCCCGGCGACCGCTTCTGCCCGCATTGCGGCCTGACGCTCGAAGCCGTGGCGCCGCCCCCGGCGTCAGCCCGGCCGGCGGAGTCCGCGGGCGCAGTCTAGCAGGGCGAGAGATGCGCCCTGGACTCGTGTCATTCTGAGCGCGTCGGGGTCTCTGTGCACTCTGCGAATCCTCTGCGGCCTCGGTGTTAAGAGCTTTCAACGCAGAGAGCACGGAGGACCACAAGGGGCACAGAGGGGTTTGGGCGCGCTCCGAGCCAGGAATCTCACCAACCATCCATTTTTAAGACGAGATTCCTCACGGCGCCCGGAACGACATGATTCAGTCTTTCAGTACCTTGGTCGTCTAGGCTAGACAACTTCGAACGCCTGGTTGACATCCGGCGTCTGCCGGCGGTATCGTTCGAGCTTGACCAACGAACGCACGAAGCGCGGAGATAGTCATGGCTCAGGGGCGGGTGGAAGGAATCTTCATCGGCTCGGGAGCGACCGCGCCGCTCGACTCGGTGCCCGAGGTCAGGGCGGAGCAGGGCCGCGGTCTTACCGGCGACCGGTACTGGTCTGGAAAAGGAACCTTCTGGAAGCCTGTCGCCGACCGTGAGGTCACTCTCATCGAAATGGAATCGCTGGAGGCGCTGGCGTCGGGCGAGAGCATTAACCTTGAGGCCCGCGAAGCCCGCCGGAATATCGCCACACGGGGCCTCCGCTTGAACGATCTTGTCAACCGGCGATTCCGAATCGGCGAGGCGACGCTACTCGGAATCCGCTTGTGCGAGCCCTGCGGGCATCTGGAGCGCCTCACCGGAAAAACGGTGCGTCCAGCCCTGGCCGGGCGCGGCGGGTTGCGCGCTGCCGTCCTGGTGAGCGGCGTGATCCGCGTCGGCGATTCGATTCAGGCGGAGCCGGAGCCCGAAAGCGCTGCCGTCCCGGAACCACTGCCGGTCAATCAGCCCGCCGGTTGAAAATCCACCCGCCACTCGACTACGCTCAAAGAGAAGACTTCTCGTAAGGCTGCAGCCCGATGG
Source organism: Terriglobia bacterium (assembly GCA_035946575.1). Classification (GTDB taxonomy): domain Bacteria; phylum Acidobacteriota; class Terriglobia; order UBA7540; family UBA7540; genus Gp13-AA77. Next base: position 54,411 of record DASYZG010000080.1, on the reverse strand, counting down.
CCAAAATTCGCGAACGCGTCGTGTTTGACAAAGACGGCCGGCCCGCCGGCGTGCATCTTGACTTCACCGAGTGCGGCGATCTGCTGGCGGAGTTGGAAGCTGAAGGGTCCGCGCGCGCTTATGACGCGGCCATGGAGCTGGGGGGCGATGCCCTGCCTTTCGAGCAAGTCGTCGCCGAGATCGAGCGCGGACGTCCGTGAGTTACAACCTGCTGATTCTTCGGCCCGCAGCGCGGCAGCTCGCGGCGCTCCCGCCTGAGAGCTATCTCGAGATGAGAGACACAATCCGCGCCCTGGGCGCCGATCCGCTTCCGCCCGGAGCTGAGAAGATCGAGGGCAAGGAGGGCTGGCGGCTCCACGTGGGCAAGCATCGCCTGATCTACACCGTCGACAGGACTGCGGGAAGCGTCACGGTGGTGGATGTGGCGCCGCGTGTCTAGTCTAGCAGGCTGCTGAAAAAGCGTGTAGCGGCGGCTTCAGGCCGCCACGCGTGTATTGAGAGAGTTGGACTTATGGCGAGGTAAACTCGCCGCTACGCTCCTCAAACCGTGTTTTTCAGCAGCCTGCTAGACTAGCTAGACTAGGTGTCAGGTGTCAGGGCCGGGTACGGGGGTGAGTGCAATGTTTCGAACAAAAGTTGTCATGATGCTGAGCCCGGCACAGGTGCTCGTCACGCTGTGCCTGTGGCCTTCGGCAGCTTTGGCGCAGGCGAGGGTGGAGACCGGCCAGCCGCCGAGCCTGGTGACGCGCGTCGGCGACACGGGATTTATCCAAGTCTACGCTGACAGCTTCAACGATTTTTCGCCCGAGCAGAAGCTCGATGCCTACTGGCTCTCGATGGCGGCAATCGCCGTTAATCCGATTGCCTACGACCAGAATTCCACCTACGGCCTCCCGGTCAAACACCTGCTGGAAGGCATCATCACGCACCCGGATGGCATTGATCCCGGCGTGCTCAAGAAGATCACGGACTACGCGATGCTCTTCTGGGGCAATCACGGGGACCACAACTCGTTCACGTCGCGCAAGTTCCTGCCGGAGTTCACGCCCGAGGAGTTGAGATCGGCGGCGCAGCAGGCCTTGAAGAACGGCGCGGCGATCGGCGGTGATGCGCCTTCGCCGGAAACGCTCGATTCCCTCCTGCAGGAACTGCAGAAGCCGATTTTCGATCCCAATTTTCACCCGATGCTGACATTCAAGAATCCGCCGAACGGCGAGGACCCGCTCCAGGCGAGCGGCAACAACTACTATTCGGGCGTGACGCTCAAGGATCTCGTGGGATTTACCGGACATTACGCGCTCAACTCGCGCCTGGTGAAGGGCAACGGGAAACTGGTCGAGGAGGTGTACCGCGCGGGAACCCCGGACGGCAGCGTTCCGCCGGGACGCTACGCGCGCGAGCTCCGGCAGGCCGTTGACGATTTGCAGCACGCCCTGCCTTACGCGCCCGAATCGCAGAAGAAGGTGATCAACGACCTGATCCGCTATTACCAGACCGGCGCGCGCGCCGACTGGATCCAGTGCGGAATCGATTGGGTGCAGGACCGGACCAATCCCGATTTCTCAAACGGCTTTGTGGAGGTGTACAAAGACCCGCGCGGCCAGAAGGGCGCGATCCAGGGCTTCGTAACCGTCGTCGATGAGCCGATGAACAAGATGATGACCGGTTTCGCCGCCAACGCCGGCTACTTCGAGCAGAAGGCGCCCTGGGACGCGAAATACAAGAATCCGCACCCGAATCCACCGATCGTGAATGCCGATGAGACGCTGATTGAGGCCGGCGACTTCGACGTGACCACCATCGGCGACAATCTGCCCAACGAGGACGAAATCCACGAGAAGTACGGCTCAAAGAGCTTCATCTTCACCGGTTCCATTCGCGCGCTCAACAGCGCCACAGGCACCAAGGTCGCGGAAGAGTTTGCGAACTCGCAAGCGGAAATCGATCGCGCCCAGAAGTACGGCGATCTTGCCGAGAATCTCTTCACCGCCATGCATGAGGTGATCGGGCACGGGTCGGGGCGGATGGACCCCAGGCTGACGGCGGAGCCGGCGTCGTATCTCAAGGAATACTGGTCCACACTCGAAGAGACACGCGCTGACCTGATGGCGCTCTGGAACTTCTTCGATCCGAAGCTGATCGAGATGGGCGTGATGCCGAATTACGACGTGGCCCGCACGGCCTACGACGGCGAAGCGCGCGCCGCGCTGGTGCAGCTTCGCGAGGTCCCCACCGGCGACACGATCGAAGAGGATCACCGCCGCGGCACCCAGTTGATCGTGAACTACATCCGCGACAAGACCGGCGCCATCCAACCGGTCACGCGCGACGGCAAGGTCTACATGGTGGTGACGAATTATTCGAAGATGCGCGAGGGCGTCGGCATGCTGCTGGCCGAGTTGATGCGAATCAAGGCCGAAGGCGATTACGACGCGGCCAAGGCGCTGATCACGCAGTACGGCATTCACTTCAACACGGCTTGGCGCGACCAGGTGGTGGCGCGCTACAAGGCGCTGGGCCTGCCCACGTACTGGGTGGGAATCAATCCTGAGCTGGAACTGCATCAAGGAAGCGGGGGGCAGCCTGACACGGTGACCATCAGTTATCCGCGGGATTTCGCCGAGGAGCAGTTGCGGTATTCCAAGATTGAAGGAGTTGGTGACTGAGCGATTGAGTGGTTGGTGATTTCACTGACTCGACGGCTTAGTGCCGGCGTTCGTAATTACGATGACGAATAACCGCGCCCGCCTTGTAGGGCCGTGGCTTGCTCCGGCCTGATTCGGTGCGCGAACCACCTGCATGGCCGCAAGGCCGGAGCAAGCCCCGGCCCCACAAAGCGAGACCCCCAGACCGAATACGTCACGGTAGTTGCGAACAGGGGTGCGGAGTCACAGTCCTTGGTATCAGAGCCATTGCCACCGGCCCGGGCGTCCAGTCGACATCGTCGAGGTACGCACGAAGGTGCTACTTGGCGAGAAACCACACCATAGCCAAGACCGCCGCTGTGACCACGGTCGTGCCGGCAAACACCCACTTACCCCAGGACGGCGCGTCGGAAAAAACGCGGCGCGCGAGCACAAGTGCAGACGCCAGACCGCCCAGGACGCACAGGTTGAACGCCGTCCTGTGAATCGCGGCGGTCCCAGTGAGGAGCATCAAGCTCATCGCGGCCATCAGTACAGCCATCAGCAATGCGCTGACTTTTCGTACCTTGGCTTGCATTTTACCTCCCAATTCCCAATCTCAAAGGTTCTGCTTGAACCACTCCACCGTCCTTCCGATCACTTCCTCTTCCCACCCCACTGACGTAAAGGTGTGGTCTGCGTTCGAGACAATGACCTTTTCCTTGACCGCAGCGCCGGACGCGCGGAAATAGTCTTCCGGGTGAGTGAGCGGCAGATGTTCATCCCTCTCCGGGTGCACGATCAGCGTGGGGCCTGGAAATGCGGCCACGCCGGCCAACGGGTCGAGGCGATCGGCCCCGTTCAGAAAACTGTTCGAGACCCGATGACCGCCGTACTCAGCGTCGCCGCTCCCATCGGGCAACGGGCGGGCAAAGCTGTCGGCGAATCGCCGCATCAGGGGCAGGTGCGCGATGGCGGACCATAGGACGAGCGCGCGCGCGTTCAGAGGTTGTGCGACCAGGGCGGCAACGGCGCCGCCCAGCGACAATCCGGTAATGCCCAGGCGTTCGGGATCGATCTTGCCTTCACGACGCAGATAGGCTGCGGCATCCTGAGCGTCGGCCACTTCCGTTTCCAGGCTGGCGTCGCGGAAGGCGCCGTCGGACTCGCCGGAGCCGAAGAAGTCGAAGCGTAGCGACGCGATGCCGGCGCGCGCCAGAGCTCGCGAGCATTTCACGAAGAGCCAGTGCGATTCCATCCGGTCGCCGGTGAAGCCATGCAGGAACAGGACGCCGGGCGGCCACCCCTCGCCGGCGGTTTGGGGTTGATGCAACATGCCTCGCAGCCGGTGTCCGGCGCCATTCTCAAATTCGACGAGTCGTTCCATGCCTGATCGAGGTTCCAAATGTGACCGTATGTGCCTTCCTGCAGGCGGAATCCGCTGTTGAGGACAGGACCGCCACCGTGCCGGCTCTCGCGACCGGATGGTGGTCATAGATCGCCGCTGATCAACGCCACCGCCTCGGCGCGAATCGCTTCGCCGCGTCCGATTTCGCCGATGCCTTCGCCGGTCTTGGCTTTGATACTCACCCGGTCCATGGTGATGCCGAGAGCGCGCGCGACCTTCGCGCGCATGCGGTCAATGAAGGGCGCCAGCCGCGGTTTCTCCATTTCGATCGTGGCATCGATGTTCACCGTGGCAAAGCCCCGTTGCCGCAGGAGCAATCTGACCTGGCGCAGGAAATCGAGGCTGGGCGCGTTTTTCCAGCGCGGAGAAGAATCGGGAAAATGCCCGCCGATATCGCCGAGAGCCGCGGCTCCGAGCAGAGCGTCGCAAATCGCGTGCAGGAGGGCGTCGCCATCGGAGTGCCCCAGCGGCCCGACGTCGAAAGGGATGTGGACACCGCCCAGAATCAGCTTGCGCCCGGGCACCAGACGGTGGACGTCATTGCCGAGGCCGATGCGATAAGAAGCGGTCCGCGCAACCTGAGAAAGCTGAAGCACAGCTTTTCGCGGCAAGGGAGATTCCGCCGCCGGGCCATTCCCGGTTTGGTCCAGTTTCTTCAACTCTGCTCCGCCTCCTGTGCCAGATAGAGCCGGGCCAAAGGCAGGTCCGAGAGCTTGGTGATTTTGATATTCCGGTCGGACCCCATCAGCGCGGTGACGTTCACGCCCAGGCGCTCGACCAGGCTCGATTCGTCCGTGCCCATGAACCCCTCCTGCCGGGCGTTGGCGAAGGCGTCGCGCAGCAGCGGGTATCGGAAGGCCTGAGGCGTCTGGGCCAGCACGATGCGCTCGCGCGGGATCGTGCCCAGGATCATCTGAAGCTCGACCTGCTTCACGGTGTCGATGCTGGGGACGCCGGGGATGGCAGCACCCCCGCGACGCGCTGCTTCCACCACGCGGCTGATCAGGTCGAGACTTACGAAGGGACGCACCGCGTCATGCACCACCACGATCTCGGTCGAGGGCGGAGCCGCGGCCAGCGCGCGCTCCACGGTTTCCTGCCGGCTGGCCCCGCCGGCAAGCACCGCCACAGGCTTGGTGAGGGCTTCCCGGGCAAGATCCTGGTGGACGCGCTCCATGTCTTCAGGCCGCACGCCGAGGTCGATGGAATCGATAACCGGAGAGCGCGCAAACTTCCGCAGGGTATGAATGAAGATCGGCACGCCCTCCAGGGAGAGAAACTGCTTGGGCGTGCCGCTGCCCATGCGAACACCGGTGCCGGCGGCCGGGATGATGGCCAGAACGCTCATATCACGAGTGCAGGGGATGAGGGTATCACGGATTGAGATGGCGTGGCGGCAGCAGGGATTCTATTCAGGCGCCTTGTTTGGCTTCCACGGCCGCCGGCCGGGCATCGGCGTGGGCAGGCTCCACGGACCGCAGTCGCTCCTCGTAGCGGCCGAAAATCATGCGCCCGGCGGTGGTCTGCAGCACGCTGGTAACGGTAATGTCGATGGTCTTCGACATCATTTTCTTGGCGTTGTCCACCACCACCATGGTTCCGTCATCGAGATAGGCTACACCCTGGTTGTACTCCTTGCCTTCCTTCAGGATGAAGACGCGCATGGCCTCGCCGGGCAGCACCACCGGGCGCAGGGCATTGGCGAGTTCATTGACGTTCAGCACCGCGATTCCCTGCAATTGCGCCACCTTGTTGAGATTGAAATCGTTGGTGATGATCTTTCCCTCGTAGAGCTTGGCCAGTTCAATCAGCTTCAAATCCACCGAGCGCACCTGAGGGAAATCGTCCTCCACAATCTGGACCTGCACGGAGCTCATCTTCTGGATGCGCTGCAGAATGTCCAACCCGCGGCGGCCGCGATTGCGCTTCAGGGCATCGGAGCTGTCGGCCACCAGTTGCAGTTCGCGCAGAACGAATTGGGGCACGATAACCTGCCCCTCGATGAATCCCGCCTCGCAGATGTCAACGATCCGTCCGTCGATGATGACGCTGGTGTCCAGAATCTTGGCCGTCCGGCGCTGGCGCTCGCCCGAAAACAACCCGCCGAGCGCCGAGAGGTTGAGCACGTCGCCCTTGACGGCGCCCAGCACAAACCCCGTATAGGCCATCACCAGGAGAAGAGTAAGCTGGAAGAAAGAGGCGGAGTGCTTCTCCACCGAAGTCAGGCTCAGCAGGTTCCCGATCATGACCGAGCCCAGGATGCCAAGCGAAGCTCCCAGGCCGGCGCCGATCAGGCGTTTGAGGCTGACCTTCTCCAGCCGCATCTCAAACACGACGCAAGCCAGACCGAGCCCCAGACCAAGCCCTGATGCGGGCACCGCCGGCCAGTGAAAAGGACGCAGATGATAGGTGACGGCGCCAAAGCCGGCCACAAACATCGCGCGCACAATCCACACTTCCCACTTCATGCTTTGTCCCCCTTAGCGATGAACGGATGCAACAAAGCGTGCCCCTCGGGTTCCCGATCCCACGACAAGCCGGTCCTCAGCCTGCGCAGTCGGCCCGACTAAAGGCTGGTCGAGCTGGGAAATAGGACACCCGTCACCCTGACTGGAGTATAGCACTCCCGGTCGGGGTCCCAAATAGGCAGGAAGTGTGTTGCAAGAATATACAACTCGGGCCAGGGGAAATCAGTGCCGCTGCGGGATAAAGCCCGGCGGCAGGGCAGCACCCTCCCCAAAAAAGAAGGCTTCCATTTGCTGTGCGATCATTTCCTGAGCTTCGCGGGTGGAAGGGTTCAGCCTAAACTCGTTGATCATCATCTTCAACTGCTCTACCCAGAGTTCCCAGGCCTGTTCAGAGACATTGTCGTAGATGCGCTGGCCCAGTTCACCGGGCCACGGCGGCTCCTCCAGCCCGGGCAGTTCCCGACCGAACTTCACGCATCTGACCATTCGTTGCGCCATTTCTTAAACCCTCCACGCTCTCTCGCATCACAATTGGATCGGGATACTGATTATACCGGAACCTGACTGCTTACCGGCGACTACCCACCACCGGCTGCTCACTGCCTGCTCTTATCGTTGTCCCCACTCCCACATCCCGAACATCGCCTTCTGGGGCAGCGGATGGCCGGCCTGACGCGCCAGCATCGTCATCTGGCCGCGATGGTGTGCGTCGTGCGACACGAGATATCCGATGAATCCTGCGGCGTCGGGCCTGAAGCCCTTGACGCGCCCGTCGCCAGCGAGCGCCGCTTTGAGCAGCTTGTTCAATGCGGTGTGGGAGCGATCGAGCGCCGCCAGCACCTCGGCACGCGTCGCGGTTCGCGGTTCAATTTTGTCCACGAGTTCGCCGCCTGCGGCTTTCAGCCACATGCCGCGCACGTTGTGGATGTGTGCCGCGATCGCAGCGACCGTCCGGCCCTTGCCGTCGGGCGGTTCCGCCTGCCAGGCTTCTTCCGGCAGATTCTCGATGAGATAGCGGGTTATGCGATTGTTCGCGGCGTACATCTCGAGCAGCGCGTCAACCAGGACGAAGGGCTTCATCTTTGCAGCCATCAACGACTCCCAATGTATGGTCGATCTGTAGGCTTCGAATGTTCGACAGTATCACGGATTTCGCCTGACGAAATCCGCAGAGAGCGTCGGCATCGCGTCCGGACGGGACCTGTGCTACCCTGAGTACGGTAACATTTGGCGCCAGATCGTCTCCCAAGGACTCCCCGGGGCTTTATGGCTTCTATAGCGCCAGCGCTGCTGGCGGCGGACTTTGCGCGTCTGGGAGAGGCTCTGCGGACTCTTGAAGCGGCGGGATGCCGCCGCTGCCACCTTGATGTAGCCGATGGCCACTTTGCGCAGGAACTCACCATCGGTCGGCCGGTTTTCGAGTCGATCCGGAAGGCGACCACGCTCGAACTGGATGTCCACCTGTTGATTGAGCGGCCGGAGCGCTATGTTGCTGACTTCGCCGCCGCCAGTCGAATCGCCGTGCATGTGGAGTCTACCCCGCAGGCCCACCGGGCGCTCGATCTGGTCCGGCAGCACGGATCCCGGCCCGGAGTGGCATTGCTTCCGGGCACGCCGGTGGAAGCTGCTGCCGGCCTGTTCGACGAAGTCGATTTCCTCAGCATTCTTGCCGCGGATCCGGTATTCCCGGGATTTCACGCCGTGGCTGCCGGAAGGGCGGGGGAGTCGGCGGCCCTGGGGCTGCGCAGAGTGCGCCAGGCGGCCCGGATTCGTGCGGACCGCGGCCTCCGCTTTGAAATACACGTGGAAGGCGGCCTCCGGGCGGAGCAACTACAGGATTGGGTTGTGGCCGGGGCGGACATCTTGGTTGGCGGTTTCGCCATCTTTGATAGTGTTGACCCGGCGACGACGCTGCGGGACCTGGTCCGCCGCGTGGAATCCTGCTCCCTGGGGATGGCTTGACGAACCTCTGATGCTAAGGAACCTTTCGATTTCATGAAGTCTGTTGGCCGACTCCGAACCAGCACTCTCAGCCGACAAGCGGTCTCGCTGGCAGCGATCATTCTGGGGGCCCTGTTGCTCCCGGGCTGCATTCTCTTGAGCCGCCGCGCCACTGACCTCGGACCCAATGTAGGACCCGGCGACCAGCCTGATAAGGTGCTGTTCGCAAAAGCAAAGGCGGAGATCGACCACGGCCGGTATGACGTTGGACGGCTCACGCTCCAAACCCTCATCAACACTTATCCCGATAGCGAGTTCCTTTCCAAGGCCAAGCTTTTGACCGCCGACTCCTACTACAAGGAGGGCGGTGTCTCCGGGTTGACTCAGGCCGAGGCCGAATACAACGACTTCATCACCTTCTTTCCTACGGCTCCGGAGGCACCCGAGGCCAAGTACCGGGCCGGAATGTCGCACTTCCGTTTGATGGGTAAGCCTGACAGGGACCTGACCGAAGCCCTTGATGCCCAGCAGCAATTCAAGGAATTTCTGGAGAAATACCCTGACAACTCCCTGGTGCCGGTCGTGAAGGGACGGCTGCGCGAAGTGCAGGAAGTCCTGGCGCAGGGCGATTATGAAACGGCGACGTTGTATTACAAACACGGCGTGAACCGCGCGGCCGCGTCGCGCTTCCAGGAAATCGCCGACAGTTTCCCGGATTTCAGTATGGCAGACCATGCTCTCTGGTATCTCGGCCAGGCCAACGAACGGCTGCGAAAACCCGATCAGGCAGCAACCGCCTACGCCCGCCTTCTGAGCTATTACCCCCTCAGTTCGGACGCGCAGTCTGCCAAAGGGCGGCTCATCGCCATGCATAAGCCGGTTCCGAAAGCCACCAAGGCCACTCTGGCGCGAGCGCGCGCTGACCGCTCGGCCGCGCAGAAAGTGCACACCAGCTGGATGGAGAGGATCACGGGCGAGTTCACCTCCGCTCCGGACCTCTCCGCCACGCGGCATGGGCCCGTGCTGATAGGCCCTCGGCATCCCGCAGGCGTTGTGGCCGCGCAGGCTCAAAACCCTGTCACCGGGGAGATCGCCGTCCAGCCGGTCAACGACAGTACCCCGCCCGCCGCGCCTGCAGCTACATCGCCGGCGGCAAAGTCGCCGGCAGCGAAGCCGGCGCCCTCACCGTCCGCACCCCCGACTCCCGCGCCTGATGAAGGTTCGGCAAACCGCCAGGCCCCGGCGGGCGCTACCGATGAGCCCCCGGCGGCCACTGACGAGCCCGCGACCGCCACAGCCGAGCCCACGGCGAAAGCCAATTCAAAGGCGAAAGGGGCCAGCGGCGACTCCGATAACCCCAAGCAGGGCGTCTCTTCTACCAGGAAAAAGGGTAAGTTCCACTTCCTGAAGAAGATCATTCCTTAGCCGGCAGGGTTGGAACCAAAGGTCAAAGTCGGCAGGTGACAGTCCACAGTTCCCAGTCAACTTAGCAGTTTGTTGAAAAACTCGCCCAGAATGTCATTCCGAGGAGCCGCAGGCGACGAGGAATCTCGCAAGTGCTTTAAATCGAGCGCGAGATTCCTCGCTGCGCTCGGAATGACAGCGTTCCGAAACGTTTTTCAACAAACTGTTAGAGCCATTCAAGCCGCATAGGCAAAGAGCAACTTCGGTTTGGCCGATTGTTCCTGCGCCTCCGGGCGACCCGCCGGCTTTTAACTGTCGACTGTTGACTTCTGAGCTTCCGGCTCTGCCGGTCTCGGATAGGTCGCGTATCAGGCTTCGCCGAGGAATCCGCGCAGGAAGAACTTTGTGTAAGCCTCCACGAGTTCATCCTCCTTCACCGGCCCGTCAAGCTTGTACCATTGGTAGAGCCAGTTGACCATGCCCAGCAGGGCGAACGCCGCCAGGCGCGGGGTCATAACCGCCGGTGAAGACGAGGTGGCCTGCGCTTCCGCGATGGTTCGCTCCAGCAGGTGGATATATTCGAGCTTCCGCGCGTTGATCCTGGCGCGTAACGGCCCCTTCAGCGACCGATTCTCGTGCAGGATGACGGTGATCTCCAGGTTCCGGGTGCGCACGACCAGATCGATGTGCCCGGCGATGAGCTTGCGCAGGCGCTCGCGGGGTTGTGCGATGCCGCGCACCTTTGAGACCACCGCCTCATCCAGGATATCCATCCCGTAGTTCATAATCTCAAACAGCAGGCGGTCTTTACTGCCGACGTGGTGATAAAGTCCGGCCTTGGTAAGCCCGACCGCGCCGGCAATGTCCTGCATCGAAGCGCCATCGTAGCCCTTTTCATAAAACACCCGGGCGGCAACGCTGCAGATCTCGCGGAGCTGGTGCTTGGGATCGCGCTTCTGGACCATGTCGCGTGGAGGGAGCTTACCACAGAACAGTGTTGATCTCTAGGCCAGGCTGGCGTGGGTGGCGTGGGTTGGGCATCGGGCTGGCCTGGGGCTGGATACTGGGCTGGCGTGGGTTTAGTATCGGGCTGGCCTGGGGCTGGGCTGGGCGTGGGTTGGGTACTGGTGTGATATCGAACTCCCCTCCTCGAGGAGGAGGGGTGGCCGGAGGCCGGGGTGGTCGCACAGCCTGGGAATTGACCCATCAGCACTACCGGCTCCTTGACACCTTTCGGCGCCGATGGCAAGATCGTTACATGTGACGCGGCTCCGGATCGCACAGGAGCCGCGTTTCGGTCTATTGCCGAAGTGGCGGAATTGGCAGACGCGCTACATTCAGGGTGTAGTGCCCGTCAGGGCGTGGAGGTTCGAGTCCTCTCTTCGGCACCAAAACCCCAGGAAATCCGGAAAAATTCGTACGCATCTGTAAGTCGCTGAAAACACGCCGAAAATAAATTTTCTCAATTTTCTCACTTTTCTCACTTTTCTCCATTGTCCCAAATCTGGAGTTCACAATATCTCCTGTGGCCCTTTCAGAGGCCCCTGGTCCGGAGAGCGGAGTGAGACGTAGAGCGAGTTCGAAGGCGCAGATTGGCTGGCTGATCGACGGAATTTCCAGACGCTGGATATCCAGCGGACCCACGAAAACACTGTGCAGAATCGCTGCCGGCAGCGAAAAAACCACCCTTATCCCCTCAGGATTGCAGGGATCAAAGCCAACAAGTTATTCAGAATCAACAACATCATCCCGAGCAGTGGCGGATCAACGAGCATTTCCACATGGCCGGATCTCAAGGAAGCCCGCGAAAACACTGGGAAAAATCGCGCTCGGCAGCGAAAAGACCGACCCTCCCCCCCTCAAAATTTTCGGGGATCAAAGCCAACAAGTTATTCAGAATCAACAAAAGTGCGAGAAAAATGCGAAAATTAGGACGGTTTCAAAGCCAAACAAAGCCAACCGCTAAAGGCGAGATAAGCGTTTATGCTTCAATGGTTTAACGCTAAACTACCCGAAAAAGGGGTTATGCGATCAAAGCCAACCAAAGCCGGAAGGGCCCGGAAGAGACGTGATACGCGACGGCGGACGCGCGGCGGCCCGCAACGGGTTGTAGAATGAGACTAATGTCAAACAGCGCGGTGCTCAAGCTCAAGCGAACGCCTCCCGCGGCACGCCCGTCGAAAAGCGCGCCGGTCACGCGCGCCGCCGGCGGGCTAGCCAGCTACGCCATGCGCGCGGAGCGCTCGCAGGGCCGGCGCTACCCCGAACCGGCGCACGCCTACCGCAGCGAATACGTCCGCGATCGCGACCGCATCATTCACTCGCGCGCCTTCCGCCGTCTCGAAGACAAGACGCAGGTGTTCTCGCGTCGCTTCTCCGATCATTTCCGCACCCGCCTGACCCATACGCTTGAAGTGGCGCAGATCGCCCGGACCGTGGCGGGCGCGCTCGGCTTGAACGCGGAGCTTGCCGAAGCACTGGCGCTGGTCCACGACGTGGGACATCCGCCCTTCGGACACACCGGCGAGGCGGCTCTTGACCGCGTGATGCAGCGCTACGGCGAGCGCTTCGATCACAATCTGCACGCGCTGCGCATCGTGGAACGCTTCGAACAGAAGTACGCGGCATTTCCCGGCCTGAATCTCACCTTCGAAGTCCGTGAAGGCATTATCAAACATTCCCGCGATTACGACCCCGCGCTCTACCGCGAACTCGCCGAGTATCGTCTTTCGGAGCGCCCGCCGCTCGAGGCCCAGCTAATCGACCTGGTGGACGAGGTCGCGTACAACACCGCCGACCTGGACGATGGCTACGAAGCCAGGCTCCTCACGCTCGAGATGATCCGCGAAGAGGTGCCGCTGTTTGACCGCTTCCTGCGGCAGGTGGACCGCCGCCATCCCGACGCGGCCGCCAAATTGCGCTTCAACGAGGCTTTGAAGGGCATACTCGATGCGCTGGCCACGGACCTGATCGATTCGACGGCCGGCGCCGCCAGAAACCATGGCATCCGCACCGTCGACGATGTCCGCGCCTCGGCGCGGCGCCTGGCGGTGTTCAGCTCCGCCAGGGTTGCGGACATCCGCGGCATCAAGGACTTCCTGCGCCGGCGGCTCTACGAGCATCCCAGCGTGCATCGTGAGCGCCGGGAGATCAGCCGGCGGGTGGAGAGCCTGTTTGACTATTTTGTCGCCAACCCGCGCCGCCTCCCGGCCGCTTATTACCTGAAGACGCGCGAGGAGCCGCCGCATCGCATCGTGTGTGATTACATCGCCGGCATGACGGACAATTATCTGCGGGAGCAGTGGGCGAGATGCTTGGGGAGTTAGCGGTTAGTTGTCCGTTTGACGACTGAAGACGCCGATTCGCCTTTCATTCGCTTATGCGCCGCGGGAGAGGCGTGCTAGATTCGACTGGTACCCGCCCACTGGACACTCCGGCGGTTTTCAAGGACGCTTTTGTGAAGCGCTACGGCGAACATCGTTTTCCCGGCAAGCTTTTCGTGGTTGAAGGCATCGATGGTTCGGGCAAATCCACGCAGATTTCGCTGTTGAACCAGTGGCTGCACGCCGAGGGCTACGGTGTGGTGTTCAGCGAGTGGAACTCCTCGCCGCTCGTCCGCGACATCACCAAGCGGGGCAAGAGAAAGCAGATTCTCACGCCGGCCACCTTCTCGCTGATCCACGCCACCGATTTCGCCGATCGCATGGAGCGGAACATCATCCCGCTGCTCAAGGCGGGCGCGGTGGTGCTCTGCGACCGCTACATCTACACGGCCTTCGCCCGCGACGTGGCGCGCGGATTGGACCGCGCCTGGGTCCGCGAGTTGTACAGCTTCGCGCCCAGGCCCACGGTTGCCTTTTATTACCGGGTGCCGCTCGATGTGGCCATGAGCCGGATCACGCACGGGCGCAACGGATTTAAATTCTATGAAGCGGGCCTCGACCTCGGCTTGAGTGAGGATCCCAACGACAGTTTCAAGCTGTTTCAGGGCCGGATCATCGACGAGTACGAGAAGATGATTCCGGAATACGACGTCACCGTGATCGACGCCACCCTGCCCATCGAAGCGCAGCAGGTGCAGATGCGCCAGATCGTCAAGGCACGGCTGGCCCAGGCCCGGCAATTGAGAGTGGCCCCATGAACCTTACGCGAGAAACCTACGGAACGGTCACGCCGGGCATGGATCTGGCGGAGCTGCCCGGCAAAATCATCGTGATCGAAGGCACGGACGGCGTAGGCCGCTCGACGCAGATCGCGCTGCTGAAGCCCTGGCTCGAACAGCAGGGCCGGGCCGTAGTCGATACCGGAATGACTCGTTCCGAACTCGCCGGCAAGGGCATCAAGCAGGCGAAGGAAGGGCACACCCTCGGCCGCATCACGCTGACGCTCTTTTACGCCTCGGATTTTGCCGATCGCCTGGAGCGCGAGATCATTCCCGCGTTGCGCGCGGGATTCGTGGTGCTCACCGATCGTTACATCTACTCGCTGCTGGCGCGGGCTTTGGTGCGCGAACTCGATCCGGTCTGGGTGCGCAACCTGTACAGCTTCGCCGTCAAGCCGGACGCTGTGTTCTATCTGCGCATCGGCGTGGAAGACCTCGTCCCGCGCGTCGTGTTTTCCACCGGCTTCGATTACTGGGAAAGTGGCATGGACCTGCATCCGAGCGAGGACATGTACGAGAGCTTCCGGAAGTATCAGACCGGCCTGCTCTCGCAATTCGACAAGCTTGCCGAAGAATACAAGTTCGAAGTGATCGACGCCACGCAAGACATCCGGACGATTTTCGACCAGCTCAAGATGGGGATTTCGCGGGTGCTGGAGGGCAAGCCCGAGGTCACACCGGCTGTCGACCTTGCCAGGCCGACGTCGACGGAGATTTCGCAGGTCGCGCAGGGTGCATCGCCTGCGGTGGCGGTGGCGGCGGTACCGCCCGCGGGCGAGGACGGGCACAAAGGCCGCGCGCGGAGGTCGCCCAAGAAGCACGCGGCTCAGGCTGTCGACAAGGGACGGCGCGCCGTCCACTGACCGATCCACTCGGCCAGGCGGCGGTATTCCGGCGATCGCAGGGTTTGACGCAGGTAGCGCTGGCAGGATCGCGTCTTGGAGCTGCGCAACGCCAGGACCAGTTGTTCCACTTGGATGGCGAGCGGAAGGTTCTCTTCCAGAAATTGGCGCCGCGCCACCATGGCAAGCAGGGTGCCGCCCAGCACCTGGTAATCGTGCCAGTCGCCGAGGCGTCCCTGCAGCGCGCGCAGGCAGGCCAGCGCCTCGTGACTTCCCGTCACCTCAAGCTCAGCCGCGACCTCCACCAGATAGCGAAGCCTTTTGGCGGCGATGCGCAGCGAATGTAGGCTACTAATGTTTTCGTGTGCTTCGGCCGCTTTGGCCACGAAATCCTTCCACAACTCGTCGAGCCGCTCGGAGAACCGCCCCGCCGGGCCGGACCCATTGGCGCCCACGGCCTCAGGAGCCGCTTCCGGCGCCGGTATCGGACCTGCCGGCGCCCGCTCTTCGGGGAACACAATCACGCGCGTAGCGTCAGCAGGCTCCTCGGGCAGCCTGTTCTCGAGTTCCTTCCGCAGCCGCACGTAGAGCTCCGAGAGATTCAGCCGGGTGAGCTTGCGATGCGCCCGTTGTGCGACCTTGGGCCGGAGCTTGCCGGCGTATTCCTGCGCCGCTTCCCATGCCGCCCGACGCGCGATTCGCTTCCGCGCCAGGGCGCGCTCGATCCGCCACGTTATCACGTCCTGGTTGCGAAGCTCGCCCAAAGCCGCGCGGACCTTTTTGAGGCGCCGCCGCAGCTTGCGGATGTTGCCCGGAGCCGGCGCGGGATAGAGAAAATCCACCAACCCTTGCAGCCGCCGGCTGGCTACGCGCAGGTTGTGCGCGGGCTCGATGGATGCGTCGCGCAGCACCTTGGACTCGAGCGCGACCAGGCGGTCGAGCTGCTTCAAGGCGAGCTTGACGACACGCCGCGATACCTCGGGCGCATTGAGCTCTTCGAAGGTGGAGGTGGGGCTCTGGCGGGCCACCTCGCCCGCGCCGCTATCAGCTGGAACCCCGGTCGTGGCGCCCGAATGCGCCCGGCCGTGACTTGGCTTTGCCATGAGGCGCTATTCTAACTCGGCCGCAACGGGGATGCCAGCGGGACGGACGGGAACCGCGCCCTGCGAAGCGCGGTTCCTGGTGTCACGCGAAGAGCTCATCGAGGCGGCGGCGAGGGATCTTGTGGCCTGGGTTTGTCAGGATCTGTCTGTTTCGTCTTGTCGGGATCGCCGCGTTTCCGGTCTCCCGTCTTGTCGGGATCGCTGCGCCTCTTGTCGGTGGGCTTGGCATCGCCCTGCCTTTGATCGGTGGGCCTGTCCGGATCGCTCTGCCGCGGGGGATCGGCTGGTGGCTGCTGGTTGGGATCGGCCGGCTGCTGCCGGTTGGGATCGCCCTGAGGCGTGACGTCCTGAGCCGTTGCTCGCACGCCCGCCACCACGGTTGCAGCGCCGCCGGCGAGCAATACGCCCGTCGTGCTCAGGAATGCGCGCCTGCGGACCTTGCGCTCCGTCAGGATTTCGCCGTTTGTGAGAGTTCCTTGGCTGACCGTCTCCTGCTTGTGATCGCCCATACGTACTCCTCGTCCTTTTCTCCCCTCGCGATTCTGATGCTCCCGCCGCGCCCAGTGGCTTCTCACACCCTTCACCCTATCGCCTTGGGAGCCGAGGTTCTGAGACAATATCGGTATGGACGAATCCTCGCCAGGACGCGCCGAATCGCGGCGTGACTTTCTGAAATCGTTGGTTTCGGCGCCGCTGGTGGCCGGTGCCGGTTTGAGCCTGGGATCGGGAGCGCTGCTATTTCCGTCGGCTCGCGCGGCGCTCGACGCTAACGCGTTGTCCGTGGACTTTCCCCAACCGCATTTCATCCGCTACGACAGCCACTGCTTCACCGTGAATGATCGCGACAGGTTTCTGTTCGGCGCCTGCTTCCATTATCCACGCTGCCCGCGCGAGCTCTGGCGCGACCGGCTGCTGAAGCTGAAGATCGCAGGCTTCAACGTGATCGAGACCTACATCTTCTGGAACTACCACGAACCGGTGGAAGGTCAGGTCGACCTCAGCGAATTCGAGGATTTCGTCAGGCTGGTGGGCGAGATGGGATTCTACATGATCGCGCGCCCTGGCCCTTATATATGCGCGGAGTGGGATTCCGGTGGCTTCCCGCGCTGGGTCATCAAGCGGCAGTTTCCGCTGCGCTCGAACGACCCGGAGAGCATCGGCACTTCGCAGCACTGGTTCAGCGAGGTGCTGCCGGTGATCGCCCGTCACCAGGTGACGCACAGCGGGCCGATCATCCTGATGCAGGTCGAGAACGAGTACGACTACTGGAAACTGGCGGACGACCAGAAGAGCGCCTACATCAAAGCTCTCGCGCACATGGCGTGGCAAGGCGGCATCGATGTTCCGCTGATCACTTGCTGGACGAAACAGGTCCGTGAACGGCAGGACCCCGACTTCGCACGCATGCTCGATACCTGCAATTTCTATCCGCGCTGGAACGTTATCCGCGAGACGGTGCCCGCGCTCGCCCGGTTGCGCCAGCGGCAGCCGGATGCCCCTATGGGGGTCACGGAACTGCAAGGCGGCTGGTTCAGTCAGTTTGGCGGCAAGCTTTCCGTGGATCAGCAGGGCGTCAGCGGCCCTCAGCTCAATATGCTGACCAAGACGGTGATCGAGCAGGGCGTAACCTTCTTCAACTACTACATGGGCTTCGGCGGCACCAATTTCGACTGGGCCGCACAGAACCTGACCACGACCTACGATTACGCGGCGCCCTTGCGCGAGCCCGGTGGGCTGTGGGACAAGTACTATGCCGCGCGGGGCATCGGATGCTCGCTGCGCCTCCTTGGAGGTGTCATCGCCCGCGCAGAGTCCGTGACCGGCGCGGCCAGTTCCACCAATTCCCAGGTCAGCGTCAGCTTGCGCGCGTACCAGAAGAGCGGCGCCGTCTTCATTCGCGAGAACGCCAACGCTGTCCAGCAATACAAGGCCAGTTTCCAGGATCCGAACTCGCCCACGCACCGCATGATCAATGTGCCGCGCGAAGGGACACTGGAGCTCGGCGCGCGCGAAATGAAGATGCTTCCCGTGCAGATTCCCATTGGCGACAACGTGCTGCGATACTCGACCGCCGAGGTCCTGGCTTACGGCGAGGGCAGCCGTCCGCACCTGATTCTCTACGACGATCCGGGACGCCTGATCGAATTCGGGCTGGCGACCGAGAAAGAGCCGCACATCGAGGGCGATACCGCATACCGGTACTGGGATCAGGAATACGAATCCGTGGTTGTGGGCGTCACGGTCGAGGCCCGGGAAAAGATGCTGCTGGTTGAGAACCATTTTCAGATCATCATTCTGCCGCGCGAGCGGGCGCTCAAGAGCTGGACAATCGAGTGGCCTCTTGCCGCTCTGCCCGGGGGAGCGGGCTTGCCGGATGAGGAACGGAGGGATAGGGTTGCCGTACCTTTCTTCACCGACGCTGCGCTGGCGGCCGCCAGTGGTCGCGAAAAAAAGACGCTGTGGGCGGAGCTGGACTTCGCTCCCGGCGAGCACGATGTCTTGGGGCTGGTCCCGCCGCTGCCCGCCAAGTTGTGGCTGAACAGCGTGGAGACCCAGTTCGACTACGACCGCCATTGGGAGACCTGCCGGTTCCGCGTGAGCGTCCCCAAACTGCCGGTGAGATCGCAGGAGCTGAGGCCCGAACTGATGGCCGTGGAGCCCTTAAACACCGGCGCCGGAGAGTGGCTGTCGACGCCGCTGCGGCCGCTCGACGATCTCGGCCCGCTGCCGTACGGCTACGTCAAGTACCGCGCCGAGTTCAGTTACGCCGGTCCGTCGCGGATGTTTCTTGCCGCTTTTGCCAACGACGGCAGGAAGGTCTTTGTTAACGGCAAGCTCGTTCCTGAGGCTTCCCGTCCGGCAAAGAATGTCGACTTCGACTTGGCGGCCTATGCGCATCGCGGCGCAAACCAGATTGAGATCGCCTACGAACAGTTCGGGAATCCGAACTTCGGCGAAAACCTCGGCGAGATGAAAGGCATTGGGTCCGTTCGGGTGGGCCGCGACGAATCGTCAGCGACGCCGATCGAAAAATGGCAGGTGCAGCTCTTTCCCGCCATCATGAAGGGGCGCAGGCTGGACGTGCATTTTATGGGCGATGGATGGGAGCAGCCGCAAGCCGGTGCTCGCGGGCCGGCCCTCGGCGACGGGACCCGTGCCGCCGGGGGGATTCTTCCTGCGTTTACCTGGTGTCGCGCCGAATTCAGCCTGGATGCGGACCCCCTCGGATGGTTCCTTCCACGGAAGCTCACGATTGAGACGGATCGCGACGCGCTGCTCTATCTCAACGGAATCTTTGTAGGCCGGTATGTAATTGCGGGACCGCAGAAGGATTTCTATTTGCCCGAGCCTTACCTAGCTTTCGGATCGAAGACCGGCAACGTAGTCACCGTCGCGCTTGCCTATACGGACTCACTGGCGGCTCTCCACACGCTGACCGTCTCGCCTTATGAGGAATTCGTCACCCAGCGAACCAGGGTGGAGTTCCAGTGGTGAGGCCGAAATCAGACTCCCGGTTTCGCCGTCGACGCTTCGGCAGGCGTGGCTTGAGGCCCGTGATGCTGGCCGAAGCGGATCTGCATGGGCGTGTCTTCCGGAAAGACGACCTCTTGCCCGCGCGTAAGCAGGTGGGAGTAAAGGGACCATGCGGCGCCGTACGCCGCGAGCGCCGCCGTCACCGGCCGGTAGTGGATGCCGATGGCCATGGCGGCTCCAATTAACCGGTATCCTATCCCGCCGCCGATGATCTGACCACCGACGGGTCCGCTGGTGTCATTGTAGACGCGGCCGGGACGGACGTCGGTATCGGGTGTCGCGGAACTCGCTGCAATCAGGATTGCAAGCGCCGGGGCCGCGTAATCCATCTTCGATGTGGTGGAGTGCGCGCCGCCTTCGGAGTCAAGCTTCAATCTCTCCCGCTTGTCAACGTCTACAGCCGTGAGGCTGGCCGCTACCGTCTGAACGGCGCCATGAGGTGTCTGGATCCTGTTAAACGTGAACCGTAGTACGCCGTTACGGTGAAACTTCAATCGCTGCGCCCGTTGCGCCTGCACCACGACCCCTTCCATCAAGCTGCCCTGAGGCACAACCAGTTGATGGTCTTCCGAGAAAAGCGGGCGGGTCACAATCGCTTCGACAGGCATGCCGCGACGAGCTGTCGCCGAGCTCAGCGGGGTCAGCAGTGCGGTTTGAAGCAGGCTGCCTGGCGGCGGAATCTGACCCACCAATTTCAGCTCCGCGGCGGGTACTTCGACCGAACCTAGAGCGATCGTGGATTTCAGCTCCGCCGAGTAACGCGTGCCGGCCGCAAGATAAGCGGGGTGATAAGGCAGTTCGGAAATCAGCATCTCCTTCAAACGGTGCAGGCGTCCGGGCTCTTTGATTGCGGTTTCAACTTGCTGCTTTTCGGCGTGGACCTGCTGTTTGGCGGAGGCGATAGCCTTCGCGGCTGCGCCCGGCTTCTTCTTGTCTTCCTCGCTGCCGGCGGTCTCGAGATGCACTACCTGGGCGGTGCCCAGCGAGACAGAGGTATCGATCGGCAGACGCCGTCCGCCCGGAAGCAACAGCGTGTTGAATTCAACCCGCGGCGTAAGAATGGGGCTGAAGTCGCCCTGTATGATCGCTCGCGAGCGCTGTCTAATTTTGGCCTTCGTCACCGTGGCGATCCGACCCAGCACCTTGCTTCCGGCCGGCACCACCATGCGGTCGAAGGAATAGAGGGGCTGAACGAGAGTCCCTTCCAGGGGCTCGCCCTGCCGGATGCGTACGCGCTGGCTGAGCGAGAGGTTCAAGGGAGTACCCTTCTCGAGCGTGGTCGGGAAGGTTACCTTGGCGGGAGCGGGAGACCCGGACTCAAGCGGCGACGAAGGCGGAGCCTGCGGCGCATTCGGGCCCTGCTGCGCATTCAGGCATGGAAGCGCGCAGGTCCATAGCAGACCCAACAGCCCCCATAGCGAATACCGGGTAATTCTCATCGCCCGGCCTGACCCTGGCACTCTCTTGCTCATGAACTTGGCTCTGGCGCCGCCACAGCACGATTGACGCCGGTGGCGACTTCCCGGTTGGATGTCCGATCGCAGGTCGGGGTTGTCGTCAATGGGCCACCTGTAACGCGCCGGACTGCAGCGCGCCTGTGACGGGCGCGGTCGCGGACGCCCGCGACCCAGCAAATTTGGAATCCTCTTCAGTACTGGTGAACGCTGACCACGTTGTCGCCGTCGAAGGTGACGAACAGCACGTGAGGCGGCAGGCCATAGATCCAGTCCTCCTTCTCACTGCCGTTGGGCGCATCCTCGCGGACCTTGCGGTCCGGCGGTCCCTTGGCGGAGAGGACGGCATCGTGGTCCATTCCGATCAGCACCTTGTGGTTCTTGATGGCCTCTTTGAACTGCGGCGGCACGGCAGGCGAGTAAAGCACAGTGGGTGAATGGCGGTGGAAGTCGAGAACATTGGCCAGCAGCAGCTTGGCCTGATCGACGGTGAGCTCGGGGACGCGTCCCGGGAATCTCAAGGTGATGTAAGAACCGTAAGCCAGCGACTGGTTCGGATCCACGGGAGCGATCGGCGCGGTCTGCGTGCCCATCCCGACCTCGATGTGCTGGTACCAGTGCGTTCCTGACTTGCCGCCTCCGTTGATGACGAACATCAGACGGTTTTCATGGAAAACGATCTTGCTGATTTCGATGGGCGTACCGGGATTCACGGCAACGCCGTACGTCTTGACTTCGTCGCGTGCTTTGGCTTGGTCGATCTTGCCCTGCGAGTCGAGATAGATGCCATGCTTGCCTCGCGGCAGCGGAATTTTGGCGACTGCGACCTCGCTCGAAAGCCCCCGGATGAGGTTGATCTCCCCGGTTCTATCCAAGGAATGTGGCTTGGCCGGCTTGGCACTGGTTGCGTTGTTGTCAGGGAATGCATCGGCCGCAGTCGTGTTTGCCGGGTTTGTTAGCTGCGCGTCTGCGGGATTGGCCAACTGCGATTGGGCGCGGCCTTGTGGTATCGCCGCGCCGGCCAGCAAGACGGCCGCGGCGGCAGTCAGGACACGGCTCCGGATGAAAGAACCGGGCACCGGCCGGCCGCCACAGAGGCTGTTGGAGAAGCGGCTTGAAATCCTGGAGAACACGGCGCCCACCCGCCATTTCGATTTTAGCAGCCCTCCGCGCCGAAACAAAATGCACCCGCGTGTTTCCGGATTCGACGTCAACTGGGAGCGCGGGCATCCTTGCCCGCCGATTAGACATGCGTCAAGAGGGGGCAAGGAGGCCTGCGCTCTCGGGCCGCCACCGTGCAGAATCTGGCACGGCTCACGCCTTGGTCACCCAAGCAGTCGAAGGAACCGATCGCCCTGGGCAGCCAGTTGCGCTGAGAATTGCGCCGCCTGGTGCATGTTAAACAGTAACTGGTCCGGCGGCCGCAGGCCGATTACAGGGCCCATCTTGGCCGGCGAATCGGCGAATCGCCCCACATTCCACGCCGCGTCGAGTTTTTGGACCATGCCTCGATCGCGGTCCGCGATGTTTCGGAACAGCGCCCCGGCCGAACGAGCGTTCGGGGCCATTTTCACATCGCGAACGACCGTCTCCCGCCAGTAGGCGTATTCCAGATACTCGGCTGAGAGAACAAACGCGTCGAAGTCATCCTGCTTGCGACGCACGTGTTTCCCGAGCGCCGCCAGATGGGAATGAAGTTCCTTGAACGGCGGCACTTCCGGAGGAGGGGAAGTCAGCATCCGGTGAAAGTCCGCTTCGCCAGCCCAGGGAACCGGCAGGCGCGGGCCTTGCCACTGAGGCGCGCAGGAATGCCGATTGGGTGTGATCCGATAGTATGTCCTGAACGCTTCCTCCCACGCTGGACTCCACCGAGCGCCATAGAACCTCTCGACGAAACTCCGGAGCGCCCGCGTGCGCGCCGCCGCGCTTCCTTGGTTCAGCGCTATGGCCGCGTAGGCAAAGGTATCCCATAACGACTGCTGCAAGTAGCGGCTGGGGACCCAGTTGGTGACGACCACACCGAGCGCCCGCGCATCGTGCAATCGGGCGTAGCCGTCAGCGTAGGCATCGATGTTGCGCAGTTGCAATTCTCCGGCTCTCGGCCCCCATTCGCAGGAGATGATCGCCGGCGCACCGATAGCGCGCAGGCCGTGATCGATCACCTCTTGCCCCACCATGGCCAGCGGCTTTGGATCCGTGGCGTAGTATTGCCAGTCCATCACGATCACGCGCTTCGAAAGCCGCGGCAGAATGTCGGGTTCTTTGTGCACCACATAGTCGCCCCAGACGATCAATTCCTTGCCCATTTCCCGGCAGATGCTGTCGAGCGAATTCAGGTAATCGGCCCAAATCTCGGCGCGGCTCCTGGTCTGGAGGGCCCGGCGCGAGGCCTCGGAGCCGCCCCAGTTCACCTCGTCGCAACCACCGTGAAGATAGGCGGAGGGGAAAACGGCTGCCACTTCGCGGTAGAGGTCGCGCATCAACGCGAGCGTTTCAGGATTGACGGGAACGAGCCCTACGAAATGCTCGCGGTCGCCGGGCGGGCCGTCTCCCAGGTGAGCGTACCTGGGCACGGCGGTGATGTAGCGCGAATGCCCGAAGGATTCCACTTCCGGAATGAGGGTCACGCCCTGCTTCTCACCGTACCGGGCGAGCTCACGCGCTTCCTCCGGGGTAAGCGCGTGCGCGTGGGTCACAAGCTCCGGATGACTGCGGAAACGCAGCATAGAACCCTGGTCGTCGGTAAGACGAAAGAGCAGCGCGTTCAGGTCCCACTCCCGGCAGAAATCGATCAGGCGACGGTAGTAGGCCGGCTTCTCGGCAAGGCGCGCCGCGTCTACGGTGAGGCCGCGCAGTTGCAGTCGTCCCGCCGGCGCGCCGGTTTGCCGCGTCAAGGCTCGACGTCTGGCGTGAAGGCCGACGGCTGCCAGGCCTACGGTTGTGCTTCGCAGGAATTCTCGTCGAGGGATTCGGGTCATTTGTGCTCTTTCCCGGACTGCGCTCTGGTCCAGATCGGCCGGGCACGAGCGGATGTTTGCTGGTTATGCATCCAGAATTTCCTTCAACAGTGCCGAGATTCGCCGCTACTCACCCGTCAGTTCATTGTGCCTTCGACGGCGCGGTTTAGCCAATCTCCATTCGTCAGGCCATACCTTCATCTCTGCTGCACCCCTTGAGGCGAAGCTGCAATCTATTCCATTCGGAGAGGAGTAGACAATGATTCCGAGGCTGATCCTCGCGTTGATCTTGGCTGCCGGTATGCCGGCGTATGCCCAGTCCGGGCCCGAGCTTACCTGGACGCAGCATCCGAAGCTCACATGGGACGACTTCAGGGGCCGCCCGCCGCAATCTGCTGCCTACCCGAGTGCAGAGTCAGACACCGGCTTCAGGTTTGTGCTTGTTTGCAGGAGCGGCCTGCTCGACGTCGAGGCTGTCGCGTTCTTCTCCCCAGGTGGTTCCTGGGTGAAGCCCAACGACAGAAATGCCGAGTTGCTGAGGCACGAGCAAGGGCACTTCGACTTGGCGGAACTCTACGCCCTCAAGCTGAGGAGGGCCGTGCGCGACTCGAAAATCAGCTGCAGCGACAGGACTGCGGCTACGGCGGCGGGCGAGAGGATGGCGAGCAGATTTCAACGTGACTGGGAGAGTGCAGAGCGCGAGTACGAGACCGGCACCCGGGAGGGAAGCGACATCAAACAACAGGACGCCGCCTCCGGCCGGATTACAAACGGCCTCGCAGCGCTCAGGGCGTACAGGTAGTAGCCACAAGTTCAGCGACCAGGGCCGAGCGCAGTACCCCAATTTCGATACGAGGGGCGGTTCCCCGTGGAAACAGCTCGCAGCCCAGATCGCGAACGAAGCCGCGCGATCGCCTTGTCCGAGTGCGGCATACCCGAATTCGAGAGAATCACTGTTCGGGTGCGCCGCTGGTGTTCATGGCTGGATTTCCACCCATGCTCGTCTTCGAGATGTTGGCTGCACTATTCTGCAGCAGAATAGAGACGAGATTGGTGGTCTGCGCAGCCACGGCCACGTCGAACTGGCCGTCATTATTGAAGTCCCCCGCCACAATTCCAGCCGGTCCCGCATCGGTAGCGGTATCGACGTGCGGCTGAAAAGTCCCATCGCTGTTACCGAGCAGAATGGAAAGGCTGCTCGCCGATTGATCGACAACCGCAAGATCGAGCTCTCCATCGCCGTTGAAATCTCCCGTCGCCAGCGCCACCGGACCCGCCGCGGTGGCGAAGGTCTTTTGGGCGGCGAAGGTGCCGTCGCCGTTCCCCAGCATGATCGAGACCGTACTATCGGTCTGATTGGCGACTGCCAGATCCAGCTTGCCATCGCCGTTGAAATCGGCGATCAGGATCCCCTGTGGGCCATGCCCGGTTGCCGGTTGGGTGCTGCCGGCGGTGAAGGCTCCGTTCCCACTGCCGAGCAGAATCCCGACCGTGTTGCTGGTATTGTTCGCTTCGGCCAGGTCGAGCTTGCCGTCACCGTTAAAGTCACCCATGGCCAGCGACACCGGACCCGTGCCGGTGTTGGGTAACACGGACGTCTCCACGAACGTGCCGTCTCCGTTCCCCAGGAAGACTTCCGAAGTGCTGTCAACCTGGCTGGTGACCGCCAGGTCCAGGATGCCGTCGCCACTGAAGTCAGCGGTCCCCAGCGCCACCGGCGCGATGGTATCCAGACTGATGGTCGACTTGAGAGTCAGCGTTCCGTTGCCGTTCCCGAGGAGGATCGAAATGCTGCTGTCGGTCTGATTGGCCACCGCCAGGTCGAGCTTGCCGTCGTGATTGAAGTCTCCGACAGCCAACGCGTCTGGTCCATGGCCTGTGGCCGCCACCAAACCGTTGGCAAAGGTGCCGTCTCCGTTGTTGAGAAAGATCTCAACCGTGTTATCCGTGTCGTTCGCCACCACCAGGTCCGGCCGGCCATCGCCATTGAAATCGCCGCTGACGATCGCGCGAGGGCTATTGCCGGTGCCGAAACTGGATTTATCGAATGCGACTGAGGAAGTGGAACTGGTAATCGGAAAAAGCAGAAAGTTGGACACTCCTCCGCCTGGAGACGGATTGGAGACCGTCAGCACCGCCGTACCGGCGGAAGCAAGATTCGCAGCCGGCACGGCTGCCGTCAGCCTGGTACCGCTCACCACCGTGGTAGTGAGTGGAGCACCGTTCCAGTTGACCGCCGCTCCGGAGGTGAATCCGTCACCTGGAACCGTCAGATTGAAACCGCTTCCACCGGGCGTTGTACTGGCCGGCACCAGGGCCTGGCTGAGAAAGGGCACGGGGTTCGCCGGGGCGTATTGCCCGCTGCCTAAGAGGCTGACCACCTGCGGACTGTCTCCCTCGCTGTCGTCGACGTAAAGCTGCCCGTAGAGGGCGCCCGCCCGAGTGGGGCTGAAGGCGATGGTATAGGTACACTTCTGCATCGGGCCCAGGGTCGTACCGCAGGTGGCGCTCTGAACCGCGAATTCCTGGGTCACCAGGTCGAAGTATGTATGTCCGCCTGAGGACTGCTTCCCCGTGACGCTGTTTCCGGTGATGGTCAACGTGCTGGTGTTACTTTTGTTGGTCAGGGTAACGGTGCCAGTGCCTGTGGCCCCGATGGTGACGTTTCCGAAATTGAGCGTCGCAGGCAACAAGGACACCAGCGTGCCGACGCCGGTGAGGTTCAGTACCTGTGACCCGCTGCCGTCGCTGTCGGTGACGGTGATCGTGCCAAAGCGCGTGCCGGTGGCGCTAGGCTTGAAAGTAACCGTGATCGTGCAGCTTGCACCGGCCGCCAGGCTGCTGCCGCAATTGTTCGTCTGGCTGTAGTCGCCATTGGGCACGATCGAACTGATGGTAAGCTCAGAACTTCCCAGGTTCTTGAGGGTTGCAGACTGCGTACTGCTACTCTCCACCACCACCGTTCCAAACTTGAGCAAGGCGGTTGACAGCGATACTTCCGTCCCCACTCCCGTCAGGCTTACGATCTGTGGGCTGGTTGAATCGCCGTCGGTCAGAGTGAGCGTTCCGCTCCGCGTGCCGGTGGCACTGGGCGTGAAGAATACCGTGACTTTGCACATCGGAATGGCACTTTCCGGGATATACGCCTTCAGACTCTTCGGACAGTTGTTGGTCTCGGAGAAGTCCCCGGAGGTAACGACACTGGAGACGGACATCGCCGTCGAACTGTAATTCGACAGCGACACCGTGATTCCGGGGCTGGGCGTGCCGACAGGCTGAGGAAGCGCGAAGTTCAGACTGGCCGTCGAGGCGGGCGGACAGTGACGCGCCTGAAGGACCAGGGGTGATAGCGGTGTCTGATTGAAATTGAAGCTGTCCAGCATGTCATTCGCCTTGGCGTCCCGCGAGGTGAGCGACGCCAGCCCGAAACGCTCCTCAGCAAACTTGAGGAACGAGCTGAATTCATAGGTCGTGTGAGAAATGTAACCCGCCTTAGCATAAGGCGATATGATCAGCAGCGGCACACGTATTCCCAGACCGTATTGATCTACATCCGGTGGCGGGACGTGATCATACAAGCCTCCGAAATCGTCCCAGGTGACAAAGATCGCCGTCGAATCCCAGTCCGCTCCCTGCATCACCGCATTGATCTGGTCCACGGTCCAGTTCTCGCCGTTGCACGTCGGATTGGTGGGATGCTCACTCTCGTCCTCTGCGGCCACGATCCAGCTTACGGCGGGTAATTGACCGTTCTGAGCATCGGTCACGAATTGTGTTTCTGGCGCCACATTCGAGGTCCAGAGCGACGTGTTCCGAATGTGATTTATGGCGTCAAAGGCGTTCCACGAATTGCCGGTACTGGCGTATTGCCTCCACGAGATGCCCGCGCTGTCGAGAAGGTCAGCCAGGGTCTGAAAATCGAAACAGGGATATTGGTTGGTCAGATTGCCGTTGTTGTCCAACACGGGTACCTGGGCCCCCCCGGGAGCATCGCAACCCCAGAGACCTGAACTGTTCTGTGGAAGGCCTACCACTCCTCCGCTTTGGGCCGCAATCGTATACAGGTGATTCGGCAAGCTGGGGCCGTGCAGCGAGGAGAACATCTCGTCACCCAGTGCAAAGGCGCCGGCATAAGCAAAGTAGTTGGGGATGGTCGTGGCATTCTGCTGGGTCAGACAAAGCTCATCGCCATTCAGGTTGCACGGGGTGCCGCCGGTGTTTATGAGATCGAATTGGTCCATCTTTCCGTTGTCTTGCGCCTCGAGTGAGTCCTGCCAGCCGTGAGGTATGTCGCGAGGAAGCCGGTCCGGTGCCACACCGAGAGGTATAACTTGACCTGTCGAGATCGTGGCCGTCGTGGCCCCGTTAGCGCCGGGGAAAGTGCCGAACATTTGATCGAATGAGCGATTCTCCTTAATGATGAAGACGATGTGCTGAATCGCAGAGAGGTCCGACGACCTGTGGTGTTGCGGCGACGCCCCGGTCTGAATTGCTACCCTCACCTCGTTCTGACCGCTCTTACACCTTAGCGCTTGGGGAGCCAAAGCGATGGTCAGAGCAGCAAGCGCGACGAATTTCATTCCTCTTCCATTTCGATTCGAGCTCATAACCTTCCTCCTCCCGGAACTAGGCGAGGACGCTGCAGCTATTGCCACGAAATCCCACGGTCCGGCTAAGGTCGGTTCGGTAACACACCTCCCGGAGTTCGCCGACGGCATCTGCTCCGCCAGCGCTACCAGAAGCGGGTGTCACTACCTTGCTCGAACCCTGCAGTCACTCCAAAAGCGCCAACTCGCCGTAAAAACGGGGCGAGCGTACCCGGTGAGCCTCGAAGGCCTCAATGGCTGAGACATGCTCTTTTTGTGATTAAAGGATGATCAGCGGTAAGTGATTAGGGACCAGAGGGATAGACATCGGAAACAAGCAGTTGGCGGAATCGGTGAGGGTGCATGATGGCCGGAATTCCCGGTAGTTTACCTACTGGAGCGGCCAAAAATGGATACGCCAGTCCGTGACGCTCGACGCCAGTGCGTTCCTCGGCACGCTGGCTGTTCCGCTCTGCAGCAGGATCGACATCAGACCCGCTGTCTGGGCGGCCACATCCGCGTCCAGAGCGCCGTCGTTGTTGAAATCTCCCACCGCCAGAGCAACCGGTCCGGAGTCGGTGGCGAAATCGACGTGCGGCTGAAAGGTTCCGTCGCCGCTCCCCAGCAGGATGGAGATGCTACTGGCCGACTGATTAACTACGGCGAGGTCCAGGAAACCATCGCCATTGAAATCGCCGGTAGCCAGCGCCACCGGACCGGCGGCCGTTGCGAAGGCGGTCTGACTGCCAAATGTCCCGTCACCATTCCCGAGCAGAATCGATACGGTACCGTCGGTCCGATTGGCCACGGCTAGGTCGAGCTTGCCGTCTCCGTTGAAGTCGGCCGCGAGTATCCCCTCCGGACCGTTTCCTGTTACCGGCTGCTGGCTCTGTGCTGTGAAGCTTCCCGTCCCGGTCCCGAGCAGAATGCCGATTGTCTTGCTGGTGTTGTTGGCTTGCGCCAGATCGAGATAGCCATCTCCGTTGAAATCCCCGATCGCCAGCGACACCGGTCCGGTCCCGGCATTCGGAAGTATCGTGGTTTCTTCGAACGTACCATTCCCATTGCCCAAGAAAAGTTCCAGGGCGTCGTCGGCCTGGCTCACCACTGCCAAGTCCAGGTTGCCGTCACCGTTGAAATCCGCCGTGCCCAATCCGACGGGAGCGATCGTGTCCATGGCGATGGTGGATTCGAGCATCAATGTCCCGTCACCATTGCCGAGAAAGACGGAGATAGTGCTGGCCGTCTGGTTGGCCACGACGAGGTCCAGCTTGCCATCGTGATTGAAATCCCCGACCGCCAGGGCGTCCGGTCCGGTCCCGGTGCTGGCCACGAGGCCGCTGCCGAAAGTGCCGTCCCCATTGCTGAGGAAGATTTCCACCGTGTTATCCGCGTAGTTCGCCAGCGCCACGTCCGGCTTGCCGTCGCCGTTGAAGTCGCCGCTGATCGCAGCCCGGGGAGCATTCCCGGTGGCGAAACTGGACTTGTTGAAAGCCAGAGCGGTTGTGGAGTTCCTGACCGGGAAGAGCAAAAAATTGGAGCCACCGCCGCCCGGGCTCCCATTCGATACCGTGAGCATTGCTGTCCCCGATGTGGCAATGTTGGCGGCCGGTACCGATGCCGTCAGGTTGCCATTGCCGGCGAATGTGGTGGGGAGGGGGGCGCCATTCCAGTTGACTGTGGAGCCGGAGATAAAGCCCGCTCCACGCACCGTCAGGTTGAAACCGCTTCCACCCGGCGCGGCACTCGTCGGCGCCAGTTCCTGGCTTATGAATGGTACCGGGTTCAGGGCGGAGTAGACTCCTGCGCCGGTGAGACTGATCGACTGCGGACTATCATTCTCGCCGTCGTAGACATAGAGCTGGCCAAGGAGAGTGGAAGCCAGCGTAGGAGTGAAGGCGACGGTTATCTTACAACTCTGTTGCGGTCCCAGACTGCTACCGCAGGTCGTGCCCTGGACGCTATAGTCCTGGGTTGCCAGCTCCGTGTACGTGCCCAGACTGGTCGCCCCTGATCCAGTTACGCTCATCCCGGTAATGCTGAGTGAGCTGCGGTTGGACCTGTTGCTTAAGGTTGCCTGGGCCGTACCGGTGGCTCCGATGGCGACATTCCCCAGGTTCAAGGTTGCCGGCCCCAGGGAAACCTGTGTGCCTACACCCGTCAGGTCAACCACCTGCGATCCGCTCCCGTCGCTATCCGTGATCGTGACAGTACCGAAGCGCGTGCCGGTAGTCGTCGGGGTGAAAGTAACGGTGATTTTGCAACTCGTACCCGCGGCCAGCGAATCGCCGCAGTCGTTCGTCTGACTGTAATCGCCGGTTGCCACAATGCTGGAGACGTTGACGGCAACACCGTTCCTGTTGTTGAGCGTCGCCTTGGCTACGCGGCTCGCGCCCACGACCACGGTGCCGAAGTTGAGCAGGCCGCTTGACAGCGTGACTCCGGTACCCACGCCGCTCAGGTTCACGGTCTGCGGACTGGTGGAGTCACCGTCCGTCAGGGTAAGAGTGCCGCTGCGTGTTCCGGCTGCTGTAGGCCCGAACGTCACGGTGATATTGCAGGAGGGAACTGTATCCTCAGGAATGTATGGGCCCAGGGAATTGGGGCAATTGTTGGTTTGGGAGAAGTCCCCGTTCGTCTTAATACTGTCGATCGACATCGAAGTCGGATTGTAGTTGCTGATGGCCACCGTCTCGCTCTGGCTCGGTGTGCCGACTTGCTGCGGCAGCGCGAAGTTGAGTTCTGCAGTCGACGCGGGATTACAGTGGTGCGTCTGAAGGATGGTGGGCGGGAGCGGCGTCTGGCTGAAATCGAAACTGTCGAGCATGTCGTTGGCCTCGGCGTCGCGAGCGGTCAGCGACGGCAGGCCATACCTCTCCTCCACAAGCTTGAGGAATGACGAAAACTCGTACGTCGTGTGGGAGACGTACCCGGGAATCGCGTAGGGCGAAATGATCAGCAGGGCTACTCGCGGGCCAAGACCGAACTGATCTGACACCGGAGGTGGAACATGATCGTAAAAGCCCCCGAAGTCGTCCCAGGTAATGAAAATCGCCGTTGACGACCAATCGGGACCTTGCATTACCGCATTGATCTGATCGACCGTCCAATTCTCACCATTGCAAGTGCTGGCTGACGGGTGCTCGCTTTGATCCCCCGCCGGAATCAGCCAGCTCACCGCAGGCAATTGTCCGCTTTGCGCGTCGCTGAGGAATTGAGTCTCCGGCGCGACGTTCGTGATCCATAAGGAAGTATTCCGGATGTGGTTGATGGCATCGAAGGCGTTCCACGTGTTCCCGGTCTTGGCGTAGTATCTCCAAGTGATTCCCGCGCTTTCCAGCAGATCCGCCAAAGTCTGGAAATCGAAGCACGGAAACTGGTAGGTAAGATTCCCGCTGTCGTCGATCACGGCGACGGTCGTTCCTGGAAGCGAATCGCAGCCCCAGGTGGTTGCCGTCTTGTTGTTGGTTTGCGGAATGCCTGCCGCGCCTCCGCTCTGGGCGGCAACTGTGTAAAGGTGATTCGGAAAGCTTGGCCCTTTTAATGAAGAAAACATGTGGTCGGCCAGCGCATAAGTACTGGCGTAAGTGAAGTAATTAGGGATGTCGGACTGATAGAGTTCCGTCATACAAAGATAATCGCCATTCACATTGCACTGGTTTTGGGAATCGTTGATCTGGTCGAATTTGTCCATCTTTCCATTGTCAATCCCAAGGGTCGCGTCCCAAAAGTAGTGGGCGATGTCGCGAAGCTCCCGGTCGGGCGCATGACCGAGCGGCAGGACCTGGCCGGTGGAAATCGTGCCGCTGGTAGCGCCGTCCGCTCCCGGAAAGGCTCCAAACATCTGGTCGTAACTGCGGTTTTCTTTAATGATAAAGACGAAGTGCTGAATTACGGAGAGGTCCAGCGGCCTGCCGTGTTCGGGTGACCTCCGGGTCTGAGCGGTCCGCACCATAGGTTGAGCTTGTGCGATCTCCGTCGGTTGCGGGGTGGCGGCCGCATTTGATTGCTGTTTGCTGGCGCTCTGGTTTGAAGGGCTTGGTACAACCCGGCCCGACGGCGATGATCCCAAGACAGGCGTCCGCCGGCCGAATGAGATGGCAACGAGAGCGATCAGAAAGAGAATGACAACGCTACGGCTTGGTCTCGAAGACACGCAACCCCCTGTTCCGCGCTTCCGGACGAAGTGACTCCTTCACGGCGTCTACACATGACCCGGAAAGCGCGGAGGTACAAGCCCGGTTTTCCACGGGTCCGAGACAGTACCACCGAACCACCCGGATTCCAACCTGATTCTGAGGCTGCCGGCTAACTGATTGAAGTGAAAATGAATCTTCCCCCGCCTTTCACTTTTCCCAGCTGTCTCATTTTAGGGTGCCAGGCTCCGGCCTGCTGGAAGGACGATTGAAATTCGGTTCCCGGGTGCGGAAAGGCGGGCGGGGCACGGTTCAACCGCATGACTCGCTCACACACGTGGGGCGCAGACATCGGAGCGACGTATGCGCCGTCCGCGTGATCGGGCAAATCAGATCAGAAGATGAATCGCAGTCCGAATTGGATCTGGCGCTCGGCAGTTGCCGTTGTGTATGAATACCCGAACCCCGGAGAGCCGAGGGTCGAGCTGACCCATCCAAATGTCGGTTTGTTGAAAATGTTGAAAAATTCGGCGCGGAACTGCAGCGTCTTCGATTCCGTGATTCGCGTGTCCTTGATGACGGAAAAGTCCAGGTTGTTCCACCCCGGAAGAGTAAAGGTGTCCCGTCCCAAGGTTCCCGGACCGGACATCACCTGAACACCATTCACCGGACTGGTGACCAGGTTGCCAAAGTTGAAATATCCCGTGTCGATTCCGTTGTTGCTGCCGAGAACGGCATTCGAAAAGAACTGCGGCCCGCTGCCCGCCTGCGGACTGAGGGTCGCCTTTTGCAGGAAGAATGGCCGGGTGCTGCCGCCTTCTCCGTATTGCAGCGTGCCGTAAGGAGAACCGACGGTGAAGGGATATCCGGTCTGCGCCTGAAAGATACCGAGCATCTCCCAGCCTTGGGTCAGCCGTTTGGGAAGGCCTGAGAAGTGTCCCAAGGGCAGATCGTATTCAAAGTTGGCCACGAACCGCTGTGCGATGTTATAAGCGGCCGGCGAATACTCGCACTTGATGCAGTTCGGGTTCTGCGGGTTCGTGGCGCCGGTGTTCCAGACCGAGTCGGCATCCGTCAGATCTTTGGCCCAGGTGTAATTGGCCTGAAACTGGATGCCGTGAGACCGCGAAATCCTGCGCGCCTGCAGTTGCAAGGCATTGTAAGAGGAGTAGCCGCCGTTGTAGAAGATCTGGAGCTCCCCAAGACCCGGTGTGACATTGCTGTAAGGAGTGTACTGAGACTCGGCGCCGCTGTACCCGTTGGGGTAGGCCGAGTTATAGAGACTGACGCCGTTATTCGCGACGTAAGAAATCGAACCCGCAATGCTACCCGCGAATTCGTGTTCCAGGGTGATGTTGCCGTTGATCGTATACCCGTTCCTCATGTGATCCGAAGGGTCGTCTACGAAGAGGGAACCCAGAATCTTCGCGTACGGAGCGTAGTTGATCGGGGTGTTCGGAGGAATCGTCTTGGTGTTTCCATTGGCTGCGATCGGCTGCCCGGTAATACTCGTCAGGACGGGAAGCGAAACGGGGCCCGGGGTGAGGGAATAGGGTGCATCGAGCACATAGCTGTTGGTGGCGAGGGGGAAGTTGACCAAGGCCTGGTCGGGATAGACCGTGGGAATCATGTTGGTGAAGACCCCGAAGCCCCCGCGGAAGGTCGTCTTGTGTCCCAGGTCAGCCGCCAGGCCAATACGGGGACCGAAATTGCCGGCCAAGTAATCGGGCTGCCACAGCGGATTCGGGTTCACAACAAAGCGGAAGGCGTTGCTGCCGAAGTCCACGGGGCCCGCCAGCCGGTTGCCAACTTCCCAGGGGACGGAAGTGTATTCGTAGCGCAGGCCGAGGTTCAGGGTCACTCTGCGCGTGACCTTGATATCGTCCTGGGCGAACGCAGCCATGGTCCACCGGCGCAGACCCCACCAAACGCTGCCGCCTCCCGCTCCCGGCGGTCCAAATCCTGGCGCGGTTGTGGCGCGCGTATACGAATAGTCGCTGCCCTCCATCATGCTGATGAGCCCGCTCGGGCTCGGTGAGCCGGCGGCGAGTGACGCGCCTCCGTTGGTGGAGGGAATGGCCACGGGCAGTGGCGTGCCCGGATTAAAGCTGTACACGCCGCTCGGACCCTGGCTGGTGACTCCCGTGCCGTTGTCCCATTCCCGCCGGTACTCACCACCGAACGTGAAGGAGTGGCGGCCCGTGGTCCACTGCAGGCTCTCCAGGGGATCAAAGATCGTGGTCACATATTTCGTCTCGAACGAGTCCGGTCCCCAGCTCGCCAGGCTTCCATCGGAGAAGGTGGTATCCGTGGTGGTGTACTCGGCCGGTGTTTCTGGAACACCTTCAATACCCCGGTTCAGGGTGAAGGTGAAGTTATTGACCAGCGTGGGCGAGAAGACGTGCGTTTCGCTCATCGCGTAATTCCGGGCATCGCCGATGTTACTGCTGGAAAAGTTGGAACCGCCTAACGTGGCAGCCCAAGGGTCTGTATCCCTGAGCACTGCGTTGGCGTAAGTGGCGCGCGCGAAAAATGTGTCCTTGTCCGAGAAGTGATGGTCTACTCGCGCCGAAAACTGATCGTCATTGGTCGGCTGCGAGAAAAAGTAGTTAAAGGTATTCGCCCCATAGATGCCGTTGGGTTGATTCGGCATGGGATAGCGGCTGAGAATGCTTTGGGCAATGGGATTGAGCGGCACCTGGAGATTATCCGGCTGCCCGTTCGCGCCCGTGATGGTCACCATGCCGGTTCTCTCCGCAGGTGTCGGAACCACGGCCAGATTCGGTTCGCCCACCCGTTGCCGGTAGCCCGCGTATTGCACAAAGAAGAAGGTTTTGTCTTTCTTGATCGGACCGCCAAACGTCCCGCCGAATTCGTTCCTCTTGAGTATCGGCACGGTGCTGCCGAAAAAGTTGCGCGCATCCAACGCGCTGTTGCGGAGAAACTCAAACAGGCTGCCGTGAAACTGGTTGGTCCCGGATTTGCTCACGATCTGCGTGATTGTGCCCGCGCCCTGCCCGTACTGGGCGGAGTAATTGTTTTGCTGGACCTTGAACTCCGCGATGGCGTCGAGATTGAAATTCGTAAACTGGAGAGTACCCATCTCCGCGTCGCTGGTGTCGGAGCCGTCCAGGGATCCCACTTCGGTCTCGCCCCGGTTGCCGTTGCCCACCAATTCGCCGCTCATCCAGCCCATGCCGCCGGTACTCGGCACCACGCCGGGCTGCATCGTCATCAAACCCTCGATGTTCCGGCCGTTCAGCGGAAGGTTTTCCACCTGCTCGCTGGAAACCACGTTGGCGAGAGTTGCGTTGGTGGTGTCGATCAGGGGCGGAGCCGCGCTCACTTCAACTGTGGCCGTGACGCCCCCTACGGCGAGGGTGAAGTTGACCTCGCGCTGCTGGCTGACGTCGAGAGTCACTTGCGTCGCCTGCGCCTGCCTGAAGCCTTTCGCTTCCGCGGCGACGGTATAGGTGCCCACCGGCAGACGGTGAAGGGTATAAGTACCGGCGCTCGTCGAGAGTGTGGTCTGTGGCACGCCGGTGGCGGTGTTCGTGGCCGTGATTGTGGCGCCCGGCACCACGGCTCCGCTCGGGTCCGTAACGCTGCCCGTGATTTCTCCGACGGCCTGCGCGCGCAGGAGGGTCGAGGTGAAGCATGTCAACAGGAATGCGAATCCGGCAAGTGCAAATAATCTGAACTTCATGGGTCCTCCGAACCTGGAGTCCCCAACGTCCGACGCAAGAACCAAGTAGCAAACCCGGCAAGCCAATCAGAAGACAGATATTACTGATAACTTACCTACCGCAAACCTGTCAACTGATTTGGCCCGTCGGCCCGGCGGTGGTCGAACCCGCACGTACGTCGAAATCACGGACAGCCGCACCCGGAGGCCGCCCCTCGAACCGAAGCGCCCGCTTCCCAACATCCTGCTAAACTGAGGTAGGGCCATGATCTACGTCACGCGGCGGGCGGAGTTTTCCGCTTCACACTTCTACCACAATCCCGAGCTGAGCCCGGAAGAGAACCAGCGGCTGTTCGGCAAGTGCAATAATCCGCATGGGCACGGCCATAATTACGTACTCGACGTCACCGTCCGCGGCGATGTGGACCCGAACACCGGCATGGTGGTGGATCTGAAAGATCTGAAGCAGATCATCGAGACCGAAGTGATGCAGGCGATGGATCACCGCTTCCTCAACGAGGAGGTTCCCGCCTTTCGCGAGATCATCCCCACCACCGAGAACATCGCGCGCGAGATCTGGCGGCGGCTTGAGGGACGGACGGGCGCCGGCCGCCTTCATCGCGTGCGTCTGTACGAGACTCCCGAGTTGTTCGTCGATTATTATGGAGAGTGATGGTTCAGTTGACGCGCCGGTACCGGATTTCGGCCGCGCACCGGCTCCATAACGAGATGTTGAGCCCTGAAGCGAACGCGCGCCTTTATGGCAAGTGCAATAATCCGCGCGGGCATGGACACGATTACGCCTTGGAAGTAACGGTGGCCGGCGAGGTCAATCCACGCACTGGCATGGTGATGGACATCGGACTGCTCGATCGACTGGTGGAACGTGAGATCCTGGATCGCTTCGATCACAAACACCTCAATCTCGACGTCGGCAATTTCCGCGACCAGGTTCCTACCACCGAGAACCTCTGTCTCGAAATCTACCGGCTGCTTGCCCCCAATTTTCCCGTGTGGTCCGTGAAGCCGGAGGAAGAGCCCGACGACACCGGGCGCGAGGAGTCGGCAGCGGCCGCGCGTCTGCTGCGCGTGCGCATCGAGGAAACGCCGCGGAATTTCATCGAATACGAGGCCGAGAACGGCGTTCCGCCGCGACCGGCAGGCGCAGCCGGGGCCGCCAAGACGGAAGCGAGTGAATGATGGAGCGACACAGTCCCAGGCCGGCAGGCGGCACCGTGGACGCGGTGGAGTCGATGGTCGAGCGCATTCTGGGCGAGCTCGGCGAGAATACCGGCCGTGAAGGGCTGGCGCGCACCCCCAAGCGCGTGGCCAAATCGCTGCGCTATCTGACCAGCGGCTATCAGCAGGACCCCGACAAGATCCTGAACGGCGCGCTGTTCTCGGTCAGCTACGACGAGATGGTGATCGTGCGGGACATCGAAATCTTCAGCCTGTGCGAGCATCACTTGTTGCCCTTCTTCGGGCGCTGCCACGTGGCCTATCTGCCTAACCGCAAGGTCATCGGCTTGAGCAAGATTCCACGCCTGGTGGACGTGTTCGCCCGCCGTCTGCAGGTCCAGGAGCGCCTGACCAGGCAGATCGCCGAGACGATCATGGAGAAGGTGCGGCCGCGCGGCGTGGGCGTGGTCGTCGAAGCGCGTCACTTGTGCATGATCATGCGCGGCGTCGAGAAGCAGAACTCCGTAGCGGTGACCTCCGCCATGCTGGGCAGCTTCCGTAACAACGCCCAGACGCGCAATGAGTTTCTGAATCTGGTTCGCAGCCGTCTGCCGGGCATCGTATAGCCGGCGAACCCCGTCGCGTGGTTTCCTGATGAAGACCGCCGGGCCCCAAACCGAACCGCCGCCCTCAACTGAACGTCGATCAAACGAGCCGGGCCTGGCAGGGAAAGTCGTTGCCGTGGTGGGTGGAAGCGGAGGCATCGGGTTCGCCATCGCCCAGGCTGCCGCGCGCGCCGGGGCGACGGTAGCGATCATCGCGCGCAGCGCCGAGCGATTGAACAGGGCTGGCAAGACCCTCGACGGCGCGCTGGCGATCCGCGCCGACATGACCCGGGAGGCGCAGGCCCTTCGCGCATTTCGCGAACTCGCACATCGATGCGGCCGCCTGGACGCGCTCGTGAACAGCGCCGGCACCTTCACCTACAAGCCCTTCGAGCGCACCACGATCGGCGACTGGCGGCTGAACCTCGATGCCAATCTGACGTCCGTGTTTCTGGCCACGCGCGCTGCCCTGGCACTGCTCGTCAAGACCGAGGGCCAGGTGGTGAACATCCTTTCGATCTCGAGCCGTCACGCTTTTGCGCAGTGCTCCGCTTACACTGCCGCGAAGTTCGGCGCGCTCGGACTCACGCGCGTGCTCGCGGAGGAGCTCCGTTCCAAGGGAATCCGCGTCAGCGCGATTCTGCCTGGCGCTACCAACACGCGTCTGGTCCGGGCATTCGGTTTTCCCGTGGATCGCGAACGGCTGGTGCAGCCGGAGGACGTGGCTCAGGCTGTGCTCACGGCGCTGCTCGTGCCGCGGCGGGCCACGGTTGGCGAGATCGTGGTCACGCCATCCGGCGGCGCGCTGTAGCGGCGGTCTATGACCGCCGGGTTTACGTGGGTGCTGGGGCGCGGTCTTCTTAGTCGGCAGTCATGGGACCGCCGCTACCACACCCGGGGCGGCCACAAGAGCCGCCCGTATGGAACCCAGCATGAGAATCCTGGTTTCAGGAAGCGCGGGACATCTTGGCGAGGGGCTGGTCCGCACCCTGCAGAGTCAGGGTGAAGACGTGGTCGGGCTCGACATCCTGGACTCTCCGTTTACGGCCCGTGTCGGCTCCATCGTAGACCGCGACTTCGTGCGGGATTGCATGAAGGGCGTGCAGACTGTCTTCCACCCGGCCACGCTGCACAAGCCGCACGTGGTCACGCATCGCGCGCAGAGCTTCGTTGACACCAACATCACCGGCACGCTCAATCTCCTCGAGGAAGCAGTCGCGGCCGGCGTGGGTTCCTTCATCTTTACCAGCACGACCAGCGTCTTCGGCGACGCGCTCGTGCCGCCGCCCGGAGGAGCCGCGGTGTGGGTCACGGAGGACGTCACGCCTGTTCCCAGGAACATCTATGGCGTCACCAAGGCCGCGGCCGAGGATCTTTGCCGGCTCTTTCACCGCAAGCACGGGCTCCCCTGCCTCATTCTGCGAACATCGCGTTTCTTCCCCGAGGAGGACGACAATAGAATGATGCGGGAGTCTTACCCGGACGAGAATCTCAAGGCCAACGAGTACCTTTACCGTCGTGTCGACCTGGAGGACGCCGTCGGCGCTCACCTCGCGGCGGCCGAACGCGCGCGAGCCATCGGTTTCGGACGCTATATCATCAGCGCGACCACGCCCTTCTTGCCCGGGGACCTCGCGGACCTGCGGCTCGATGCGCCGCGCGTGGTGGCAAGGCGCGTGCCGGGATATGAGATAGAGTACCGGCGCCGTGGCTGGCGCATGCTGCCGGCCATCGACCGTGTATACGTGAACGAGCGCGCCCGCGGAGAACTGGGTTGGCGACCGCGCTACGACTTTGCACATGCGATTGAACGCCTGCGCGCCGGAGACGATCTGCGCGGCCGCCTGGCGCAGATCGTGGGGTCGAAGGGGTACCACGCTGAGGAGTTCTCGGAAGGCCCTTACCCGGTCGAATCCGGCCGAACGCAGTAATTGCGGAATCGAAAGAGGCAGTGCGGTATCATTTGGGGTTCCGAGAGAGGGCGGCAAATATGCTTTTCAACGAAGGGAGACCGTTATGAGACGAAGAAACCGCATTTCGCGGCGGGAGTTCATGGAACGATCGGTGGGAGGCGCCGCAGCAGCCGCCGGACTCGCTGCTGCCGGACGTACATTGAGCGCGGAGCCGCCGCGGCGTCCCGTGGCGCCGAGTGACAAAATCACCATGGGCGTGATCGGCGCCGGCATCCGCGGTCTCGAAGACATGCAGACCGCCATCGACGCGGGCGCCAACGTGGTCATGGTCTGCGATCTTTACGATGGGCACCTGCGCCGCGCCCAGGAGATCAAGCCCGGTGTTGCGGTGACGAGAGATTATCGGCAGGTGCTGGATCGCAAGGACATTGACGCGGTGCTCGTCGGCACCTCCGATCACTGGCACCAGCCGGTCGCCATCGCCGCCATGAAAGCCGGCAAGGACGTCTATTGCGAGAAGCCCATGACGCACACCATCCCACAGGCGCTCGAAATGGTGCAGGTGTCGAAGGACACCGGCCGCGTGGTCCAGGTGGGCAGCCAGAGCCTGAGCATGCAGTCCACACAGAAGGGCAAGGGCTGGGTGGACGCCGGCGAGATCGGGACGATTTACAACGTCCAGTGCGAGATCTACCGTCCTGATCCTATCGGCGCCTGGAAGTATCCCATTCCGCCCGACGCGTCGCCGCAGACGATCGATTGGGACCGCTACCAGGAGAACATCCCCGACAAGCGCCCCTTCGACGCCGCCCGCTTCTTCCAGTTCCGCAACTGGTGGGACTACGGGACGGGCATCGCCGGCGACGAGTACGTCCACCTGCTCTCACGCGTTCACTACCTCATGAACGTCCAGTATCCGCTTAGCGCTGTAGCCTATGGAGGCATTTATCACTGGAAGGGCGACCGCGACGTGCCCGATATCCACAACACGCTCTATGACTACGGCAAGTTCCAGGTGGTGGTGCTCGCCAACCTGGTGACAAATTGGGACGGCGGCGAGATCGTCCGCTTCATGGGCGACAAGGGCACGGTGGTGCTGACCGAGGAGTCCGCCAGCCTGAAGCCTTACCACGAGTGCTGGGAGTACCAGTATCCGATCGAGAGCTGGCCGCGCGACCTGAAGCAGCAGTTCATCGCAGCCCACAAGAACGATTCTACGTCGGACTACGGCGGCTGCCGCCAGGAGACGACTCCACCCACGAATTTCCGCCAGACCGCCGAGGGCACGCTCGACCACATGCGCAACTTCTTCGAGGCGGTGCGCAACCGCACGCAGCCGATCGAAAACGTCGATTTCGGCTGCGGCACGGCGGTGGCCTGTCACATGGCAAATATCTCTTACCGCCAGAAGCAGCGGGTCTTCTGGAACGCGGAAAAGAACGAGTTGACAGGCTCGCACGGGAGCGTGGACGTTAACATGTCGTGAGAGTACTATCCAGTTAAGGGCGGCCTAGCGGCCGCCCTCTGCCGGACGCCGAACGCGAGGTCAAGGCCGCTCCCGGGAGGCTGCGTCTTGACAATCCGGGAATCGCGCCGATAGCATGAAAATTGATAGTTTGTACCCCCGTACGCCTCTCACCCCGGGGGAGTCAGTACCCGTTAAGGGCCCGGTCGAGCGTCAAAACCGGCCCTAAAAACTACAAAGAAATCAAAAATGAAGGTAAGTCCCACGATGTTGTTGAAAACAAAGGACCGGCGTGCGAGGTCTACGGGTAAGTCCCACGATCTTTCTCAAAACAAAGGACCTAAGCAGTTTTTGGAGCCGTAAAGTGAGCTTTGAAGGTCGGGTAGCCCTTATTACCGGAGCCTCGCAGGGGATCGGGCGCGCTTGCGCGCTGGTTCTGGCTGAGGCGGGCGCGGACGTGGTCTTGGGCGCGCGCAATCGTGAGAAGCTGGCAGGAGTTGCGCAGGAGGTGGAGGCGCTGGGCCGCAGGGCTTTGCCGGTGGCGCTGGACGTCGCCAGCAGCGACTCGGTTAAGGATGCGGTCCGCAAAGTGCAAGAAGCCTGGCAGCATATCGATATCCTGGTAAACAACGCCGGCATAACGCGCGACAACCTGCTCCTGCGGATGAAGCCTGCAGACTGGGAAGAAGTTCTGCGCACGAACCTCGAAGGCGCTTATCATTGTATCCGTCTGGTTTTGCCCGGCATGGTGCGCCGCCGGGCGGGCAGGATCATCAATATAAGTTCGGTCGTGGGGCAGACGGGTAACCCGGGCCAGGCGAATTACGTCGCTTCCAAGGCCGGACTGATCGGGCTGACCAAGGCAGTGGCTGCCGAGGTCGCGAGCCGCAGCATAACTGTGAACGCGGTGGCGCCGGGCTTCGTGGATACCGCCATGACTCAGGCGCTGCCGGCTGAAGTCCGTCAGAAGATTCTAAGTTTCGTCCCGCTCGGCCGCATGGGAACCGATCGCGAGATCGCGCTGGCGGTGAGGTTTCTGGCATCGGATGACGCGGCCTATATTACGGGTCACGTGCTGAACGTGAACGGCGGGATGTTCATGGCATGAGAGAAGCAGTCAGGAGCTAGCAGCCAGAAGTCGGAAGCCGGAAGTCAGAGATCCCGGGGGTTACGGTTGGGTACCTCAGAGCCAGAGGCCCTCTTGCCGCGAAACGCGGAGAGATTGGGTATTCTGACTCCTGACTTCTCTGAGAGGAACGCCAATCTTAAGCGGAATTGGAGGAGGCCCTGATGCCTTCCATTGAGGAAAAGGTAAAGCAGATCATTGTGGAGCAACTCGGAGTGGAGGAATCCGAGGTTACGCCCAGCGCGCATTTCATCGACGATCTGGGGGCCGACTCGCTCGACATCGTCGAGCTGGTGATGACCTTCGAGGAAGCCTTCGAAATCGAGATTCCCGACGAGGACGCCGAAAAAATCCAGACCGTTAAAGACGCCGTGGATTACATCACGGCTCACGCCAAGCCCCCGAAGGAGTGAGCGGCG
Organism: Terriglobia bacterium; assembly: GCA_035946575.1. Lineage (GTDB taxonomy): Bacteria > Acidobacteriota > Terriglobia > UBA7540 > UBA7540 > Gp13-AA77. The sequence continues at coordinate 11,400 of DASYZG010000080.1, read as the reverse complement.
GCGCCGCCGCCAGCTAAGGAGGAGGCATTGGCTCGAAGAGTTGTGGTGACCGGCGTCGGTCTGGTCAGCCCGGTTGGTATCGGCACCGAAGAGACCTGGAAGAACCTCCTGGCCGGGCGCAGTGGTGTGGCTCCCATCACCCACTTTGACACCACGGGTTTTTCCACCACCATCGCCGCCGAGGTCAAGAACTTCGACCCCTTTCAGTTCGTGGAAAAGAAAGAACTGAAGAAGATGGGCCGATTCATCCAGTTGGCGCTAGCCGCCACGGAATTTGCGATGAAGGCCTCGGAGCTTGCCATAACGCCTGAAGTCGCGAACCGCACCGGCGTCTTCATCGGCTCGGGCATCGGCGGCTTCGACGTCATTGAGCGCGAGCACCGCGCGCTTCTGGAAGGCGGACCCCGCCGCATCTCCCCCTTCTTCATTCCCGCCACCATTATCAATCTGGCCGCCGGATTCGTTTCCATCCGCTGGGGCGCCAAGGGACCGAACTCCGCTACCGCCACGGCCTGCTCGGCGAGCGCGCACGCGGTGGGAGAATCGTTCCGCCTGATCGCCCGCGGCGACGCTGACGCTATGATCTGCGGCGGCGCTGAGGCGGCCATTACGCCGATGGGCGTCGGCGGATTCGCTTCCATGCGCGCCCTTTCGACGCGCAACCATCAGCCCGAAAAGGCTAGCCGGCCCTTCGATCGCGAGCGCGACGGGTTCGTGGTCGGTGAAGGCTCCGGCATCCTGATTCTGGAGGAGATGGGCCTGGCGATTAAGCGCGGCGCGCCCATTGTGGCAGAGATGGTGGGTTATGGTATGTCCGGCGACGCGTATCACATCACGGCGCCCGACGAGACCGCGAGCGGGGGAGCGCGCGTGATGCAGAATGCGATCTGTGACGCCGGCATCCAACCGGAGCAAGTCGGCTACATCAACGCGCACGGCACCTCGACGCCGTACAACGATCGGCTGGAAACCATGGCGATCAAGAAAGTGTTCGGCGGACGCGCCGCGAGCTTCCCGATCAGCTCGACCAAGTCGATGACGGGCCATCTACTGGGCGGTGCCGGCGGACTCGAGGCTGGATTCACGGCCCTGGCGCTGCGTGAGCAGTGGGTTCCACCGACGATCAATCTCGAGAGTCCGGACCCGGAATGCGATCTCGATTACGTGCCAAACCAGGCGCGGCAGGCGTCGTTTGAATACGCGCTCTCCAACTCGTTCGGGTTCGGGGGCACAAATGCCGCGCTGTTGTTCAAGAGGTACGAAGGTTAAGGGCAGCAGTGACCGGCAATGCCCTCCTGAGCCTCTCCGGCAACTGTGATGGCCGGCACATCATCCGGGGAACATCTGGAGTTCACTTGAATTGGGGGCGAAAGGCGTCACGCCGCCTGTAAACAGAGCGACACCGACTGGCCGAAACTCGCCCCTGAAATCCACGTGAGTTGATCCCATGAAAATCGTTGTCTGCCTCAAACAAGTGCCCGCCCGCGATTCGCTCCTGAGGCTGAATCCCGCCGGAACGTGGATCCAGGAAACCGACATCAGTTTCGAGGTCAACGAGCCCGACATTTACGCGCTCGAAGAAGCGCTGCGCCTGAAGGAATCGCAGGGTGGCGAGGTGGTGGTGTGCTCGCTCGGACCCGCCCGCGCGCAGCAAGCCATCAAGGAAGCCCTGGCCAAGGGTGCGGACCGGGCGCTGCATCTGGACGACCCCGCGTTTGCGGGCCTTGACTCCTTCGGCGTAGCGCGCGTCATGGCCAGGGCGCTCGAAACTGAGAAGCCCGATCTCATCGTGACCGGACTCCAGTCCGACGATTTCGGCGCGGCTCAGACCGGCGTGATCCTTGCGGAGCTGCTGGATCTGCCGCACTCGACGATCATCATGGCTATCGAGGTCCAGGGTGGCGCGATCAAAGTGAAGCGCGAGCTCGAGGCGGGATTCTTCCAGTTCATCGAGTTGCCGCTGCCCGCCCTGCTCACGATCCAGTCGGGAATCAACAAGCCGCGCTACGCCACGCTTAAAGGGATCATGGCGGCCAAGAATAAGCCGCTCAAGAAGCTCAGCCTGGCTGACCTCGGACTCTTGGCCGGCGATCTTGCGCCGAAGCAGAGGATCACGCGCGTCTACGTGCCGGAGAAACGCGCCAACACGGAGTTTTTTGAGGGCAGCGGCAAGGACATCGCGGCGAAGCTGGTGGATAAACTAAAGAACGAAGCTCGAATTCTTTGACCTGTCAGTTGTCCGTGGTCTGTTGTTGCTTCGGATCGCCACGGAGGACTGACGACTGACAACGGACCAAGGACGAAATCATGAGCAACGAGATCCTGGTATTCGCCGAACAACAATCCCGTAAGATCACGCGTCCGGCCTGGGAAGCTGTCGCAGCCGGCCAGAAGATCGCCGCAGACACGGGCGGCAGCGTGACCCTGATTGTGCTTGGCGCGGCCGTGTCAGTCCTGGCCTCCGAACTGGCAGCGGGCGAATCGTCAGGCGTGCTGGTGGTCGAGGCGCCGGCGCTCGCAGAATACACGCCGGACGGCTATGCGCGGGCACTCGCGGGCGTGATCCGCTCGCGCCAGCCCCGGTACGTGGTCTTCAGCCACACGTATCAGGTCCGCGACTTCGCGCCCAAACTCGCGGCCGCGCTGGGCGTGGGTTTCATCTCCGACTGCCTGGGTTATCACAATGAGTCAGGCCGATTGATCTTTGTGCGGCAGGTCTTCCAGGGCAAATTCAACGCCGACGTCGAATTCACCGGCGAGGCGCCGTACCTGGTTTCGTTCCAGGCAGGCTCCTTCCGCGAGGATTCGGTGCGCCGCGGCGCCGCGGCAGCATCGGTCAGCACGGTCGCTGCTGAAGTCGCTCCGGACCAGGTTCGATCGAAGCCCGGCGAGCGTTTCCGTGAGGCTAAGCAGGCGGTGGACCTGACCCAGGCGGAAGTGATCGTGGCCGTGGGACGCGGCATCAAGGCACCGGAGAACATCGATCTCGCCCGCAAACTTGCCGACGCTCTGGGCGGCGAGCTTGGCGCGTCGCGTCCCATCTGCGACGGCGGCTGGCTGCCCATGGACCGGCAGATCGGCAGCTCCGGCCAGACCGTAGCACCCAAGCTCTACGTGGCCCTTGGCATCTCCGGTGCCATCCAGCATCAGGTGGGGATGAAAGGCTCACGCAACGTGCTGGCGATCAACAAGGATCGCGAAGCGCCCATCTTTGAAGTCGCGACCTACGGTGTGGTCGGAGATCTGTTCGAGATCGTTCCGCCGCTGATCGAAGAAATCCGAAAGTCGAAGGCCGGCTAGCCGAGCTGATCCTTAATGGCGGCTCGCGAACGCGCCGCTGCGTTCGTCATCTGTTCGTTCCAACAGAGGCTGTGCTGCGCATTCCCATTTCCAAGCAGCAAAGGAGCCTCCGCGGAGGGGAGCTCCACGAAGGCCAAGCGGAATCACCGCGTGCCTGAGTTCGCATCCGCTCCCGAAGGTGATTGCGGCGCCGCGAACTTGGAATCGTCAATGGGCACGTTCTGCTGTACTTCAGCAATCTTGATGGTGAACCGTCCGCCGGGGCGCGCGATCGTCCACTGATAGGGAATCTTCACGCCGTCGCTCTCGCGATAGTCAGCGTAATCGACCTCGCTGGGATTGCGTCCCAGAGGAGTTTCCACGAAGCGCATCTCGCGCAGAAGCAGTCCTGAATCCTTGTCGAAATAGAAGCGCACGGGCGTGTGACCCGGATTGCGTGCCATCAATACGTAGGCCTCGTGATCGCCCACTTTATCCTCTCGCACGACCCGAATCTGCTGGAATTCCGTCTTGATATTGGCAGCGAAGTAGAAATCTGCATTTCGCTTCTCATTGTCCAGCTCGCCGCCCGTGATGGGTCGCGCCGGGCCAACTCCGCTCATCCAGCCGGTCTGGCCGTTGTACGCCGTCACGCTTTGGCCGCGAGGCGTCTGGACCAAGGTGACGCGGGCGTCAGGAGCCTTGGCGAGAACCTCGACCGGCATTCCCGGACCGAAGCCGGTCAGCGTGCCCCTCTCCACCCGCGTCGTGATCTTATGCAAGGCGTCCGAGCCACCGATGGCTTGCACATATTTATCGAGGATCTCCCCGGCATTCGGCAGGGCCGGTCTGGGACCCGCACTCGCCTCCTCGGCCTCGGGCTTGGGCTCGGTGTCGGCAATGATCGGCGTCGACCGAGGGTCGCTCGAGCCTTGGTGGCAGGTATAGCAAGTCACTTCCTGCCGCCCGTTGAAATTGGCCTTGTCGATGGCGAACATCATCGTCATCATCTTGCGCGCCGTTCTCTTCTCGGGTTTGTCATCTTTGTCAAACGCGTGTTCCACATGACAGAACTCGCACTCGACCCCAAGTGAAGCGGTGATGAATTGCATTGCGGGAAAAATCTGATCGGCGGGAACGTTGTTCAACACCTGCAGATTCTTGAATCGCTGGCTCGCGGCCGGTCCCTCGTGCGGCGCCGCCATGGACCGATTGGCCGCGCCGGGCCCATCGGACTGCCCCAGCATTAGGATTGGCGTGGTCAGCACCAGCAGCGCTGTGGCCAGCAGAGTGTGTCTCAGGTTTTGGCTCATCTTTTCCCCCAGTTGGAGTGGCCGATCGCTGCCGATCGTAACTTGAAGCAGAAGAATTGATCCGGAGCAGCAACACAGCCTTGCCCGCGCCGCGGAACCGCTCGAGAATCGGAATCCGCTGGTGAAAAATCTTTGACGTGCTGGAAAACGCACAGGTTTCCAACCGGGACCGAATCGATTGCGCCTCGCTCCGGTCCCGGTCGCCGGCAAGCGCCGTTATTTGCCTGATATCAGCCGCTGATCGGCCGCGTCCCAATCGACCACATTCCACCAGGCTGCAATGTAGTCGGGTCGGCGGTTCTGATACTTGAGGTAGTAGGCATGCTCCCATACATCGAGTCCGAGGATCGGGAATCTGCCCTCCATGAGCGGGCTGTCCTGATTCGCTGTGGAGTAGACGTCGAGTTTGCCGGAACTGTCGCGGTACAGCCATGCCCAGCCGGAGCCGAAGCGCGTGGCTGCCGCATTTGCGAATTTCTCCTTGAATTGGGCGAATCCGCCGAAGGCGCTCTTGATGGCGTCGCCGATCCTGCCCTTGGGCTCGCCGCCCTTGTTCTTGTTCATCAGGGTCCAGAACAGCGAATGATTGGCGTGTCCGCCGGCATTATTGCGGACAGCGGTACGGATGTTCTCCGGGACCACGGCGCAGTTGTTCGCCAGCAACTCCTCAAGGGTCCTGCCGGCGAGTTGAGGCGCGGACTCGAGGGCCTTATTGAGGTTCGTCACGTAAGCGTTGTGATGCTTGCCGTGGTGAATTTCCATGGTCATCTTGTCGATGTAAGGTTCGAGGGTGTCAAGTGGATACGGAAGCGACGGGAGCGTGAAGGGCACAGATCCTCCTTTGGCGGGTGAAGTTCCCATTTCTTTCCTCCTTGCGTGATCTTTGCGCGGTCCGCCCAGCGACTTGGATCAGGTTAATCGAACGCCGGCGAACCCTCCGCGCTCGCATTCTTCCTGGAACGCGGACGATTATCCCCAAAATGCGTCAATCAATCTTTTTAGATGCTATCACACCGGCAACCGGACCGGACGAGGCCGCCTCCGGCGCTTTTGGCAGCAGCCCCAGCAATGACGGATCCAGCACCAGCGCCCGCGTGGGGAATGGCATCTCGATGCCTTCTTTGGCGAAGCGCTCGAGGATGCGTCTGCGCAATTCGCTCTGCACGCGGCCCTGATCAGCGAATCGGCGCACGCTCACGTAGAGAGTAAAGTCGAGTGTTGAAGCTCCAAAGCCGGGCAGGAGCAGTGCGGAGGGCTCCGTGTACCCTAGCAGTCCGGGGAAATTCTCCTCGGCCAGGCCCCCCGCGATTTCAACTAGGATTCTCTCCACCCGGCGCGGATCAGTTCCATAGGCGACGCTCACGGGAACGGAAACCAGCAGACGCTCCTCGGGGAACGAGAAATTCGTGATGACCGCCTTGGCCAGTGTGGAGTTCGGCACCACGACCATGTTGTTCTGGCCAGTCCGCAGCAGCGTCGAGCGCCAGCCGATGCGTGTCACGAATCCTTCCTGGCCCGTGTCCAGCCGGATGTAGTCGTTCAGGTTGACCGGATGGTCCGCCAGGATGTACAGTCCCGCAAAGAAGTTACCGAGCGTGTCCTGCAGAGCCAGCGCCACGGCCACGCTGCCGACGCCCAGCGTCGTCCAGACTGCGGTCAGGTGCACACCGAGGTTCTCCAGGATGACAATGACCGCCACCAGCGAGAACAGGATCTTGACGAGAAAATTCGCGGGCTGGGTCACTCGTTCGAGTTGCGGCTGCTTGCGCGACATGCGAGTGAGAAACAGGTGGACTACCCGGGCCGGAAAAAAGAACAGGACGATGATGACCGTCACCAGGATCGCCTGCGAGGCGAGGTGGTCCCATCGTCGCGGCAGGTTGAATTCTTCGACTGCGGTGTACAGTGCGGCCAGAATAAGAAGCGGGATCGGCAGGGGCTCGAGTAAGGCGAAGAAGAACTCGCCCCAGGAATTCTGCAACCGGCGGGCATAACGCCGGCAGATATGGCGCAGCCCCAGACCGATCACGAGGGCGGCCGTCAGCAGCACCAGAACAGCGGCAATATCGATCAGGGCGAGCGGAGTCCGCAGCAGGTGTGCCAGGTCGCGAAGCGGGTCAAGTCTGGAATCGAGGCCTGCTCTCAACGCCGCCTCCGCGACCGCACTACCTGCAGCCCCAAGCCGCACATTCATCATGAAAAGCAACGCTCCGCCCAAAAGGGTGCTGTACCAATTCGTCGAAATCAGGGACAGCACGCCGAAATCGCGCCACCCGCTCGCCCGCTACGGCGTTTTTCAGCATACCCTTGTGCCCGGAGTTGGCGCAATCTACGGGCCGGGCGTGTCAAGTGAGGCTTGCCGTGATGCAACAGGAGTGATATCAGTTACAGTCGCTCATGGAAACCCACCGCGGAATCCACTCCCCACAGGCTCCCGAGGCATCCGCCCCGGAGAGCGGCCCATCCGGCACAAGCGCTCACACTGTCCGGCATGTTCGCGTGCTGGGTTTTCGCGACTTGGTGCTGTTCTACATCGTCACCGGCATCAGCCTGCGCTGGATCGCAACTGCCGCCGCCGCCGGACCTAGTTCCATCGTGGTCTGGATCATTGCCTGGGCTGCATTTTTCATTCCCCTCGCGTTCTGCGTGGTTGAACTGTCGTCACGTTATCCCAAGGAGGGCGGGCTCTATATCTGGAGCAAGCACGCCTTTGGAGACTTCGCCGGCTTCATCTCGGCCTGGACTTATTGGACCAGCAATCTGCCTTACTTTCCTGCAATCCTCTATTTTGCCGCCAGCAACGCCCTGTTCATCGGGGGCCCGCGCTGGCAGTCGCTGGCTTCCAATCGCTCCTATTTTCTCGGTTTTTCAATACTAGGGCTCATGCTCCCGACCGTACTCAACGTATGGGGTCTGAACCTCGGAAAATGGCTGAACAATCTGGGCGCGATCGGCATGTGGCTTCCCGTGCTGATCGTCATCATCCTGGGGCTGGTCTCCTGGCGCCACTATGGGTCGGCAACGACTTTCACCGCGACCTCGTTTATTCCCAGCTTCCAACTCAAAGATGTGCTGTTCTGGGCATCGCTCACCTTCGCCTTCGGCGGTTGCGAGGCCGCCTCATTCATGGCCGAGGAAATCAAAGACCCGCAGCGCAACATCCCTTTGGCTCTGCTGACCGGCGGCGCGGTCATCACACTCGTCTACATCCTGGGCACGGTCTTCGTGCTACTGGCGGTGCCGGGCCATCAGGTGAGTGAGATCCAGGGTCTGATCCAGGCGCTCTCGGTCACCGGCCGGCACCTGGGTTTCCTCTGGATCATTCCCGCTTGCGCCCTACTCATCTCGCTCAGCAATCTCGGTGCTTCGGGAGCCTACCTCGCGGCCACGGCGCGCCTGCCCTTCGTGGCCGGCATCGATCGTTACCTGCCTCCGGCCTTCGGGCGCCTGCACCCGCGCTACAAGACGCCGGACGTCGCCATCTGGACGCAGTGCCTTGCCGCCATGCTGTTCATTGTGCTCGGTCAGGCAGGCACCAGCGTCAAGGGCGCCTACGATGTGCTGGTTTCGATGGGCATCATCACCTACTTCATTCCTTACCTGTTCGTATTCGCATCCCTCATCGTGATGCAGCGTGAACCTGCCGCCGACGGCGTGATCCGTGTGCCCGGGGGCAAGCGCGTCGCGATTCCGGTGGCCGTTGTCGGCTTCGCCACCACAACCTTTGCGATCGTGCTGTCGGTGTTGCCAAGCGCCGACGAGCCGAACAAAATCCTGGCGGTCGGAAAGGTGGTGGGTCTGACGGGAATTCTGATCGGTCTCGGCGTACTGGTGTATCGGAACGGAAAAGCGAGGGCCCGGCGCGGCTATCCCGCAGCGCTCGGGCACTGAGCGCTCAGGCAAAGCCTGTCCGCTTCCACAGCAGATAGCCGGCGGCCCCGAGCACCGCCAGGGTCGCGACGCCGAGGATCGCAATCCATCCGGCACTTACCCCGAGGGCCGGCGGTTTTGCTGACGCGCCGAGCCAAGTGAAGATCCCGAGCGCCGCGGCAGCGATCAGCACGTCGGGGATCCGCGATCTTCGCGGCGCGGGCGCGGCGCCTGCCTCGAGCCCGGCCGCCGGATCCCGGGAGATTCCGGCAAGCGCCGCCTCCACTTCGTTGGCGTCCAGGCCGTAGCGCTCGCACTCGCGGGCCACCGCAACGCTTCGGGAAGCCTGCTCCTCCGCGGGAGCGGCGGCCGCTGCAATGGCGATGGCGCCAGCGATCATGATGCCGGACCCTGCCAACACCAGAACGCGCACCGCGGCGTGGCTGCCCGCGAGTTCACCGAAGACCAGCGCCCCCCAGGCCAGTCCCCAGATTTGATTGGTGTTGGAGAGTGGAATGCCGCGCCCGATGCCCACGTACTTGGCGGCGTACTGCTGGAACAAATCGCCGATTACCCAGCAGAATCCGCCGAGAAACAGCCAGAACAGCGACGGCCGCGCGCCCGCCAGCGCTTCGCCGAGCGCGTGCCAGCCGCCCTCGAAGCTCACCGCCAGAATGGTGACGGTGACAACCTCTCCGACCGTGAAGACGGTGACAAACGAGAGCGGATTCATTCCGCTGAGGTACGCCTTGCGGTAGGGAATGTACATCGTTCCCCAGAGCAGGGCCGCTCCCAGCGCGGCCGCCACGCCCGAAAGCGGCCGCGGCGCGAGCGAAACCCCGTGAGATGACGTATACCCCAGCAACACCGCGCCCGCCACGATGGCGAGCGCGCCGCCTGCGACTTTCGTCCAGGTGTCGCGCCCCGCCCCCCGCAATTCACGGAAAAACAGGACTCCCCAGAGCACGCCGACCAGGCTGTTGGCGTTCCACAGTGGAAAGGCGATGGAGAGTCCAACATCGCGTATCGCGAAGACGGTGAGAGTATTGGCGACCGCCCACAAGCTTCCGGCCAGGACCGCCCAGACCAACAAATGGTAGCGGCGCCGGATATCGGCAAAAACGAAACCGCTGCCCTTCAGGACTGCCGGCAGCGTCCACCGTCCGACAAACACGCCGGCCACCATGCCCAGTGAGATCAGAAACGGTGAGAGGCCGGTGGTGACGAGTTTCGCCGGAGCCTCGGCCGCGCCCAGCCAAGCTCCGGCGGCGAATCCACAAACGACGCCGAGATTGTGTAATGAGCGCTGTTCCGAGGACACACCTGTGTGCCGCCCGTCGAGCGAGCGCAGGTTGGGTTTGCTGTGAATTCGTCGGCCCGCAGCAGCCCTTATTTACCCGTAGCGGCCGCTTCTTTCATTCCAGCTTGAATCTCGTTAACGGCCTGCCGTGTCTGGTTCAATCCTGCCACTCGCTCCCCGCCATACACCCTCGCGGCTTCATTGAGTTGGCTTTCAGCCTGCTGCAACAGTTTGAGTGCGCCCTGCATCTTGGGGAACTTGTCGCCGGCCTCGGATGGAGGCGGCTCCGGAGTAGCCGTATTCCGGGGCGTGCCGGGATGGGCGGCGATATACTCGTTGATCCCTTTCTGCAGATCGGCGATTGCCGCTTCGGTGTGTCTCATGGCGTAGACCCGGTGGCCATAGAAAACGGGCTCACCTTCCTTCAACTGCTGATCAGCCGCTTTGAGATAACCCAAAGCAGCGTCCATACGCGGGAACGATGCTTCCGGTATGGCCGCCTTGGCTGCCGGCTTCGCGGGGGTCTTCTTGGCCTGGCTTGGCGTCGCCGCGAAACTCGCAATCGTTGTGCAGAGAGCCAACCCTGCTACGCCCGTCATTAGAACCAGTGTCCGTCCAAACCCAAACTTCCCGCTCATCGTTGACATGCTTTTCAGACCCTCCCTTGTAAGATGTGATCCCCTCTCCCGCGCCTGCACATCGTCCACGGCTTTCCATCTTACCTGCAGTGGATGCGTTTCAGCGACCCGTGTTTGCGAATCCTGTCTGACGCACTGGAGAATCTCCGGCTAGCGCACCACCGCGAGCAGCCAGATCCCCAATGCCAGCACCATCAGGGGCACCCAGAAGTGGCTGTCCGACAGAATCGCTTTGATCCGGGACGCTTTCATAATCGTGTAGAAGACGATCTTCGAATCAGAAGGCAAGCGCCTGATCGAGGTCGTCTATCAGGTCTTCGGCCGCCTCCACGCCGATCGAGAGCCGGACCAGGCCGTCGCTGACCCCCATGGCGATCCGCTGCTCGCGCGGCACGGCCCGATGGCTCGTGGACGCGGAATGGACGATCAGCGAGCGCGTGTCGCCGAGGCTCGCCGCGCGCGCGAAAATCCGGCACCGGTCCATCACCTGCCGGCCGCCATCATACCCGCCCTTGACCTCGAAACTCATCATGGCGCCGAAATCCGTCATCTGATGCTCCGCCAGCACATGGCCGGGATGACTTTCGAGCCCGGGATAATTGACGCGTTCCACCCTGGGATGCCCGGCGAGAAACGCCGCCACTTTATGAGCGTTGTCGCAGTGGGCCGGCATTCGCAGGTGCAGGGTATGGATGCCGCGCAGAATCAGCCAGGCGTTGAACGGACTCATCACGCCGCCGAAATCACGCAGTACCTCGTGCAGCAGGTCGTCGATGTAAGCCTTCGGTCCGACGATCGCCCCACCCATGGCGTCGCCGTGGCCGCACAGATATTTGGTCGCCGAATGCACCACCGCCGTCACACCGAGTCGCAACGGTTGCTGGAGCGCGGGGCTGGCGAAGGTGTTGTCGACCATAGTCGGGATGCCGTGCGACCGGCCGAGTTCGGCGAGGGCGCTGATATCGAGGATGTCGAGCACGGGATTGGTGGGCGTCTCGAA
>DASYZG010000079.1:0-63435 GCA_035946575.1 Terriglobia bacterium | reverse complement strand
TTCCAACGAGCCGCCCAAAGTGATCGGCTTGGAATCGGAATCGGTGATCGGATTCATCCCGGAATCGTGATCGGATTCATTTCGGAATGCTGATCGGATCGATCCCGGAATCCCGCCCGCCTTGGCCCGGAATCCTCACTCCGTTGGATTCGCAAGTTGCCGGGACTCGCGGACAGAGCAAGGAAAGAGGCCCCCAGTCGATTCCCCCGACCGAACCCAATTCCGAAAGGGGAGCGATGTCCTGTAAACACTTGGGCTTGGACGAGATTCCCCAGGCAGGCAAGGTTATTGTTCGCCTCCTACCGAACCCAAGTGATTTATCTTGCAGATTCCAATTGGCTTAGGCCTCGTTTAGGGCTTCGTTTGAGCGCTTGAAAACGAAGCTAAACGAAGCTAAAACGAAGCGGATTTTAGCCCCAAAAACGACGTTTTGGCAAAACGAAGCTGACGAAGGGCAAAACGAAGCTGAGAACGAAGCTCACAGTTTTAGTTCGGAGCTCCGGGGTCGTGAAAGATTTTCTCTGGATAAGTCTCGTTGTAGACAGCCGAGTTGCGGTAGACCTCGGAATACCTGCGACCGTTGCGGCTGTGCGTGATGTGCATGGGCGTGGGGATGCCCTGGAAGGTGCGGAAATCGGCGTAGTCGTCCGCGTAGTCGTCCCAGTCCTTGACCTCGGTGTTCCATTTCCGGTAGGTGACTTCCACGGGCAGCGCGGTCTGGTGCGCCAGGCAAAGCTTGATCTGCGTCTGGCGCGCGTCCACGATGTCGAGAATGTCGACGGGGAGATTGTTCACGAAATCCACGCCCTCCGCTTGCACCAGGGTTCCCGGCTCGCGGACCCGCAGCCGCAGCAGGTTCTCCAGGCCGTAGCGATTGGCGAACGCCCATTGCCGGATGTCCGCCGAATCGAGATGCACCATGCCCATGCGGTCGATCTCCCATCCGAGGTCGCCGTTGTTGATGATGATAATCGGCTTGCTCTTGGTGGAGAGGCCGTAGGCCAGGCGGCGTTTGTCGGGAAACTGCACCTGGCTGTCGAAGTAGACAAAACCCTCGCCGGCGCTGCTGATGCTGAACAATCGCCCGTGCGTCGTAAGAGTCTGGAAACTGAGAAAGGCGGGCCCGCCGAGCGCCTGAAGGGCGCGGTCGAGAAGCGCTTGCGCTTTGGGCTCGACGCGGGCCGGCCGCGGGGATGCCGCCGGCGCCGGGCTGGTTTGAGCACTGGAAGGCGCGCCAGCCGCGGGATTCCGGGCGCGCGCGGCCTTTGCGCCGGTCGGGATCAGGCTCGCGGCCAGAATCGCACCAGCGAGAAGCCATCTGGAATTCATGGAAGGCAGATCCAATCTCCGGGGCGCGGCAATTGCACCTTAGCCGCAGAGCACGTTGCCGCCGTTTACGTTGAGAATCTCACCTGTGATATACGATGCCATTTCCGACGCCAGGAACAGTATCGGCATCGCGACCTCATCCGGGCGGGCCACGCGGCCCAGCGGAATGCCGGAGCTGATCCGGCGCGCCTCGCGGGGCTCGGTGAGCACGGGCACGCACATGTCGGTGTCCACCCATCCCGGCGCCACGCAATTCACCAGAATGTGATGCCGCGCCAGTTCCGTGGAGAGCCCCTTCACGAAGCTGATGACGCCGCCCTTCGACGCGCCGTAGTGCGTGTGGAACGATTCGCCCCGCTGGCCGGCCGTGGACGACACCACGATGATGCGTCCGCCCTGGCGCTCGATCATGTGCGGCACCGCGTGGCGGACCACCGTATAGACGCCCTTCAGGTTGATGGCGATCATTTCGTCCCATTCGCGCTCGCTCATGCGCTCGATGGGCAGCGGGTCGGCGGGCCAGATGCCCGCGTTCGCCACCAGCGTGTCGATACGCCCGAACTTGCGGATGGCAGAATCAACCAGCTTGCGAGCCTCCCGCATCTTGGAGACGTCGGCGCGCACGGCGATCACGCGCCCGCTTTCGCCCGGGCATTCGCGCATCACGCCTTCGGCGGCCCCGGCATTGCTGCGATAGGCGAACACCACCCTCGAACCACATTCTGCAAAGAGCTTCACGGCCGCGGCGCCGATGCCGCGCGACCCGCCGGTGATGATCACTACTTGGTTGTCGAGCCGGATCTCCAATCAGGCCTCCTGACCTTGACCTCGCTGTCGGTTATCAGCTTATGCTGTAAATTGTATAAGAAGAGCGGGGCTTTTGCGTCGCGGTCCAAAGTGCGAGTGAAATCACAGAACCATCTCTCAACGGGCGCCGCCCACCCGGCGCGGCGCGCGATCGGAGTTGGTGTGGTCGGGCTCGGCACCGTGGGCGCGAGCACGGTTCGCGTGCTGCTCGAACATCAGCGGGAGATCGACCGGCGGCTCGGGTGCAAGCTCGAGTTGAAGGCCGTCTGTTCCCGGCACGTGGAGCGCCTCGACCTCTCCTGGCTGCATCGGCGCGAGAAGGATGTGAAGGTCACCCCGGACTGGCGCGACGTGGTCCGCCATCCCGGGGTGGACATCGTGGTTGAGCTGGTGGGCAACCTCGGTTCCGCGCACGCCATTGCCTCGGCCGCTTTGCGCGGCGGCAAGCATCTGGTCACGGCCAACAAGCAGCTGGTGGCGGAGCGCGGTCTGGAGCTGGTGGAGCAGAGCCAGCGCACCCGGACCGGTCTCGGCATCGAGGCCTGCGTCGCCGGAGGCACGCCGGTGCTTCACGCCATCCGCGAGGGACTGGCGGGCGAGCACTTCACCTCGGTGCTGGGAATCCTGAACGGGACCACGAATTACATCCTGACCGAGATGGAAGATCGCGGCTGCACCTTCGCGGAGGCGCTGGCCGAGGCTCAGCAACGAGGCTACGCCGAGCCCGACCCCACCGCCGACGTCGAAGGCCACGACGCCCGCTACAAGATCGCCATTCTGGCCATGCTCTGCTTTGGCGCGGCGGTGCCGGTGGCTCGGATCCCGGCGCAGGGCATCCGCGCCATCGATCGGGTCGATTTTGCCTACGCGCACCGGCTGAATCACACCATCCGCCTGATCGCCGCCGCCCAGCGCGTCGCCGGCGGACGCTTGCGGGTCTCGGTGTGCCCCATGATGATTCCACGCACCGCGCCGCTGGCCGGCGTGCGCGGCGCCACCAACGGCGTGCTGCTGGTGGGCAACAAGGGGGGCAACACCCTGATCACCGGACGGGGCGCGGGCGGCGGGCCAACCGCGGTGGCCGTGCTCTCCGACGTGATCGAGATCGCGCGCGACGTACTCTCGGGGGCCGCAGGAGCTACTCCACTAGGCTACACTGCCTGGCACGCGGCGAAACTCGCGCCCCTCGGAGGCCAGCTGGCGGCCTTCTACCTGCGGCTGGTCGTGCGCGACCGGCCGGGCATTCTGGCGCGGATCAGCGGCATTCTGGCGCGGCACCGCATCAACATCGATTCCGTTTTGCAGGAGCCCGCGCAATCGAAAGCCGCACTGCCCTTTGTTTTGACCCTGGAACCCAGCCGGCAGGAGCAGATCGCAGGGGCGCTTCGCGAAATCGCCAGGCTCAGCTTCCTGGCTCAGCCGCCCTTGCTGATGCCGTTCTTCGAATAGCCGCTGGCGCTCTCATCTCGGCGTCGGTCGTCTTCTGCCGATCTCAATGGTGGGCGCTCGACGCGTTTGCGGCGCGGGGTTGCTGGGGCAGGCGGTGAGAGGCCAGAGAAGCCAAATCCTCAATCCTGGCGTGGGAGATTGCCGAGGCCAGGTAGGCGGCCGTGCGAGCCAGTCCTTGGGCGAGTTGCTCCAGGCGTTCCCAGTCGCCGTCCTGCAGGCATTCCTTCGCTCGGTCCAGTTGAGCTTCGAGGGACTCGACCGAAGTAATGATCTCGTCCGCCCTGTGCAAGATGTTTAGCCTCTCAGTCTAGCTCTCACATCATCTACTGCGGGCCGGGACCGAACAATACAGAAAAGGCTGTAATCTGCCTTGTGAAGAGCCCTACTCTGAGGAGCCCGCTCGGCGGGGAGCCGGTGCAGGAGGATCAACAACCACAGTTCGCACCAGACGGCTGGTGGCTTGCCACCAGCCGCTGAACTCGCGGCCCTGGTCGTGGCGAACGTGCAGCGGATGCCAGTCGCCGGGTCCATCGCCGGGACTGGCGATCACGGAACGCGTGTCGAGACGAAGGCCGGCGCGCAGCGCTTTCAATGCGCTCTCCTTTGCGCTCCAGATCAGGGTTACAAGCAGCGGCTGATTGTCGGGCGCAGCCTGCGCAACCCTGGCCTGCTCTTCAGGTGCGAAATAGTCGGCCGCGAACGTGGCAATACGCGGCTCGATGAGTTCCACATCGCAACCGAGTGAGGTGGGGGAAGGCGCCACCGCGCAAACGGCGAGGCCGCCGCGATGGCTGAGCGAGAGAGTTGCCGGCGCGGGTTCTCCGGCAAGAAAAGCCTCCGGCGCCCCGTCCGCCGTTGAGCGTATTTCCAGGTCGCACAGCGTCGAATGACTGGACGGCAGTCTCAGGAACTGGGCGACAGCATGTTTGGCGGTCCAACGTCCCAGCAGCCAGTCAGCGCGCCGCTTGGGGAAAGGGAGCCTGTCCAGCTGCGCCCGCTCCCCAGGACTGAGCCAGTAACTCCGCTCAGCCTCCGCAGGTACATCGGCTTCCGTCTGTTCAAGCCAAAGCATTTTCATAAGCCCGTCCGGCGGCCAGGAATCAGATGCCGGCAAGAGGGTCGCGAGTGAAGCCGCCTTGCGCTCCGGGACGTCAACTCTCCCTTGTCCGCCGCGTCTTGGATGCCGCGGATTCGCCGGGCATTTCGCTCACGGGAGCCAGCGCCGGGACGGCGTGAAGCTCAGGGATTTCGAGGCGAGTCTCACTCCAGGAGGCGGTCCCCTTCAGGATGTGGTCCCTCAGCGGGGCCTTCTTTGCCTGCCGCTCCTCGCGGTCCAAATCCTTCTCACGTTCTACGCCTCGTTCCACCGCCTGGATGAGGTAGGGACGAAGGGTCGAGGGCGGGATGATGCGATTGAGCGAGCCGACCCGCAGTGCTCGATGAATGCTGTGCACGCTATCGAACTCCTCGGCGACCTCACCGAGCTTCTCAGACTGCACGACTTTGTACAACTCGTTCCACTTTGCCCGCAGGTGAGCTTTTTCGGCGCTGTCAGCCCTGGCCATGGCCTGATTGGCGGACTCAAGCCGCGGATCCTTGCGAGTCCGCTTTTCGACTTCTCCCGCAAAGACGACGGCAGCGGCCGGCGCACCGCCAATCACGGAGGCGTAGGTGCCCTCGAGAGCCAGCACCTCGAGGTTCTCGTTCAGCACCCGGGAGAAGACCACGTAGGCGCCGCCGTGATAGCGCGAGATGACGCAAAAGACCATCGGACCTTTGAAGTTCACCACGGCACGGCCGATCTCTGCGCCGTACTCGAGTTGGAGCCTGCGTAGAGACTCCGGTGAGCCGTCGAATCCCGAGAGATTCGCCAGCAACACGACGGGACGGTTATTGCTGGCCGCATTGATCGCCCGCGCCACCTTCTTGGAGGAAGAGGGGAAGAGCGTGCCGGCGGTCCATTGATCCGGCCCGTCCGCCGGCACAAATCCGAGGCGCTGCACTGGATGAGACTCGATGCCGATCAGGCAAACCGGGTACCCTCCAAGGTGAGCATCCCAGACGACCGCCATTTCCGCAGCCCGCATTCCCGACCAGCGCTCCAGCGGAGGTCGATCCTGGTCTACGACGGACTTCATCACCCTGCGGATGTCGAATGACTTCTTGCGTCCGGGGTTTCTTTCGTCGGAGAAGATCTCGCCCACCTGGGTAAAGGCGCTCCCGTCACACGGGCCATGAGGATGGTCCGCAATATTGCGCTCGAAGGGGTCCGTAGTGACGGCGCGGCGCGGGAAGCGCTCGCCTGGGGCCTTGTAGGTATGCTGGTAGTGCCGCAGCAGGATGTGGCATGCCTCTTCGAGATCGCGGGCCCAGTACTGAGCCTGGCCGTTCAGCCCCATGATGCGGTCGTAGCCGCCGATCCCCTGGTTGTCTTCGGCCGAAACACTGCCGGAATAGTCCAGGGCACGCTTGCCCGTCAGCACCATCGCCGCCTGTGGCGTCATGATCAGAATGCCGCGCGTGTGCATCAGCATGGTGGCCTCGGCGTTCCAATACGGCTGCGCGCCGACATTGATGCCATTCACCACCAGGTTGACTTCGCCGCCTGCCTGGGTGAATTCCACCAGACGGCGCAGAACGCGGGCGATCCAGTCCATGTTCTCGACGCCACTCTCCATTGAGATCTTGGCGCCGGCGGAAATGGGGAACCATTCGAGCGGCACGCCCTTCTGCTCCGCCAAGTCGAGCGCCGCCATGATGCGCCGGCATTCGGGCTCCGCGATCGCGCCCAAGTCCCTGCCCGGATCGCCGAGGAGCGTCACTCTCATCATTCCCTCGGGATACTCGGTCGTGAAATTGCGGATAACGCCGACGACAACATTCGCCGTGTTACCGCCGTAAGAGCGCTCAACCGGCACGAGATGGTTCCGGGCATCAAGGTCGTACTCACGAAACTCGCCCGGCGGAAATGCGGCGCGTGTATCCTCGGTTGACGGCGTCAGCATCTTGACGATTTCATAGGGGTAGATGAACCCGCGCTGGCGCATACGCACGACCTTCTGGTCGTATTCGGTCAGAGGCCTTAGTGGCTGCAGCTTGGTGGCGGGCCGGAAGGTCATCAGCAGACCCGTGCCGGCGGGGTTCGAGATGCGAAGGACCATGTCCCGCAGTTCGCCCGTTTCGGGATTGGGCATCCGCCCTCGGACCACAACCTGTTCCAACCCGAGGCCTTCCGTTGCCGGCGCGAGTTTGTGGACGATATCGTTCAATTCATCCGGTTTGAGAGTCAGGGGCGGCCAGACATGGAGCAGCACCCGATTCCAGTAGAGGCGTTCTTGTGGAGACCGGCGCGACTGAAACAGCCGGATGCTCGCCAGCGCTTCGGCGAACATACGCTCGAGGTGAGGCAATTGGATGATGTGCCCGGCCTCGTCGCGCACCGGGGTCAGATCGCGCACCTCGGCGGCCGCGAACAACCGCTCGTCTTTCGGATTGTCCCGCGCCACGCCGTGAATCAGGTAGACATCTTCGACCGAGGGCAGCCGCTCAATGTTGAAATTGTTGAGTCGCCACAGACTCAGGCGCTTGCCCATCATGGGATGGACTCCGCGGAAGAACTTGTTCTCTTCGTATCCCGTCTCGCGAAGCAAGAAGGTGAAATGCTGCATGCCACCCATACCGTAGCCGCGCCCGGGGCCACCGACGACCACCTCAATGCGCTGCAGCGGACGCGGAAATGCGGTCCGGTTCAGGATCTCCCGTACTTCCTGCTGAGTGGAGTCGGCAGCGCCGAGCGCGCCGGTATGCCACAGGTAAAAATCGATCACCGTATCCTGATCCAGCGGCGCCCCCTCGATCAGGGGGGAAATCGCCTGTGCAGCGTCGGGCAACCGGCTGTAATCGGCATGGGTGGTGAGAAGATTGATGCGCTTTCCGTCGTCCTCGTATTCGGCGGTCGCACAGCACTGCTCGCCCAGGTCCACCAGGCGCAGCTTACGAAGCGTTTCGATGCGATAGTACCGCAGCGTCAGAGCCTCCAGCATCGATTGCCGCAAGTGGGAAGGTGCCGAGCCAAACCTGCGGCAGAACAGGCTGACGAGGGGCTGCGGACACTCAACCAGCGCTCGAACCCGCTCGTAGCGGTCATCCGCGGCTGCATTGGCGGCCAGATACGCGAGATGCTCTTCGGCCTCTGCGTAGGCCTGCGCGCGCGCTCCTTCAAACATCGGCTGATCGAAATAGCGGTAGCGCACTTCGCGGGCGAGATCGCTGACGGCGGGGAAAAGCCCCCGCGCAACCGAAATCATCCGGTCAAGTAGGGTGCGGAAAGGCTCGCCGCATACCGGCGCCAATCCGTCCACGAGCGCCAGACGCCGCTCCAGAACAGCCAGAACCGGAGCGACCTGTTGCTCTGCGTGTTGGTGGGATCTGTAGATCCAGAACAGACTCTCCTCGAGCTCAGGGGAGTGATCCAGCGTCTCGACACCGTAGTGAGCTACGGCCCGCTTGAGCGCCTGCACAAAGGCGGCTGGAAGGCCTTCGCCGCGCATCTCGAGCATACGCAGATACGTGAACAGAAAAGCCTCGGCGCTGGGAGTTTCGCCGCCCGCCGGATCGCTAAAGTCGGGTTCACGCTTGAACAGCGAGCAGACGTCCACGAAAATGTTGAGGATCTCGTCTTCAAGCCGCCTTATCTCTTCGCAGTCCGCCGGCGCTTCGCTGTGGTTCCATTCAGCAACCAGGCGCGTGGCACTAGTGGGATTGACGTCGAAGCCCAGCATGAACTGCCGGAGTTCCTGCAGATTGTCACGGCATTGAGCGCAGGCGTCTTCAGCGCCTGCCTGAGGAGCCGCTATCGCCCCAAACGAAACTCGCGCGGCGCAGGCGGCCGGATGATCGGCACCGTCGGGTTCGATTTGTACGAGCGGCGCTCCGGTGTCGACCTGAACATTGGGTATGGTCATCACCTGCCGGACCTTTCCTCCAAAGGGCGCGGTGATCTTCATCTCCAACTTCATGGCTTCCAGGACGGCGAGGCGGTCTCCGGCCGATACGATGTCACCCGGCCTCACCGCAATCGAGACTACCACTGCAGGCGCGGGCGCATGGACCACACCGCCATCGTCGCGATCGACACGATGCGCTACACCATCGACTTCTATCCGGTGACTAAGACCTTGAACCACGGAGACAATGTTGTAATGCCGGCCGGAGGCTGTCAGCCAGTATTCAAACTGTCCCAGGCGGTCGAGGTGGGCCTCAATTCGGGCGCCGTCCACCTCGACACGATACTGCTGCGGGCTGAAGCGATAAACCTGCATCGAGTACGGATTCCCGCGGTACCGCAACTCAACCTTGCGGCCGACCTCGCTGCGGAGGTTGGGCCGGCCTCTCACCGCCGACGCATAGAACTGCGTTCGTTCCACGGCCAAGTGAGACTCGTAGACTTCGATAGCTGCATGCACCAGGGCGGCCTCGGCATTGCGCTGCGAAACGTGCTCGCCGGTCGCGGCCAGCCTTCCCAGCCACCCGATGTCGACCGCGGCGCGCTGGACCTCATCCCGGTCCAGCAGGTCAAGGAGAAACGCCCTGTTGCTGGCTCCCCCTTTGATCACCACCACGCTTTCGCGAAGCGCCCGCTGCAGGCGCGACAGGGCCTCTTTCCGGGTCTGGCCGTGCGCGATGATCTTGGCCAGCATGGAGTCAAACTCCTTCGGGACGGTGTCGCCCACCGCGACCCCTGTGTCGATGCGGATTCCGGGCCCGGTGAGGATGCGGAAACGCTCGATCGTGCCCGGCGCCGGGGAAAAGTCGTTGTCTGCGTCCTCCGCATTCAGCCGCACCTCGATGGCGTGTCCCGTGGTGCGCGGCGGCTCTCCTTCCAGGCGCCCCCCACGCGCGACGTGGATCTGAAGCTTGACGAGGTCGAGCCCTGTCGTGCATTCCGTCACCGGATGCTCGACCTGCAATCGGGTGTTCATCTCCATGAACAGGAAGCTGCGGCTCTCTGGGTCATAAAGGAATTCCACGGTACCGGCATTATGGTAACCGGCTGTCCGGCTGATGCAAACCGCTGCATCCCGCAGCGCCCGGTCCTGTTTCGCGGAAAGCACCGGGCATGGGGCTTCCTCCATCACCTTCTGGTGGCGACGCTGCACGCTGCAGTCGCGAACACCGGCGGCCCAGGTTGTACCGTAATGGTCGGCAATAATCTGAACTTCGACGTGACGAGCGCCGCGCACGAGCCGCTCCATGAAAACCGTCGGATCCCCGAATGCCCTGAATGCGTCTGAGCGCGCGCTTTCGAAGGCCTCCGCTAGTTCACTAGCCTCGTAAACGGAGCGGATGCCGTGCCCGCCGCCTCCGGCTGTCGCCTTGATGAGGAGTGGGTAGCCCAGGCGATCGGCATGTTGCCGAGCCTCCGCAAGGGTCTCCACCGCACCGCCACTCCAGGGCGCCACGGCCACGCGCGCCTCTTCTGCGAGGCGCTTTGAGGAGATCTTGTCGCCGAGACGCCGCATCACGTCCCCATCGGGACCAATAAACACGATGCCCAACGCCTGGCAGAGATCGGCAAAGCCGGCATGCTCCGCGACAAACCCCCAGCCGACCCAGACCGCGTCAGCATGCCCTGTTGTCAAAGCCGTTTCAAGCTTCGCGTAATCGACATAGCTGCTCTTGGCCTGATGGGAGGCGGGATCGGTGACCTGAGGGCTGCCGAGATGAACAGCCTCGTCCGCTTCACGCACGAACAGAGAGTGCCGGTCGGGGTCGGTAAAGAGCGCGATGGTGCGCAGTGACGTACCGTATTCCAGATTAAACTCATGCGCCGCGTGAATAAAGCGCATGGCGGCTTCACCGCGATTCACGATCGCCACACGTTGGAATTCATGTTGCATAAGCCCCCCGATTTGCGAGCGCCATTGAAAGCCGGCACCATCACGCCAGGACAGGTGGCGACGACATTATGGTTTGCAGCGTGCTGAGCGATTCGTTGTCGGCCCTGCCGGGGAGTACTATCGTCCGGTAGCCGGACAGAGAGATGTAGCGTGTGCCTGCGGCGTCCACGACCTCCGCATCGAAGCTCGCCTGGTTCGCGTCAGGAGTGACGACGGTGTACAGGTGACCTTCGGGCTGTTCCGGCGGGCGCCACATGCTGACACGATCAACGTGTTGGGGCAATCCCATGGATCCATGCATGCTCATTTCCCATATCCCTGCGGATTGAAAGCAGAGCTCGATTAATCTTGGAGCCATGAGCGTGGGAAGTTCACTTGGCTGGTGATTGGGCGGCAGACCTGTGGCCATCAAACCGGTGATCCGGTCGTCTTCCCGCCATGCCCGCTGCAGAACCTTGTAGGCTGGCCCGTGGAAGTAAACGCGGTAAATGTCTGAAGCCTCGACCATGGGCTCAGTGGGCGCACCCGGTGCCATGCCGGCGCCAGTCACGCGGGGCGTTCTGGTCAGAAGGACGCGGCCGGTAAAGTGAGTCGTAACCTGCGGCTCCGCCTGATTCGAAAGATAACGGCGGCCGAGCAAGCGGCACTGCGCGACGACCAAATCGCCCTGGGGGCGGAACACAACCTCGATCGTCACTGTCCTCGGCTTGTTGTGATAGAACTTGAAGGGAGCCAGAAAATCGACGTCCTCGACTGCATCAATATGCCAGCCCGGCAACAACCACTGCGCGGCTTCGGCAAATGCCTCGATGCCCATGACACCCGGCAGGACCGGTGTGCCCTCGATCTGGTGATCGTATAAGAACGCCTGAGAAGAGGGGTCCAGAGTGGTCTCGACTGTAAGTCCCCGGTGGAGCCCCATGCCGGTGACGCCACCGAGCATCGGACCTGCTACCGGTGCCTGGCCCGGCGCTACCACCGGCAGGGCTGATGGATCCAATCCTCCCGTATCATCCCACTCATTCAGGAGCACACCGAGGCGCTGCCCCACCACAAGCTCGCCGCAAGTACCTCCCGAAGTCAGTTCGCGGCGAATCAGTGGAATGCCTGCGTCGGGTGCCAGCATGTCGATCCCGGCCAGTTCCATCATCTTCGGGATGGAGCCGCGCGTGGCCATGCCGATGCCGCCCCAGGCCGTCCAGTCAATCGCGATTCCTCGTGTATCCGGACGCGTAGTTCTAAAGCTCGAAGTGATTTTGCACAGCAGATCGTTGGCTGCACTGTAGTCCGCTTGACCGGCATTCCCGAAGCGCCCGGCAACCGAGCTGAACGCCACCGTTGCCCCGAGCGGCATCTCTCCAATCGCATGAAGGAGATTGAACCAACCGTCGCTCTTGACGTCGAACACGAGGTCGAACTCGCGCGGATCCTTGTCAGCCAGGAGGTGGCTGCGCTCTACCCCGGCCGCGTGCAGCAGCACGTCGATTCGTCCGCTGCGCTTGCGGATTTCGTCGATCACTGCGGATACGGCGAGCCCGTCGGTGAGGTTGACGCTGAAATAGCGAGCGGCGCCCCCCGCCACCCGGATGGCGTCGATGGCGCTCCGGGCTGCTTCGGCGCGCTCCAACGCCGCGAGTTCCTTTTCCACTGATGTCGGCGTCGCCCGATCACCTCGGGCCTGAATCCGCGCGAATAGGTCTCGCCTCAAGCCATCCTTGTCGTTCACGAAGCGCTTCAAGTCAGGATTACCCGGATCGGGCTCCGGCACCACATCAAGCAGGTAGAATGTACCGCCCGAAGCCGCGGCCAAATCCGAAGTAATCGCCGAGACGATGCTCCCCGCCGCGCCTGTGACAACAAAGACAGTATTGCGATCAAGAGTGATGCCGGTCTGTCCGTCCGCCGCCGGCTGTTCTTCGAGTCCGACAGTCGAACGCAGTCCTGCCTGGTGTCCGATCTCGATCGCGCCCGGGTCGCGCAGCGTCTCTTCGACCAGCATTCGTGCGATCTCCGGCGCCGCGCACCCCGCCTCGAAATCGACCGATTTTGCGAGCACATCCATGCGCTCGCGCTTGTAGGCCTTCACGAACCCGGTCACGGCGCCTCCCAGCGGCGCGCTCGCGCCGTGTGCATCGTAGCCGTGCTGCCCACCCAGGCGAGTGGCTGAAATGAGGAACGTTCCAGGCGACGCAATATGGTGGTAGAGATCGCGCATAACGATGGAGAGCGATTTGACCCTCACGCGAAGCGCCTCCCGCCACGAAGCAAGGTCCATGTCGCGCAGGTCTCCCTCATCGTCGAGCGCCGGCAGCCAGTAGACGCCCTCGATCGGGCCAACAGCCAGCCAGTTCATCATGCAGTTGCCCAGCACATCTGCCTGCGGCCCGTCATCGATGAGCAGGACTTCCACGCGGCGGCTCTGCAGTTCACGCGTCAGAGCCTCCGCGACGCCTCCCCGGTCCGGCATAATGATCACGCGGCTACCGGGTGCGAGTTTGACTCCTGTTGATTTGCAGAGCCCAAGCGGGGGACGCAGGATCGGCACCGGCACCCGTCGAGGAATATTGTTTGCCGCGTCCAGGCTGCGGAGGGTTGGGCGGCCCGGCCTCGCCCCATCAGGCCGGGACGGAGGGCCCGCTTGCGCTTCGAAGGGCTTGCTCTCAGTTGGAATCGAGGCCGCCACTGAAGGCGCCGCGCTCGCCGACACCGCCTGCCGGTCGCGGGCGAACTTGATCACGTGGGCCAACGTCGGGAAGTCCCGCAGTTTCAGGGTCTCATCCCGCGGAATGTTGTAAGCCGCGCGAACCGAGGCGAACATTTCCGCCTGCTTCACGGTGTCGATGCCAAGATCAGCTTCCAGGTCGAGATCCAGATCCAGCATCTCCTTGGGATAGCCCGTCTTCTCGGCCACAATCTCAAGGACTGTTGTTGTAACAGAATCGTCTGCACTCACTTGAGCGGGGGCAGGCGCCACTGTTGTCTTGGGCGAGCCCTCACCATCTGTTTTCGGCGTCGGAATGACGGCGATCAGATCCGGGCGTTGCTCGTGAACGAACCGGATAACATGGGCCAGGGTGGGGTAGTCGCGCAGCTTGCGATTCTCGTCGCGAGCGATGTGATATATCTCGCGGATGGCAGCGAACATCTCCGCCTGCTTGACCGTATCAACACCGAGATCGGCTTCGAGATCGAGATCGAGGTCCAGCATCTCGCGCGGGTAGCCTGTCTTCTCGACCGCGAGCTGAAGGATTCTCTCCGCAACAGGGTCACCCGCAGTGCTCGAATCCGCCGGCGTGGTCGATGAGGCCGACGGTACCAAAGCAGAGGCCGTGGCCTTCTCCTCTTTCATTGGTGGAGTCGCTGAGATTGGGGGCTCGATGCCGAGATCGGGCCGGCGCTCGTGCACGAATCGGATCACATGCGCTAGTGTGGGAAAGTCGCGCAGCTTGACACTCTCGTCGCGCGCGATGCCGTAGGCCTCGCGGACGGAGGCGAACACTTCTGCCTGTTTGACTGTGTCGACTCCCAGGTCTGCTTCTAGATCCAGGTCCAGATCGAGCATTTCGGGCGGATAACCCGTCTTTTCTGCCACTAGCGCCAGGATGCGCTCCTTCACCGGATCGACTGGTGCTGAAGCCGCCGTCGTTTGCTGTTGCGCGGGAGCCGGCACGGACGGAGCCGAAATTTTGGTCGCGGGCGGCTGAGGCGTAGTCGATTTGTCGGGAGCAGGATTTGGAGATATCGTCTGGGCCCTGGGCCCTGCTCGGCCGGCCTCTTCCAGAGGTCGACGGTCCTTGGCTTCCACAACAGTTCGTGACGGCGCACCATGATCAGGTACGCGTAGCGTGCGCCGAACAACCTCGAGTTCTGAGACCCGGTGACCGGCCACGCGACTCAGCCATGCATTCCAGGCCTGTGGATCGTCCAGACGGTACCCGTAGCCGAGAGCGGTGGCACTGGGACGAACGTTTTCCCTGCCGGGCACTCGCCGCAGCAGAGTCATACTGACTTGTGACCCGAAGCCGGCGCCGAGGCGCAGCGCGTATTCGATGGGATAGATCCCGCCCTTCGAGAGATTCAGCGGCCCAAGCTCCGGATCGACCTCCTTGAAATTGGCGACCGGGGGAACGCATCCCGTCTCGAGCGCCTTCACCGCGACGACTTCTTCGATGCCGGTCGCCATCGCGTGACCCGTGAATCCTTTCGTGTTGGCAATCACGATTTGGTCCGCCGCGGGACCGAAGGTACGTCGCAGTGCCTGAATCTCGGCAGAAGCGCTTCCGCCGCGCGCCGGAGTGTAGGTCTCGTGCGAAACGAAGACCGTCCGAGGCGCGATCTCCTGGCGCCGGAGGCCACATCGCGCTTCTGCCTGCCTGATCAGAGTCTCCATCGTCTGGCTGATGTGCTCCACGTCGAGACGCGTACCGTGGAAGGCGCTATTCGCCATCACCGCAGCCAGAAGCTCGCAGATCGGGCGGATTCCGCGCTCACGCGCCGCTTCCGAACTCTCAACCACGAGGGCAGCGGCGCCCATGCCCACGATCATCCCGTGGCGTCGGCGATCAAACGGGATGGCCGCGTCCTCGACGACGTCGTCCGTGGCCGCAGCGCCCGTGGCCAGAAAGCCTGCGCCCATCCACTCCATCAGGTCATCAGAGGTGACGTCATCGGCCGAGACTACGATCACGCGGCGGCAGCGTCCGGCAGAGATCCAGTCCTCGGCCAGAGCCAGCGCCAGCGAGGTGCTCGCACAGGCGGAGTTGATTTGAGTGTTGGGACCACGAGCGCCGACGAATTCGGCGAATTGCGAATGTCCCATCGACAGAATTCGAAACAGGAAGCGGCGGTCGAACGAATAGGTGTCGCGCTCGATTTCGGCACGCAATTCGCTGATGCGGCGATCGATCTCCTGCACCAGACCGGAACGACCATCTTCCTCCAGGGCGCGGCTACGCAGGCTCTCCAGCAAGGTCAACTTTTCGCGACGCGCCAGATCGGCGCGATGACGGGTGATCTCGCTGGCGAAAGTGTCGTAACCCGGGAATGCGGAAGCAAAGATCACGCCGGTGTCATCGCGCAGCGCCTCCGGCAGTCCCCACCGATCGGGAAGTTGCGTGCCTTTGCTTGTCGTCTTGTAGCGCATGACGAGCGGAATGCCGGCATCACGCAGCGCGTCGATACCGGCGCCTATGGCCAGACGAGTTACGCGATCGAGCGCCGCTACCCGCTCTGCTGATACGCCGAATTCGCCCGCAAGATCGAGGACTCCACCGCGAGCCGCCAGCTTGATCACATCTTCCACGTTGGTAATGGACTCGAAGGTCGGCCCGCCACTCTCACTCTTGACTAGGCGAGTGATGTGTTTCTCGAGCATCGCCCGTCGCAGGCGGGTGGGAATCACATCAATGAACTGATCGCCTCGCAGGATGCGGCTGACGTTAGCGTCATCGAAGACGTGTTCCCCACCGGGAAGACCGAGGGAAGCTCCAGTGATTGCCACCGGAGCCGTCGAAGCGCCGCGCGACCCGCCATAGATCTCCCAGCCGCGCTCGAGGACGTTGGCGAAGAAGCGGCCGAGCGCCGCATAGCGATCCCCGTTCTCGGGTCCAGCCGGAGCCGCAGATGGGCCATTGCCCGGGTCCACAGCCGGCGTGACCGCAGCAAGTGTCATCGAGTGTGATATGCGTGCTTCCTGGACAGTTGTTTGCTCGACTTCGATGGCCGGGCTTCCGTGGCCCAATCCAGCCGCATACAGCCCGCAGAGCGCCTGATTGAAAGCGACGATGTCTCCCGTCTTCGGGTGATTGGTGAAGAGCGACAAGACGTCCTCGCGGTCGCCGAGGACGTCATCGGCAAATCCCTGCAGCGCCTTCTTCGGTCCAACCTCCACGAAAACGCGTGCCCCAGACTTGTACAGAGTGCGCAGCCCTTTTACGAACTGCACGGGTGACGCGACCTGGCGGGAAAGAATGTCGAGCATCTCCGGCACCGCATCCGGGCCGGCAGGATAGAACTCGCCGCTCACGTTAGCGATGATCGGAATACACGGCGGCGCAAGGCGCAACCGAGTCAGCATGCGCCGAAGCGGTTCGCTTGCCGGTGCCACGATCGACGTATGAAACGCGTGGCTCACCGGCAGCGGCACTGCGTTGTAGCCGGCCTTCTCAAAGATCACCATCGCTCTCTCGACCGGGTGGCTGGCGCCGCCAATCACGGCCTGGCTGTTGCTGTTGATATTGGCGATCACGACGTAGCCGTCGATTGTCTTCAGGATCCGTTCGATCTCGCTGAGCGGCGCAAAGACGGCGGCCATCCGCCCGTTGTCTTCCATCGAGACGCGCGTCATTTCGCGGCCACGAGCGCTGACCGCTTCCAGAGCGTCATTGAAAGGTAAGCCGCCGGCGGCGACCAGTGCGCCGTACTCGCCGAGGCTGTGGCCCATGGTCATGTCGGGCACGATCCCGTATGCGGCCAGCAGCCGTGTGAGAGCCATGTCAGTGGCAAGCACCGCAGGCTGCGTGATCGCCGTCTGGCGCAGGTCGTCTTCAGCCTTTGTGACCGCCTTGGCGTCGTCGTGATCGACGAAAATGAACTCGCTGAGCGGTTTCCCGAGCAGAGGAGTCATCACCCCGTCCGCTTCTGAAAAGACTTCCGCTACAAGCGGTTCCCGGGCGCGGAGTTCGTTCAGCATGTTGACGTATTGCGAACCCTGGCCCGTATAGAGGAAGGCGACCTTGGCAGCGGAGCCCCGGCCGCGGAAGATGCCCTGCGCGCGCAGCGCCTTCCACATCGGAGGCTGATTTGAGTTCAGTGCCTTGAGCGCCTTGCTTGCCTTATCAGCCAGATCCACGGCGTCGGCATAATCGATCGCCAGCCGCTCCGGAGCGCGCAGATCAGATTGGGCCGGAGCCGCAGGTGCCGGCGCGTGTCCCGAGTCGGCCGCTTTCTGGATCGCTCGCAGACGTTCAGTCAGCGCGCCCTCGGAATCGGCTCCGATCACCAGCGCGCCACGGAACGGCGCCTTAAGCGACGATTCAACGCCGGCGTGTTGCGGAGCGCCTTTCGCCTGCAAGGCTCCGCCGTTCGTCCCTCCGTGGGGAATCTCGGTCATCGCAATCGAGCGGTTGCCATGACCATTCAGCCTGCCCGAAATGTATTCCTCGAGCACGACGTGGAAATTGGTCCCACCGAAACCGAAGGCGCTGACGCCGGCGCGGCGTACGCCCTCCGCCGGGGCGGTCCACGGCTTCAGCTCGGTGTTGACGTAGAAAGCCGAACGTGCAAAGTCGATATCCGGATTGGGGCGCTCGAAGTGCAGGCTGGGGGGAAGCACCTTATCGCGCAGCGCCAGGGTGGCCTTCAGGACTCCAGCAGCCCCCGCCGCTCCCTTAAGATGTCCAATGTTCGACTTGACCGAGCCGAGCGCCACCGAGGCCGCGGGGAGATGGAAACTGTTGAGCACGCCGGCCATGCTCTGCACCTCCACAACGTCGCCGACGCGGGTTGACGTGCCGTGACCTTCGATCAGCGTGGCCGTGGCGGGCGACAGACCGGCGTTCTGCCAGGCGCGCTCGAGGCAGAATTTCTGACCGATGGGATTGGGCGCCGTGATGCCCTTTCCCTTGCCATCGCTGGAGGCGCCGATGCCACGTAGTACGGCGTAAATGTTGTCGCCGTCGCGCTCGGCATCCGCCAGGCGTTTCATCAAAAAGACGGCGGCACCCTCGCCCATAACGAAGCCATCGGCTCCTTCGGCGTAGGGGCGCGTCCCGGTAGCAGAGAGCGCGCCGATCTTGCAGAACTTGATGAACGACGACGCGCCCATGTTGTGGTCGATCCCACCCGTCACCGCGACGTCAAAATCTTTCTCCACCAGCCCCTCGGTGGCGGCACTGATCGCGGCCATGGCTGAGGCACAGGCCGCATCCGTGGTGAAGTTTGGACCATGGAAGTTGTAGAGATTGGCGATCCGGCCGGCAATGCAGTTGGCAAGTTCGCCGGGCATGCTGTCTTCGGTGATCTCAGGGAAGAGCTTCGCAATTCGCTGGTGTAATTCGGCCGTGATTTCACGCCGGACCGCATCCGGCAGGGCGACGAAGCTGGCGCTTTCCGCTAGCTCGCGCGCGTACTCGGGGAAGTAAATGCGCAAGGCAGTGAGATAGTGCTTCTCGCCGGCCATGGCGTTGCCCAGGATCACCGCCGTCCGATCGAGATTCAACGGACGCTTGGGATAACCGTAGTCCTCCAGCGCCTCGCGGGTGCCGGCGATGGCCCAGCGCTGCTGGTCATCCATGGCGGCGACCACTCGCGGCGGGATCGCCAGGCGCCACTTCACCGGGTCCCATTCGAATTCGCGCACCCAGCCTCCGATCTTCGAGTAGGTCTTATCGGGAGCAGTCGGATCGGCATCGTAGTAAAGCGCCGGGTCCCAGCGATCCGGCGGCGTTTCGCTGATGCTGTACCTGCCACTCTTCACGTTGTCCCAGAAAGCCGGAACGTTCGGCGCATCGGGCAGGACGGCGCCTACCCCGACAATAGCAATGGCTCGATATCCGGTGTTCTCCATGATGGCGCTCCCGTCGAACAGTTGGTGCGACTCTCGCGGTCGCCCGGGACAGGCCCAGGTCTGTCCCTACGCCCTAGGCGGCGGCCCCCTTGCTTTTGGCTGCGCGGCCGTAGAGTACGTCGCTGAGGTAATCCATGTCGGAAATCAGACCCACCTGAGCGCGGTGGACTGCAGGCAATCCCAAAGCTGCTTCAAACGCGGGCATCTCGGCGTCGCTCACACCGCCGGCTCCGCTGATCCAGCCCAATCCCTCCTCGCCGACCTTAAGCGCCGCTTCACGCGCAAAGATCCGCGCGAGCGCCGCCAGCGCCAGAGCGTCGAAGCGGGTGTCGGCCTTTTCATTGAGCTTGCCTTCGGCCGCCAGCGCCGCTCTTCGCGCGAAGCTTCCCGCGCACTCCGCAAACGCCATCAGTTCCCCGAGACGCAGCAGAATGTGCTGGTAACGAGTCAGCCGGCCCAGTCGCGCTTTCTCCAACACCGCGGCCAGGGCATGCAAGGCGAGCGCCGCGATATTCGCGCCCACTTCAGCATGACGGGCGTGCAACGCTTCGAGCTGCCGGGCCTGGTCGTGATAATGCTGTCCGCGCGTCTTCAGGTGAAGCTGCCAGCGATCGCGACTGATCGTCATCTCCATGATCTCGGAGGTGCCTTCGTAAATCGTGGTGATGCGAACGTCGCGCTTGATCTTCTCCACCATGTACTCGTGCGTATAACCGTAACCGCCGAGCGCCTGGATGCTGGCGTCAGCGGCCCGATTGCCCGCCTCCGTGGCCATATACTTGGCAATGGCGCCCTCGCTGTTCAGGCTCCCTTCGCCGGCGTCGATCCGCTCGGCGGTTTCTTCGATGTAGGCGCGCGCCGCCTCCAGCCGGGCCGCGTTGGGCACCAACAGCTTGTGCGTGTAGCCCTGCTTTTCCGAGAGCGGCGATCCCGCCTGGATGCGTTTCGTTGAATAAGGGATGGCGCGGTCGAGCGCGGCCCATCCGGCGCCGAGTCCGAACGCCGCCACCATCAGGCGCGTGTAACCGAAGACGGCCTGAGCCTGGAGCAGTCCCTGGCCTTCGACTCCGCCGATAAGCCGGTCGGCGTCGACGTACACGTCGGTGAACGAGAGGGCGGCCGTGTTGCTCAGGCGGATGCCGTGCTTGTCTTCGGGCTCGTCATGGCTGAATCCCGCCGCGCCTTGCTCCACGACGAACCAGCTCGGTCCCGCGGGCGTATTCGCGAGGACACTGTAAGCCCCGGCGATTCCGCCATTCGAGATCCATTGTTTGTTGCCGTTGATCTTGTAACCGACGGTGCGACCGTTCTCGATCACGGGATCGGCCGTGGTGCGCAAGGCCCCAAGGTCGCTTCCGGCTTCCGGCTCGGTGGCCCCGTACGCGAACAACAGCCCCTCTTCAGCGATTCGGGTCAGCCAGAGCTTTTTCTGCTCCGGCGTGGCTCCGACCGTGATCGGGTCGCTGCCGAGAAATGTGGCCAGCACCGAAGTGGCGACGCCCAGGTCGATGTGAGCCATCTCCTCGCAAATCACATAGACGTCGAAAGCCCCGCCACCGAATCCGCCGAACTCCTCCGGGATGAACAGAAGTTGAATGCCAAGCTTGTCCGGGCTGCACATGTGCCGGACGATATCGACCGGGCACTCGTCGCGGGCGTCAAGCTCGCGGAGGGCTTCATCGGGAAGGTGTTTCTTTCCAAAGTCCTTCAGCGCTTTGATGCTCGCCTTAAGAGTCTTTTTCGGGATCATGCCCGCCTCTTTGTTTTGACCGGCACCGATGTTGATGAAGCCGCCACGGCAGCTTTCACCGGGCCGCGCCGGCTGCATTCGCCTTGCCGCCGCTCACTTCTCGAAGTCTGTCTGTTAACGCCGGCATAAACTCCAGGATGTCGTCCACGATGCCGACGTCCGCCACTTGAAAAATAGGCGCCTTGGGATTCTTATTGACCGCAACGATAAACGGATTGCCCTTGACGCCAGCCAAGTGCTGGAAGGATCCGCTGATGCCGCAGGCGAGATACACTTTCGGCTTCACGGTCTGTCCTGACGATCCCACCTGCCGCGATTTGGGGAGCCACTTGGCGTCGACCACGGGTCGCGAGCAGCTCACTGCCGCGCCGAGAGCTTCGGCCAGGTCCTCGGCGAGCGCCACGTTCTCTTTGTCCTGGATGCCGCGCCCGATGGAGACCAGGACCTGCTGCTTGGTGATGTCAACGTCACCCGATTCGGCAACGATGGTTTCCAGATACCGCCGTCCTGACCTGACGGTGTCCAGCTCCGCCGGCTTGTCCATCACGGTTCCGTTTGCCGCGGCGCTCTCCAGCGGCTTGAAGGCGCCGGGCCGAATCGTGATCACCGCTCCCGATGAAACGTCGCAACGAACATGCGCGCTCACCTGACCGCCAAACTCCTGGCGGATGGCGTTTAGAAAACTTGCTTCCCTTCCGTCGACTCCGAGCACGTCGGAAACGAACGCGGCGTTCAACTTGACCGAGAGGCCGGGCCCAAGATCGACTCCGAAGTGGTCGTGCGGAATCAGTACGACGGCGCCCGCCGGAATCATCTGAATCAGGGCCTTTCGCACCAACTCCGCATTGGGATATGCCAGCTTCGCGCCCGAGATCTTCCAGATTTCGGCGTACGAGGAGCGCAGGGCCTCGCAAACGCCATCGAGCTCCGAGGTCCCACCCGTGACGATGGCCGTGCAAGGCGTGGCGGGATCGATCTTGCGGGCGGCCGCGGCGAGTTCCAGAGCGGAGTCATCGGCTACGCCGTTCTTGTGCGTGATGTAGGCAAATATGCGAGCCATCAGTTCAACCCTCCCCTGGCCTTCACCAGCTCGATAACTTTGTCGATGTTGCCCTCGCGGCTTCCATTCAGCATCTCGGCTCCCTTGCCCGCCGCCGGTACGAAATAGTCCAGGCGTTTCACTTTCGCCCCGGCTTGCCCGACACTGCCCGCATTAACGCCCAAGTCGGATGCGCCGAGCGTGGGGATTTCAGCCGAGGCCACCTGCCGGATGCCTCTCATGCCCACATAGCGCGGCTCGTTGATGCCGGTTTGAATCGAAAGCACGCACGGGAGTTCGATCTCATTGATCTCCCTGTTCCCGCCTTCGATTTCGCGGCTGACCTTAAGCTTGTTGCCGTCGAGAACTTCGATCGAATTCACCAGCGAAGCGAACGGGTAGTCGAGCAGGGCCGCCAGCATCCCGCCCACCTGAGCCGCGCCGTCGTCGGCCTGAACCCCGGTCAGGATCAGGTCGTAGTGGTTCTTCTGAGCGTAGGCCTTCAGGATCGTCGCGATGCCCTTGCCGTCGGACCCCTTGAAAGCCTCATCGGAGATCAGCACGGCTTGCTTCGCGCCCATCGCCAGTTCGCGGCGCAGGATCTCCTCGTCATCCTCATCGCCGACCGTCGCGACGGTGACGCTGCCCCCGGTGTTGGCGGCAATTTGCAGCGCCTCTTCCACGGCGTAGTTGTCCGGCTCATTGATCGAGTAGACCAGGTCGTCGCGCTCAATGTCGTTGGCGGCGGCGTTGAGCTGAACCGCGTTTTCCGAGGTGTCGGGTACTCTTTTGACGCAAACTAGAATTTCCACGCTTCAGGCCTCCTTATTCGCGCTGGTTCTTGGCCGTCAATTCTGTTGCTCTCCCCTGCGTATCGGTCAGGCTGTGTCCCCTCACCCGCCCTCGTTTCTCGGGCACCCTCTCGCGCAAGGGGCGAGGGTTGAGATCGTTCGGAGTGGAGGGCACCAGCACGTGCGTCTTCTCCCGCAGGGGGAGGGGCCGGGATTCCGGCTGTGAAGGCTGAGATCGGTTTTGGCTGCTACCGGCACAAAGCTGCTGACCCTCTCCCCTTGCGGGAGAGGGTGGCCCGCCATCGGCGCTGTCTTCAGCCGCAGCGGGCCGGGTGAGGGGGCCCGGCGACCCGTCTTAAGTCCCTCACTTGCGGCCTCGCGCACCTTTCGGCAAAAAGCCTGCGGATCCTGCAGGACCAATCCGTTCGGAACCCGCAAAACCTGAAGCCCCTTTGAGCGCAGGAACCGGTCCTTGGCACGGTCCTTCCTCATCTGGCTGGGCTGCGAATGTGCGCCACCATCAAGCTCGATCACCAGCCGGGCCTCAGAGCAATAGAAGTCCGCGACATACGGCTCTAGCGGGCATTGACGACGGAACTTCAGGCCCATGAGCTGCCTGTTGCGCAAGAGCCACCAGGCGGCCGTCTCGGCCGTCGTGCTCTGTCTCCTCAGCTCGCGAATTCGTACCAGGTTGTTCATGAACCTTCCCGGTCTGAGGCTTGCCCCTCGCCCGCCCTCGTTCCTCGGGCACCCTCTTCCGCAAGGGGAGAGGGTTTGAGCCCGTGAGGCCGAAAAGCTCCGACCCGGGGATTCGCCATGTGCGCCTGCCCGGGCAACCTGCCCGCTCGTAGTCCTTCAGCCCGAGCGGCATGACCGCCGCACCTTGAATTTCATCCGGCCAAGGCGGGCTCGACGCTCGCGTCCCCCACTTGAGTTTTCGTGCGGTCCCGCGTGAGGTGCTGATCAACGAGTTCCGCCAGGTCGATGACGCTCATCTCCCCTTCCAGTCCCGCGACCTTGATGGCGTCCTCGATGTTCACCATGCAGAACGGGCAGGCGGTTACCATCACATTGGCTCCTGCTTCCGCCGCCATCTGGACGCGTTTTACGCCCATGCGCTGGTCTTCCTTGGGCTCGTAAAACAGCATCAGACCGCCGCCTCCGCAGCAGAATGAGCGATCGCGCGAGCGCGCCATCTCCACGCGTTTCAGGCCGGGTATCGCATCCAGCACGTCGCGCGGATCGTCGTAGATCCGGTTGTGCCGCCCGAGATAACAGGGATCGTGGTAGGTGTAGATCCTGCCGCTGTCCTCCACGGAATTGAACGTGATGGCGCCCGACCTGACTTGGCGGGCGATCACCTGGCTGATGTGCTCGACCGGGGGTACGTCCTGGTAGTCATGCTTCAGCGCGTTGAAAGCATGGGGATCGGCGGTGACGATGCGCCGGGCGCCGGAAGCCCTGATCGCCTCCGCGTTGCGATCGCGTAAGGCCATGAACAACATCTCCTCGCCGAAGCGCCGTGCTTCATGACCGCTGTCTCTTTCCGCCGCTCCAAGGATTCCGAAGTCTTCGCCGAACTGATCGAGGATCCTGGCTGTCGCCCGGCCGATCGAATGGATCCGATCATCGTAGGACGTGATGCTGTCGACGAAATAGAGCGCCCCCAGACCGCCGTTCGCGTCACGCTCTCCGTTCCCGTCCAGCACCCTGACTTTGCAGGATTGCTGAAAGTCCGCGGCCTTGGCCCAATCGGCTCGCTTCTTATCCGGCTTGCCGTAGGGGTTGCCGCGCGTTTCGAGCGCCTTGAGGGGTTTCTGCAATGACTGCGGCACGTTCCCGTCGTCCACCAGGCCGCGCCGCAAATCGACGATCTTGTCGATATACTCCACCAGCAGCGGGCACTCCTCCTCGCAGGCGCCACAGGTGGTGCAGGACCATATTTCGTCTTCGGAGTAGATTCCACCAATCAGCGGCATGTCGCTCGTAGTGCGGAAATCCTGGCCGCGATCCCTCCCACCCGTGGCACGGCCATCCTGGCCGCCATCCCTCCGGCCCGTAGCAGGGCGATCCTGGCCGTGCTGTTCCTCACGGGCTGGAAGCCCGTGCCACGGGTAGAGCCGGAAGCTGTAATCGCGGGCTTTGATGGTGATGAACCGCGGTGAAAGTGGCCGGCCGGCGGCATTCGCAGGGCAGTTGTCGCTGCAGCGTCCGCAATCAGCACAGGAGTAGAAATCGAGCATGTGCTTCCAGGTGAAATCGCGAAATGTCTTCACACCGAGAGACTTGATCTGATCGAAATCCTGATCGGCGATCCCCCATCGCACCGGCTTCACTGTCCCGCGGTCCAGCTTGCTGAAATAGACGTTGAAAAACGACGTCAGCACGTGGAAGTGCTTTCCGAGCGGCAGGAAGCACAGAAACGTGAAGAAGGTCAGTTCGTGGGCTAGGTATGCTCCGAGGTGGAGACGGCCGAGCAGGGGCAGACCGGCCCGGATGAGGGCGCCCTTGAACGCCCAAGCCAAAGTAAGTGGGAGTGTTGCCGTAGTGATCTGGCCCTGCCGAACCTGAAAGGCACCCTCGCTGCCTTCGAAAAGGCTCTCGGACAGCATCAGAATCGCGATCAGCCCGAGTACGAGGAGCGCCTCAGCCGTGTGATCCGTGCCGTACTGCGCCGGCACCTGGTAGCGGGCCGGTTTGAAAACGCCGCGGCGAATCGCCGCTATCACCACCGCGAGAAGGACCAGCGTCACGGCGTAATCTTTCACGCCATCGTACAGACGGCCGATGGCCCCCGAAAAACCCGGAAAGACGAAGCCGTCGGAAGCTCCAAGCACGATCAGCGAAATCGAACGGGCCGCGAGCACCAGGAATCCGGCGAAAATGACGATGTGCAAGCCGCCGGCGCGGAAATAGCGAGGCTGCTTCCACTGTCCCAGCCAGAATTTCAGCACTCGCTTGAGCCGGGCCGGCGCGCGATCAAACCGACGATCGGGAGCGCTGTGGAGAATAAGCGGAACCAGCCGCTTCCAGACGATGTAGCCGAAGAGGCCGGTACCCACAACAGAAATTGTCAGGAACAGGATCTTTCCTGAGATCAGCCAGTAGGTCGTCTGCGAGGGTGAGGGAACATCGAGCATCTCCGCGCTCTCCTTGAAGCCCTCGCGTTCGTGCTGTCGTGAGTAGGTGTTTAAACAAATACTGTTCCTGTTCAAACAACCAATCGCGACCCGGGCTTATACGATCCCGACCCAACTTCGTCGATGCCAGCAATGTTAACTGGGCGGAGTTCGTCTCGGTGTGATGGCAGTCACCCACCATCGTGACAGGCGAACGGGAATCCCTGCGGGTCGCGGGCTGAGGAAAGGAGTGAGAGTAATCGACTTCTGATCAAGCCGGTACCATATCAGAAATATCAGCTCTTGAAGAGACGCGAGATCCGATCCTCGGTCCGCTCGCTTGCCGCTCGTTCGAGGAGCGGGCATCTTGCCCTCGTGAGCTGTCGGCATACCTGTGCGATTCCCAAGTTTCTCGCCGCGTCGTCGGTCAACGCCCTAAAATCCACCCGGACCGCACACCCGCCGCGGCGAAGCCGTGTCTGCCTGAGTGCCCCCGCTGCAGTGGCGCGCCCTCACCGCCGAGCGGTGGCTGGCACGCCGCGCACCTGCGTTTCGGCGTGCTGGTTTCGTGGCGCAATCCGCCGGGAGCTCGAAAAAAGACTTGACATTGAGCTGGGCTGGTGTATAATCTAGTAAATAATAATATGCTATCGAGCCTGACGATTGTCGGGACGCGTTGTCAACTCACTCTTTCAAGCAGCCCAGCCAGCAACTCTCGCCAAAGCCACCCAAACCCAACGCAAGTAAAGCCATTAGTTTCAGTAGTTTACCTCAGAAATGACCGCCGCCAAACCCAACCCACTTATCTCGCTTGTTTTCAGCAGTTTAACCGCGAAAAGAGGCCCGTTTTCGGCCCGAAGATAGTTCACGGCCCTGAAATTCACTGCTCATCGTGCAACCGTCACAGGATGTCGTGGTCCTGGTCCCGCGATGTGGTGACGCGTCAGGCAGCGGGGACCAAAAACATCCCGACGTTCGAAGCTGAAACGTTATTTGGAATCAGCAGATTGCCTGGAAAACCTCGGATCGGCTCCGGAAGTAAACTGATCGGTTATTGCACGCGCGTGACTCTACGTCATTGCGCTTCCCAAGGTGTCCCCTGTTCGACGCCCATGTTTCGGTATTCGCCGATTCGGACAATTCCCGCGAGCCTTAAGCACGTCGCGATCTGGACTGGCGTCACGAACTGTGGCGAGCCTCGAAGGGATGAATGGAGGACGTGGCCCAGGCAAGGGAAGCAGGCGTGGAATGAAGCTGTGGGGGCGAAAGGCGGATGGGGGCTTTACCTACCGACCGGTCGGACGGTATCATGGGGAATCAGATTTGATGGAAGGGTGAACTATGACCAAGACCGGTGCCGCGATTCTTTGGGAGTGTCTGGAGCGCGAGGGCGTGCAGCATGTTTTCGGCTATCCCGGAGGCGCGATTCTGCCCGCTTATGACGCCCTGAAGCACAGCACGATTCACCACGTTCTGGTGCGCCATGAGCAGGGGGCCACTCACATGGCGGACGGGTACGCGCGCGCCAGCGGACGCGTCGGCGTGGCCGTCGCGACCTCGGGTCCCGGCGCCACCAACATGGTCACCGGCATCGCCACGGCCATGCTGGATTCGTCTCCGATCGTTTGCATCACCGGCCAGGTGGGCAGCAAGCTCATCGGCTCCGATGCTTTTCAGGAGACCGACATTACCGGCGTCACGCTTCCTGTCACCAAGCACAACTATCTCGTGACGCGCGCGGATGATCTGGCGCGCACGCTGCGCGAGGCTTTCTATGTGGCGCGCTCCGGGCGGCCGGGTCCTGTGCTGGTCGACATCACCAAGGACGCACAGCAATCGTCGTGCGAGTTCGATTGGGAAGCGGCCCGGCCGCAGTTACCCGGCTATCGTCCCGATCTCTCGCCGACCGCGAAGGAGTACGCGCAGGCACTCGAACTGATCCAGAACGCCAGACGCCCTGTGATCCTCGCCGGCCATGGCATCCTGGTGTCCGGCGCCATGCGGGAGGTCCGCGAACTCGCGGACCGTACCGGCATTCCCGTGGCCATGACGCTGCTCGGCCTCGGAGCCCTCCCAGCATCGCACCCGTTGAACCTGGGCATGATGGGCATGCACGGCGAAGCCTGGGTGAATCACACCATTCAGGACGCCGACCTGCTCATCGCCATCGGCATGCGCTTCGACGACCGCGTTACGGGCAGCCTCAAGACCTACGCGCCCGCGGCCAGGAAGATCCACCTCGATATCGATCCCGCCGAAATCAACAAGAACGTCAAGGTTGACGTGGCGCTGATCGGCGACGTACGGGAAGTGTTGCGCGAGCTGCTGCCACAGATCCAGGCGGCGGACTGCAGCGACTGGCGGGATCATATCGATCGCCTGAAGGGCGATTCCGCCGTGCGCGATATCCAGAACCTGCCTGATACCGGGCACCTCTATGCCGCACACGTCATCAACGACTTGTGGCGAGAGACTCGCGACGGCCAGACGGTCGTGGTTACGGACGTGGGCCAGCATCAGATGTGGGAAGCGCAGTACTACAAGCACGACCAGCCCTACTCACTCATTACGTCCGGCGGGCTTGGCACGATGGGGTTCGCGCTGCCGGCGGCTATCGGCGCCAAGGTGGCGCGCCCCGAGGCTGAGGTATGGGTCGTGGTGGGCGACGGCGGATTCCAGATGACCATGGCCGAGCTCGCCACCATAGTCCAGGAGAATCTCAACATCCACATCGCGATTATCAACAATGGTTATCTCGGAATGGTACGCCAGTGGCAGGAGTTCTTCTACGAGCGCAATTACGCCGCCACGCCGCTGCTGAATCCCGACTTCGTGAAGCTCGGAGAGGCGTACGGAATCCGCAGCATGGCCGTGACCGCGCGCTCGGGCGTGATCCCCGCCGTACAGGCGGCGCGGCGGCACGACGGCCCGGTGCTGATCGAGTTCAAGGTCGAGCAGGAAGACTCCGTCTATCCCATGGTCGCGGCCGGCGCTGCCTTGCACGAAATGATCCGGCGCCCCAATCCGCTGGAGGAGCGGGCGGAGGACGCGTAATGGCTGAAACCGAAAAACGAAAAACGAAAAACGAAAAACGAAAAACGAGAACTCGTCGGTGGCTGAATCTTCGTCGCGATCCGAATTTCGAGTGTCTGTTTTTTGATTCCGCGCCAATCAGGTCACAACTATGATGAATACCTTCGTCGTCTACGTTGAAAACAAGCCGGGCGTGCTCACCCGCGTGGCATCGCTGTTCCGTCGCCGGGCTTTCAATATTGACTCCCTGACGGTCGGCCGCACGGAGAAGCCGGAAGTCTCGCGCATGACCATCACCGCGGACGCCGACCCGGATCAGGCGCGCCGCATCGAGGCCAATCTTTACAAGCTCGTCAACGTGCTCCTGGTGGAGAACGTTACCAGTGAGGCCGCCATCGTGCGGGACCTTGCCATGATCAAGGTTGCGGCCCAGCATGAGGCGCGCTCGCACGTGCTGGAACTGGCGAGCGTCTTTCGCGCGCGCGTGGTGGACTTGTCGCCGGAGTCGCTCACCATCGAGATCACGGGCGCCGAAGACAAGATCGACGGATTGCTCGAGGTCCTGCGCCCATACGGCGTCCTGGAAATGGTGCGCACGGGAATCGTGGCCATGCGCCGGGGAAAAAAATCCGGCGTCTCCGAGGCGGCGACCAATGGGATAGCCGCCAACGGCGCAGCCCAGTTCGCCGCAGAGGACGACGCCTCGCAGTCAGTCTAGATCTTTCATTCTTGCGTTTAGTTCTGTACACGCGCAGCAAAGGGACGGGTCATCCCATCCGGCATTATCAGACATTACCGAAGTTGCAAGCCCATTCGCGCCGGTGTAGGCTGGTGGCCGCGACGGTTGCCCGGACCCCAACCGCTGCATCCTCGGAGCCGGAAGGCGCCGGGCGGATACCCTTGCAACAGGTCAAGAGCGGCGACCGCCCATGGCAGGGTGTGCCGCTAGCGAACCTCGGAGTTTTCCACAGCTTAAGCATGAAAACGCGATGAAACCGCTTCTCTGCCGATTCGTGATCGTCCTGCTGCTGCTGACGGCCGCGCCTGCCGCCTTCGCCGCCGATCTCACGGGTGACTGGACGGCGACCGGCGTGCGTCCTGACGGCAACAAAGTCGAGATGATGTTCCGATTCAAGCAGGAGGGATCAAAGCTGACGGGCCTCGTATCGCTTCCATCGTTCGACCTCCCGATTGTGGACGGCGAGGTCAACGGCGATCGATTCTCCTTCGCTGTCGAGATCCATTTCCGTGGAAACTCTCGGACGCTCTCCTACAGCGGGACGGTTACCGGCGACACGCTGGAGATCTCCGCACCTCAGCCGCGCGGCGATGTTCTGCTGAAACTGGCCGCGCGGCGCGCCACTGTCGCCGAAATCGCGGCCAACTTTCCCGAGCGCATTCCGCCGCCGGCGCTTCATCCCGTTCCGCCTAACGGGCTCGCCCGCACGCCGCCGATGGGTTGGAACAGTTGGAATCATTTCGCGGGCAGGATCGACGACAAAACCGTGCGTGAAATCGCCGACGCCATGGCGAGCGACGGCATGAAAGACGCCGGCTACGTTTACGTGAACATCGACGATACCTGGCAGGGCACGCGCGACGCGCAGGGCAACATTCGGGCCAATGACAAGTTTCGTGACATGAAAGCGCTCGCCGATTACGTCCACAGCAAAGGCCTGAAGCTCGGAATCTACTCCGGGCCTGGAACCCGGACCTGCGCCGGCTTCGAGGGTAGCTACGGACATGAAGCGCAGGACGCGCGCACTTATGCGGCCTGGGGAATTGACTACCTGAAGTACGACTGGTGCAGCGCGGCCAAAATTTATAAGGACTCCGACATGCAAGCCGTCTACCAGAAAATGGGTGAGGCACTCCAAGCCACCGGACGTCCGATCGTCTACAGCCTGTGCCAGTACGGACGCGACAACGTCTGGGAATGGGGCGCCGCCGTTGGCGGCAATCTCTGGCGCACCACCGGCGACATTTCCGACAACTGGAAGTCAATGATCGCCATTCTCGATCGTCAGGCGGGCCTCGAAAAATGGTCGGAACCGGGACACTGGAATGATCCTGACATGCTCGAGATCGGCAACGGCGGCATGAGTGCCGACGAGTATCGCACGCACATGTCGTTGTGGTGCATCCTGGCGGCGCCGCTGCTCGCGGGCAACGATCTGCGCAGCGCGTCGCATGAAACGCTTGACATCCTCGAGAACCGGGAAGTCATCGCCGTTGACCAGGACCGGCTCGGCGAGCAGGGTCGCCGCGTTGCGTTCACCGCGGATTACGGCGTCTGGACGCGGCCGCTCGCGGGCGGCGCACAGGCGGTGGCGCTGGTCAATCTGAGTGACGCCGCCGCGACTGTCTCGGTCCAGTGGAAAGCTCTCGGCCTCGAAGGACCGCTCCACGTGCGCGACCTCTGGGCGCACGCCGATCGCGGCACCGAGACGGACGGATTCTCAAGCAAGATTCCGGCTCATGGCGTGGTGTTGATCAAGGTCACGCGATGACCACGGTCTGACTCGGGAGAGTGCGGGGACAATTCGACAGGCAACCGTTGACAGTCGAGAGTCAACGGG
Organism: Terriglobia bacterium; assembly: GCA_035946575.1. GTDB lineage: Bacteria > Acidobacteriota > Terriglobia > UBA7540 > UBA7540 > Gp13-AA77. The sequence continues at coordinate 32,074 of DASYZG010000079.1, read as the reverse complement.
CGAGAGTCAAGAGTCCAAGGTCAAGAGGACACCGCCATTCCGAGGGCCGGTGACCTTCCGCCCGGGGAACCCGCTTCTCGGCCGGGAAATCATCGTGCCATTCCGCAGTGAAGCCGAATTCGTGCGCTGGCTCGACCGCCGCTGGCCGTCGCGCGGTCGCGGGTTCGATCTCGGCATTGGCGACGATGCCGCCCTGATTCGCGCCTCTGCCACTCGCGACTTCGTCCTGACGACGGATTTCTCAATTGAAGACGTTCACTTCCGGTTCGATCTCCATCCGCCGCGCTCGATCGGGCATCGCGCGCTCGCGCGAGCGCTCAGCGATCTCGCGGCCATGGGCGCGACCCCGCGTTTCGCGCTGCTTTCACTTGCTCTGCGGCGGGGTCTGACACGCTCCTGGATCACCTCTTTTTACGATGGCCTCGCTGCGCTCGCCGGGCGCTTCGGAGTGACTCTGATTGGCGGCGACACGGCCGTCATCGACGCTGCCACCACCGTCGACATCATCGCCATCGGCGAAGTCGAGCGCGGTCGTGCGCTGCTGCGTTCCGGCGCGCGTCCAGGCGATCGGGTTTACCTGACCGGCCGCCTGGGGCTCTCGGAACTCGGCCTCGCATTGCTCCGCCGCGGCGCGCGGCCCGCAGCCTCCGCCTCGCGGTCACCAAAGAAAATCGGTCGTCGCGACACCGCGATCAAAGAAGCATTGGAGCGGCATCTTTATCCTGAACCACGTTGCACCGCCGGCATCACGCTGGTCCGCCGGAGGCTTGTGTCAGCGGCTATCGACGTGAGCGACGGCTTTGCGGCCGACCTCTCGCGGCTTTGCGAATCGAGCGGCTGCGGAGCTGCGATTCGCGAAGCAGATCTTCCGTTCCCGCCCGCAGGCCTGGGTCGCGATCCGCTGGAACTCGGTCTGCATGGCGGCGAGGATTACGAGTTGATTTTCACCGTGCCTGCTGCGCGCGCCGCCCGCGTGCCGCGAAAAATCGGCAAAGTGAACGTCCACGACGTCGGCGAGATTCAGGCTGGGCGGCGCTTGACGTTGAGGCGCACTGATGGACGCGAAATCCCGCTCGATACCCGCGGCTACGACCACTTCCGCAAACTGCGCGCCGCCCGCCGCACCTGAGCCTGTGATCGCCAATCCGGGCGGGGGATTGCCGAGCCTGACGTTGCGATGCGTCCCACGGGGGGCTGATCAAAATCGGCAGCGCCTCCGCCGCGGCCGTCATCACCGCGAGAGCGGAATCCAGCAAGTGGCCCCAGCTTCCGCTGGGGTGACGAGCTCTTGAAATCAGTGCGGCAGCTCTCATGGCTGAGAGTCGGGAGACGCGGACTGCTTCGATACGGGGTTTTGTTCAGGAGAAGTTCGGGTCCCTTTGGTCGACCACCTCTTCCAGAGTTCGGGATCGCTGAGCATTTTGATGTAGACTCCGCCGACCACTGACCGGGCCTGAAATCCCTGCTGTTTGCCGGTCGTGGTGGAGTACCAATCGGTGAGCGGGACTCGTTTCGGCGACAGGTTCACCCAATCGTAAATGGGCCCGACAAGGGTGTTAAAGGCGGAGGACGAATCGGCCAGCGTCGCGGTCCAGAATTCCCAGTCGAGCTTGGTGTAGTCACGCCGGTTATCGAGCGGCAGGCCAAAGCGGTTCAGCTTTGTCCGGTAGAAGGCGATATCCTTGCGCGCGACCTCCGGGGAAAACAGATTCAGCCCCAGCAGGCCGTCCCAGACCAGATTGTAGTCCTGGCTCCAGGTGCCCGGCTTGTCAAAGGCCAGCTTGTAATGGTCGCCATCCGCGGCCATGGTCACCCAGCGTGAAGCGAACTGTTCCGCAAGTTGACGGTAAGATGTTGCCTCATCCGGGTGGCCGGTCAGCCCAGCGAGTCTGGCGTATGAGCCCAGCGCCTCGATGGCTTTCAACGACAGGTTGGCGTTATGAGCGAGGTGACCCGCGAAGTCGTCGGTGCAAAGCTGATTTGCGGGGTCAAGGCCCGCATCCTTAAGGTAGGCGGCCCACCTTTCGAGCAAGCTCCAGTATTCTCTGGCGAAGTCGCCATTCCCTTCAATCCTGGCCAGCGCCGCGGTGAGAATCAGGAAATTACCCGATTCTTCGACCGGCATCTGGTCCTTCTCGGAAGTCTCCCGGCCGCCATAAACCTGGCCCTCGGCCAGCGGGTAGGTCCCCAAATCGTGAGGAGCAAACGGAAAGTGCCATCGGCCCGACTGGGCATAGTCGAGTACCGGCGCCAGCGAAGCGCGCTCGAGCGCGGGATTCAAGAGTAGAAGAATGGGAGCCGTCGGATAGATCACGTCCACCGTGCCGATGCACCCGTTCGAGAAGTTTTCCTTGGGCAGCAAATAAGGCTTGCCTTCGGGGCTCGCGACAAGCTTCTGCGCGGCGAAACTCTGGCGGTAGGAGAGGGCGGCGATGCGCGCATACTTCTCGCCGCCCTGGCGGGTGAGATCCGCCATCAAGTCTTTATCAAACCGCCGACACCGGGCGGTGAGGGATTCGCGGTCGCGCCACGCCCAGGCGAGCAGGTCAGCCGCCGATGCACCGTTGCGCCGCCACCACGCCCTCAGGCGATGGTGGAAGTAATCAATCGAGTAGATGTCATCGTAGGCGAGCACGACGGTATGACTCAGCGGACCTAGCGACACGCGGCTTGCCGGGAAGTCGATCGCGAGCACGGGTGCGGTCCCGGCGGGCTCGGGGCCGCCAGAGGCCTCGGTGCCGGACACAGTCTTGCCTTGGGCGAAGGCGTCACGCGCGGCTCCGGCCGGGGCGAAAACCATACGGCCGGTACTGCCGGACGTGACGTAGAGATATCCCCAGTCAATGCGCAAATTGTCGCCCTTCTTGGCGAGTATGGGCTGCGCTTCGGTGCCGACGCGAAGAGCTGCGGGCCCCTTCTTCCATTCCTCGCCCTGAGCGCGCGACCACACCACGGTCTGGTCCGTGGTATTGACGGCCAGGACGGGGCTGGCGTCGAAGTAGACCGCCACCCGGTGCTCTTTTCCGTCGCTCGCCTGAACTTCCCACCCGATGTAGGTCGCGGGCCGCGACAAGACGTCGAGATCGGTGGGCAGAAGCGGAGTCATGAAGGTCAGCGTGACGCGCACTCCCGCGCCTGCGAAGACGTAGATTGTGCGCGTAGGCAGCACTTCAACACTCGACTGCGGCAGCGCCGGCACGTTTTGCGGTTCGGCGCCCATCAGGCGATAAGGCTTGCCGTCGATCGACACCATGCTCGTCAGGCTCTGCGGGGTACCCGTCCAGTGCCGCGTCGTGTCGTCCGTCAGATGGTCGGCGAACGACCAGATACTGAAATAGGGATCGCTGGTGACCAGGGGAACGGCAGGCGGACGAAAATCATCGCCCGCAGCGGCAAGCGCGTGGGGGTGCAACAGGACCAAAGCAATCCAGGCAGGAAGCAGGCATTGTCGGGCGGTACGCAAGGTGATCCTCCTCGCAAGTGGGCCGCGGGCGGCGACGACATCGAGTACAATCTCATCGCCAGTCGCGTGCGCGTGAAATCCAGAACCCATAGGTATCACAGACGGTCCGGCGCAGCCAGCCCTTCCAATCCTGGTGGTAATCTCCTTAACACAATTCTCAAATCAGCAAATAACACCCCGCAATAGTGGTCACTCGGAGCGCAGGCATCTTGCCCACAGGTATTCACGCCCGACAATGCGGCGCCAAAGGGCGGGCAGGGCCCGCGCTCCCAGATAGTATTCTCGTGCAGAAATTCTCGTGCTTGAAGGGCCCGAGCTTTGCTATCGTATCGTCTTGATCGCGGAGCGGAGACTGGATTCACACTCGGATCTCTCGCTGGCGCGCTTCAGGCAAGGCGGAGCGGTGGGATCGCAACCGGTTTACGACGTGATCGTGGTGGGCTCCGGCGCCGCCGGGGGAATCGCTGCCTACGTGCTCGCGACCCAGGGCCTCAAGGTGCTCTGCCTTGAAGCCGGTAGCATGATCGATCCCGCCAGGGACTTCTACACTCACAAATTTCCCTACGAATGGCCTTATCGAGGCGATGGAAAGCCCGGCGAGTACGGGCATCTGCCGCAGGGCATGGAGTGGAAGATCAAAGAGTGGACCGACCACCTTTACACCATTCCTGAAGAAGATCCTTACGCGCTTGCGCCCGGCGCCAAGTTCACGTGGACACGCCTGCGCGCCGTTGGCGGCCGGACGAATCTTTGGGGGCGCGGCTCGGATCGCTTCGGCCCTCTCGACTTCAAGCCCGCGTCGCTGCAGGACGGCTGGGGCGACGATTGGCCGATTCGCTATGAAGATGTCGCGCCCTACTACGATCGCGTGGAACAGCTCATTGGCGTGGCGGGCAGCTCGGAAGGAGTGTACAACACCCCGTCGGGCGAACATTTGCTGCCGCCCTTCAATCCCCGCTGCGGTGAGATGCTGATCAAGAAGGGTGCGGCCAAGCTCGGCATCAAGGTGGCGCCGAAGCCACTGGCGGTTCTCAGCCAGCCCTATGACGGAAGACCTCCATGCCACTTCTGCGGCGCCTGCAATTGGGGGTGCGATGTCGGCGCGCGCTTCAGCAGCCTGGATGTGCTGGTTCCCAAGCTTCGCCAGCTGAGCAACTTCGAGCTGCGCACCGAATCACCCGTCCACACCATCCTGCGAGAGCCGGCAACCGGAAGGGCGCGCGGCGTTACCTACATCGACGCTAAGAGCAAACTCGAGTACGAAGCTCATGGCAAGGCCGTAGTGTTGGCAGCCTCGATGGTCGAGTCAATGCGCATTCTGCTCAATTCACGCGACCGTGAGTTTCCGGACGGTCTCGGGAATTCGAGCGGCACGCTCGGTCACTACCTAATGGAGCACGTGGCGTTCAACAATATCGAGGGATTTTTTCCGCAGCTTGCCGGCCGGGCTGTGACCAATGACGACGGTCCGGGCGAGTCATGCCTCTACATTCCGCGCTACAACTACGGAGCGAAGAACAAGAAGTATCTGCGCGGATGGCGATTCGACTTCTACACCGGCTGCGGCATGGGTCCAGGTCCAGGCGCGGGGCTCGCGGGGTTCGGTTCGTCGTACAAGCAGAAGATCAAGGAGCTCTACCCCGCAGCCGTTTCGATGGGCGGCTATGGCGAAGGTCTGCCGTTCTACTCGAATTACGTGGAGATCGATCCCAACGGCTTGCGCGATCGCTTTGGTGTTCCACAGGTGCGTTTTCACACCAGCGCAGAATATCCCGAAGCCTTCGCAATCCTCGACGACATGTATGCCGGGATCGAGGAGATCCTGAAGGCGTCGGGAGCCGAGGTTTTTCCATACAAGAAGGTCGCGCCCTATCCGCTAGGCAGCGTGACACATGAAGCGGGCGGATGCCGCATGGGTTCCGATCCCCGCAGTTCGGTGTTGGACGAGTGGAATCGCTGTCACGACATGAAGAACCTGCTGGTGACCGACGCTGCCTGCTTCGTGACTCATCCGGAGAAGCAGATCACACTTACCATCATGGCGCTGTCGTATCGGGCTGCGGACCGTCTGGCGGAGGATTTCCGGCGCGGCAATGTGTAGCAGTAGCAGCGGTGTCCTCACCGCCGAAGACACTGGCGATCTCAATGCGGCGATGAGCACATCGCCGCTGCAGCCGAGGGTGTCGAGCGATGTCTGAGCAAGTGATTGGTCGTCGGCAGTCCCTCAAATACCTCGGCATGCTTGCGGGCACCGCTGCCGGCCGGGACTTCCTCGCAGCATGGTTGCCGTCAGGCACTCGTTTGAGCGCCGAGGCTGCGACGCCGCAGGCTCCTTACAAGCCGCAATTCTTCAAGCCGGATGAATTCAGAACGGTCGAGGTCTTGACGGAGTTGATTATTCCGAGCGACGCCACGCCGGGCGCCAAAGAAGCGAAAGTGGCACAGTTCATCGACTTCGTGGTCTTTTCCGCGGCGGAGTTCAGACCCGGGATGCAGCAGGAGTGGATCGACGGGCTGCGGCGGCTAGATTCTCTCAGTCGTGACAAGTGCGCGCGGCCGTTTGCGGATGCCACGCCGCAGGACCAGGAGGCGCTGCTGACGGAGATCAGCCTGCCTGAGCGCACGCCGGGCGCCGAGCATCCCGCGTTTGGGTTCTACAAGCTGATGAAGGGAATGACGGTCGACGGCTTCTACAGCTCGCGCGTCGGCTTGATCGACGTGCTTGGCTACAAGGGTTTGCAGGTCTTGAGCGAATTCCCAGGATGCACGCATCCGGAGCATCAGACGTGAGGCAGCAGCATGCCAAAGGGCCGGAACGAATCTCACCACATAGAGCATGGAGGACACGGAGAATTGAGCAGACTGATAAGACCCTGCTTCCTCCGTGACGTCCGTAGTGAAGTCCTTCCCCTCGCTTCGGCTGCCTGGCTTGGTTGCGCAATCGTCGCGCTTCTAATCTTGTCTGCATCCGTGTCAGGTGTTGTTATGGCCGAACCTCAATCCGGCCCGCAAGGGACCTCGGATTCGTTTCACTGGCCAAACGGCAAGCGGGCCGCGGTCAGCCTGAGTTTCGACGACGCCCGCACCAGCCAGGCGGACACCGGACTCGCCCTGTTCGCGCAGCATCACGTGAAGGTCACGTTCTTTCTCCAGGCGGACAACATCAGCGAACGCTTGGAAGGGTGGAAGAAGGCGGTCGCTGAAGGGCATGAGATCGGCAACCACACCGTCACGCACCCTTGCACCGGCAACTACGCTTTCTCGCGGCACAACGCGCTCGAGGACTATAGCCTCGAGATGATGGCCGAGCAACTCGATGGGGCGAACTCCGAAATCGAGCGGCTGCTCGGCGTGAAGCCCAGGACGTTCGCCTATCCTTGCGGCCTGAAGTTCGTGGGTCGCGGATTGGACGTGCGCAGCTACGTGCCGCTCGTGGCCGAGCGGTTCCTGGTTGGACGCGGATACCTCGACGAATCGCCGAACGATCCCGCTTTCTCGGATTTATCGCAGGCCATGGGCACGCCTTTCGACGATCTCACGTTCGACCAGATGAAAGACCTCGTGCAGAAGGCGGCCCAGGACGGCCGCTGGATTATCTTTATCGGTCATGAGATCGGCCAGCGAGGGTTTCAGATTACCGACGCCGGCGCACTGGGGAAGCTCTGCGACTACCTGAACGATCCGGCCAACGGCATCTGGCTGGGCACGGTGGCGCAAGTCGGAGATTACGTGCGCGAACAGCAACGAGGGCATCCCGGCAGCGGACCATAAGGATCCAGCCGGTGCACGCGGCCGTTCGGCCTGGCGATCTCAGCAGCCGCGGCGGTTTTTCGATCCGTCAGCAAGGGTATGCCGCTGATCCGGGCGGATCTTGACGCTTGGCGCCGCAATCTCTGGGATCAGACCGGTCGCGTGATGGCGCCCTCGGACGCCGATGCCACCAGCGCGGCGTACTTGGCGTACACGCCCGACTTGTAGCGCGGCTCGGGCGCGGTCCAGGCCGACAGGCGCTTCACGAGCTCCTGGCCATCTAGTTCCACCTCCAGGCGTCTCGCCTCGATGTCGACGTTGATCGTGTCGCCCTCGGCGACGGCGGCGAGCGGACCGCCGCGCGCGGCCTCGGGCGCAACATGTCCGATCATCAAGCCGCGCGTGGCGCCACTGAATCGGCCGTCGGTGACCATGGCCACCGTCTCGCCGAGGCCCTCGCCCACGATCGCACCGGTCACCCCGAGCATCTCGCGCATACCGGGCCCGCCGCGGGGCCCTTCGTAGCGAATCACGACCACGTCGCCCGGCTTGATCTTCTTGCTGGTGACCGCCTTCATGGCGTCCTCTTCGCGCTCGAAGACGCGCGCCGGACCGCGATGCTTCAGCCGTTCGTGGCCTGAGACCTTGACGACGGCGCCTTCGGGCGCGAGATTTCCCTTGAGGATCACCAGCCCGCCGCTCGACTTGAGCGGGTTGGCCGCGCTGCGCACCACGTTCTGCCCCGGAGTCTCGACCGCCTTCCGGGCTTCCTCTCCGAGTGTGCGCCCGGTCACAGTTTTGGCCTCGCCGTGCAGCAATCCGCCTTCGAGCATGCGCCAGGCGACCAGCGGAATACCGCCCGCTTTGTGCAGATCCACGGCCATGTAGCGTCCGGCAGGCTTCAGGTCGGCCAGAATCGGGGTGCGCGCGCTGATGCGGTCGAAATCGTCGATGTTCAGGGGTATTCCTATTTCGCGCGCCAGCGCCAGCAGGTGCAGGACCGAGTTTGTCGACCCTGCCGTGGCGGCCACCGCCGCGATGGCGTTCTCGAATGCCTCGCGGGTGAGGATATCGCGGGGACGGAGGTTGCTCCGCAATACCTCCATCACCAGACGCCCGGTTGCCTCCGCGATCTTGTCCTTTTGCGGATCGGTCGCAGGGACGCTGTTCGAGCCGAGCGGCGAGAGGCCGATCAGCTCCATCACCATGGACATGGTATTGGCGGTAAACTGGCCGCCGCACGCGCCCGCCCCCGGGCAGGCGACGTCTTCCAGCTGTTTCAGCTCCTGATCGGTCATCAGCCCGGCGGCGTTGGCGCCGATGGCCTCGTATACGTCTCCGACGGAGACTTCGCGGCCGCCGTAGTTGCCCGGAGCGATCGATCCGCCGTACAGCACCACTCCAGGCACGTTGAGCCGCGCCAGCGCCATGGCCCCGGCCGGGATCGTCTTGTCGCAGCCCACCACCACGACCATGGCGTCGAACATGTGCCCACGGCCCACGAGCTCGATCGAGTCCGCGATCACTTCGCGGCTCACCAGCGGCGCCTTCATTCCCTCAGTACCCATGGTGACGCCGTCGGAGACCGAAATCGTGTTGAACTCCATGGGTGTGCCGCCGGCCGCGCGCACGCCGGCCTTCACACGCTCCGCCAGGTGCCGATGACCGAAGTTGCAGGGCATGGTCTCCGTCCAACAGTGAGCGACACCGACGATGGGACGCGCCAGGTCCGCGTCAGTGAATCCGATGGCCTTGAGCATGGACCGGGCCCCGGCGCGCTCGCGTCCGTCGGTGATGGTGCGGCTCCAGTGCTTGGGATCAAATTCCATGTTTGTCTCCTATGGCGGCGAGCGCCGAGATAGAACTTCAGATTTTAATCGAGATTTGCCCGTCGGTCGTAATCGTCAGTTGTCCGTTGTCAGTTGTGCGTTGACTCTCGCTCCCGAAACCGAGCGCAAAAACGGGCAACTGACTACTGACCACGAACCACCACTGAAAACTGGTTCATCATGGATGCAAAATAATCTTGCCAAAGAAGTCTCGGTCTTCCATCTTCTTTTGCGCGGCGGCGGCCTCGCGCAAGGGGAATACCGAGTCGATCACGGCTCGCACCTTGCGCTGGCCGACGAATTCGAGTACTTCCAGCAACTCGCCCTTGCCGCCCATGAATGATCCGAGCAGCGAGCGCTGCCGGCCGTAGAGCGTGCGCAGGTTGAGCTTCGCCTCCTCGCCGGACGTGGTGCCACAGGTGACGAAGCGGCCGTACGTGGCCAGCGACTCGAAGCAATCCTCCCAGACGGCCGAACCCACGTGGTCCACGATGACGTCCACGCCGCGTTTGTTCGTAATCCGGCGCACCTCGGCGGCAATGGACTGCGTTCGATGGTTGATCACCTCGTCGGCGCCGAGATCGCGGGCCTTATCCAGCTTGGCGTCGGTGCCCGCGACGGCGATCACGCGCGCGGACATCAGCTTGGCGATCTGGATGGCGACGCTGCCCACGCCCGACCCGGCCGCGATCACCAGCACGTCCTCGCCAGGACGAAGCTGTGCGCGGGTCACCAGCATGTGCCACGCCGTGACCGATACCAGCGGCAGCGCCGCGGCTTCGTCGAAGCTCAGGTCGCCGGGGATGGGGATCACGTTCATCTCCGGCGATTTCACATATTCCGCGTAGCCGCCGTCCACCATGACGCCGAAGAGCGTATAGCTGCGGCAGGCGCTGTCGAGTCCCTTGAAGCACTGCTCGCATTGGCCGCAACTGATACCGGGCGAGAGCAGCACCCGATCGCCGGGCTTCACGCGCCGCACCAGGCTCCCGACCGCCGCCACCTCACCCGAAATGTCGCTCCCCACGATGTGCGGCATCGCCAGCTTCCAGCTCGCTGTACCTTTACGCAGCCAGATGTCGAGATGGTTCAGGGCGCAGGCACCTACCTGAACCAGGACTTCGTTGGCGGCGATCTCAGGTTTTGGCGCGTCCTCATACTTCAGAACGTCAATCCCGCCGTGCTGGTGAAATCGAACTGCTTTCATCAAGCCCTCCGCTTATTCGGTTGGCTTCGGCCCGCTGAGCCTCGGCTCACCAGATCACGTCGAGATCTTTGTAAAGCCGGAACTTCTCATCGGGCGTGACCACGGGAATCCTCTCGCTCAGGGCCTGGGCCACGAGCTGGCGGTCAAAGGGATCATTGTGCCAGACCGGCAGGTCAAACAGCAGGAAAGCATGCTCTGCCGTATAAGGCAGGATCCGCACGCCCAGATCGTTCAGGGCCTGCTCGACATCCGGCCCAGAAAAGTCAAGCTTTCCGACTGAGCGTTTGATCGCTATTTCAGAAAGCGACACGGCGCTGAATTCGAGCACGCTCCTGGGACTCTTCATTGCCGATCGCGCGCGGCGCGTGATCCGCTCCGGTGAGGAGGCTGCCCAGATGAGGACCGCGGTGTCCAATAGCGCGCGCATTCAATAGCGCCCTTCGAGGAACGCATCCACATCTTCGGACTCCATGGGTTTCCACCAATCGGGGTCAAGAACTTTGATCTTGTCCTTGAGAGTGCCGAATCTTCTGCTGGAGCGAACAGGCTTTCTCGTTCGCACGAGATCGACCACAGGCACGCCCCGGCGGCAGATGGTAACGGATTCACCGCCTTCCACGGCCTTGATCAATTCCGGAAGCCTATTCTTGGCGTCCGCAACGTTGAGGTTCATATACACCATATCATAGCCATCTAAGATGGCTATGTCAATCTCGTTCAGCAGTAGAGCACAGAAAAGGTCTGGGTGCACCTGTGCGCCTTGCCGAAAGGCCCAAACGACCGCCAGAGGGCCGCCCGTGAACTCAATCGGGAAGCATAATTGACTCTCGCGAGACCCGAGTCTAACCTAATCAGTGAAGCCATGGATATCTTCGAAGAGATCGCGCGGCTGCGCAAAGCCGGTCGAAAGGCTGCGCTGGCGACAATCATCAACGTGCAGGGATCGGTGCCGAGCTATGAAACCTCGAAGATCCTGATCCGGGATGACGGCTCGATCCTGGGGACGGTGGGGGGCGGTTGCGTCGAGGCGGACGTCTGGTCGGCGGCGCAGGATGTGATGCGCGAGGAGAAGGCCCGACGCCTGCATTTCAACCTCAACGAGAATCCCGACGCCGACCAGGGGCTCGTGTGCGGCGGCTCGCTCGACATCTTCATCGAGCCCATCCTGGCTACGCCCACGCTCTATCTGTTCGGCGGCGGGCATGTTTCGCTCGCGATTTCCCAAGTGGCCGGCACTGCTGGATTCGAGACCATCGTGGTGGATGATCGCGGGGCTTTCGCCAACAAAGAGCGATTTCCCGGTGCCGTCGAGACGTACTCGGGTGATTGGGAAGATACTTTCGCGCGCCTGGAGCTGAACGACTTTTCGTACATCGTGATCGCGACGCGCGGGCACAAAGGCGATCTGGCCTGCCTGCGCTGGGCGCTGAGCACGCCGGCCCGCTTTATCGGCATGATCGGCAGCAAGCGCAAGCTGGTCGAATTCTCGAAGGTGCTGGGGACCGAAGGGGTGTCCGGCGATCAACTGGAGCGCATTCACTCGCCCGTCGGACTCGACATCGGCGCGCTCACTCCCGGTGAGATCGCCGTCGCCGTCGTCGCCGAAATGGTCGCCGTGCGGCGCAATGCCGTCTCCTCGGTGTCTGCCATGGCCTACCACCCGAAGGTTCAGCAAGCATCATGAACGGCGGGTCCGGCGCGGACTCGAGCGCGCGCAGGACGATTGCCGGGCTGGTGCTGGCTGCCGGCGAGTCGTCGCGTATGGGCCGCGACAAGGCGCTGCTGACGTATCGCGGGCGGACGTTTCTCGGGACCATCATTGCCAAGCTGCGCGAGGCCGGAATTGATCGCGTCGCCGTGATATTGGGGCATCACGCCGAGATCATTCGGCAGGCTGCAGGGTTGAGCGCTGCCGGCGTTGAGGTCATCCTCAATCCTGATTATCGACGCGGCCAGACTTCCTCGTTGCAAGCCGGGCTTGCCGCGCTTGGGAAGCCTGCCGCGACCCCTGTCGTCCGCCCGGGCGTTCCGGACGCCATCGTTCTTTGCCTCGTCGATCATCCCGCGTTTGATCCTGCCACCGTCCGGGCCCTGATTACGACGTTCGAGCGCACGCGCGCGCCGGTGGTCGTCCCCGTTCATGGTGGCAGGCGGGGTCATCCCGTGGTGGTCGCTCAGCCGCTCTTCGCACCACTGCTCGCGCTCGGTCCCAATGAAGGCGCCAACGGCGTGATCCGGGCCTGGCGCGAGCAGACGGAACAGGTTGAAGTAGCCGATCCCGGCGTACTCGTGGATGTTGACGATGAGGCGGCATGGCGAGAGCTGATCAGCCAAAGCGGGCGACCTTGATCGTATTATGATTTGTCATGATAGCCTGCAGGCATGACTGAGACCCGCGAGAAATTCGCAACCCAAGTGAATTCGAAGATCTTGTCGGCTGTGGGTACCTCGCGTGCAAGACGAGGGACGCCAGATCCAGGCGCTGGTCGACGAGGCCTTCGCTGATTTGATCGAGAAGCACTGCGTCCCTGGCTCCGCAGCCACGTTGCGCCGATTCATTCTGCAGACTAATGCAGCACCTGCGAAGTGGCGCAGGGTTCGTCGACGCGGCCGACGGCTTCGGGTGTTCTCATTGCGTGCGCTGCTGTGGTAAGATGGCAGCGAATAAAAGGCGAATCTCCCTTACGGGGTTCGGTTCCGCCGGAGAACCCGCCATGGCCCTTGAGACACAAGCATTGCTGACCGCCGACCGGCCCCGAGGCCGCGAAAGCGTGGAGCAAGCGATCGCGGAGATTCGCGATAAGTCCCCAGGGCCCGCACGCCTCGGCGGCGTTACGGCGATTCATCACATCCCCGCGCGTGCCGCCGAGTTCGTGCGAATGCCAGGGGATTTGGAGCCGCGGGTCGCCCGGGTGCTCAAAGGGCGCGGTATCCGCCAGCTTTACTCGCACCAGGCGGAGGCTTTTCGTCTGGCGCGCGAGGGCAGGAATCTGGTGGTGGTCACGCCCACGGCCTCCGGCAAGACGCTGTGCTACAACCTGCCGATCCTCGATTCGCTGGTGCGCAATCCGGACGCGCGTGCGCTCTACTTATTTCCTACCAAGGCTCTTTCGCAGGACCAGTTAACGGAGCTCAACCGATTCGCCGCCGAGCTCGGCGACGACGTCCGTACCTTCACTTACGACGGTGACACGCCTCAGGACGCGCGCAAGTCGATCCGCGCGCGCGGCAATCTGGTGATCACCAATCCCGACATGCTGCACGCCGGGATTCTGCCGCACCACACCAAGTGGGAGCGCCTCTTCGAGAACCTGCAGTATGTGGTGATCGATGAGTTGCACTACTATCGCGGCGTGCTCGGCAGCCATCTGGCCAACGTGCTGCGGCGCCTGAAGCGTGTGGCGCGATTCTACGGCAGTCACCCGCAGTTCATCTGCGCCTCCGCCACCATCGCCAATCCCGCCGACCTCGCCGCGCACATCCTGGAAGAGGACGTGACCCTGCTCGATCGGAATGGCGCGCCCGCATCCGATAAATACCTGGTCTTCTACAACCCTCCGGTGGTGAATCCCCAGCTCGGCATCCGCCGGTCGTACCTGAACGAATCGCGGCGCATGGCCCGGACGTTTCTCGGGCGCGGGCTCGAGACGATCGTCTTCGCCAACAGCCGCCTGGCCACCGAGATCCTCGTCACGTACCTCAAGGAGGACTTCCGCCGTGCGCCGGGCGGTCCCGACCTCGTCCGCGGTTATCGCGGCGGATATCTCCCGCTCGAACGGCGCGAAATCGAACGCCATCTGCGCGAGGGACGCCTGCTCGGCGTGGTTGCGACCAACGCGCTCGAACTTGGGATTGACATCGGCAGCCTCGACGTGGCCGTGCTCGCCGGCTACCCGGGCACCATCGCGTCCACCTGGCAGCGCGCCGGCCGCGCCGGCCGCAGGCAAGGCACGTCGGCGGCGGTGCTCGTCGCCTCCAGCGCGCCGCTCGATCAGTTTATCGTTCAGCATCCCGAGTACTTTTTCGGACGCTCGCCCGAGCACGGCTTCGTGAATCCCGACAATCTCGAAATCCTGCTGAATCACCTGAAGTGCGCAGCTTTCGAATTGCCGATCGAAGAGGGTGAGCGCTTCGGCACACTTGATCTGGAGACACTTTGCCGTCACCTCACCGAAACCGGTTTCTTGCACCACACCAGCGGCGCCTGGCACTGGGTCTCGGAAAGCTATCCGGCGGATGCGGTCAGCCTGCGCTCGGTCTCGTCCGACAATTTCGTGATCGTGGACAACACCGGCGAGCCGCGCGTGCTCGGTGAAGTGGATTTCCCGAGCGCGCTCACCACGCTTCATGAGAAAGCCATCTACATTCAGAACGGGGAACAGTACCACGTGGAGCGGCTCGACTACGACGACCGCAAGGCTTACGTTCATCGCGTGGACTCGGACTATTACACCGACGCGATTTCGTATACGAAGATTACGGTGCTGGAGACGTTTGAGAGCAGGAGTCAGAAGACGGAAGTCAGAAGCCAGTCGACGGTTGAGAGTCGACAGTTGACCGTTGACGGCCGGCAGGCGAGCGTTGGCGGTCCACAGTCGATGGTTGAGGAGGATGGCGAGTTTCGAGTTCCGGATTTCGAGTTTCGATCCACCGAAGCCGCGGCCGATTGCCAACAATCGATAACCGACGACCGGCAACCGTCCGTCAATCACGGCGAGGTTCATGTCAATACGCAAGTCGTCGGGTTCAAGAAGATCAAGTTCCATACGCACGAGAACGTGGGCGCGGGCAACCTGACGCTGCCGGAGCAGGAGATGCACACCACCGCCTGGTGGCTGACGCTGCCTCACGAAATGCTGGAAGCGATGCCCTATTCGAGTACCGACCGGCAGGACGGCGTGCGCGCGCTCGGCAACGCACTCGAGGCCATGGCGATTCTGCTGGTGATGTGCGATGCGCGCGATCTCGGCGTGGCGGTGGGAGAAAATTCCCGCGACCAGCCGTCAGTCAGTCGTCAGTTGTCAGTGGACAGCCGGCAGTCGACGGTCGACAGTCGACAGTCAGCAGGCCGCGGACAACCGGCAAGGGACAACGGACCGATGACGTTCTTCGAGCCCAACATCTACCTCTACGACAAATATCCGGGCGGCATCGGCCTAAGCGCGCCGCTCTATCGCATGAGCGAGCAATTGCTCGGCAATGCGCGCAAGCTCATCGGGAATTGCGGCTGCGAGGCCGGGTGCCCGTCGTGCGTGGGTCCGGTGGGTGAGATCGGCGAGAATGGGAAAGAGGTGGCACTGGCGATTCTGGGCGCGATCGGTGCAGGTGCCCCGGGGGAGTAGGCAATCGGCAGTAGGCAGTGCATTCAATGAATCTCGAGGAGAAACTTCGGCAGCTTCGCAAGGCGTCTGAAAAGAGCAGCGCGGACCGAGAATTAGAACGACAGCTTGAATGGCTGCGCCAACGCGATCAATCGGTGCGTCCACTGCCGGCGCAGCGCGTTCCGTGCGGCATCGAGCAGTACGTGGACGGGAGCGTGCAAGCGAACCGGCTCGGCGAGTATTTCGTCGCGCGCCAGGTGCTGCCCTTCGGACGCCCTTACGGCAGGCTGCGCGTGGGCGACGTTTCTGTGAGTGACCTCAGCGCGCTGGAGATTTTTCTCGGTGGGCAATTTCTCGCCGGACAACGCGGCGGCGACGCCTTGCCCGACCCTTCCGAATTGATCTATCTCGACACCGAGACCACCGGACTCGCGGGCGGCACCGGGACCTGTGCGTTCCTGATCGGCGTGGGCGCGATCGAAGGATCGGATTTCGTGGTGCGGCAATTCTTCCTGCGCGATTATCCCGAAGAGCGCGCAGTGCTCGCCGCGCTCGCCGACTTGCTGGCCGGGTACAAGGGCCTGGTGACTTTCAACGGCAAGACTTTCGATGTGCCGCTGCTTGAAACCCGGTTTCGCCTGGCCCGCCAGCGCCCGCCCTTCGGCCGCATGATCCATCTTGACCTGCTGCATCCGGCGCGCCAACTCTGGAAACTGCGGCTCGAAAGCTGCCGGCTGACGCACCTGGAGGCGGAGATTCTCGGCGTCGGACGCAGCGGCGACGTGGATGGCGCGGACATCCCGGGAATTTATTTCGATTACCTGCGCAGCGGGGACGCGCGCGGTCTGCAGCCGGTCTTCTATCACAACGCGCTCGACATCGTAACCCTCGCGGCACTCACCTCGGAGCTTGCACGCATCATCCGCACCGAGTCGGCGCGCGGCGTCGATGTGGCACAAGGGGAAATCGATGCAGCTAAGGTGGGCACGCCCGGAGAGTCGATGCCCGGCCTCGATCTTTTCAGCTTGAGCCGCATCTTCGAACGCGCCGGCGATCGAGCCCGCGCGGCGACCGTCTGCAGGCGTGCCCTCGATTCCGGGCTGCCGGATTCGCTCGAGCCGCGCGCTCTCTGGCACCTGGCGACGCAGCACCGGCGGTCGGGCGAGTTCGAGCAGGCGGCCGAGATCTGGCTGGAGATCACCCGGCGCGAAACCGACTATTTTCTCGACGCGCTCGAACAGCTGGCCATCCACGCCGAGCATCGGCAGCGCGACGCGGCCGCCGCGCTGCAATTTACCGAGCGCGCCTTGGGGTGGATCGGAGCGAAAGCCGGCGTGCCGCCCCGCGACGGGAGTGCGACCGATTGGCAGGCCTGGTCGAAGCTGGAGCGGCGACGGGAGCTGGAGCGATTTCGCCACCGGCTGGACCGGCTGAAGCGCAAAACGTCGCCTCCGATTTCGCCGCCCTTGCTGTAGCGGCGGTGAGCCGGGTGAGGGGTTAGCCTGTCACTCTGTTTGGTAACACTCTGTAGTGAAAGAATCGAATGGTTCGGCCTGAGGCAGCGCGCTGGTGTTTCTTCTCAGCGCTGGGTACGGCGACTCTACGCGGTTACTCGTCCTCCTGGGACCTGGGCTTCCACTTGAAGGTGACGTGGTGCGACTCGGCGTGCGACTGGCCCGTCAAACTGTCACTCGTCACGGTCTCGAGGTCTCCGGCCAGGCGCAGGAAATCCGGATCCTTTGGTGTGCGTCCGTCGCCGCGCGCGACCGAGCCTTTGAACTCGTAGTACTTCTCGTGGATCCTGGCCGTCTTGAACTGCACCTGATCCCCGCCGCGCGTACCGGTTGTGATCTGGTAGCTGAGCACGTCGCTCGACTCCTCTTCGCCTTGCAGCACGTCGATGTAGCCCTTCAGCTTGCCTTCTTCTTCAAGGATCGCGAGCGTGTTCTCAGGCTTCAGGAACTCGTACTCGCCGGTCATATCGGGGACGCTTTGCGGCAGCGCTGCGAGAGCAGGTCTGCGGGCCGGAGTTAACGATGTGGTAGCTATCAATAGGCCCAACAACATAGCCGCTCGACGTGCTAACATCGGAGCGTCGGGGGTTGAGGTCATGACTGTGCTTCGCGCGCGGCGGGCGAGCTGGCTGCTGCTGTTATTTTCGGCGGGTGCAGTTTGTGTGGACCTGTCGTGGCGGGCCACGCGCCTGCTCGGATCGCCGGACGCGGTTCTGAATCTCACCACCTCATCCTTCCGGCCCAACGGCGAAATCCCCGCGCGCTTCACGTGCAACGGCGATGACGTCTCGCCGGCCCTCGCCTGGAACGATCCGCCTGCGGGCACGCACAGCTTTGCGCTGGTCGTGAACGATCCTGACGCGCCCGGCGGCAACTTCGTCCATTGGGTCATCTACGATCTTCCGGCTTCGACGCGTTCGCTTCCCGAAGGCGTTGCCCAGGGGCCCGACGCCGGCGGTGGCCGCCAGGGAACGAACGGCTTCGGCAAGACCGGCTACAACGGTCCGTGTCCCCCTGCGGGCAAACCGCATCGGTACTTTTTCCGCGTGTGGGCCCTCGACTCGATGCTCGGTCTGCACGGGGCAACCGCTCAGGATCTGGAATCGTCCATGCAAGGCCACATTCTCGCGCGCGGCGAAATCATGGGTCGTTTCCGGCGCTGATGGTCAATCGCAGCACGGGCGCGACCAGCCCTTGGCGCCCCGATTATCCGCGGAGAGCACGTAAGGCCGCGACTGTACCCCATGCTTCGCCAGCAACTCCTGCAGCGCCTGGGCCACAGCCAGCGCATTGCCGCGCACAAAGGTGAGAACGGCCGGTCCGGCGCCGCTCAGGCAGATGCCGCGCACTTCCGGATGCCGGAAGCGCAGCACTTCGGAGAGGCTGGGCACCAACGCGGCGCGATAAGGCTGATGCCAGCGGTCGTCGAACATCTCCTGCCTGAAGTCGGTGCGCCCGGAGAAGAATTGGGCCACCATGACGGCGGCGCGCTGCAGATTGTGAACGGCGTCGGGACGCGAATAGGTCTCGGGCAGCACAGCCCGTGCCTTCTCGGTGGGCAAGGCGTAGTCGGGTACGACCAGCGCGAACTGCAGCGAGTCCGGCACCGGGCATGAGCACGCGATCACCTGGCCGTCGGTCTGCGCCGCCAGGGTGAATCCGCCCTCCCAGGCAGCGGCCACATTATCGGGGTGGCCTTCCCGCTGCGCCGCCAGCCGGATGATCTCCTGGTCGGTGAGATTATGGTAGGCGAGCCACCGCGCCGCGGCCAGCGCCGCTACGATGGCCGCCGCGCTCGAGCCGAGGCCGGTCCCGACCGGGATCTGGTTATCGATCTCCAGATCGAAGCCGCGCTGCTCGCCCCACAACTCCAGCGTCTCGGCCAAAGTACGCGCGATCAGATTGTCGCGCCCGCCGTGGATTCGCTCCGGCGTTTCCCCGCGGTATTGCACCGAGATTTCTTTGTCCTCGCGCGGAGTTACGCGGACGTCAAGATAGAGGCCCAGCGCCAGCGCGCCGCTGTCGAAAAGGCATCCGAGATTGGCGCTGGTGGCGGGAACGCGAACCGAAATCGTCTCAGCCATACCCCTCAGCATGACAGCTGGGCGCCGATTCAGCAACCGCTCTGCCCCCAATCCCCAACCCCCAATCCTCTCACCCCTAGCCCCTGACCCCTGACACGCGCTACGCTAGAGCTTGCTCCTCTGGGGGTCGGGCTCGTGCGGGCATCCGGGATTGCAATCGTCGTGCTCGGGCTGTGGGCGGTCGCCCCGTCGGCGGAGACCTATATCGCCACCGGAATCGATCCCAGCGGTCAACTTTACATCGTGACCCGGCATCACCGGGAGGTCATGCCCAACATGCAACCCAGGCAGGTGGGATTCGCCAGGGTGGAGATCGCTCCGGACGGACGGTCCGTGGGTTGGCTGGCCCTCTATCCAAACTCCGAAACGGACTACCCGATTCCGATGGCGCTGGTCACCTACACCGGCGGCGAGACGCGCACTTTCAACGGCACCGGACTGCCCATCAAGCGATGGTGCTTCGAGGCCGAGGGGAATCAGGTCGCCTTCGAGCAGGAAACGGTGCACGGCGGGGCGGACGCCCACTATGAATTGCGCGAGGTTGCCACCGGAAAACTGGTGGAGAAGTACGACCCGGACCCGAGCGCCGAGATGGCCGCCAAGCCTCCGCGCTGGGTGGCGGATGTGAACTCAAAACCCTAGTCTAGCAGTTTGCTGAAACTCGGCAGAACAACCATGACAAATGATCTTGCCAATGCGCGATAGTTCGCCGCCATCGGATACCATAGGAAAGAGGCAGTCTCCCTTTCGCGCGCTCCCGGCGCGATGGATCTCGATTCTCCGCCGGGCGTCGATCGTTGGCGGGATGCCGGTTGCCGGCTGGATCATTGTGGGCTCCGCTCTCCTGCTCTGGGGCCGGCCGCAGACAACTCCGCAATCGGCGCTGCCGCAGCCAGCGCCTCCCCCGGCGGTAAATCTAAGCCTCACGGCTTCGTCGTTCCGCGCCAACGGGGAGATTCCCGCCCGCTTCAGTTGCGACGGCGATGACACCTCGCCCGCCCTCTCGTGGACCGACCCGCCTGCCGGCACAAAAACTTTCGCGCTGGCCATGCTCGATGCCGACGCCCCCGGCGGCAACTTCGTCCACTGGATCATCTACGATCTTCCGGCCGCCGCGCGCGCCCTGCCCGAAGGCATCGCCCAGGGCGCTGACGCCGCCGGCGGGCACCAGGGGACCAACGGCTTCGGCAAACTGGGCTACAACGGTCCGTGCCCGCCCCCGGGCAGCGGGCATCGCTACGTCTTTCACCTCTTCGCGCTCGACTCCGCGCTCGATCTCGAGCACGCCACCGTGCAGGATCTGCAATCGGCGATGAAGGGCCATATCCTCGCGCGCGGGGACGCGGTGGGTTTCTATCGGCGCTGATGGGGCTCCCCTGTCATCCTGAGCGCCCTTCGTTGTGGCCGAGTGTCGAATAGCCACTTCCATCAGCGGAAGCGGGAATCCAGCAGGGAAGCGAGCCCGTGACCTACAGACTGGATTCCCGCCGATTCCTGGTGCCGGCCCGGGGGGCTGCTGCTGCCAGAGCGGCCGATTCTTCGGCGTGCCACGGCAGACCCTCACCAGGATTATCAACCGGAAGTCCGGCATCAGCGCTGAAATGGCGATCCGCCTGGCGAAAGAGTTTGGCACCACGGCAGAGACTTGGATACACACGCGGGCCGCTTGCGACCTTGCGCAGGCCCCCGCGCAGGCCCCCACCATCGAGAGCGATCCAACCGCCAATTCTCTACGGACCTCACCATCGAGAGCGATCCAACCCCCAACTGTCTCTTTCCAGCTAACCCGCTGAAAACAAAACAAAAATAAATTTTCTCAATTTTCTCACTTTTCTCAATTTTCTCCATTGTCCCAATTTTGGGTGATAGGCTCGAATTTGAGTCTGGGATCAGGGCCCAAGGGTCAGGGGCCTGACTCGAAGGGGAGCACGCGCAGGTTATGGCGGCACCGCTTGGGAGCGGGGGCGCCGAAAGCCGAGCAAACCCATCGGGGTTAAGGGTTGCAGAATGAGCGAGATGAATGAAATCCGGCGTTCGCCAAACCCATTGAGGTTATCTCGACTATTTTCAGTGACTTACGTTGAGAAAAGGGTCTGTTTTTCGCAAAAGGATGGCTCCGCGAGTTGCTCCCTCTGGGAACCGAGGAGAGGGACGGCTGCCAGAGCAAGCAAACCCACTGGGGTTAAGAGCTGTAGAATGAGCGAGATAATCCGGAAACGGCGTCCGCCAAACCCAATGAGGTTATCTCATCTCTTTTCAGTAACTTACTTTGAGAAAAGGGTCTGTTTTTGGAAAAAGGATGGCTCCGCGAGCTTCTCCCTCTGGAAAAGGGCTACCCAGGCAAGCAAACCCACTGGGGTTAAGAGCCGCAGGATGAGCGAGATAACCCGAAAACGCTGTCCACCAAACCCAATGAGGTTATCTCGTCTCTTTTCAGGGACTTACTTTGAGAAAAAGGCCTGTTTTTCGAAAAAGGATGGCTCCGCGAGCTTCTCCTCTCTGGAAATCCGGTCCGTGCGCGATGCCGGCCCCTTACGCTGCCGCGGCGCTCAGGCAAACGGACTCAAATGCCTCGATCTTGGGCTTGATGGTTACGCACTCGCCGACCGCGCCGCTGATCGCTCCGATAGTCTTCAGCCCGTTCCCGGTGATCACCAGCACGACCGATTCCTCCGGATTGATCCGGCGCTGCTGGATCAGCTTGCGCGCCACGGCAACCGTGACGCCACCCGCGGTCTCGGTGAAGATGCCCTCGGTTTCGGCGAGCAGCCGGATGCCTTCCACGAGCTCGACGTCGGTCACGTCTTCGGCGCCGCCGCCCGAGTTGAGGATCGCTTTCACCGCGTAGGGTCCGTCGGCAGGATTGCCGATGGCGAGCGACTTGGCGATGGTGCGCGGCTTCTGCGGCTGGATCTCCGTCGTGCCCTGCTTGGCCGCCGTGGTGATGGGCGAGCATCCGGCCGCCTGGGCGCCGAAGAACTTCGTGCGCTGGGCCCGCACCCATCCGAGCTGCGCCAGTTCGCCGAAGGCCTTGGCGATTTTGGTGATCAGCGCGCCGCCGGCCATGGGCACCACGATGTTGCGCGGCGTCTGCCAGCCGAGCTGCTCGGCTATCTCGTAGCCTACAGTCTTCGACCCTTCGGCGTAGTAGGAGCGCAGGTTCACGTTTACCAGTCCCCAGGAGTGGCGCAGCGCGATTTCGGCGCAGAGCCGGTTCACCTGGTCGTAGTTACCGTCGATCTTCACCAGGGTGGCGCCGAACACCTGCGTGCCCACGATCTTCTCGGCTTCGAGATCGGCGGGCACGAAGATGAAGGCCTTGAATCCGCCGGCCGCCGCCTGCGCCGCCACCGCGTTGGCGAGATTGCCGGTGGAGGAGCAGCCCACGGTGTCGAATCCGAATTCGCGCGCCTTGTTCAGCGCCACTGCCACCACCCGGTCCTTGAAGGAGAGCGTGGGATGATTGACGGCGTCGTTCTTGATGTAGACCTCGCGCGCGCCCAGCGCCTTGGCGAGGCGAGGTGCGGCCACCAGGGGCGTGAACCCGGTCTCGCATCCCACGAAGGGCTCGCCCGTGAGCGGCAGCAGCTCGCGATAACGCCACATGTTCGCCGGCCGCGCGGCCAGATCGTCGCGGCGCAGGTCCGCCCAGAGCTTGCCGTAGTCGTACACGGCCTCGAGCGGGGCCCAGCATTCTTCGCACGCCGCAATCGGCTCCGCCGGATAGGTGCGTCCGCATTCGCGGCACTTCAGGTGCAAGAGATAGCTCATGATGCCTCCTTGCCAGGATGCCTGAGCTCATCAGAATGGCTGGGGATGTTCGTCCGGAAGGCTTCAGAAATTCGAAAGCCTCCCGGAAGGATTCGGGAGGCTGGACTGCTTGCCCCTCTCATCTCTCCCCGGTCAGGGTGGGAATTGGCACCTGGCGTCCCGCGTAAAGCGGAACCGGTTGCCGTGGCGTCAACGGGCCTGTCCCTCAGCCACTCTTGATGAGATTCAGGGTTACTGAATCAACTATTCAGTTGTAAACTGCGAAGATAACCGGAAAGCGGGAAGTTGTCAATAGGTTTTTTCCCTGAATTTGCTGCCTTACAAAATTGACCGTCGAGAGTTGAGAGTTGAGAGCTCAAAACCGACGCCTCCGGACGAGTTATTCCGCCCATGGCGCCGCGGGCCAAGTTCTGGCGGGCGCGTTGAGGGCTTATCTCCTCATCACTCGCGGTCACTTGCCACTCGCCACCCGTCACTTGCCACTCTCCTCACTTGCCGCTGCCTTCGTTCCGTCGCCTCTCCTCGGCTTCGGCCAGCCACCCGCGGCGGAGTTCGTCTTCGGGAATGCTCGACAGGTAAGGTTTGATGTCCAGGATCGGGGTGCCGTCGAGCATGTCGACGCCGTGGACGTATACTTTGTTGCCCGCGCGGCGGAGCAGGCGGACCACCGTCAATCCGATGGGATTCGGGCGCCGCGGCGAACGCGTGGAAAAAACACCGTGCGGCCGGGGGTCAACCGGGGGCGTGGCCACGAGGTCAAAACCGGTGGCGCGATCGAATACCCAGATGACGTAAAAGTGCGAGAAGCCCTCAACGTCCTTGAGGCCCGCCTCGTATTCGGGCAGCAGTTCAAGCACGCCTTCGGCATCGTGCTTCGCGCCCGGCCCTTTGGGAATCTGCGAGGTTTCGGTGTACGGGCTGTGGATTAGCCCGATGGGGTGCATGGTGAATGTCATATCGGATGCCAGTCGTTGTCCATCGTCAGTCAGTTGCTGGTGCTACGGCACCGGACACTTATTAGTCTAGCGCATGCGACCGCAGGAGCGATGCTCGAATCGGGCGAACCTCGGCGGGCAACAGAGCGGCGTCGGAGTACAAAAGTAGTAACGAGCCCGTTAAGGATCTTGACATGGCCAGTCTCCAAGAGGGAAAACCGGAGAAGGGGGAAAAGGCCCATGAGGAAACTGATTCTGCTCGCGACGGTGACAGCTCTTTGCTTCGGGGCGTACGCGGCCAATGGATTCTGCCAGGCCGCGGCGGAGTATTCCGCCACCACGTCCGGTGTCGCCTCGGCGGCCGCGAGCGCCGGCTCCACGCTGGGTGCGGCGACGAACAATGCCGCGGGAGATGCCTCGCTACGCGTTGCGCAGAGATCGAAATTTGTGAGGCAAGCGCGTCGCCCGGGCAACGGGGCAGGGCGCGGCGGGGTGGTCCGGCCCCTTGGAGCCAACGCGCACGCCCAGGCCCTGCGGTACGGGCGTCAGACGCGGATAATCTCTAATCCCGGCGAAACTGCTCCCGCGGCGAGAGAAATCCGCGCCGTCCTGCCGCCCTGCGCCTCCTCGCCGGCCACAGGCTCGCCGGCGCAAAGCTCGCCGGAGAGTAAAGCAGCCGGCGTCAAGGCGACTCCTGCCTGCAAGCCAGATCTCGAAGTGGCGTATCCCTCGAGCCTGAAGCTCTCGTTCCCGGACAAGTAAACCACCGCTTGTTCGGCACACTCGCGGTGATTTGCCGCCGCCTCGCAATCCGGAACCGCCTGTCTCAGGCGCGAGCCGCAAGCCTCGTGCGCAGGGCGCGGTCTTTCAGGTTAATTCTGGTGGGGAATTTCGGGCGCCTGCGCCTGGAGCACGCCGCTTGATTCCATCTGTCTCATGATCGTCTTGATGCGCGGCGCCAAGCGCCCCTCGGGCTCATGCCTGAGATAGTCCTGCATGGAGGTATAGGCCTTCTGGAACGAATTCTCTCGCAAGTAGACGTCGGCCAGCTTGGCGTCGAGCTCTGCGAGGGGCGCGGAGGCCAGAGACCTGGCTTTGTTGAACTGCAACTCCGCCAGATCGTAATGCTTCAGGCCGTATTGCGCTTCTCCCGAGACGTAATAGAATTGCCAGTCGGCGGGCGCCTGGCGCAGACCCTGTTCGAGGACCGGCACCGCCTCAGCGAACCGCTTCTCGGCGGTCAGCAACTGTCCCAACCTCAGATAGGCATCGAGGTAGCCGGCATCGCAGGAGACAGACTTTCGGAACGCGGCCTCAGCGTTCTTGTAGTCCTTCTGCTGGCTCATGATCAGCCCAAGGTGGGTCTGGGCGCGCGCATAACACGGGTACTGATCGACCGCGGCCTGGAGATGTTTGCGCGCGTCGCCGTACTTCCGGGACGCGATCGCTTTGTCGGCTTTCTGGTACTCGCGCCTGGCGTCTCGCGGAGCCTGCGCATCCGAAAGCGCGGGCGCCTCCGTATACGCCTGAACGCTCTGGGCCGCCGGCGTTAAAAGAACCGAGACATTGTACTGATCGGGACCGTCAGCCATATTCACCGGTTGCCGGTACGTCTCGAAACCTTCGGCATTCACAATCAGGAAGTACTCTCCTTTGGGAATTCCCGAGAAGAAGAACTGCCCCGCAGTCGTCGCTGAACTCTGTTCGACGTTCACGCCTTCCGCAGTCTGCAGCCGGACCATGGCGTTGCCGACCGCGGCACCTTGATCGCTCAGCACGTGGCCGTTCAGGGTGCAAGTCCCGGTGATCATCGCTTTCCGTTGAGCGCGAGCCAATGCAGGAAGAGCGAGAAAGATCAGCGTAGCGGCAGCCACCCTGCGGCGAGAGTCCGGGCGGCACGAACAGGGAACGCGCGAAGTACGCCTGAGCGGGTCCATCTCCAGAGCGCCTCCCAAAACGGATTGGGCGGACATTAGCACCGCTGCAGTCGTAAGTCAAATCGATCCGCACGCCGTCCGGAGACGGAATCATTTCATCCCTTCGAGGATCGACCCCACGATGCCTCCAACCACGGCCGCCTGCGCTGTGTCTCTGCGCTGTGTCGGCATGTAATGCATCAGCGTGTGGGCGAGCTTGGAAATAGGCAGCGTCTGCAGCCAGATTCTTCCCGGCCCGGTGAGGGATGCGAGAAAAATTCCGTCGCCGCCGAAAATCATGTTCTTGATTCCCGGCACAGTGGTGATCTCGAAGGAAACGCGCGACTCGAAGGCACCCACGTGTCCCGGATGAACCCGCAGATTCTCGCCCGGCTGCAGGTCCCTGACGATCAACTCTCCGGAAAGCTCGATCCAGGCCGTCCCGGTGCCGCCGACGCGCTGCAGCAGGAATCCCTCGCCGCCGAAGATCCCCGCGCCCAACGACTGCTGGAAGCCGACGCTCAGCTGAATCTGCGGCGTGGCGCACAGGAATCCGTGGCGGTGAATCATGTATTCGTGCCCCGCGCCGGCTTCGACGGGAACGATGTGGCCCGGCAGCTTGGTTGCGAGGGAGATTCCTCCCGGTGCGCCGATCGCCCGGTACTCCGTCATGAACAGCGACCCGCCGCCCGCCGCCCGCTTCAACACGCCGAAGAGTCCTCCGCCGCCGGCATACTGCGTATGCGTCGTCATCTGGATCGAACTCGTCATCCAGGACAGTTCTCCGGCTTCCGAGATGACGCTCTCGTTCGGATCAAGGGTGAATTCAAGTACAGGCATTGTGGTGCCGACGACTTGGCTCTTCATGGCGGACTCCTGGACTGGATTTGCGCCGCGAACGAGCTTTGAGCCCGCGGCTGACGCACATCGAAGTTATAACGCCCAACCGGTCCCTGACAAGCCATGGCTCCCGGGCCGCCGCGGGGGGGCCGGGCCGCTACCCGTCCCTTCCTCGCCGATGGAGTCTCGCGGCCATGATAACCTCATGTTGATGAGCACCGTACCGGATCGATCGAACGGTTACGAAGCCATAGCCGAGGATTTCACTCGTGCGCGCACGCCCACCATCGGTCCCCGGGTTGTTCGGAAATGGGCGAAGGGGCTGCCGCGTGGTGCGGCCATACTCGACATCGGATGCGGGTTTGGTATCCCGATCTCGCAGGCTCTGCTCGAGGACGGATTTGCGGTCTGCGGCGTGGACGCGTCTCCGACGCTGGTCGCGAGATTCCGCGAGCGTTTTCCGGATGTGCACGTGGAATGCTGTCCGGTCGAGGACTCGCTGTTCTTCAGCCGCACCTTTGATGCGGTGGTGGCGTGGGGGCTGATGTTCCTTCTTCCCCGCGACGTTCAAAGAAGCCTGATCGGCAAAGTTGCGCGCACCTTGAAGCCGCAGGGACAGTTTCTCTTCACCTCACCGAAGGAGGTCTGTACGTGGACCGATGGCATGACAGGCCTGCCTTCAGTCTCAATCGGACACGATGCCTACCGGCAGGAGCTGACCTCGCACGGCCTGAAGCTGGTCGGAAACGATCAGGACGAAGGCGAAAACTACTACTACATCACCGTAAAACTCTGATTTCTGCGGCAACTCCAGCGTTAAAACGGCCGGGTTATCCGCAACAGCGGTAGAGATCATTCGAAGTTTCGCAGTTGAGAATCCGGGTGTCCGCAAGCCGTTTCATTACGGGAGATCGAGAGATGGCCGATCGATGGAAAGAGCAGAACCTCCGTGAGACCACTCTGGACAGTAGTCTGGAAAAGCGCCTCGCGATCTATGCGGCGACGGCGGGAGCAGCGGGCGTCGGCATGCTGGCGCTGGCGCCTCCGGCGCGCGCGCAGATCGTCTATACTCCTGCCCACATTCCGGTTCCCCACAACGGGTATTTCGTTCCCATCGACCTTAATCACGACGGTGTCAGCGATTTCTCCTTCTGGATTCGCACTTATGCGGATTTCGGCCCCTACTACGTTGACCTTTTTCTTTACGCCAGGAAAGCAGCCAATGCAGCGGAGAGGATGGGTGCGGTGCCGGCTGCCCGGCTGGCAAGTGGCGCCGTGATCGGGTCAGCGCAAGAGTTCACTCCGGCCCACCTGTTGTTTGGACTGACCCTCGAGAAGCTTCAGAAAAACTACTCCCAGCGTGGTACGTTCTCGTTTTGCGAGGGAGACTGGAAACAGCCGCAAAAGGACGCCTACCTCGGCGTGAGGTTCGCCATCTCAGGCCAATTGCATTATGGATGGATTCGCCTGAGCGCAGGCTGCCAGACCGGGCAAGGCAGCGGCGGCGTGAAAGGCTTCATCACCGGCTACGCCTTCAACTCCGAGCCGGGGCAGCCCATCCTGGCCGGTCAGGAAAGCGCGGTCTCCGCCGATTCTGGGACCAGTCGCGATCCCGGGAGCTTGGGCCTGTTGGCTCTGGGCTCGATCGGTCTTGATTTGTGGCGGCGCAGGGAATAGCTTCACTTCGCCGCGAGCGCGTCGCGATTCTGCTTCGCCCAATCGCTGTCGGGCGCAACCGCCTTCATCGGCGGCCCGCCCTCCGTTCCGCACGCGCACGGACCTTCCGTCTTGGCCTCGCTCATGCACGAGCACGATTTTGTCTGCAGGCACGCACAGACGTAAACCGTGCTTTGCTTCTTCTGCGCCTTCTTCTTCGGGCTGGCCGCGGGCTGCGCCGCCCCGCTCGCACAAAGGGCGGCCGACAGCAGGAATAATGACACGACCAGCATTGCAACTCGCGATCGGTTTCGCATTGGGGGTCTCCTTACGGGTTTCTGCACATGGATTCGACCGTAGCACAGGGCCCGCTTTCGGCCCGGCGGCTTCCCCGACCTCCGAAGAGTTTGCCATGATGAGTGCCCGGTTGCAATAGCCACTCGACTTGACGGCTTTTCGGTCAACCCGCCGGAGGACGCAAGCGTATAAGACGCCGTCCTTCGAACCGGCATAACTCATTTCCCGAGCGCCCGGCGCTATCCCGAACTGCTGGCGTCGCGCGGCATGGCGCCCGCGAGCAGGAGCACAGCGCCACAGAACATCAGGGTGTCCGCCACGTAATTGAGGCCATTGCCGAGGCTGGCGCGATCCACGACTCCGATCGGCACATAGACCACCACCTCCACGACAAGCACAGTCGCGCCCAGCCAGGTTGCGGCGGCGCGGGTTTTCCTGCCCATCAGCAACAGGATGCCCGCGACGGCGTAAACCACCGCCGCCACATACGTCCAGACCACATGCCCGTATACATATTCAGGAGTTACCCGGTCCAGCGGAATGCCGGGAACGTACCGGCCGTTTCTGAATTGCTCGAAGCTGAAAAACAGCACGGGAATGGCAACGAAGTAGCGCGCGATCGTGGCAGCGAACAGCGGACCCCGCTCGCGGGACTGCCGGGTGAGGCTGGCGGCCAGCGCCAGAGCGCCGCCGCTGAAGGATATCTCCCGCAGCGCGACCGCCAGGGCAAAACGGCTTCGCGGATCGTGCACCCAATTGGGGGCATGCATCAACGCTACGAAAAGGGAAAACGTCAGTGCGAGCAGACTCGCCGCCAGGCGCGCTTGAATCCCCGTCACCAGGCTCAGCGCGGCGGCGATGAAGCAGGCGCCGACCAGGTACACCCAAAAGTGATGCCAGGGAATCCACGCCGGGATGATCGACGCGATGCCCTTGGTCAGCGTGAAATGCTCGGTGCCGAAGGCCGCGACCGGAGCCGCGTAGAAAATAGGCCCGAAGAGAATCAACCTGTCGAGGCCTCGCGCCCGCTGCCAGGCTCCGCGAAGAAGAATCACCGCCAGCCCGATGGCGAGAACCAGCCCGCCCGCAACATACGACCAGATCACAGTGCTGGGGATGGCGAGGAGAATTATGGCGGCCGGCCAATTCACCAAATTACCTCCAACGTATCACGACGTCCCTAGCTTGATCACCAGCCCGACGATGACCGGGACCAGGATGATCAGCCCAAGAATCACCCACGATGCCGGACGCCCGAAGTTGACAGTGTAGCCTACGCCGAAGCGCTTTTCGATGAACAGCGCCGGATCGTCGGGGTTCACGTAGATCAGGCCCCCTTTCCAGTAGCGATCCGCCGTGCGGTCGCCGACCGGACGCGCGCCCGCGCCTCCTTCGACTGCGGGCTGTCCGCCGGCAGGCGTCACAGCGGCGGCGTCTCCGGCCTGCACGCGCCGCGATCCCCCCTGTCCCTGGCGGACCAGGACAATGAGGACAAGGGCGGCAAAGGCGAGCGGCAGCGCGATCATGGCGGCCACGGGCGGCGGGCCGGGCTTGAGCGCCAGGAGCGACACGCCCGCGAACATGAGGCCGATCAGGTACTCGACCGCGATCAGGAGGAGCGCCACGGTGCGCCGGAAGTGGCTCTCGGCATTCCCGCCCGCTCCACCGATGCGCACCGGGCGCGTCCAGCGCAGCAGCGCGTATGCCAGGCCTGCCATCATCAGGCAGACGAGCGTACCTTCGATGAGCGGCCCGTAGATCCCGGCCGGCGTGCGGAACGCCCAGCCGTTCGGCTGACTGTGGAGGTCCCAATGGATGGGAAAGCGCGGCGGAATATCCGCCCAGCGCTGGTGAAGATAGAGCCCGGCCCCGCCCAGCAGGACGAAGGGTCCGGCCTGCAGCTTCCAGCCGCCCGGCAGATGGGCCGAACGCGGACGGAGCGGCGCTTCGCGCACGGCGACCGGCGCAACCGCGTGCGGCAGCACGCGGCGCCGGCAGGCGATGTAGGCCGCAAGCGATCCGCCCTCCTGGATGCCGAGCGCGGCCACCAGAACCAGCGGCCAGTGCCCGCTCGCCACGAGCACCAGCGCCAGCGCGACGAGGCTGCAGAGCAGCGTGACCGTCCGATAACGGTCGAAAATGGCGCGGCCCTCGGCGCTGTCACGAAAATCCGGCGGCACCGTGACGGCAAAGTAGAGATCGGGCCGGGTCAAACGCGGAAGCCAGAAGAGCATTCCTCCAACCAGCACCACGAGGACCACGAAGGGCAACACGACACTTGTAAGCGCGCTCATGGTCACCTCCCCGCGCCCGGCGGCGGCGGCGTGCCCTTGATCCAGGCAGCCGCGTCCGCGATCACTTCCGGCGCCACATGTCCGGGCTGATTATAGTCCGCGGGCGAGCTCAGCGGCGTCTTATCGCTCGCCGGAACCGGGATGAACAGGTGATAGAGATTCGGGTAGAGGCGGAAGCTCGCGAAACGGTCGCCGGCCAGCGCCTTCTTCCAACCGTCGAAGTCCGCCATGCGCACCTGGTAATCGCGCGCGCCCTGCATAACCAGGATTGGAATCTTCAGGCTTGAGGCCGTCCGCGCGGGATCATAGGCGCGCAGGTCGAGCACGTACGACCCGGGAATCGGCGCCCCCAGGACGCTCACGGTCTGCCCGGGTTTCAGATTCGGGTCGCGCATGGCGGCGGCGGTCTTCTCCGCCTCGTCAATCGCCTTCCCGCCTTCGGGCGTGGGCGCGCCGGCGAGGCTCACCTGATACTTGACCTGTTCCACGATCAGGTCTTCGAGCGGCCGCATGTTTCCGGCCATGATGATGATGCCTGCCACCTGTGGGTCGCCGCTGGCGATGCGCGGCGCCAGCATCGCACCCAGACTGTGTCCCGCAACGTAGATCCGCCTGCGATCGATCTCCGGCCGGGCGGCGAGCAGACGCGCCGCGGCGCGCGCGTCCTCAACGGTCTCCTGCTCCACCGTGAACTGGCCTTTGAAGCTCTCGGGATGCTGGTAGGTGCGCTTGTTGTAGCGCAGCACCGCGATGCCTTGCGATCCGAGGCCCCAGGCGAAATCCTTAAACGGCTTGTTCGGTCCCACCGTCTCGTCCTGATCGTGCGGGCCAGAGCCTTGCACCAGCACAACCGCGGCGAACGGTCCCTTGCCCTTGGGCAGCGTAAGCGTGCCCGTGAGCTTCGCCGGATCCTCGCCGACCGCCACGGGCTGCTCGGTGAAGGAGTCCGGATGCGCGTACCCGGGCGGCGCCCACGGAGCCTTGGTTTGAGGCATGCCGAACCGGAGGCCGGCGATTTTTCCTTGAGCGTCGAACGCAACGCTGGCCGGGACCGTTGCCGACTCGAAATCGCAGGTCAGCCTGACCACGTGCAGGCCCTGAACCTCGCTCACTTGCGCGTCCTTCACCGATTTGTACGATCCGGCCATGCCCGTAATCTCACCCCAGACGGAACCGAGCTTCTCCGCGTCGAGAGCT
>DASYZG010000078.1:0-69251 GCA_035946575.1 Terriglobia bacterium | reverse complement strand
CGTGGGTCGGGAGTTCGAATCTCCCCAGGCCTACCAGCCTTTGCGACCCCAGTGGCACCTTTTGTCGTGGTGTCATTCGACGCGGACCTCTTTCCCCGATTGCTCACCCAATAAGGCTCCCGAACGATGTGCCGATCTGGGACTTGAGGACGGCAGGCGGCCGCATATCCGAGTTCCTCGCCTTGCCGCGCTTTCGCACGGTCCTGCTTAGCGTTTTTGCCGGTCTCGCGTTGCTGCTCGCCGCCGTTGGAGATTCGCATGGCGCTCGGCGCTGCGCGAGGTCACATACTGCGTCTCGTGATCCGCCAGGGTCTGGCGCTGACCGTTGCTGGAACGGCTTTGGGAATTCGTGGCGCCTGGATGCTGACGCGCTTCCTTGCGAGCTTCCTCTACGGGGTACGCCCAACTGATCCCCTAACCTTCGCCGGGGTCTCAGGCGTTCTTCTCGCGGTCGCTCTGCTCGCGAGTTACCTTCCTGCGCGCCGGGCGGCGGAGGTGGAGCCCATGACCGCGCTGCGTCGTGAGTGAGGCGCGGTCGCCGAGATACCTTAGCGAGTCGATAATCACGATCCGCTGGTTGCCTTTCAGCAGCAGGCCTTTCGGGAAGCGGCTTCGCTTGCTTCGGTAAGGTAGAGGTTCTTTTCCCTCTGGCGGGTTCTGAAGGCAGGGTCAGGGCTTCGAGAGGAATCGTCTGATGCCGGCGAGGGCCGTATTGGCCCGGTTGATCGGACCTCCTCAGAACAACAGCTTGATCGCCAACTGGCCGATTCGTGGATCGGAGGCTGATGTCACCAGGCCGAAGGCGGAATTGATGATGTCGCCCTGCGGAGGGCCAAACTGGGCGTGATTGAAGATGTTAAAGAACTCAGCGCGAAATTCAAGCTTCTTGGACTCGGTCAGGTTCAGGTCCTTCATAAGACCAAAGTCCCAATTCGCGATTCCGGGGCCGTGAAAGAAGCGCCGATTCGAATTCCCGAGTTGCCCCAGTGCTTCGGGACTGAACAGGGAAGTGTTGAAGTAGACGTTTCCACTGCGGGGATTGGTGAACTGCAGCGGGCCGGGTGTGAAATTCGGCGTGTCGACGACTGAACAGGTCGGTCCGGTACACCATGTCCCGAGCAGCGAGTTGTCGTCCTGCTCGGTAATCGTCACCGGCAGGCCGGTCGTATAGTGCGTGATGCCGGTGACGATCCAGCCTTGGCTGAGTTTGTTCGCTCGCAATAGCCTTTCGAACGGAAGCTCATACGAGTAGCTGACGACAAAGTTATGCGTGAGATCGAAAGCCGAGAGTGCTTTCGAGATTTTTGGATTCACCGGATTGATCTCTTCGCCGGCGTCGCTGACCCCGGGGCCCCAACTAGAGGCATTATCCATGGCCTTGCTATAGGTATACGACGCCAGAACCGAGGAGTGACGTCCGGTGTGGCGCAGGCTCGCCTCGAAGGCGTTGTAATTGGAGTTAGCCATGGTCGCGAACCATCCATTGCTGCCCAGGCCGTTCTTAAATCGAGTTCGCGTCGTCGGGATCACACCGCCGCTGGCTGGATAGAACGGACCGTCTTCGGCGAAAGGTCCGCAGGTGCCGGTTCCCGGCACGACCTCGCTCTGCTGGCTCAGGCTCAGGCAGAGGGCGGGGTCAGCGGGATTGGATTCCAGGTCCGCGAGCAAACGATGACCTTGGGTTCCAACGTAGCTCAGCGTCAGGACCGTATTCGGGTCGAGCTGCCGCTGAAACGAAACCATGTAATCCTCGGAGTATGGCACGCCGTTCTTGTAGAAGAAGCCGGGCGAGCTGGAAATGGGAATGAACTGCGCCCAGTTGATACTCTTGTCCGGGTTCGAGGGCCCGGCGTTGAGGGGAGGAAAGGGCACGGGAAAGCGCTGCCCCTCGTTATTTCCCGTGGCACGGTCCACAAAAGGAGTGGCGAACAGAGGCGGCGCCGGACTGCTCCAATAGTAGCCAAACGGAGCGTCGCCCACTTCGTTGAAACTGGTGGCATCCTCAAAAGCGGTATAGAAGACGCCGTAGCTCATTCGAATGCTGGTCTTTCCGGCTTCGCCCCAGAGACGCCGCCCGAGGCCTTCGCTCGCGCTCGGAGAGTAAGCCAACCCGATTCGCGGTCCGAAGTTATGGTATCGGGTCGGAGCCAGGGTTCGTGGAATTCCCGGGTCGCCCGGAAACACCCAGCCCTCGGGCGCCCCGGGAAAGACCACCGACTGCACTCCCGGAACGATCGTCTCAATCTGGTTGTGCTTCTCGTACCAGGGTGTGCTGACTTCCCACCGCAGGCCGTAGTTCAGCGTCAGATTCTCTCGGGCACGCCAGCTGTCTTGAGCGTACAGGGCGTAATAGCGCGTCGTCGTGTACATCGGCACCTGGCTACCTTGCTGGTAAGAAGCAGGAGCCCCGATCAGGAAGTCAGCAAAATCGCTTCCCGTTTCCGAGCCGTCGAAACTGAACGTGCCGTTGTTTGCCCCGCGGTCGAAGATATCGATCTGGCTCAAATGAAAGCTTCCTCCAAATTTCAACGTATGCGTCCCGCGAACGATGCTGAAGTTGTCGAGAACCTGAGCTGTATTGTTGATCTGGCTTTCTGTGAAAGGATTGACGCCGATCGAGAACTCGTTTGTGCCTACGTTCTCAACCCCCTGCAGCTGGGGGTTGAGGGGCACAATACCGGTGAGGCCCTGCGACGCCAGGCTCGGACCGATGCCCCCGGTGGGCCTGGGGTCAGTAGCTTCGCGGGTGTAGTTGAGGCGAAGTTCGTTTACAGCGGCGGAACCAAACGATTTGGTATCCCCGAAGTTCGCTTGCTGCGAGCGGCCCAGCGTTGAGGTGGCAAACCCAGGCAGGTTCGAACTCTGGTAAGGATTGACGAGGTTAAAGTCGTCAAAAAAATAGTACCCGGAGAGCAAGCCCCACCTGGTATTGCTGTCCACGCGATAGCTAAATTTGTCGTCGCGCAGTGTCTCGTCAAAGGCGGAAGTGGAAAAGAAGCCGCCGGGGACATTGGGCGGAGGAATGTATTGCAGCAGAGCCTTGGTCGGCGTCGAGAGCGCCGAATGCGGGATGACGGCGTTGGGAAAGACGCACTGGGATGAGCTCGTGCAGCCCGGGGCGTAATAAGCTTCGCCCGTCGCTACCGGGTATCCCAGCTCCTGAGCGAGTGTGTTCGCCCAGCCGGGACCACTTACTGTGCCGGAAAGCTGGCCGGCCATGTCGGAAAAGTCTCCATTGCGCTCCGCCGGGGAAAGCACGGGGATATTGCCGGTGTCCTGACCGGCCACTTGGCGAGTTCCCTGGTAGTCCGCAAAGAAGAACACCCTGTCGTGAACGATCGGCCCTCCGAACGTGCCGCCAAACTGGTTGCGATGGAGGGTGGCGCGGCTCGCGGAGTAGAAGTTCCGGGAGTCGAGATTGGGAAAGCGCAGGAACTCAAAAGCGTCGCCGTGGAACTGGTTGGTTCCCGATTTGGTGACGACGTTAACCAGGCCTCCGCTGTAGTTTCCATACTCCGCGTCAAAATTATTCGTCAGAATGCGAAACTCAGCGATGGAA
This sequence comes from Terriglobia bacterium, assembly GCA_035946575.1. Lineage (GTDB taxonomy): Bacteria > Acidobacteriota > Terriglobia > UBA7540 > UBA7540 > Gp13-AA77. Next base: position 65,692 of record DASYZG010000078.1, on the reverse strand, counting down.
TCGAGGTTCGGAATCACCGCGGCTCCCATATTGCCGCCCTCTTCCACATCCCCGCCATTCACCATGAACCCGTTGGCCGATTCGCGCTGGCCGCTTACCGAGAGGTTGCCGGGATTGAGGTCGCCGGAGGGAGAGAATCCCGCCCCGTACTCGCCGGTGGACTGCGGCGCCACCCCGGGCTGTAGCGCCAGCAGGTCCGTGTAGGACCGCCCATTCAAGGGCATGGCGGTGATCGACGCTCCGCCAATCACCTCGCCCATCTGCGTGTTCTGCGTTTCCACGTGAACCGTGGCGCTTGAGACCGTCACTTCCTGGGTCGCACTGCCTACTTGCAACGTGACGTCAACGCGCAACGCCGTGTTGACATCGACCGCGAGGCCCATTTGACGATAGTCCTTGAAGCCGGTGCGCCGCACTTCAATCTGGTAGCGGCCGACCGAGAGCGAGGGGAATGCATAGAACCCCTCCGCGTCCGTGGTTAGTGTTTGGCTGACCCCGGTCTGCGTGTTTAGAGCTTTCACCGCCACGCCCGGAATGACAGCGCCACTTGAATCCTTAACCGTCCCCGAGATGCTTCCCGTGACGCTTGCGAAAGCCGCACTCGCCGCCAGGAGAACCAGAAGCAGTTCTGATATCAGTCGCCTCATGGCGTCAACTCCCTTCCCCGATGCACTGCCTCTCGGTGCAGAAGAGCGCGCCGGACATGCCGGGCACAATTGAGGCGAGGATTCCGAGAGCGTCCGCGGGCGCCCGGTGGCCCGCCGGAAGCGCCGCGCCATGGAGGCGCACAAAGAAGGTGATGATATCCAGCACGACAGCGCAAGAGATTCAGCACCGTGTGCGTCGTCGCCAGCCTCGGTCCGGCGGCACTCATTGCACTCGCGGGGCTCCTCGTGCACTCTAACTCGAATTCCTCGAAGAAGTATAGCTTGAGGAACCAATCACGTGCCACGTGGCATCGCTCCAACGAACTGTCCCGATACGGCCGCCCTGGATTCCGACGCGCTTTTCTTGCGAGCTTCCTCTACGGGGTGCGCCCAACCGATCTCCTAACCTTCGCCAAGGTCTCAGCCGTTCTTCTCACTGTCGCCCTGCTCGCGAGTTACCTTCCCGCGCGCCGGGCGGCGGAAGTGGAGCCCATGACTGCGCTGAGGCATGAGTGAAGTGCGGTCGCCGAGATACCACGGCACGTCGATGATCACGATCCGCTGGTTGCCTTTCAGTAGCAACAGACCTTTCAGCAGCCGGGCCCGCTGATTGTGGAGCAGGTAGTTGTACCAGTGCCGCTCCGCCAGCTCGGGAATCAGCACGGCGATTTGGCGGTCCGGATTCTCGTTCTCAAGGTTGAGGACGTAATCGAGAATAGGCTGCACCACAAATCGATACGGCGACTTCAGGTGCACCAGGACCGGCGGCGGCACACCTGCCGCCTTCACCGGTGCCTGCACGAGAGTCTGCCAGGTGGAGTGGGATAGCCTTTCCTTCTCTTCGCCCGGGTCGATGTGGAGCACCAGCACGTCGGGGGAGACTCTCAGCGCAAAATCGAGCGCCTTCTTGGTAACCTTTCCCCAGCGCAGCATGGGAACCACGATCACCGGTGCACGAAGGCTCGCGATCTGAAGCGGCGTGGGATCGTCGGTCTCCGCGAAGACCTGGTTGTAGTGTCGGCGGATGGCGAGCATCAGCATGATCAGGAACGGGACCAGCAGCACGGTGATCCAGGCCCCCTCGACGAACTTGGCGACGGCCACCACCATCACCGTGACGCCGGTTGCGACCGCGCCCAGCCCGTTCACGAACATGCTATGGCGCCAACCAGGTCCGCGAGTGCGTTTCCAGTGCATCACCATGCCTGCCTGGGATAGCGTGAAAGCCAGGAAAGCGCCGATGGCAAACAGCGGGATCAGGCGATCAGTGACGCCCCCGAAGATGATCAGCAGGGCGCCGCACAAGATTCCGAGCACCACAATGCCCTGCGAGTAGACCAGCCTCCGTCCGCGGTTTGCGAAGGAGGAAGGAAGATAGCTGTCTTCGGCCACGGCCCGGCAGAGTCGCGGAAAATCGGCGAAGGCCGTGTTGGCGGAGAGCGCCAGCACGATCAGGATGGATCCGGTGGCGACGTAATAGAACACGCCTTTGCCCGCGACGGCGGCCACGAGTTGCGAGAGCACGCTTTCGTATCCCGATTGGCCGGGCGGAGTAGCGCCGATGGAATACGCACGCACGAGGTAGGCGATGCCGGCCAGCATCAGAGCCAGAATTCCGATGATGACGGTCAGAGTGCGCTGCGCGGACTTGACCACGGGTTCGCGGAACGCCCGGACGCCGTTGCTCACCGCCTCGACGCCGGTCATGGCAGTGCATCCGCTCGAAAAGGCCTGCAGCACGATCCAGAGACCGGCTTGCGCGGTCGCAGAGTGTAGTGGTTGCGGAGACACTACGGGCCTGGGATGCCCGGCGCCGAGCATCGTCTTGAACAGGCCGGCGGCGATCGCGCCCAGCAGGCAAGCGATGAAAAGATAGGTGGGAATCATGAACACAGCCCCGACCTCACGCACGCCGCGCAGATTGATCACGATGAGGACCGCCAGAATGGCGAGGCAAATTCCGAGCGTGTGCGGCTGCAATTCCGGCACCGCCGAAACCAGCACTCCCACGCCGGCCGAAATCCCCACGGCCGCAGTGAGGACGTAGTCGATCATCAGCGCCGCGCCTGCCAGCAGTCCGGCGTGCGGACCGAGATTCTGGCTGGCGACGGTGTAGGATCCACCGCCGGTCGGATAGGCGGCGATCGTCTGGCGATAGGAGAAATAGACGATGAAAAGCAGAACGATGATGCTGAAGCTGATTGGGAGAATGTAGAGAGTCCCGGCCGCCCCCAAAGGGATCAGCAGGGTGAGCGCCGCTTCGGGACCATAGGCGGCCGAACTGAGCGCGTCCAGCCCGAAGATCGGGATGCCCGCGCTCCACCCCACCTTCTCGGCACGCTCCTCACGGGTGGCTAGCGGCCTCCCGAACAGGACATCGGTAAGCGACATTGAGCGTCCTCGGCGTACTCACTTCTGATGCCGACGGCGTGTCGCGTGACGGCAGCGCCGGTTGCACAAAGGGTTCAGGTTAGCATGGGAGTCAGCGCGCGCGGCCGGAAAATGCGGAAGAAGGATCGTCGCGGAAGGTGACCCGGGCGGTTCTCGGCCGCTGCTCCGGTCTTCCGAGGTTCTTAGTGAACGGTGACACAAACGATGTAGCCGATGGCGGACCCCAGGGCGCAGCCGGCCAGCACGTCGCTCAGGAAATGCATGCCCAGCACGATGCGGGAAACTGCGACGCTGATCGCACAAAAGAGGAGCCACGGCAGTAGGGAAGGGAAGAAATGCGCCACCGGTACCGCGAAGGCGAAGGCGGTGATGGTGTGGCCCGAGGGGAATGAGAATTCGTCGGGCGGCAGGAGGCACGCCCAGTTGTGCCGTTTGGCAATTGAGGGGCGCTGGCGGCCGATAGCGCGCTTCAGCGACTGAAACACCGCGATTCCAATCCCGCAGGCGATCAGACCCGCTTCGCTTGCCGCCAGGCCTGCGGACCCGCCGGCGAGCAGAAGAACGATGCCTTGCGCGTACCACAGACATCCGTCGCCCGCGCGCGTCGCGCCGACCATCCACCAGCGCACCCAACGCGGTGGACGCCAGCGCGAGACCTGCCGCATCACCCGCAGATCCTGATGCGTGAGGAAACCCAGTAAGGCATGGGGAGCACCGCTGATCGTCATGCTGCGCTCTCCTGGGACTGCGCCGCCGTCGAGCCGAGTCGCGGCGCGGATTGGCCGAGCACCAGGCGGCTCCACTTGCTGGCGAACGTCCGCTCGACGAGAAAGTTGGCCAGGGCGACGAACGGCACTGCGGCCAGCAGCGGGCCGAGCACGCGCGTCCAGCGGCGTTCCTCCATCATCGCCAGCGAAATGCGGAGGACGTCGCGCGTGAGCTTGAGGTACGTGCCGGGACGGCCGGCTACGCGTCCGCGACCGCGCTTGAGGCCGGCGAGGAATTCCTCGCGGTCGCGCGCTCCTGGCACTTCGGTCCAGGCTGAGCCTACAGAGTCCAGAGTGTGGGCATCGCTCCCGCCCACGCCGATCTGAAAATTGCGTTCGGCGAACTCGGTCGCGAGGCGACGATGGGCCGCGCTGAGGTGAGCGTTCAAAACCTCGCACCCGCCGAAAAGCCCGAACATCGCGAAATCTTCGACGCGACGGCGACCGGTCAGGGCAGAGAAGGGATGGTTCACCGTAGCGAACAGGCACTGCTCCGACAGATAAGCCGCCAGACGGGGCAGATCATTCCGGCGGCGCTGGAGTTCGGCGTGATGACGTTCTTCCATACCATAGACGCCGATATGGACCTCGGTCCCCGAAGGCGCGTGGCACGTCACCTCCTCGCTCAGAAAGAAATCGCGCTGGCCGCGCAGGGTTTCAGCGCCGTCGATCGCGTCATGATCGGTTAGGGTGACGAGATCCATGCCGCGCCGGTGCAGCCAGGAGTAAACCTCGTCGGGAGGGCTGTAGGATTCGCGGCAGAAACGCCTCAACACCGGCAAAGTGCACATGCCGGAGTTGAGGCTGTGAACGTGCATATCGCATCGCACGCCATAGGCTAGAACACTTAGGTTAATACATTGTGAACTGGCAGTGAAGTCTCTGTGACATGGCGTACACCAATGGCCTCTGTCGAGTACCATGCCCGTATGGATACCATTGAGCTCTTGTACTTCGACGCAGGTGGCGGACACCGCAGCGCCGCCGACGCCCTTGAGGCCGTTCTCGCGCGCGAGGGTTTCTGGAAGACTCGGCTCACCAGCCTCCAGTGCATTCTCGATCCCATAGACCCGGTGCGGCGCCTGACGGGCACGCGCCTCGAGGACCTTTATAACCTGCTGCTGCGCCGGGGATGGACGCGCGGCTCCGAGCAACTGCTCGCGCCGCTCCATGCCGCGATCCGCCACTATCATCCCGAGACGGTGCGGTTGTTGGCGGAACATTGGCGCGAGACCAGGCCCGACCTCGTAGGTTCGGTGGTGCCGCAGTTCAATCGTGCACTCTGCGAGAGCCTGCATCACGTCCGTCCGGAAGCGCCGCTGGTGACGATTCTTACCGACTTCGCGGATTTCCCCCCGCACTTCTGGATCGAGCCGCCGCCTCGAGGCGAAGCCCATATGGCCCAGTTCTATATTTGCGGCACGGAGCGCGCGGCGCAACAGGCGGTCGAGTTGGGCGTGCGGCGAAATCACATCCTGCGCACGAGCGGCATGATCGTTCACCCACGGTTCTATGAGGCGCCGACTGTGAACCGCGCGCGCGAGCGCGTGCGGCTGGGCCTGAGCGCGAGCCTGCCCACGGGCCTCGTCCTGTTCGGCGGGCACGGCTCGAAGGCGATGCGTGAAATTGCGGAGCGCCTGGACCAGTCGAAGGTCGACCTGCAACTCATCCTGATCTGCGGACGCAACCGCGCCCTGGAAGAGGACCTGTGTCGCACGCGCACGCGCCATCCGAGGTGCGTCGAAGGCTTCACCACCGACGTGCCGTATTACATGCAGCTCGCCGATTTCTTTATCGGCAAGCCCGGCCCGGGGAGCCTCAGCGAGGCTCTGCTGATGCATTTGCCTGTGATCGTTGAACGCAACGAGCGCACCATGCCGCAGGAGCGCTACAACGTGGAATGGGTGCTCGAGAAGGGCGTGGGCATGACCGTGAAGGACTTTGGCCGCGAGATCACCGGCGCCGTGGAACGCTTGCTCCGTCCGGGCGTGCTCGAATCCTACCGCCGGCGCGCGGAGGCGCTTGAGAATCGCGCCGTATTCGAGATCGGCGGGCTGCTGGGCGAAATCCGCGAGCGCTACGCCGCTGCCGTGGCCTGAAGACGACGAGTGTTGCGGCGCTAGGGCAGCGCGAACGCGACCAGCGAATCACCGAGCGGCTGTTCCTCGATCTTGGCGTGCCCGCCCGCCGCGATCACGAGGTACTGCTTGCCGGTCGAGTTCAGGAGATAGGTCATTGGAGTGGCGTGACCGGCCGCTGGCAGCCTGGCTTGCCAAAGCTCCCTGCCCGTGTCAATGTCGAACGCACGGATGTAAGGATCGTACGTGCCGGCTATGAAGACGAGCCCGCCCGCAGTCACGATCGGGCCGCCGAGGCTCAGAGCTCCCGCCGGAATTGCAGAGTATGAAGGGCTGAACGAGCCGAGCGGAACCTGCCAGCGGATCGTTCCCGCGTTCATGTCGACCGCGGTAAGCGTGCCCCATGGAGGCGCACCGCAGGGGAGATGGAGCTTCGGCGAGAGCAGCGGAGTGCGGAACATCCCGTAGGGCGCGCCGGACTGCCGCGTGTACTCGCCGTGCTCTCCTGTGCGCCGTGCCTCATCGAACTGATCGCCGGGAATCAGCCGTACCTTGGTCGGGAAATTGTTGGTGTTCGCTACCAGCAGCCCGCGCTCGGGATCGAAAGCCGAGCCGCTCCAATTCATGCCGCCGACGTTGCCGGGGATGCAGAGCGTCATGTGCAAACCGGGCGGCGTGAAGATGCCGTCGTTACCAACGCTCTGGAGCAGGCTGCGGCAGGCCTCGCGATCCTCGGGCGTGAGTCCCCAGGCTTCGCCTGCCGAGAGCTTCTGCGGAACCAAGGCCGGAGGCGCGGACGGGATCGGCTGCGTCGGCGACGAGACTTCGCCCGGCACATCGCTCTGCGGGACCCGGCGCTCTTCCACGGGAAAGACAGCTGCGCCGGTGTCGCGATTGAGCACGTAGAGGAATCCGGTCTTGTTTCCCTGGATCACCACCGGGACTTTCCTGCCGCCGTGTTCGACGGTAGCGAGCAGGGGCGGCGATGCCGTGTCGTAATCCCACAGGTTGTGATGGACGAGCTGAAATCCCCAGACCATTTCGCCCGTCTGGGAGCGCAGGGCCACGACCGAATCCGCCCACTTGTCGTCGCCGGGCCGCATGCCGCCGTAGTAGTCGGGACTGGCGCTGCCGGTGGGAACGAAGACGAGATGCCGCTCGGGGTCAAGGGCCATAATCGACCACGCATTGGCGGCGCCGGTGCGCCAATTCGCCGTATCGGGCGGGATTGGATCCCAGCTCCAGCGCAGCACGCCGGTTCGGGCGTCGAAGGCGCGGACCACGCCGCCGGGCATCTCAGCGCGGGCATTGTCATCGATCGCGGAACCGACCACCACCAGGCCATCGATCACCGCCGGCGGCGAGGTCATGTGATACCAGCCACCCATATAGCGCGGCACGTTTCTCAAGCTCACTTGGCCGTTTTCGCCGAAGTCCTGGCAAGGCTTGCCCGTGGCGGAGTCGAGCGCGATCAGGCGGGCATCGAGCGTGGCCTCGAAGATCCGCCGGTGGCATGGCTTCCCTGCGGGCCGCCCGGGATCGAGCCACGTCGACACGCCGCGATTGATGAGTCCGTCTCCGTACCCGCTGGTCAAATCGACAAACGGGTCGTACGCCCAGAGCTGGCGACCGGTGGCGGGATCGAGCGCGATCACGCGGTTGAATCCGGTGGTGATATAAAGTGTCGCGTCCACCAGGATGGGGGTGCACTCGAAGCCGCTGCGCCCCCGATCGTTGCCGCCGTTGGAGATGTCGCCGGTGTGAAACGTCCAGGCAACCTGGAGCTGACTCACGTTGCCGCGATTGATTTCCTTGAGCGGCGAGTAGCGCATGCCTCCGGGATCATGCCCGTAGACCGGCCAATCGTCGCCCGCCTTGGCGGCCGACGCCCGCGGACTGGCGCTCGGGCGGCTGTGATCAAACGCGAGCAAGACCATGGATAAGGCGAGCACCAGGATCGTGACTCGCCGGGCAGGTTTCATTCGGATCTCCTCGGTTCAGTATCAGGGTGCCAGTATAATGGATGCGAGCCCCGATGAATCTCGACAAATATTCCCGCCAGATACTCTTCAGGTCCCTCGGACCCGAAGGACAGCGGACCCTCCGTCGCGCGAGCGCGGTGATTATCGGCTGCGGCGCGCTGGGTTCGGCGAGCTCGAACGCGCTGGTGCGCGCCGGCATCGGACGCCTGCGCGTGATCGATCGCGACTACGTCGAAGAGAGCAATCTGCAGCGGCAATTGCTGTTCGATGAATCGGACGCGGCGGAGAACCTGCCCAAGGCCACGGCGGCGGCAACCCATTTGCGCCGCCTCAATTCCGAGGTCGAAGTCGAAGGCGTGGTGGCGGATGTCGATGCCGGCTCGGTCGAGGCGCAAGTCCGCGGATTCGACCTGATTCTCGACGGGACCGATAACTTCGAGAGCCGATATCTCCTGAACGATGCCGCCATCAAGCTTGGAATCCCATGGATCTATGGTGCCGTCGTCGGCAGCTATGCGGCGTCGCTCACCGTGATTCCGGGCCGGACGCCGTGTCTCGCCTGCGCCTTTCCGAGCCCGCCGCAGGGCCTTCAGGAAACCTGCGACACGGCAGGCGTGATCTCGCCGGCCGTGGCCTGGACGGCCGCCGTGCAGGTGACGGAGTCGCTCAAGATTCTCACCGGGCAACTCGACCGACTCCACGGCCGGCTGCTGGCCTACGATATCTGGACGAACGCCTTCCGCGAACTCACGCCTGCGATCGATCCCGAGTGTCGCGTATGTCAGAAGCACGATTTCGCATACCTCGACGGCGGCCGGCTGTCGCGCAGCACCGTGCTTTGCGGGCGCGACTCGGTGCAAATCCGGCAGGCGGAGAACCGGGGCCTCGATCTCGCTGCTCTGCGGGCCCGACTCGAGCCCTTCGGGTCCGTGCGCTCGAACGAATACCTGCTGCGCTGCCACGTCGCTCCGTACGAGCTCACGGTTTTCGCCGACGGCCGCGCGATCATCAAGGGCACGAGCGATCCCGCAGTCGCGCGCAGGATTTATGCGCAGTACATCGGGTCGTGAACCATCGGATGACGAGCGCGGCTTTACGCGACGTTCAGACGTCCCATCGTGCCGAAGCGGCCGCATCGGGCCCATTTGCGATGCGGCGACGGCGGTGCTAATTTGAGGGCGGTGAGAGACCTGGATCGCCGGACAAGGTTGCAAGCCTAATGCGCTGGTCATGGAAGATCGGGCGGCTGGCGGGCATCAACGTCTACATGCATGCCACTTTCCTGCTGCTCCTTGCCTTCATCGTTTTCGCTTCCTGGTCCCAGAAACACGACCTCAACGAGGCGGCAATCTCGGTGGTCTTCATTGTCGCCATCTTCGCCTGCGTCGTGCTCCACGAACTCGGGCATGCGCTGACGGCGCGCCGCTACGGTATCCGGACGCGCGACATCATCCTGCTGCCGATCGGCGGCGTGGCGCGGCTCGAACGCATGCCGGACAGGCCGCTCCAGGAACTCAAGGTGGCGCTCGCGGGTCCGGCGGTGAACGTTGTCATCGCCGGAGGACTTTTCCTGCTGCTGCGCGGCCTGGCGATCCATCCCAGACTCTCGCAATTGGAGCTGGTGAACGGCGACTTCCTCGAGCGGATCATGTCAGTGAATCTGTGGCTGGCAGGATTCAATCTGATTCCCGCGTTTCCCATGGACGGCGGCCGCGTGCTGCGCGCACTGCTGGCCACGCGCATGGATTACACGCGAGCCACGCTAAAGGCGGCGCACGTCGGCCAGGCGCTGGCGCTGGTCTTCGGTTTCGTGGGCCTCTTCCGCGATCCGTTCCTGCTCTTCATCGCTCTCTTCGTCTGGATGGGCGCCGAAGGCGAGGCTTCCAGCGTGCAACTCCACACGTCGCTGGACGGCGTGCCGGTGGAGCGCGTGATGCTCACTGAATTCCGCACCTTGCAGCCCGACGATACGCTGGCGCAGGCCACCGACTACGTCATGGCCGGTTTCCAGCACGATTTTCCCGTGGTCTTCGGCGATCACGTCCTCGGCATTCTGACCCGCGAAGACCTGATGAAATCCCTGGCCGTGCACGGCTCGGGCCTGCATGTGCGCGACGCCATGCGGCGCGAATTCCAGATCGCCGACTCGCACGACATGCTCGATCAGGCGCTCAAGATGCTCGGCACCCACAAGGTGCGCACGATTCCCGTGGAGCGAGAGGGCCGTCTGGTCGGGCTGCTGAACATGGAGAATGTCGGCGAGTACATGATGATCCAATCCGCGCTGCGCAAGTCGCAACCGCGCGGCGGCTCGCGGCCGGACACCCGGAAGGATAAGCCCGTCGTCATGCCGTAAGGCCGCGCCCGCGCCAGTCTCCCGCAGGGCGCTAATGCACGGCGTGGCTGCGCGTGAAATCATCGAGCCGCTCCACGAAATCCCCCCACAACCGTTTCGAATCCACGCGGGTGATCCAGGTGATATTCCCGCCGGTCGCGGGATGGGTGAAGACCAGGTTGTCGCCAAGGCCGGGGCGCGGCTTGCGCTCGCCGGTGGCGAGGCCTTCCACGTAAGCGGCCGTGATGATGTCCCAGATGATCCAGGGCTTGGAGAAATCGTCCTGGCGCAGCGGCTTCACGTTGCGGTAGTACCAGTCCTGGTACTCTTCCCAAAGCCACGCTCCGAGCGGTCCATGACCGGCCACGAGCCGCCTCGCCTGGTCCGGCGTGAGCGCGAGATAGGCGCGGCAGACGTCGCCGCAGCCGATGACCACCGGAACGCGGGAGCTGAGGATCACCTGCCAGGCGCGCGGATCGTTGGCCACGTTGAACTCATCGCCGCCGTCCGGCCAGCGGTTGAACCCCATAGCGACCACGCGGATGCGATCGGCGATGCCGGGATCTTGGAGGATTGCCGAGGCTACATCCGTGGCAGCGCCGATGGTCAGCACGTCCAGCGGATGATCCCTGGAGAAGGCGCGCGAAGCGCTGACGATAAAATCCACGCCGGCGTTTCCCCGCGGGCTGTGCGTGTCGGCGAGCGGCAGGCTCGAACCCTCAAACAGCGGCGGATGACTCTCGAGGTCCATGTGGTGCTCAACTTCGTCCACCAGCACCCGGTAGGTGTAGTGGGCCGAAGGATCGGGCAGCGTCGGGGCGTGCGACGACACCATGGCGAGCACGTCAAATTGGGGATTGTCGAGCAGGTACATCACCGCCCATTGATCGTCGATCTCGTTGCCTACGTCGGTGGAGAGAATCACGGGAATGCCGCGCGCAGCGGCGCTCAGGCTGGCCGCGAGGCCCATCAAGACGACAATGACCAAACGACGCATGGGGAATCCCCGGAGCTCCGGACTCCCAGCCCCTGAGGCTCAGGAGGAAGCGCCGGCCGGTTGCAGCGGCGCGGGCGCCGCGTGCTTCTCGAGGTCGGCGAGACGCTGGCGCGCGTGCTCCGCCCAGGAACTGGAAGGGTCGAGTTCGAGGTAGCGGCGCCAGTGCGCCCGCGCCCGCGTGAAGGCCCCGAGTTTCTCGCATACACGCGCCAGATTATAGTGCGCGTCGGCGAATCCCGGAGCCAGGTTCAGGGCCTCGTCGAAATAATGCGCCGCGGATTCCGACTGGCCGAGATCGTCGAGCACGCTGCCCAGGTTGAAGTGAGCCAGCGGATTGCCCGGCGCGATTTCCACCGCGTGCCGGAACTCCTCGGCCGCCGCGGCCCAGTCGCCTTCCTCGTAACAGAGCGTTCCCAGGTTGAGACGCGGCTCGAGCCACTCCGGCGCCTTTTCCACAATCTTCCGGTAGGCTTGAATAGCCTGCCTGCGTAGCGTAGGGTCGCCTTCGCAGTCGAGCGCCATGGCGAGCCACTCTTCGAGGCTGCGCTCGGGCATGGCGCTGACGCGCGCCGGCTGGCCGCTGCCTTCGAAAGCGAGCAGAAGCTGGCCGGAGACCGGCTCGATGCGGGTCCCGCGGTATTCGACGGCGACGCGGCGCCCGGCGGGAACGAAACGCAGCTCGGCGAGCGCGGTCCCCGCCTCGGCCGGGAACTGACGCTGCACCGCTTCCAGCGCCACCTGCAGGCGGCGCGCCGAAATGCGCTGGCCGGTGATCTGCTTTACGGTGCGCAGACGGACAAGGTCGCTGAACCCGTAAGGACGCTCGCGCACTTCGGGCGGCTCGACCAGGCGCAGCCGCTCCCAATAGCTCAACTGCGCCGGAGTAATGCCGACGATGCGCAGGACGTCGCTGCGACTGAATTGTTCGAGGGTGGCTGTCATTCCATCACCTCGCTGTCACCTCGCTGTCACCTCGCTGTCACCTCGCCGCCTCCCGCGTGCCGCTCCGGCGGCGGGAGCATTCCGAATTCTACTTCGCGATCTTGCGTGAGCTGCGCTTCGGCGTGGCGGCTTCCTCGCCGGCAGCGCGCACCGGAGGCTTCTTGGGCGCGGTCTCGCGCGCGGCCAGGCTCTTCTTCAGGGCTTCCATCATATCGATCACCGGAGCGAGCTGGACTTCCGGCGTCTCGGCGATCTGCTGCCCCTGCCGCTTCGCCTCCACCAATTCTTTCAGCCGGTCCTGATACTCGTCGCGATAGCGCTTGGGATCGAACTGGCCGGTCAGGCTGTCGACGAGCTGCCTGGCCAGCTTCATCTCTTCGGGTTTCACCTTGACGTCGGTCGTCTGGCCGTACTCCGGGACGTCGCGCACCTCGTTGGCATAATACATCGTGTGCAGCGTGAGTCCGTGGGCGCGCGGCCGGATGATCACGGTGTACTCGCGCTGGTGCATGGCGACTTTGGCGATGGCGGCGTGGCCGGATTCCTCCATCGTCTGGACCAGCAGTTGGTATGCCTTGCGTCCCGGATCCTCGGGTACCGCCAGATAGGACGTTTCATAATACAAGGGATCGACGTCCTTGAGATCGACGAACTCCTCGATCTCCATGGTGCGCGCCGAAGGCGGAGCGATCTTCTTGATTTCCTCTTCCTCGACGAGCACGTAGCGGTCCTTCTCGTATTCGTAGCCCTTGACGATCTCCGAGCGCTGCACCTGCCGCTCGCAGGTGGGACAGTACTGCGGCTGCTTGATGCGCGTCTTGCACTCGGCGTGAAGCTGGTTGAAGTGGATGGTCTCGCCGCGCGCGGCGGAGAAGAGCCGGATGGGAATCGAGATGAGCCCGAAGGTCAGATAGCCTGTCCAGACGGTAGCAGCCACGTCACCATCCTTTCGCGTCTCGCGGGTTCGTCAGCCGCTCGAAGGCGACGGTTGTGCTCGTCGCCCGCGGCAAGCTTCCCCAGCGCAGTGTATGACAGATCGAGGCTAGGCGCAAGAAGCAAGTGGCGAGCGACAGGTGGCGAGTGGCGAGACCGCGGCCGGACGGTTGTTTTGCGGGAACTGCCGCCCGGAAGCGTGAACACGATTTTGCTCTGCTCATTGTCACCCGGCGTCTTGCCTCTTTCGTCCCTGGTCTCCTGTCCGGCGTCGCTCATCGCTCGCCTCCTGGCTTTCATTTGGCTTTGATCAGCCACCCGTTTTCGCGTCGTTTAAGCTTTAGTAACATGATAACAAAATACTTAATCTAATTTTAGCGTTTGGCTTGATTTGGCTTTGAAACCGTCCCAATTTCATCGTTTTTCTCACAGTTTTGTTGATTCTGAATGACTTGTTGGCTTTGATACGTGCATTTTTTGGGGGGGGCGGGGTGGGGCTTTTTCGCCTCCAACGACGTTTTGGCCCAGTGTTTTCGCGGGTCCGGTAAACATCCAGCGTCTGCAAACGTACCGTGATCCTGCAGTACTCCAGGGGGCATCGTGCGGGCAAACCATTCATTTTGCATGCTCATCGCTCGATCCTCGCCGTTTCCTCCTCCCGTGCAACAGTCCGGACCCTTTCCCAGCCCTGGGCTTTCGGGTTCCCGTCCACCTTCCCTCGCCTCTTCAAGCGCGGACTTCCGGGAGGCCAACCAAGGATATTGTGAACCCTAAATTTGGGACAATGGAGAAAACTGAGAAAAGTGAGAAAATTGAGAAGATTTATTTTCGTCGTGTTTTCAATAGGTTACATCAGCCAGGCCAGGGCTGCCGGTTTCGCTGGCGGAATTCGGCTTCGGTCGACTCCGGGATGTCGGAGAAATCGATCTTGCTATCTGGAGTATGCCTTACGCTCCCGGCGGCTCGCCTGGTGCGCGCTGATAACGCGAATCGTTTCGATGCCGTTTCTTAACCTCCGCAACGTATAGACCACGAGACGCGCACGGCCTTCTGAGGAGAGCCCGAGTCCTTCCAACGCCGCTCCCGGTCCAAGTGCTCCATGTCCTCCCAGTCGAGGCCTTCCGAATCGCTGAACAGCGTATACGAGAGCCGGCTTACGATCGGACTTTCGCCAGCGCCTAAGACTTAATCGATCGGTTCCGGCGGTGAGGCGTCGGCAGTGCGGACGCCGCCCCTACAGGGCGGTTCCGGTGGTGGGGGCGGCGCCGTCCTGCCCTTCGGCGGCGCGGCGGTAGCGCTCCATGTGCTGCTGGAACTCGCGATTGTCGGGCGCGAGCGCCAGCGCTCGCGTCTCAGCCTTCACGGCGTCCGCGTACCGGTGGTTGACGTAAAGCGCCTCGGCGAGCGTATCGATGAAATTGGGCTCCCGCCACCCCGACAGCGCAACGGCTTTGCGGGCGTGATCGAGGGCCGCGGCGGGATCGCGGTACCTGGGATCGTCGGCAGTGGCGTAGAGCCAGGCCAGATTGTTATGCGCCAGGGGTTCATTCGGGCTCAGGCGCAGCACGACCTGGTAGCGCTCGATGGCGCGGGCATAAAGCTTCTGCTCCGACAGCAGGTCCGCGACGGCCTCCTGCACGTCAGGCGCGCCGGGGTTTTGGGCCGCCAGAGCCTCGAACTGTTTCTCGGCTTCGGCGGTATTGCCGTTGACCTGGTAGGCCGCCGCCAGCCCGAAGCGCGCCATCACGGAGAGAGGGTCAATCCGGAGCGCCTGCTGGAACTCGTTGATGGCCTGGGCGGGTTTGTGCTGGCGCAAGTCGAGCTGGCCGAGCGCGATCGACGGGCGCTCATCGCGAGCGTCGAGCTTCTGCGCGCGCCGGTACAGGTCGAAGGCATGGCCGGGCTGATGGGCGGCCTCGAGACGCTGGCCCTCCGCAAGTAACCGGGTGACCTGCGAGGCGCCGTGATAGTGCCGGGCCGCCGCGATCATCGAGATCGCCACGATCGCCACCGGCACCAGGACGATCATCTGGAACGGCTGCGGCGCCGTGCTCCAGCGAGCGGCCCCGAGGTCGGATTGCGCCGGTTCCCAGCCCGCGCCGTGATGGAAGATCTCCACCCGCCGCGGCAACGGGATCAGGAACGCGAGCAGCGCCCCTCCCAGCAAGCCGCCGAGGTGTCCCCAGTTGTCGATATTCGATACCAGGTGCCCGGCGGCGAGTTGCACCACGATGAAGGCCAGCAGGACGAGCGTAAATACACCCCGCCGGAAAATGCGCGCCAGTTCGTGCGGCAGCGCGTCGCGATGCGCCCACCCGGCCACGACGATGGCGCCCGCCACGCCGAAGATCGCGCCGGAAGCGCCGGCGGCGATCACGTGGCCGTGATACATGGAAACCACGCACCCGGCGATGCCGGCGCCAAGGTAAATCAGCGCGAAACGGCCGTAACCGTACATACGCTCGAGCACGGGTCCGATCATCAGCAGGGTGAACATGTTCACGGCCAGATGCCACAGCCCGATGTGCAGGAAGAGCGGCAACACCGCGCGCCAGTACTGGCCGTGCTGGAAGTAAGGACGGTAGGAGGCCCCGAAGTCGAGCAGCACGCCGGTGTTCTTCGAGCCGCCGGCCAGGGTCTGCAGCACGAACACCGCGACGCACAGCGCGATGATTGTCAGGGTGGCGATGGGAAAATGCCGAGGTCCGGTGTTCTGGACCCGGGCGGGCGGTTCCGGGGGCGGCCACGGCGACACGGGTGTGGGCTGAGGGGATTCAAATTCCATCAGTCACGTTCTTTGGCTACTGCGGCTTGGGCTTCGACACTATTTTGTAGTAGGCGGCGCCAGCGCAGGCCCGGCACAGCACGCGTCCCTGGCGACGGACTTCGCGTCCATGGTTGATTCCTTCGCCGCAAAGATCGCAATTGACGCGCGAGCGCGGGCCGCCGGGCAGTTCCTCGGGCGCCAGAGTCACGATGACGTGCTGCGTCGTGAACAGGTCCGAGTCCTTCATCACTTTGTAGGCTTCCAATTGCTGGCGATTCGGCTTGGCGATCTCCGGAAACAACTCTTTGGCCTTGGCGCGGGAATCATCGCGGGCGCAAATGCGAACGGCCGCGCCGGTTTCGAGATCGACAAAGGTGGCAGCCACCTTGCCGTAATCCACGTACTTGAGCGAGCGCCGGCCGAGCGAGCAGCCCGTCACGACGCTCACGGCGTCGGTAGCGCAGCGATCGATCTCCACAAAGGTCACCAGGCGCCGCGCGTTGGCCTCGGGATCGGAGATACCGAGGGAGGCAAGGCCCAGCATCGCCATGCGCACGCCCAGGACCTGTCCCGGACACAGGTGCCGGTGGCGCTCAGCAGCGACGGTGAGGTACTCCTCGAGGGACTTCACGCGATGATTATAGCCGGTTCAGGCTGCGGGCGCGCTCCGGGCGGGGTCATCCCGCGGGGTTTGTGACCCAGGACACTAACTTCGGGGAACACGGAGGAAAACAGCGATGATGCCTTTGGGACCTATTTAACTCATCAAGTAACCCACTAGAAGGTAACAGGTTCTGCGCGTATCTTCTCATACCTAAGGGGTTATCGTAGCTCTTAGTTACGGCTTCCCGACTTGACAATTGGGACTAGTACGTTTAATGTATCCGACATTCTGCCGAAAAAGTGGTGCGGGTGTATCCTTCGCCGGCGGAGGAGGTATCGATGCAAGTTCGCGTATTGAGCAGCGACTTCTCCAAGCTGATCTGGGGGGTGGTTTCGGCCACGATCCTGGCACTCTTATTGTTCTGCCTGGGACCGGTCCTGGCGCATGCCCAGACGGCCACGGATCCCGGTATCCGTACGGGTGCGCTTGGCGCCGGCGGTTTCGTCTCCGGCCTGAACAATTACCAGCAGGAGATGACGTCGCCGGCGACCAATTTCATGGAAGAAGTCAACATTGTGGCCGGCGGTCCAAACGTCAAGCGCGTGGGCCTGGGGGCGACGTTTGACTCCAACTCGTGCAACAGTTGTCACGCCCAGGTTGGGGTTGGCGGCGGCAGCCCGGCACCGTGCGGCATCAAGGGTTCCCTCTTCCCCACGTGCGGCAATCAATTATTGAGCGTCTACAATCTGATGGGCGCGACGAACGTGCTGCCCTTCTTCGAAACCCAGAGCGGCCCCAGCCTTGTGGCGCGCGCTCCCTACCAACCGGACCTGGTGACTCCTGCCGGTGGTGTGCAGCGGCTTTTCACGATCACGGGCCGAACCGACGCCGGAACCTGTAACATCCCGCAGCCGGACTTCGAGATGCTCTCGGCGGAGAACAATCTGATCTTCCGGAACACGCCGCCTTTCTTCGGCGAGGGCTTGATGGAGATCATCAACGACAGCGACATCATTGCCAATATGAACGCCAATCTCGCCCTGAAGATGTCGCTGGGTATTTCCGGCAACGCCAACATCGATCCCGATGACGGCAGCGTGGACCGCATCGGGTGGAAAGCGCAACACCGCTCGCTGCTCGCCTTTATCGCTGAGGCCTACGACGTGGAGGAAGGAATCGACAATGAGTTCTTTCCGAACAAGACGAACGAGACGCCCGGATGCACGCCGCCCTTTCCGCTGGGGCCTCCGAACGGAAACGGGACACACGGCGTTCCTGACGACCGCACGGACTGGGCCGTCCTGCCGGCCACGGGATATCTGATGCCGGGCGACGTTGAGCGCTTCGCGATTTTCGGCCGTTTGCTGGCGCCACCGGCGCCGGGAGCCTGCCCGTATTCGAATCCGAGCAGTTGCAGCAATGGCCAGACCTACTTTGCCAGCATTGGCTGCGTTCTTTGTCATACCAATGCCATTCCCGGGACCACTTACACAGGGTTTACCACACCTCCCTCTTCCATTGCGGCGCTCGGCAACCAACCGGTGAACCTCTATTCGGATCTGCTGGTTCACCACATGGGAGTTTGTCTGGCGGATAACGTCACGCAGGGAAGCGCGGCGGGAGACGAGTTCAAGACCCCGCCGCTATGGGGAGTGGGGCAGCGCTACTTCTTCCTGCACGACGCCCGAACCACCGACATCGTAACGGCGATTCAAGAGCACGCCGACGGTTACCAGCAGGACAACGGCATCCCCGGCTGCACCGGGAATCCGAATGCGCAGTACCCGCCCTCGGAAGCGGACGCAGTGATCGCAGCCTTCAATAACCTCTCGACCGTTGCAGGTGTTGATGGAACCGCCCAGCAGGACCTGATCAACTTCCTCCGCTCCTTGTGAGCGCAGAGCGAAAGGTCCGGCAGGTACCTTCGGGGGGGACTTGCATATCAGGTGTCAGGAACGGGGGATTTATGGTTGAGCGACAGAATCGATGGAAGCAGCTGGTGGTGGGGCGCACGCTGAGGCTGGTCACTCTGGCCGGCGGTGCATGCCTGATCGTCGCCCTGACGGCCGTCTTGTGGGCGCAGGCCACCGTCAGCGACCCGGGAGTGCGCGGCATCAACTGGTGCACCGGCTGCGCGAACACCGTGGGCACCTTTCAGTCCACGCTGACGACGCAGGAGCAGGAATCGGAAGCCCCGGCCACCACCCAGTTTGAGACGAGCGCGGTGGTGACCTGCAACACGGACGGGTCGAACGTCACCGGCTGCGGGCTGGGTCCACGTTTCAACGGGAACTCCTGTTCCAGTTGCCACGCCCAACCGGTTGCCGGCGGCTCGAGTCCCTCGGGGCTGCCGAGCGGCCCCGGCTTGTGCAACGGTGCAAGCTGTACCAATCCGCTCTTTCAGGTCTACCAGGGAGATGGCACCGACGCTTTCAGCAACACGATGCCGTCGTTCGAGACCCTGTACGGCCCCGTGCTGATCCCGCGATTCCCGTATCAATCGGATCTGAAGACTCCCGACGGCACGGTTCACCAGCTTTTTACGATCGCGGGGACCAGCTATTCGGGTTGCACGATCGCGCAGCCGAACTTCACCCAGGCTCAGCAGCAGAATAACCTGGTGTTCCGCCAGCCCTTGCCGCTGTTTGGCGACGGCTACATCGACTTCATCCAAAACAAGGACATCCTCAACAACCTGAACGCGAATCTTTCCCTGAAAGCGTCGCTCGGAATCGGCGGCGTGCCCAGCATGTCGGGTTCGGACGGTTCGGTCCAACGCATGGGCTGGAAGGCGCAGTGGCGCGCGGTTCTGCCCGCCACTCTGGCCGAGGAGAAGGTCGAAGAGGGCATCAGCAACGAGCTGTTGCCGACCGAGATCGATCAGACGCCGGGCTGCGTGATCAATGCGGTTCCGGAAGATCCCACGAATTACTCATACCTTTACGGCGACCCGGGCAGCACGGGCAAGACAGGGATGCACCCCTGGTTCTTCCTGGCTGATGCCGAGCGCGACGCCATCTTCGAGCGCTTTCTGGAGCGCCCCGAGACCGCGACCCAACTCCTGGGAGCGGCCGGCTGCCCCGGGGGCGTGCAGAAAAGTTGCACCAACGGGCAGACGGATTTCAACAACGTCGGTTGCGTGCTGTGCCACACCACGTCTTTCACGACGCCGCCGGCCTCGATCCCGTCGCAGGGACACATCGTTCTGAATCTCTTCTCGGATCTGGTGCTGCACCACATGGGATCGTGCCTGGCGGATAACATCACGGAAGGCGCCGCCGCCGGCGACATGTGGCGCACGGCGCCCCTCTGGGACGTCGGACAGCGCATCGCGTTTATGCACGACGGCAGAACCACCAACATTCTCACCGCGATTGAGGAGCACGCGGACGGATGGCAAAAGGGCCACGGCGGTGGGTGCACGGGAGTCGGCACCTATCAGAACTCGGAAGCCGATGCGGTGATCAAGAATTTCAACAATCTGACGGTGTCGCAACAGCAGGATCTTATCAATTTCCTGCGTTCACTTTAGGCCAAGCACATTCTACAGAACGGACGGGACGCACCGGGATCAACGGCGCGTCCCGTTTCCGCGCCTGCCAGGCGTTCTGCACGGCCACCATAATTTCCCGCAGCGCAGCCAAACGAATCGACAGTCCGGTGCTGGCAGCGGGGGTCAGTTTGAAATCGGCCGGTGGCCGGAAAACCTCGATATTGACCTCCTGCCGCCCTGCCGTATAACTTGCAACTCGCCGCCCAAAGCGAGACTCTATAAAGCTGGGCTGAAATATGGCGCCACTCTTCGACATTCTGTTTCCCATACTGCTCCTGGCGCTGCTGGTGGCGAGCCAGATTTTCTGGATCCGCCGCATCCGCGAAGCCGGGCGCAAGTGGATTCCGAACCGCGCCTGGCGCGTCACTCTGGAAGTACTGTTTACCATTTATGCCTTTCTCTGGGTCTACAACGCGGTGCCGGCATGGTGGGCGCACCCCAGGTCGCCGGTCAGCCTGACCGCGATTGACGCCCTGGTGGGCGGACCCTTCGCCTGGTGGGTCTTCGGATCGGGCATCGGATTTCTGTTCGTGCTGGTTCTGCGGCTGCCCTGGTACATTTTCCGGCTGCTGCGATGGCTCTACCGGATGCCGGGCCGCGTCGTGGCCTGGGTGAGGACGCGCACACGGCCTGTTGCCATGGCGGTCCCGGATCCCGCCGAAGCCGTTATACCGTCGCGGCGCAATTTCCTGTTGCAGGCCGCGACGGCGGTGGGCGTGGTGCCGTTCGTGGGGTCGTTCTACGGCCTGGTTTTTGAGCGGACCGATGTCCAGACCACGCACTATCGCGTTGCCTTCGATCGCCTCCCGCGCGGCTTCCACGGATTCCGGATCGCGCAGATTTCCGATCTGCACATCGGCCCTTTCATGAGCGCCGCCGAGATCCGGCGGGTAGCGGAGATGGCCAATCGTCTGAAGCCCGATCTGATTCTGTTGACCGGGGACTACGTCACCTGGGATGCGTCCACGCAGGGCGCGGTGGTGGGCGCGCTCTCGGTTCTGCGCGCGCCTTACGGCGTGATCGGGACCCTGGGCAATCACGAACAGTGGACGCATACCGAAGCCTCGATCACCAGGCTGTTCCAGGAGCAAGGGACGATGATCCTGCGCCAGCAGAACGCCACGCTGCGCGCCGGCGGCGACGAGCTGAACCTGATCGGCGTCGATTACGAATCGCGGCATCACATGGGACGGCACACGGAGGGGATGGTACGGAAGTACCTGACGGCCATCGAGCCGATGGTGCGGCGCGACACGGTGAATATCCTGATGAGCCACAATCCCAACACCTTCGACCGCGCCGCCGCGCTCGGCATCGATCTCAGCCTTGCCGGGCACACGCACGGCGGCCAGGTCACCATGGAGTTCATCAGCCCGGACATCTCGCCCAGCCGGTTCGTTACGCCTTACGTGGTGGGCTGGTTCGAAAAGCCGGGGGGCAAGCTCTACGTGAATCGCGGCATCGGCACCATCGGCGTGCCCATGCGCATCGGCGCGCCGCCGGAGATTACGGTTTACGAACTGGTGAGGCCGGCTTAAAGCGCGGAGAGCGCGCGCCGCCCTTACGATGTTTTCAAGCGGACAGGATGCCCGCGCCCCCAGGCGGGGCCGCCAAGAAATCCTTGCCGCGGCGTTCCCTTCCGAGGCCGACGACCACGACACCGAGAACAATCACTCCGATTTCGAAAGCCGTCATCGCCCATCCATAGCCCAGGCGCACGCGCAGCGCGTATTCGATCGAATTGGCCGGGGAGGCGATCAGGATGCCGAGCTGATAGCAGAGTCCGGGCAGGAGCCCGCGAGCCGCGTCCGGCGCGAGCTCATTCAAGTGCGCCGGAATGATGCCCCAGGCGCCCTGCACGCCGGCCTGCATCAGGAAGGCTCCGGCCGCGAGCGACAAGAGCGTGGCGCCGAAGGCCCAAAGGGGGATCACCGCCAGGGCGAGCGCCATGGCCACGATCATCGCGCGCCGGCGTCCAATCCGCTCCGAAAATTGCCCGAAACCGACGCCGCCGAGAAGTCCGCCCAGATTGTAGAGTATCGCCACCAGGGCCACGGTGGCCGCCGGAATTCCGTGCGCGGTCTTGAGGAAGTCCGGGTACAAGTCCTGAGTGCCGTGCGAGAGGCAGTTCATCAGGGTCATGAGCAGGACAAGGTAGCCGGCCGTCTTCCAATTCTCCGCCACCGTGCGCAGGATGCCGCCGACGCTGACCGAGCGCACGCGCTGCCAGGCCTGGGACTCGGGAACCTTCGACCAGATGTAAAAGGCAATCAAGGCGGGCGAAGCCCCGGCAAAGAACAGGGAGCGCCAACCCCATACCGGCAGAAGGAGCCGGGCCGCGAGAGCCGCCAGCAGATATCCGATGGGGTAGCCGCTCTGCAGCACGCCCGACAGCAGGCCGCGCCAGCGCCGCGGCGCCGCCTCCATGGCGAGAGACGCGCTTACGCCCCACTGCCCGCCCATGCCGATTCCGTAAAGCGCGCGCAGCACGAGAAACACGGCGAAATTGGGCGCGAATCCGCAGGCCAGTTCGATGAGCGAGAAGTAGATCACGTTCGCCATCAGCGGGCGGCGGCGGCCGAAGCGGTCGGCCAGCAGGCCGAAGAGCAAGGCGCCCACCGGACGCATGGCCAGGGTGGTCGTCAAACTGAGAACGATGGCGGCTTTGCCCACGCCAAACTGAGCCGACAGCGTCTCCACCAGAAAAACAACGACGAAAAAGTCGAAGGCGTCGAGCGTCCAGCCGAGAAAGCTGGCGACAACGGCGTGCTTTTCTCCGCCGCGGAGAACCCGGGAGGACTCCGGCGCGGGCGCAGTTTGTGGTCGGCTGCTCATGCTGGGTGATGAACGCTCCGGCCGTAGCGCCGGCGTCCCGCCCGCGGTGCGCGAGGCGAAGCCAAGTCTAGTCGAAGTGTGGTTGAATAAGCTACCGGGAAACGAGGTGTCTGATGAACTGCTGTGAAGCCATGGGCGAGGCCATCGACCGCGGGGCCATGTACCAGGGACCGAAGCACCGCATCGACGACGGCCGCATCGTAAACGAGATCGATACCGAGTACTTCATCCGCTCGGCGGGCGGGCGCGGCTACGACTATTCCGGAATCAATTACTGTCCGTTCTGCGGACGCGCGCTCTCCAACTCGCTGTGGGCGGCGGAGAAAAAGAAGTGAACCGGCCCCGCTTCACGGTTGAAAATCGATCTGCTTCACGCGGGCCAGAGGCATGGAGAAGTCAAACACGTCTTCGCTGGCGGGATCGTACTTGTCGGTGACGCCGAGAAATCGCGCCTCGGCGGGCTGCGAGGTGGGCATCATGAACTGGCCCTCCTTGACCTGCCCGCTCGCGAGGGTCAGGCGCACATGATTGCCCTGAAACTCGATCCGCGCGATGTCGGCGAAATCAATATAATCGCTGCTGCCGTCACTGAAGAGCACCGGGAGGTGCGTCTCGGCCGGAAGGGACTCGAGCAGCGAGCCCTGCCCGCCGGGCGGATAGAAGTCGATGTAGGCGTCGGAAATCTGCGAAGTCCTGCCCGAAGTGTCGGTGACGTTGGCGGTGAAGCCGAAGCGGCGCCACTGGTCCACGATCTGGCGGCGATTGTCGGGCGCGCTGCGGCTGATCTGGTAAGGGAGGCTGCTCTCCTGCAGCGTGGCCTTCACGATCCGGCGTTCTTTGAGGTCAAAGTGCTTGTAGATGATGGTGGCGGAGTCCTGCTTCACCACGATGGCGTCGCGCTGAATGACGACCTGCTGGCCCTGTTGGTTGACCTGCGAGATGACGTCGGCGGCAAGCGGCAGCGGCGCCAGCAGCGCCGCCAGCGCCCCAAAGATGGTCAACCTGCGGAGACTTGACGATCTGATTGTTGAACTCCCCTTACTTGGCCTTCTTCTTCCTTGACCTGACGTCGGTCGTAACGGAACCGGTGACGGACTGGAGCATGGCCTGCGCGGATTCCGCGTACTTGCCCTTGGGATCGAGCTGCAGATAGGTCTGGAGCGCCTCGACGGTGCCCGGAGCCGGTACCACCTTGCCGTCAGAGCCGACGGTCGCCTTGCCCATCAGGGCCTGGGCTTCAAGAAAGTAAGCATCGGCGAACTTGGGATCGGCGGTGGTGGCCTGCTTGAAGGCCGCTGCGGCCTCGTCCATCTTGCCCGAATTGCTGAGAATCGCGCCCTCGTTGTAATAAGCCTTCGCTGCCGAGGCGGGGTCCAATTGCGCGGCCTTCTGAAACTCGGCCTGGGCCTCGGGCAGCTTGTTCATGGCCGCGTAGGCGGCGCCCAACCCGTTGTGGGCGGAGGCGTCACTGGGATTGGCCGCCAGCAACTTCTGGTAAGTGGCCACGGCCTGATCGTACATCTTGGCGTTCTGGTAGGCCTGGGCTTCGTGGCTGAGCACCACCGCGACGTTATTACCCTTGGCAAGCGCCTCGCCCTTCTGGAAAGTGGCGGCCGCATCAGCCCACTGTTTGGCGTTCTCCTGCGCCACGCCCTGGTTGAAGACTTCCTTCAGGCTATTGAGTTGCTGCTGTTCTTTCTGCTGCGCTGCGGCCTGCTGCGCGGCCTGGGGGTTCTCTTTCTGCTGGGTCTCCACTTCTTTGGGCAGGTTGAAATCCACCTGGGTAGGCTCGCCGATGCCGATATGCCTCGAAATGAAGAAGAGCGTCTTGCCTTCGGGGTCCTGCAGGGTGACCTTGTAAGTGTCGGGAGCAAGGCCGATGTAAATGTAATTCCCCTTCTTGTCGGTCTTGGTCTGATAAGTGGCCCTGATAGACGTACGCTCGATGATGATAGGGCACTTCACGCAGGTGCTTCCATCCTGCAAAGTGACGTGACCGGTCAATCCACCGTTCTGCGCCCAGAGACTGCCGGCCCCCACCAGAAACGCCATCACGAGGCCTAAACCGACCGATCTGAGAACACGAGACATAAATCCTCCTTCGGCCAACCTAGGGATATTGTATGCCGCACACGTTATGGACTCAACAGCCTTATCGAATCCGCCCTTGTGAGGATGTGAAGAAATCGGCTCGGCTCATCGGTCCTGCCGCCTGCCTTATAGCGGCGGGCTTATCCCGCCACGCTTGTTTCGAGAACATTGAAGGTATGGCGGGATAAACCCGCCGCTATAAGGCAGGCGGCAGAGCCGCTCCTGTGGACTCGAATTTTTTCACGGTTCTCAAGCTGTGGCCGGTGCGCCTTGCAGCCCCGGCCCTCCCTGCACCAGCGACGACAGCCGGTTGCGAGCGCGATGCAACTGTGACTTGACCGTGCCCTCCGACAGACCCAGAGCGCGGGCCGCCTCGGCCGTCGAGAGACCCTCGATGTCCCGCAGCCACACGGCGGATTGCAGCGCCGGCGGCAGGCTCTCAAGCCGGCTCTCGAAAATCTCGAATCGCTCCTGATGCCTGTAAGCTTCCTCCGGATCCGGACGGGCGTCCGGGATGCGGCTGCCGAGCGTCAGTTCACGCTGCTCGGCGTCCTCCTGTTCTATCGACACCGTCGGCCGGGTACGCTGCTTGCGCAACTGCATCAAGGCGGCGTTGATCACGATGCGCGTCAGCCAGGTCGAAAATTTGCTGCGCCCCTCGAACCGCTTCAGGTTGCGCACGGCCGAAAGCATCCCCTCCTGCAAAGCGTCCTCGGCGTCTTCGGGATTGCCGAGCAGGCGCAAGGCGGTCTGGTAAAGCGGGCGGGCGTAGCGGGCGAAAAGCGTGTCCAGAGCTTCCGGATCACCGCGGAGTCCACATTGCACCAGGACCTCTTCATCGACGTAGAGATGACTGTTCATGGTTACGGGGTTCTCCTTTCGCAGTCAGGATTCGGATGAAAGCTTGATTGTGCCGGCAGTCTGCCACCGGGAGCCCGCAGAAGGGTCGGCTCCGAGGGGTCAAGACTCCCCCAGGAACTACTTGGTGATAATCGTCGCGTCTACATTCATGCCAGGCCGAAGGACAGCCCTGTCGGACCCGCGGTCGATCAGAATCTTCACCGGGATGCGCTGCACCACTTTGACGAAGTTGCCGGTGGCGTTTTCGGGCGGCAGCAGGCTCAGCCGCGAGCCGGTGGCGCCCGCAATCGAGTCAACGTGCCCCGGGAGCGTCTTGCCGTACATATCGACGTGGATTTCGGCTTTCTGGCCCGGATGCACCCCGGCAAGCTGGGTTTCCTTGAAATTGGCGGTCACCCAAACGTCGTGGAGCGGAACCAGAACGAAGAGCTCCTGGCCGGGCTGAATGATCTCGCCGACCTCGACAGACTTGCGCGTTACGACCCCGTCGGTGGGCGCCGTAATGGTGGTGTAAGACAAGTTGAGCTGGGCGGCTTCGAGGTTCGCGCGGGCCTGGGCGATGGCGGCCGCCGCCGCCGCGGCGTCTGCGGAGCGGATGGCCACCTGGCGCCGGTTGGCGTTGGCCTGCCGCACCCCGGCTTGCGCACCCTGCACCTGGGCCTCGGCCGCGGCCTGCTGAGCGCGCGCGATGCTCACGGACTCCTGGGCCGCCTTCAGCTTTTCCTGGGCGCTCTGCAGCTCGCTCGAAGCCACGAGAGCAGCCGCGGTATAGGTGTCAAGCTCCTGCTGGGAGATTTCGGCCTTCGCCGCCAGCGGCTTCATACGTTCCAGATCGGCCCGCGCCTTGTCGGAGTCGGCCTTGGCCTTGTTGACCTGGGCCCGGGCGAACGCGAGGTCGGCCGTCGAGGCCTGCTCGTAGCCAACCTGGGCGCGAAGATAGTTCGCCTGCGCCGCGGCAAGCTGCGCCTGAGCGTCGCTGGTACCGCTGAGCGTGACCGCGTTGGTCCAAGGAACGCCGACGTTGGCACCCTGGGCGTTTGCCTGAGCCGCCTGCAGTTGCGCCGTGGCCTGATCGGCCCGCGTCTGGTAGTCTCGCGGATCGATGCGCACCAGGACCTGTCCGGCCTTCACGGGCTCATTGTCATGCACAAGCACGTCCGCCACGGTGCCGGAAATCTTGGGGGCCATTGGCACGATGTGGCCGTCAACCTGGGCATCGTCCGTGGAGACGCGGTTGCGGTAGTACAGGTAAAAACCGAGAGCGACGGCTACCAGCACCAGCGCCGCGGGCAGAATGAGCCGCAGCTTGTTTTTGGGCTCCCCCGCAAACGGTTTCGGAGCTGCCGGCTCGGTCGTCGGGTCCGGTGGGGCATTTATTTGCCGTTCGAGCTCAGCGACCTCAGTGTCCATTTCTTCCTCGCTTGTCTCAAGCCTACTTCGCGTACAGATCCTGAATGTGTCCCGTGGCGCGTGCCAGGTCCGCCCGGGACTGGTTGTAGGTGTAGAGCGCCACAATCTGGTTGTCATGCGCGCGTTCGAGTGAGTCCTGGGCGCTGACCACTTCGATGTTGTTCGCCACGCCGGCCGCGAACCGGTCGCGCGCCTGCGACACTTCCTCTTCGGCCAGCTTCACCGCCTGGTTGGCCACGTCCACCTCGTGGCGCGCGGCCTCGAGCTGGGCCAGCGAGGTCTTCACCTCGAGCGCGATCCGGTTGCGCAAGTCCTGCCTCGCCTGCTCGATCTTCTTCAGCTCGAGGTCTGATTTGCTAACCTGGGCGCGGATTCTTCCGCCGGTGACGAGGGGCACATCGATCGTGGCGGTGTAAGTGTACGTCGGGATCGCCGAATCGATTCCCAGCCCGGTGTAGCCCCAGTTGCCATTGAAGCCGAGGCTCGGCAGGCGCTGTTCCCGCGCCCCCTTGCGCTCCAATTCGGCCTCGTGTTCGCGCTCATCGAGCGCCAGCATCTCCGGGCGCCCGGCGTAGGCTTGCTCCAGGGTCGTGTCGCCGGGGAACTCGGGTGTCTCGAAAAAGCTCAGCTTGTCCGTCAGCTCGATGGGCCGATTGGGGTCGAGATTCAGCATCCGGCTCAGGCCGTAGAGGGACGTCTGGTATTGGGTCTGCGATTCAATAAGGCGCTGCTGTTCGTTTTCGAGTTCCACCTGGGCGCGCAGGGTGTCCAACCCGGTGCCCACACCATGCTTCTGCAGGTCGCTGGCTTGATCGTACAGCGCCTGGGCCAACTGCACCTGCGACTGCACGGCGGTGACGTTGGCGGCGGCCTGCAGGCTGCCGAGGTATTGCGAAACCACCATCAGTGTCGTCTGTTCCCGCACATTCTGGACGTCCTCGTGGCTTGCCCGCGTCTCGCGAGACGCTGCCTGCCAGCGGCGGAAAGCGGTCAGGTCGAAAATCGGAAACGAGAACCCGGGACCAGCCTGGAAGATGCCGAATGGACCGATGTGCTGGGAGAAGCCTGGGAAGGGCCGTCCGAAGAGGGCCTGCAGGTTCTCCCGCTGCGCCTGCTCTGACACTCGCAGATCCGCCCGGGGCAGCAGTCCCGCCCGCGCCAGGTTCCGATCCTGCCGGCTTTCGGCGAAATTGAGAACCGCGATCTGAACTTCAGGATTCTGCTTTAAAGCCAGGTCCACGGCTTGCTTCAGGGTCAGCTGCGTGGCCGGGGGTTGCTGGGCACGAAGCCCGGAAGCCACGAAGAGTGTCAACGCCATAAAACCTGTGCGCGCTCGGAGTGTCATAACCTATCGCCCGGCCTTCGCGGCCTCCTGTTCTGCCTTGATCTGCTCCACGATCCCCTTGCCCAGACATCCCGAGGCTCTCAGTTCGATGCCGCCACGGTACATGGCTCCTAGCAACTCCATGCCTCTCGAATCCACGTAAGTGATCGCGCTGAGATCGACCGCGCAGCGTTTTGACGCACACTCCGCCGGCATTTGCCTCCAGGACTGCTCCACCACGTCCACCCAGCTTCCGGCGAGCTTGCCCTCCAACTTAAAGCAAGCC
The DNA here is from genome assembly GCA_035946575.1 of Terriglobia bacterium. Classification (GTDB taxonomy): domain Bacteria; phylum Acidobacteriota; class Terriglobia; order UBA7540; family UBA7540; genus Gp13-AA77. The sequence continues at coordinate 36,889 of DASYZG010000078.1, read as the reverse complement.
CCGGCAGGCTCGTCCGTCCTCGTTACCCTCAACATGATTCAGTGGTACTCCTTCGGCGCCTGTATGGGCGGCACATGGCAGGCCAAAGCTGCTCGCGACGAGATACGCCACTGGATTCTGTCGGTTAGGCTTGCGTGGCAGACCCAAAATCGCATCTGTCTGTGCCGAAATATCGGCACAAGCCGAAATATCGGCACGGCATCGTCGGTGCTTGCCTTTGGGGGGTGCGTGCAGCGCGGGCTGCTCGGTTGCGGTACGAGCGCGGAGCCGTAGCCCCGGCGGCCGTGGCCCAGGGGTTTGCGTGGCTCGGGAGGCCGCCCGAGGTCCGCCTCTTGCCCAAAATCCGGCGCACGAAGCGGCGTCTATACGAGGTCAGCAAGCGAGGTATGGTCGAGAATGCCCGCTGCGGCGTTGCGGACGTCGAGGAATACCTGATAGAGCGCGCTGTGCTTACGATCCATTTTGACCAGACGCCGGAGGCTTTCCGCGTCGCCCATCGGGGCCAGCGGACCGTCAATGATCCGGATGACCTCGCCGAGGAAAATCTTCTCGGGCGGGCGTCGCAGGCGATACCCGCCGTTCGCCCCGCGAATGCTCTCGACCAGCCGGGCGGCCTTGAGATTGAGGAGGATCAGTTCCAGGAACTTTTCCGGAATCTCTTCCTGGACCGCGATATCGTGGATTTTGGTAGGGCGCTCCGGGTAGTTCCGTGCGAGCCGGATCATTGCCTCCAGCGCATAGAGCCCTTTGCTTGAAATTCGCATGAGGGGAACCTTGTACGTACTTTACTTTACTCATCGCTTTCGATCTGTCAAGGTGCTTGCGGTGCTGACGGCGTTGAGGGCTGCGGAGATCGCGCCGTAGAGTTGAGCCCGATCGCCGAGCGCGCTCAGGCGGACGGGCGGTGCGATGTCGGGGTGAATCCGCCGCAGCACGCGCTGCACAGTCTTGAGCATGAATTCAGGCGCCCCACGCGTCAATCCGCCGCCCAAGACCACCAGGTCGGGATCGAGGACGCAGACGAGATCGGCAATGCCGACTCCCAGCATGGTAAAGGCGCGCTCCAGCACCGCTTTGGCTCGCGGATCGCGGCCTCGAAAGGCTTCGAAGACGAATTGAGCGTCGTAGGCCGAAACCAGGTTGACGCCCCGCCGGGCCCGCACGCCGAGAGCCCTCCGGCCCGCAGACGCGATACCGAGCCCGCCCACGTGAGCTTCGAAATACCCGGTGTCGCCGAAATCGCCGGCCCAGCGCCGCCAGTCCACGTTGAAGCGATAAAGTTCGCCGGCATTCCCGGTTCGGCCGTGGCAGAGCCGCCCGTCCACCACGACTCCCGAGCCGATGCCCGTTCCCAGAGCCACGAACACGAAGTTCGCGGCCTTGCGCGCCGCGCCTTTCCACTGCTCCCCGAGAGCAGCCATGTTGGCGTCGTTGTCAACCACTACGGGAACGCCGAAAGCCGACCTTATGGCGCCGCCCAGATCGATGTTGCGCCAGCCCGGCAGATTGTTGGCCAGGCTGACCCGCCCGGTGCGAGGATTCACGGCGCTCGGCACCCCTAAGGCAATGGCACAGAGCCCGCTGCCGCGGCCGGCAGCAGGTGGCGATTTGGCCCGGTCGATGCCGGCGAGAATCCCAATGCCGGCCTTGATCTGCGCAATTACGCCCCGGGGGCCTCCCTCGGGGCGCACACGCTCGGCGTGCGTGGCGTCCACACGGCCACACAGGTTCGCGCGCGCGAAGCGCAGATTGCTCGCGCCCATGTCAACCGCCGCCACCCAGTTGTGTGCGTCCCGGCCGGGGGGCCGGCCACGGCTCGATTTCATCGGGGTTCTTTTGAGCTCGATTTCCCGCTGGGTTTCACTTTGACTCGGAAGCGCTGCGAACGGCCCGCGTTCGGCCTCGTCACGCCTGCCCTCATAGGGAAGCACAGTAACACCGGAGCCATCGCGATGTCACTACTCATTGCCACCCACGCGCTTTGAGAGCGCTGAAATCCATGACAGAATACGCCTGAAATCAAACTTCGAGGTTCGCGATGCGAGACTTCAACAGCTTGTCCGAACAGGAAATTCTGGCCCTGGCCATCTCTCTCGAAGAGGAAGACGAACGCATCTACGCAGATTTCGCCGAGGGCATGCGCCACGATTTCCCTGCCACGGCCAGCGTTCTGGACGGCATGCGGAAGGAGGAGTCCGGCCATCGCCGCCGCCTGATTGAACTCTATCAGAAGAGATTCGGCGAGCATATCCCGCTCATCCGCCGCCAGGACGTCCGGGGTTTCGTCGAGCGGCAGCCGGTCTGGCTTCTCAAGCCGCTCGGCCTCGACAAGCTGCGCAAGCAGGCCAGCGCGATTGAAGTGGAGACCCGCCGGTTCTATGAGACGGCCGCGGGCCGCACCCGGGATGCTGGCGTGCGCCAACTGCTGGACGATCTGGCGCAGGAGGAGCGCTATCACGCCTTGCGCGCGCAGGAACTGGGCGAAGAGAAGCTGACCGCCGAAACCCAAGGCGAGGAGGAGCAGGCCAAGCGCCGCCTGTTCGTCCTTCAGGTCGTGCAACCAGGGCTCGCCGGTTTGATGGATGGCTCGGTGTCGACGCTGGCTCCTGTCTTTGCAGCCGCCTTCGCCACCAAGAGCAGTTGGGACGCCTTCGCCGTGGGCCTCGCAGCCTCTCTGGGCGCCGGGATCAGCATGGCCTTTGCCGAGGCGCTCTCCGACGACGGCACCCTGACGGGGCGCGGTCATCCGACCCTGCGCGGATTCGTCACCGGACTCATGACGGCCTTGGGTGGGATCGGTCACACCCTGCCGTTCCTCATCCCTGACTTCAAGTTGGCGATGACCGTGGCCGGCGCCGTAGTTCTGGTGGAGTTGCTGACCATCGCCGGCATCCGCAATCGTTACATGGGGACTCCGGCATTCTCCGCCGCGCTGCAGGTGGTGCTCGGCGGCGTACTGGTCTTTCTTACGGGCGTGCTCATTGGGAATTCGTGATGGTGAAAGCCACGCAGAATCCAGGGACGATTCAAACGCCTGCCGTGATTTTGTGCAGGAGACGACCATCAGTGTCACGGATGCCGCGCGCAATTCTGCAGATTCTGTCAGCGACGCCTGTTATCAGAACCTGACCTTTGTGGTGCTCAAGAACGGCTCCCCGGTTGTGCGCCTGGCACCCGACGACGCGAAGGTCTGCGGGGGCCGGTCTTTGGCAGAGGCGCTGGCCAGAGTGGAATTGCCCGAAGACGAAGCAGCCGCTTGGCGCAGTGATTTACGGATCGCGGGTACCCAAACCAGGAGCGAGCGCTGATCCCGGGGGTCGCTTCTGCCCGCCTATTTCTTACCTTCCTAGCTGTATACCGCGAAGGTAACAAGGCCGGGCATTGCTTCGTTGACTTTCTCTTGGTCCGCAAGTAGACTCACCGGGCACCTTTTGACTTCAGGGTGCGCCAATCACGTTCTGTTACCGCGAACTGGGGGGTGCGCTGATCCCCGCCTTTCGAAGAGCAACAAGTAAACGCAAGAGAAACCAGATCGAGAGGGGAAGGCGCTCGTGCGGTGGAGAGCTCGTGGAGGCGAACACGGCCAGCGGCTTCTCTGCCGGGCACCGCAGCTTTGTGCAGAAAATCAAAGGAGGCAAGATGAAACTGTTTCGAATGCTGGGATCAACAGCGATTGTAGCACTGGCCTTGGCAGGGTTCGCCAGCGCGCAAACCTGGACGACTCTGACCAACCAACCGGGAGCAAACGTTGGTCCGATGCTGCAGCTCAGAGATGGGCGAATTCTGGTCAACGAAAGCCAGTCGCCCGACCCCGGGAACTGGTACATCCTGACCCCAGACTCCACGGGCAGCTATGTGAACGGAACCTGGAGTTCCGGCGGAACGATGCAATCCGGCTATCAGCCCATCTATTTCGGTTCACAAGTGCTCCTCAATGGCACGCAAGTGGCCATTGAAGGAGGGGAATACAACCAAGGATCGCCGGTCTGGACCACTCAGGGCTCAATCGGAACCGTGACACCCTGGGGTTCCATCAGTTGGGCGTCAAACAATCCGCCTGCCGGATGGACGAGCATCGGCGACGCTGAGAGCGTTATTCTCCCGAATGGAAAGTACATGCAGGCGAACTGCTGCACCGGCCAGAACGCGATTTTCAGCGCGGCGAATTCCTGGACCACAACCGGTTCCGTCCATCAGTCCAGCAATGACGAATCCGGGTTCACTCTGTTGCCGAACGGCAAGGTGCTGACCGTGGACACTAAGTCTGCCGGGTCTTGCGGCAGCTCCAAAGCCACGGAACTGTACAGCCCGCTAACGGGCGTGTGGTCATGCGGGCCCGCGACTCCCGTCCAGCTCTATAACTCTTTCGACGAAGAGTTGGGTGCGGCGGTATTGATGTACAACAAAAAGGTTATCCAGTTCGGAGGCAATGTCGTTGCCACCGCACTCTACGACGTCGTCAGCAACACGTGGTCCAGCGGTCCCACGCCGACCAACGGCCTGGACCAGGCCGACGGCCCTGCGGCGCTGGAGCCGAACGGGAACGTATTGGCGATGCTCAGCCCGGGGCTGTTCGGGAGCGGTTGCCAGTTTGTGGAGTACAACCCTACGACCAACAGTCTGGCTAATGTTGCCAATCCGTCGGCTTGCCCATCCGATTCCTCGTACGTGGGACATCTGATGATGCTGCCGTCGGGACAGATCATGTTCACTGATTTCAGCGGAACCGTGGAAGTCTACACCCCGGCTGCCGGCGTTGTAAGCGGCGTGGCGCCGTCGATCCGGCTTCCCAAGACCACGCTCACGAGCGGTTCGAAGAACAACGTTCTGTACGGGAAGCAACTCAATGGGCTGTCGGAGAACAACGCCTACGGAGATGACTACCAGGGTGCGACGAACTACCCGCTGGTTCGCCTCACCGCAACGGATGGCACCGTGTACTACGCCTTTACCCACGACGACAGCGCGCACTCCATTGCTCCTAACTCACAGGGGACCACGAGGTTCGATTTGCCCACCCTGCCCTCCGGATCATACACGTTGGTCGCGGTGACGAACGGAATTGCGTCCAACGCGATCAGCGTAACAGTGCAGTAGCTGCAAAGAGACGATCGCGTGACGCAACAGATCGAAGAGCAACGGCCTCGGCCTTCACGCCGGGGCCTTGCTTTTCGTTGGAACCAGTTTCTGGTGCGGTGCGGTTATACAGATTGCAGCTTTTACCGGCTCTACACTCCCCACCCGACTCGACGCCGACAGTCAAATCGGCTGTGACGAGAAATTTTCGGCATTTCGAGGTAAGCTCAAGAACTGGCCGCTCGCGAGTTCCTTGAGTTCCAGGCACAGGGGGATTACGAAGGATGAAGTTTCGGCTTCCAACCCAGGCGATCGTGGCGCTGGTGATTGTGGTGATCGGCGCCGGCGTGCTCCTGGGCGAATACGTGCTGGTGAAGTGGGTTCCGATGCATGAGGCGGCGGTCGCGGAGGCCGCGCAGAAGCTGCTGCCCTACCAGAACCAGGGGTTGGGGATTGACATGCAAGTTGCCGCCGGAATCTATGGCAAGGTGGAGAACGTGCCGGGCGGAATTCGCATTTATCGTCCAAAATTGTTTGGGAACGGCCCTTCGCTGACTATCATTTCCCAGCCCAATCCGGATGGGGCTGCCGACTTTTCGGCGCAACTGCTCGCCGAGTGGCAGGCCGCCGGCGCCAATCAGAACATTCCGCGCTACAGCTTCGAGAAAACCCAGATCAATGGCCGGAACGCGGCGCTGATATGGCGGTTTAAGGATGTCGCCATGCTGATGACGGCCCACGTTATTTCCCCGGATCATATTATTCAAGCCGACTGCACACCGGGCATCGAGGACGAAAACACCTACATGGATGCCTGCGACGCGACGCTGCACTCGATGAAGGTCGCCGGCCCTCCAGCTCCGCCGCCGGCGGAAATGAAGCCGACGGACAAGTTCACGCCGCCGCAGAGAGTCCGGTGAGTCCGCCAAAGCATCGAATTTCATGCGGTGGCAGGCCCGGTGATGCCTTGCCGGCGCCGCTTCGAAACGGCGGAGCGGCAAGGCAACCCGGCTGCGGCCTGGCACGTCAACTCTCCATGACCCAGGAGGGTCTGCGATGAAGAAAACGAGGAGCACACGCTGGTTGTGGTTTGCTGCCGCTGGCCTCGTAGTCGGCCTTCTGGGAGCGGAGGCGCGAGTGCCGCGCGCAGGAGCCGCCGCCACCCGGGCCACTGACCCGGACGTGCAGTCGTACCTGGCGGATTTCACCCGCGTCTACAGTCTCGTTGAAAGCAATTACGCCTCGTCCTTGGATCCCAACCTCGCGATCTTTGGTCTCGACGTGCCCGCAAGTCCAGTGGGTGCCATTCCCGGAATGCTGCGGCCTCTCGACCCCCACTCCGATTTTTTCAGCCCGCGCGCTTTCGCCCGGGAGCAGGAGCAGCAGGCCGTCAAGTATTACGGCGTAGGGATGGGAATCCTGTCGCAGCTGGACAGCTCCGGGAGGATGTCCACGCACATCCCATCGGTGGTGCCCGGGTCGCCCGCTTTCAAAGCCGGCATCCGCCCCGGAGACATCATCCGCAAAGTCAATGGCAAGAGCACCGAAGGCCTCGATAGCACCACGGTCAGCAACATGATTCGCGGCCCCAAAGGAACCGAGGTGCGCGTTTCCGTCGAGCGCGAGGGCGAAAACCATCTCCTGGAATTCCCCATCACGCGGGATGAGATCACGAACCCCACCGTGGACAGCGCCATCATGCTGAAGCCGGGGATCGGCTACATCCATATCAACAATTTCTTTGAGACGACCAACGACGAACTGACCACAGCGCTCAAGTCGCTCGAGAAGGCGGGCCTGAAAGGGCTGGTTCTCGACCTGCGGGACAACCCCGGCGGCATCCTGGACCAGGCAGTCGCGGTGAGCGATCATTTCCTCCGCAAGGGCCAGTTGATCGTCTACCAGTACGGCCGGGCTGCCCGCGAGCAGCGCTACTACGCCCGCCAGGGCAATCAGGGCGACGATTATCCGATGGTCGTGCTTGTGAACCGCTATACGGCCAGCGCCGCGGAGATCGTCACTGGCGCTCTCCAGGACCATGACCGGGCCCTGGTCCTGGGCGAGCCGAGCTTTGGCAAGGGCTTGGTGCAGTCGGTCTTCCTGCTGAGTGAGCACGCGGGCCTGGCCCTGACGACCGCTCACTACTACACCCCGAGCGGACGCCTCATCCAGCGCGACTACGCGCAGGTGTCGCCTTACGACTACTTTTACCGTCCGGAAGACGCCGCCACTCCTCATAGCCAGACGCGGCTTACTGACGGCGGACGCCAGGTGTTCGGCGGCGGCGGCATCCAGCCTGATGTTGACGTGCCGCGCCCGGCGCTGGACTCCGTTGACCAGGAACTGGCGGAGCACGATGCGGTCGGCGACTTTGCTCAGCACTATCTCGCCGTCCACAAAACGATTCCCCGCGATTTCCAGGTCACGCCGGAAATCGCCGACGAGTTCAGCGCGTATTTGAGCAGCCACCACTTCAACATCACACGCGCGCAGCTTGACGCCAACGCCTCCTTCCTTGATGCGCAAATCCAGGACCAGCTTGTGGGAATCGTCTACGGCCGGGACCAGGAACTGAAGCTGGAGGCAGAGAACGACCCGCTGGTGGCGAAGGCGATTGACTCCCTGCCGCAGGCTGCGGCGCTCTTCTCGCACGCTAAGCAACTGCTGGCCAGCCGCGGACGCTTGCCTGGCGCGGAGTGATGTTCTGGCAGGCTGCTGAAAAACGCGTAGCGGCGGCTTTAGGCCGCCAGGCGCGTGTTGAGGGTGTTGGAGTTATGGCGAGGTAAACTCGCCGCTACCCTCACCAAACCGTGTTTCTCAGCTGGTCTGGAAGAGTTGTAACCGAGCGCGGCTCGCCGCAACCCAATCGGCAAAAGTGGCGAGGAGCGAGCCCCAAAAATCTTCAGGCGCCGCGCAGAAGTTCGGGATTTGTAGTACGGAGCACGCGGAGGCTTCGGCGGGGACTCCGAGAAAAGCGCTGCCCAATTCACCCTCTCTGTGACCTCGGTGAATTCTCCGTGAACTTTGTGGCCGAAGCTTTTTTCCGCGACGATCGCCCGAACACCCTCCGAAACACAGTGTCAACATGCCGTAGCTGGCGCTCAAGTGAAAACGCGCGGGCGATTTCACGCGGCGTGAGATGCCGCGCGATGTCGGGATCGCGTTCCACCAGCGCGCGAAAATCTTCGCCCGTCTGCCATACCTTCATCGCATTCCGCTGCACCCAGGCGTAAGCCTCTTCGCGCAGCGCGCCCTTCCAAACCAGGTCGAGCAGAAGCTGTCCGGAGAAGATCAGGCCCCGCAGCATATTGAGATTTTCCAGCATGCGCTCCGGATAAACGAACATCGTCTCCACCAGCCGCGCCGTCTTGTGTAGCAGATAGTCCACGAGAACCGTGGAGTCCGGCAGGATCACCCGCTCCACCGACGAGTGGGAGATATCCCGTTCGTGCCAGAGCGCGACGTTCTCGAGCGCCGCCTGGGCATTCGACCGGACCACGCGCGCGAGACCGCAGATCTGTTCCGCCGTCACCGGATTGCGCTTGTGCGGCATGGCGGACGATCCCTTCTGCCCGGCGCTGAAGTATTCCTCGGCTTCCCGTACCTCGGTGCGCTGCAAACCGCGAATCTCGAGCGCGATCTTATCCAGGGTGCTTGCGATCACCGCCAGCGTCCCGAGATAGAAGGCGTGCCGGTCGCGCTGGATCACCTGCGAGGCGATCGGCGCCGGCGCGAGTCCCAGACGCGCGCAGATGCGCGCTTCGAGCTGCGGGCTCAGGTGCGCGTAGGTGCCAACCGCGCCTGAGATCTTGCCCACGCGCATCTGCTCGGCCGCCAGGCGAAAGCGTTCCAGGTTGCGCTGATTCTCGGCGTACCAGATGGCGATCTTCCAGCCGAACGTGATGGGCTCGGCGTGAATGCCGTGGGTGCGGCCTACCATGGGCGTGTGCTTGAACTCGAGCGCCCTCTTCCGGAGCACCTCGCCCAGATGATCCAGGCCCGCCCGTAACAGCTCCGAGGCCTCGCGCACCTGCAGGGCCTGCGCCGTATCGACCACGTCGTTCGACGTGAGCCCATAGTGGAGGTAGCGTCCGGCAGGACCGATGTTCCCGGCCACGTTGGTGGTGAAGGCGATCACGTCGTGCTTCACGCGCCGCTCGATTTCCTGAATGCGCTCCACCGAGAACTTGCCCTTGCTCCGGATGGCGCGCGCTGCCGACTTCGGGATCATGCCGGCTTCGGCTTCGATCTCGGCCGTGGCGACCTCCACCGCAAGCCAGCAGTGAAATTTGTTCTCGTCGGTCCAGATGCGGCCCATCTCGGGCCGCGTGTATCGAGGGATCATGTCAGTACCTGGGACAATTCAGATGGCTCTCCTGCGAAGGCGAGAGCGGTTTGACGCCGCTGAAGGTCAGGCCACGTCAAGCAAGAATTATGTGCTGTATTCGCAGTCCTTGTCTTTGTCTTTTTCGCCTAACACAGCCAGTCTTGGCTGGGCCTCATCAAGGCGACTGTCCTGTTGAAAGCCTTTAAGACCGGTCCACAGAGGAACTCGAGAGAGCACAGAGAGACAAGATTCGGCCTCTGATCTGCCAGGGATTCAGGCAGTTAGCCCAAAATCCAGCTAACCCACTGAAAACAAGCCGAAAATGAACTTTCCCAGTCTTCTCACTTTTCTCCATTGTCCCAAAAATGGAATTCATAATGCCCTTGTGGGCTCCCAAAGGGGACCCTCCGGAGTGGGAGAAGGGGCGAAAAGGTTGGGGACAAAGAGTGGAAAAACGAAGCCAAGAAGTTATTGAAAATAAAAGACGTACTGTTTATCATAGAAGGCCAAAGCTACTAAGTTTTTGAAAACACACTAGTTAACTTAGTAAGACCAAGAGGTTGCTGAAACACAGTGAGTTATCCGGTTTTGAAGAGGTCAAAACCGACGTCGGTGATGAACAAGAAGGTCCAAATCCTTCCACCTTGGCAGCCTCCGACTGAATGCTCGGGCAGCACGGCAGCGGGGAAGGGGCCCGGCGTCCCGCGGCGCGACACCCGGCTACAGAGGAAGCTCCGTCCTGACCGCGGTCCAAATGACGCCCGTACCGGCGCCTATTCGCCTCTTGGCACGCCCGCCGCATCTCGCTTACATTGGAGCGATGACAAGGCCGTAGTCTATAATCGCTGGACGATTCATCGACAGGAGCGAACTTTGAAATATTGCAATCACCTGCTTGGGCGATCTACCGGCTTTCTCGCGGCCCTGGGATTCCTGGCGGCCTCGGGTGCTTTCGGGCAGGGAAGCCCCGCCGTAACGCTGTCGCCCGCGAGTCTCACATTCTCCAGCACGGCCTTGTTACAGAAAAGCGCAGCCCAAAGCATCACGCTGACCAACACCGGCAGCGCCGCGCTCGGCATCAGCGGCATCGCCATCGGCGGCGGCAACGCCCCGAAGGAGTTCACCGAAACGAATACTTGCGGCAGCTCGGTCGCGGCCGCTGGGAGTTGCACGATCAGCGTGGTCTTCATGCCGTTCCTTTATGGAACGCGCACCAGCACGCTGACCATAACGGACAACGCTTCCGACAGCCCTCAGAACCTGCCCCTCAGCGGCATGGGGATGGGACCGGCCGTCACTTTGTCGCCGCCGTCCCTCACCTTTGGCCCGCAGCTTGCCACGACCACCAGCGCGGCGCAAACCGTGACGCTGACAAACTCGGGTGACGCCGCTCTCACGTTTGCCGCCTCCGGCATCACGGTACAAGGCAGTTTTGCCGAGACCAACAACTGCCCCGTGAGTCCCGCCACTCTCGCCGTGGGAGCAAGCTGCACTTTTAACATCACGTTTGCACCCCTTGCCGGCAGTAACACGCCCGTTCCGGGACTGATTGAGATGACGGACAACGCCTCACCGGTGCCGCAGGTGATTTCGCTGAGTGGCACAGCCCAGGCCTTCGCGCTTTCGGCTTCTCCGGCCACGGGCAGCGTCTCGCCGGGTGGCAGCGCGAATTACACCATCAGTGTGACGCCCCTCGGCGGATTCAGTGCTGCCGTCTCCCTTTCGTGCGGCAGCCTCCCTGCCGGTGCCGCGTGCGGCTTCTCGCCGGGCTCCGTCACGCCCAACGGCTCGAGTGCCGTCACCTCGATGCTGGCAGTTTCGACCACCGGCTCCGGCAGCGCGCCGGGGACCCAGGTGCGGCCCGGCCCGCCCGGTCGGACGCTGCCCGGGATTTTCTGGCTGACGGTGATCCTGGCGATCATGAGTGCGCTCGCGGCCGCGCGCTCAGCTTCGCGCGGCAGGCGCCGCTCCGGAGTTATGTTGGCAGGTCTGGCCCTCGGTGCGCTGCTCTTGGCCCTGTCGATGCCGGGCTGCGGCGGCGGATCGTCTTCGAGCAGCAGTACGCCCACGCCGGCCGGCACTTACACGGTGCTGGTGACGGGAAGCACGCCTGCCGGATCGGGCACGTTAACGAGTCCGGTCAGCATCACGCTGACGGTTCAGTGAGCTGTAGCGGCGGTGTTCTCACCGCCGGACGGCCGATGTTGCGAACGCGGCGACGAGAACATCGCCGCTACAGCCTGGAGGCCTGACCTTGCCTGTTGGGACTGCGTTTCACGAACGGACCTTCGCCGCCTGCGAGAGCCTGAACTATCGCGAGTGGTCGGGCTTCTACACGGTCAGCGTTTACGAAACTCACCACGAGCACGAATATAACGCCATCCGCAATGCCGCCGCGCTGATCGACATCTCGCCGCTCTACAAGTACCGCCTGACCGGACCCGATGCCACGCGCCTGGTGAATCGCGTGATCGCCCGCGACATCCGCAAGGTGGCCGTGGACCAGGTCATCTACTGCTGCTGGTGCGACGAGCACGGCAAGGTGATTGACGACGGCACCCTCACGAGGCTCGCCGAGAACACCTACCGCTGGACGGCCGCCGAGCCTAATCTGCGCTGGTTTCATCAGAATGCACTGGGCATGGACGTCGAAATCGAAGACATCTCAGAGCAGGTGGCCGCGCTGGCCGTCCAGGGTCCGACGTCGGCGCGCCTGCTGCGCAAGGCGGCAGCGATCCCGGAAGCTTCGACGGGCATCGACAAGCTCAAATACTTTCGCGTGACGCGCGGCGAGATCGCAGGCGTTCCGGTGGACATCTCCCGGACGGGCTACACCGGCGATCTCGGTTATGAGGTTTGGATTCCCTGGCGCGACGCGGTCCGTGTGTGGGACACCCTCGTCGAACAGGGTTGCGAGTTCGACGCGCGTCCTTGTGGCATGCTGGCGCTCGACGTGGCGCGTATCGAGGCCGGCCTGATCCTGACCGACGTGGACTACGTCTCGAGCAAGAAAGCCTTGATTGAATCGCAGAAATATTCGCCCTTCGAGATCGGGCTCGGCCGCCTGGTGGATCTCAAGAAGGAGAACTTCGTCGGCCGCGCGGCGCTCCACGCCGAACAAAAGCATGGCGGGCCCGCGCGGCGCCTCGTCGGGCTCGACCTCGACTGGAACCGCATCGAGAAGTTGTACCTCGACGCCGGGCTGGCCCCGCAGGTGCCCTCCACCGCCTCGCGCGTGGCCGTGCCCGTCTACAGCGGCCGGTCGCAGGTCGGCAAGGCAACCTCGACCACGTGGTCGCCCACGATCAAGAAGATGATCGCGCTTGGCAGCATCGCGCGCGAGCACGCCGCCAACGGTTCGCGGCTCGCCATGGAGTTGACGATTGAGGCAGTCCGCCACACCGTGCCGGCACAGGTGGTCGAACTGCCATTCTTCAATCCGCCCCGCAAGACCGCCAAGCCTCCGGCGTAAGACCGGCGTGAGTCTTGGTAGAATGAGGTCAGGGGGAAACGCCCCACCGGCACCGGTGGGGAGTGCGGAGGTACCGATCATGCAGGCCCCGGAAACCGAGTCAGCGCCCTTGAAGAATATCGAAGAGTGGGACGAGTTTGTCGCCACCCGTTACCATCCTGGCAAATCCCAGAGCGAGTTTCGCAACTATAAGGCGGACGCCAATCCCACGGTCACCGAATTCTATCGTCAGAATCACGCCCATCAGACGCTCGACTTTGTGCTCGCCAGGAAAAAGGAATTCGGCGGCCTCACGCACGAGAAGAAGAGCATCTGGGAGATGGCGGAGTTCCTGAACAACCTGGTTGACGACAGCGATCCCGATACCGACCTCACCCAGATCGAGCATCTGCTGCAGACCTCCGAGGCGATTCGCCGCGACGGGCACGCGCGCTGGTTCGTGCTGGCGGGTTTCGTGCACGACCTCGGCAAGGTCCTGTGCCTCTGGGGCGAGCCGCAATGGGCCGTGGTGGGCGACACCTTTCCCGTGGGCTGCGCCTGGTCCGACCAGATTGTTTTTCCGGAGTTCTTCGCCGCTAACCCGGACAGCCAGGTGCCCCAGTATCAGACGGTCCATGGAATCTACGAGCCCCGTTGCGGCCTCGACAAGGTGCACCTCTCCTGGGGCCACGACGAGTACATCTACACCGTCACGCGCGATTACCTGCCGGAGCCGGCGCAGTATATCCTGCGCTACCACTCGTTCTACCCCGCCCACAGGCACGGAGCCTACGGTCATCTGATGAACAGCCACGACGAACAAATGTTCGACTGGGTGCGGAAGTTTAACCCTTATGACCTGTACTCCAAGGGCGCCGAGCGGCCGAACGTCCGCGAGTTGAGGCCCTACTACGAGGATCTGGTCGCCGAGTTCTTCCCCGATCGGATCGCCTGGTAACGGACAGCGGGTTGAGACCCGGCCCGCGCCTCCACCGCAGGCGGGAACGCCGGTTTGCCGCTGGCGCGGCGCGGAAAAAAGAATCGATGGAGCGCATACCGGCTCGCGTTTCCCCCGGGTTCCGTGCCCGGCTTTCATCTCTCATAGCCCGAAAGTCAAATATGCGAACGATCGTATGGATCATTGTCCTGATCATCGTCGGTCTGCTCGCACCGGCGTCGCTGATCTTCGCGCAAACCGACGAGATCCAGGTCTACGACGCCGAAGTCGAGCCCCCCGGCATATTCAATCTGATGGTTCACAGCAACTTCACGCCCGAGGGGCGGACCGTCCCCGTCTTCCCCGGCAGCATCGTCGCCAATCGCTCCTTCAATGGAACGGCCGAATGGGCCTATGGCGTCACACCCTGGATGGAACAGGGCCTTTATCTCCCTGTGTATTCACTCTACTCAACGAACCACGGAACCACGATCAACGGCTTCAAAATTCGTGAGCTGTTCGTCCGGCCTCACGCTCACGACCACAAATTCTTCTATGGCGTCAACTTCGAGTTCAGCGTCAATGCCAGCTACTGGGAGGACAAAACCATCACCTCCGAAATCAGGCCCATTGTCGGACTGCACTTGCACGCCTGGGACCTGATGTACAACCCGATTGTCGATACGGACTACACCGGGGGCCTCGGCAACCTCCAGTACAACCCCGGAGGGCGGGTCGCCTATAACCTAAATGACAGGTGGGCTGTTGCCGCTGAAGAGTACGATGGCTTTGGCTCTCTGCGTCACTTCGTCCCTTACGACCAGCAGTTTCACGAAATCTGGGCGGTTGTGGATCACTCCAGCCCTCGTTTCCTCGGCGTCAACGTCGAAGCTGGAATCGGATACGGCTTGACGGCGGGGTCCGACAAAATAACGCTCAAGTTGATGGTTTCACGCAACCTCAATTCGCGCTCGTGGCGGCCGTGAAGATAGACGGAGCGCGAAACCCTCCGTGTTCTGGGTGGGCCCTCCGTGGCCTCTGCGTTGAGGCCTTCTAACCAGGAGTTCAGAGAGGAACCGCGGAGGCTACAGCATTCAGATTGACGGGCCGGCTGAGTTTTTCAGCAAGGTCAGGCAGGTTAATTTTAGAATGCCCTGTATGTCAATTCATCGTGCTGCCCGAGCCTCGATCCACGGTAACCTTAGAATCGCGAAGCTGCTGCTCGTGTTTTTCCTGGGCCAGACTACGTTCCAACAACCGCAGCAGGCTGCGGCTCAGGTTCGTTCGCCGCTCTTGACGCGTCCCTGGAAAGCCGAGTGGATCACTTGCCCCAAGGCGCCGCCGCGCGACGCCGGCGTCTGCTATCTGCGGAAGAGCTTCGATCTCCCTTCGGCGCCCGGCCAGTTTCTGGTGCACGTCAGCGCCGACAATCGCTACGAGCTGTTCGTCAACGGCGCCCGCGTTTCGCGAGGGCCATCGCGAGGCGATCTGGATCACTGGCGCTTCGAGACCGTCAATCTCGCGCCGCAGCTTCGCGCGGGCAAGAACGTGCTCGCGGCGGTGATCTGGAACTACGCGGACGAAGCGCCCATGGCGCAGCTCACGTCGCAAACGGGATTCGTCCTGGAGGGCGACAATCCGGTAGTCAACACAGATCAATCCTGGAAGACCCTGCTCGACCACTCACGCAGCGTCATCGTTCTCTCCGAAAAAGAGGCCGGAGGCTACTACGCCGCGGGCCATGGCGAGCGCGTTGCGGCGGCGCAGTATCCGTGGGGGTGGCAGGACGCGGACTACGACGCCGGCGCCTGGATTCCGCCCTTGCCGCTCGGAACCGCGAGCCCGCGAGCCATCCAGGACACCCGCTCGCGCTGGATGCTGGTTGCCGATCCGCTGCCGGCGCAGGAGGAAACCCTGCAGCGGCTGGCGCGCGTGGTGCGTTCGGAAGGCGCGAACGTTTCTTTGGAATTCACGGGTGGGCACGCACCCGTCACGGTGCCGGCGAACACCGAGGCGTCCCTGCTTCTCGATCAGAGCTTCGAGACTACGACCTATCCCGAGCTGATAACGAGCGGCGGCCGCGGATCACAAATCCGGATCACCTATGCCGAAGCCCTGTTTGACTCGCAGGGGCACAAGGGCAATAGGAACAAGACCGGAGGCAAGAAGATTCGCGGGCTTTACGACGAGTTCCTGCCCGACGGCGGCGCGCATCGCGCATTCTCGTCCCTCTGGTGGCGCGCCTACCGCTACGTGCAGATCGACGTGCGCACGGGCGATGCTCCGCTGACCATCGAAGACTTCCGGGGCTACTTTACCGCCTATCCCTTCAAGCCCGAGGCGACGTTCGGGAGCGACGATCCCGTGCTCCAGAAGATCTGGGAAGTCGGCTGGCGCACGGCGCGGCTCTGCGCCCACGAAACTTACATGGATTGCCCCTACTACGAGCAGCTCCAGTATGTGGGCGACACGCGCATCCAGGCGCTGATCTCGCTCTACGTGGCCGGCGACGATCGCTTGGACAAGAACGCCATCGATCTCCTGGGCGATTCGCAGACGCCTGAAGGATTGACGCAAAGCCGCTATCCCTCCGCCCTCCCGCAGTACATCCCGCCGTTTTCGCTCTACTGGATCGGCATGATGCACGACTTGTGGTGGTATCGCGGCGAACAGGACTTCCTGAAGCCGTGGCTGCCCAATGCGCGCGAAGTGCTCGCCTGGTACCAGTCGCATCTGACCGCATCGGGACTGCTGGACCGCTTGCCCTGGTGGCCTTTCGTCGATTGGGCGGACGATTTTCGCGATGGCGTGGCGCCGCAGGAGGCCGATGGCCAGTCGTCGGATTTGAGCCTCGAGTTTGTGATGGCGCTTCGCCAGGCCGCCGACCTCGAAGCGGCCTTCGGCGATTCGGATATGGCCCGGCGCGAGCGCGCCCTGGCCGCGAAGATCGCGAGCGCCGTCTACCGCACCTGCTGGGACGCCGGCCGCGGCCTGCTTGCCGACACGCCCGCGAAGAACCACTTCAGCCAGCAAGGCAATATCCTCGGTGTGCTGTCAGACGCGATTCCGGCCGCGGCGCAGCGCGGCGTGACCGAACGTGTCCTCCAGGACAAGAGCCTTACTCAGGCTTCCTACTATTTCCGTTTCTATCTTGCCCGCGCCATGAACAAGACCGGGCTCGCCGGCCGCTACATCGAGGAACTCGCTCCCTGGAAAGAGATGCTCAACGAGGGCCTGACTACTTTCGCCGAGACGCCCGGCGAGACGCGCTCGGATTGCCACGCCTGGAGCGCGCATCCGGATTTCGATCTGCTCGCGACGGTGGCCGGCATCGAATCGGCCGCGCCCGGTTTCGCCAGGGTGACAATCGCACCGCATCTCGGCGAGCTTCACCACCTGACCGCCGCCGTCCCCCACTCGCAAGGTCCCATTCGGGTGACCTACGAGCGCCAGGGCGATCACTGGACCGCCGACGTGGCGCTGCCGGCGGGACTGTCGGGCTGGTTCATCTGGAAGGAGCGGCGGATCGCGCTGCATCCGGGCGAGCAGCGGCTGACGCTCTAGGAATCGACTATTGGCCGTTGCCCCCGAGGGCGGCCCAAGCCCGTGCCAGGCCTCGATTCGGTGCTATCCTACGCACAGAGGTAACTTGGCAGATACCACAGCACTTCGCGAATCCGAACGCCAGTCGATGGTCGAAGGACAGCTTCGCGCTCGCGGCATCCGCGACCGGCGCGTGCTCGAGGCCATGGCGACCGTGCCGCGCCACGAGTTTGTCCCCATCGACCAGGCGGCGGCGGCTTACGAGGATCGCGCGCTGCCCATCGGGGAATGGGAGACCATCTCGCAGCCGTTCATCGTCGCCTTGATGACCGAGGCTGCGGCCGTGAATCCCGGCGATCGCGTGCTCGAGATCGGCACGGGTCTGGGTTACCAGTCTGCCGTGCTCGCGGCTCTGGACGCGCGCGTTTATACCGTCGAGCGCAATGCGTCACTGGCCGAAGAGGCGCGCCGGAAGCTGGCCCGCCTCGGCTACGGAAGCGTGGAAGTGATTACCGGCGACGGCACTGAAGGCTATGCCGTGGCGGCGCCGTACGAGGCCATCCTGGTGACGGCGGGCTCGCCTCGTGTTCCTCAGGCTCTTATCGACCAGCTTGCCGGCGGAGGGCGCCTCGTGATTCCCATCGGCGGCCGCGAGATGCAGCAACTCCACCTTTTTGTGCGGCGAGGCGAGGACTTCAGCGACAAGACTCTCGAAGCTGTCCAGTTCGTGCCGCTGGTCGGCAAGCAAGGCTGGCCCCAGGCGCGCTGGCCGCGGTTCTTTGGCTAACAGTGGAACCTCGGTTGCTAATGTGAATGCGGCCTTCTGCCTGTTTTGAATGTTAAGAGCTTCAGAAGCGCCTCCAGGCCGAACGCGCTATCTGCTTTGGAATCAAGCTGAGCGGCTAGTCGTTCGCCGTGGACGATCGAAGGCTCCGGGAGTCAGCCCTGTGTCTTTTCGGAAACAGCAGGCTGCTCGGCAATGCAACCTGCTGCGCGAGAAAACACATAACATTCCGCTCCCATAATTTTGCCTCGCTCAGGGTTAATAGAAGCGATGACACAGAATCAAGATTTACGGTCCGGCTCTGCGGAGACATCGGCGCCATTTCTCAGTATCGTAGTCCCGGCCTATAACGAGGCACAGCGCATTGGACGATCGCTTGCCGCTATCCACTGGTACCTGGCCTCCAAGAGTTACTCCGCTGAAGTAACCGTGGTCGACGACGGGTCAAGCGACGGCACCGCGGATATAGTGGCGTCCGTCGTTCAGCACTGGCCGTCCTTCCGGCTCATCCGGAACGATCGCAATCGCGGCAAGGGATACAGCGTGCGGCGCGGCGTGCTGGAAGCGCGTGGCGAATACGTGTTGTTTACCGACGCTGATCTCTCGGCGCCCATCGACCAGACAGGCATGCTGATCGCCGCGCTCGAGTCCACCGGCGCCGACGCTGCCATCGGTTCGCGGGCGCTGCAGCGCGAACTGATCGGCGTACATCAGCCTCTGTTTCGCGAGTGGGGCGGCATCTGCTTCAACCTGGCCGTGCGATTGTTCACCGGGCTCAAGCTGCGCGATACACAATGTGGTTTGAAACTCTTCCGGCGCGAGGCTACCCGTCGCGCCTTCGAGCACCTGAAAGCCGAGCGCTTCGGTTTCGACCCGGAGCTTCTTTTCCTGGTGGAGCGCTGGGGCGGGCGGATTGTGGAGATCCCGGTCCGCTGGGATAACGACCCCGCCACCAGGTTCAGCGTGCTGCGCGATGCCCTCCGTAGCTTTCGCGAAGTGGCGGAAGTGCGCTGGCGGGCCCTTACCGGCCAGTACTCTCCCCGACTGCGAGATCGGGCCGCCGCCCAAGAAACGGCGCGCATCCAGCACCGATCGTCATAGCGCTGGCGTTTAAGTTGTTGACACGATGTGGCTTATCCCACGCCGAAATCCTTGCGCCTGCTCCCGATTCACAGCATCCAACCAACCTGCTGGCGCCTGGAATCGTTTTACGCTTAGGATGGGAACAGGAGAAAGCCTTGGATCAAGCCATTCACGCGCAGGGACCGGTACGTAAGACCCTGCTGGATAACGGACTCACGATCGTTACCGAAGAGATGCCGGTGGTGCGCTCGGTTTCGGTCGGTATCTGGCTGCGGACCGGGTCGCGCGCCGAGCGCGCCGAGGAGAACGGCATCACCCATTTCCTCGAGCACATGGTGTTCAAGGGCACGCACAAGCGCACGGCGGAGGAAATCGCGCGCTCGGCGGACTCGATCGGCGGCCATCTTGACGCCTTCACCGCCAAGGAATGCACCAGCTTCTCCATCAAAGTTCTCGACGAGCACGTGCCGCGCGCCTTCGAGGTGCTGGCCGATCTTGTCAAAGACCCTCTGCTGCGCGACGAGCATGTGGCCAAGGAATCGCAGGTGATCCAGGAAGAGATCAAGATGGTGGAAGACACGCCGGATGACCTAGTGCACGAGATCTTCACCCAGAGTTACTGGCGCAACCACCCGCTCGGCCGGCCGATCCTCGGAACGCGCCAGACCGTGCGCACCTTCAATCGCAAGCGGCTGTTCCGCTACTTCCGCCGTCACTACACGCCCTGCAACATGCTGATCTCGGCGGCCGGGAACCTCCGGCATAATCAGGTGCTGGACCTCGTCCGGCAGGAAATGGGCAAGGTGCCCGCCGGCGACCCCGCCGTTCACGAGCGCGTGCCCGTGGCCTCTCCGGACATCCGCCTGCGCCACAAGAAGAATCTGGAGCAGGTCCACATCTGCCTGGGCGCGCCCGCTTTCCCCCTGACTCATCCGCGCCGATTCGCCTGCTACGTGCTCAACACCGCCCTGGGCGGTGGCATGAGCTCGCGGCTCTTCCAGAATGTCCGCGAGAAGCGCGGCCTCGCCTACGCCGTTTTCTCCGGCTTGAGCTCCTACACGGACACCGGCTGCCTGAACGTCTACGCCGGAACTTCGGGCGCCAACGCCCGCACGGTGGTCCAGTTGATCATCGAAGAGTTCGCGCGTTTGAAATCGGAACTCATGGGCGACGAAGAATTGCGCCGCACCAAGGACTTCCTGAAGGGCAGCACTCTGCTCGGGCTCGAATCCACCATGAGCCGCATGTCCAATCTGGCCCGGCACGAGATGTACTTCGGACGGCACATCACCATGGACGAGATCGCGCGCGAACTGGAGGCGGTCAGTTCCGATGACGTGCTGGCCGTGGCGCGCGAGCTGCTCGACCGCAAGCGCCTGGCTCTGACGGTCCTCGGTCCGCTGCAGGGCGCCCGGATCACGCGCAACGATCTCGCCTGCTGACGGAACTCCTGCGGCGCCGCCCTTCCACCCCGCATGTGCCCCGCCTGAACGCGGGCGCTGCGAGGAATCCCCACGCCACGAACTCTCCCGCCGTATGCGCTTCTGCTTTATAATGCACTTCTGCCGGATCGACCGGCTCAGCTTGACGCAGGGGCCGCTCCCCGGTGTCATTTGACCCACGATTCAAAGGATAGAACCATTGAGCCTGCGCGTTTGCGTACTGGCGAGTGGTAGTCACGGCAACTCCACCTGGATCGCTACCGAGCGCACGTGCCTGCTGGTTGACGCCGGGTTGAGCAAGAAGGAGACCTGTGCGCGGCTTGAGGCTGTCGGCGAGCGCTTCGAGAGCTGCGATGCTTTTATCATTTCCCACGAGCACATCGATCACGTCGGCGGCCTGAAGCGGATGGCCCGCGACCTCGGCCGGCCGATCTACATCAACGCGGCGACGCGCGACGCCATCGACTGGGGAAAGAAGATCACCGCCTTCGAAATGTTCACCGCCGGCGGGAAGTTGACCATCGGCGATATCGAAGTTACGCCCTTCTCCATACCCCACGACGCCGCCGATCCCGTGGGATTCACCTTCGCGGCCGAGGGTCTGAAGATCGCCGTCGTCACCGACCTCGGCTGCGTCCCCGAGCATGTGAAGCAGCACCTGCGCGGCTGTCATATGCTGGTCTTCGAATCCAATCACGACGTCGAGATGCTCCGCGTTGGCCCCTACCCGTGGTTTGTCAAGCAGCGGGTGATGAGCCGTCACGGGCATCTGTCGAACAACGCCACCGCCGAGTTCCTCACCTCCGATTACGACGGATGCGCCCAGGTGCTGGTGCTCGCGCATTTGAGCGAGATCAATAATCATCCCGAAATCGTGCGCCTGACCGCCCTCGAGGCTCTCTCCCGGCGCCGCAGCGCCTGCGCTCCCGAACTGCATCTCGCTACCCAGAACGCTCCCACCAAGGTGTTCCGGTGGTGAGACCCGGCCGCGTCGCGGCGGTGGTGTTCCTCCTCCTCGGTACTGCCCTTCCGCTTGCCGCCCAGGACTTCACCTATCCCCATAACGTATATCCGCCCGAGAACGAGCAGATCCCCGGGCCCATGAACGAAACCGCTACGGACGGCGAGTGCTGCGCCAAAGGCGGCCAGCGGCCGGTTACGGAGGCCTCGTTTCGCGATTGGCTCCACTACATCCGCACTTGGCGGCGCGAGCACCTGGTGCGCATGGGCTACGACGGCTCGCAATATGACCGGCCGGAACTCCGCTGGACGCAGTCGAGCTTCGTCCAGCCGCAGATGATGATTCACGACCGCTACTTCTATGACCCGGCGGCCGGCGGCTACACGGTCGATCGGTTTCTTGCCGACTTGAAGGCCCGCTATGGCGGTATCGATTCGGTGCTGCTCTGGCCCACTTATCCCAACCTCGGAGTTGACGATCGCAACCAGTTCCAGATGGTTCGCGATCTGCCCGGCGGAATCGACGGCCTCAAGGCGATGGTGGAGGATTTCCACCGCCGGGGAGTGCGCGTGCTGTTTCCGTACAATCCGTGGGACCGCGGCACCAGTCCTGAGCCCGTGCCGGACTGGGAAGCGCTTGCCCGCCTGATGGCCGGGGTCGGGGCCGACGGCGTGAATGCCGACACTATGGGTGCGGTGCCCCCCGTCTTTCGTACCGCCTCGGATCGCACGGGGCATCCCATCGCTTTCGAGCCCGAGAACGGCGCCAGCGGCGACCTCGACCTCGCCATCGCCTGGAACAATCTCACCTGGGGGTACTGGAAATATCCGTTTGAGCCCATGATCAGCAAGAACAAGTGGCTCGAGCCGCGGCACATGGTGAACGTCTGCGATCGCTGGTCGCGCGACAAGACCGACGTCCTGCAGGCTGCGTTCTTCAACGGGGTTGGCGTAGAGAGCTGGGAAAACATCTTCGGCGTCTGGAATCCGATCGAGGAACGTGACGGGGAAGCGCTGCGCCGCATCGCCGCCATCGAGCGCGGATTCGCCCCGCTGCTGATCAGCCCCGCCTGGGAGCCGCACACACCCGTGCTGCAATACGGCGTCTTCTCGAGCAGGTTCCCGGAGGCCGGCAAGCCCGAAGCGGGCGGCGCCGTGCTTTGGACCTTCGTGAATCGCAACGAATTCGACGTGGCCGGCGAGCAGATTCGGATTCCGAATGTGCCCGGCCGGCGCTACTACGACGTCTGGCATGGCGTCGAGCTTCAGCCGAAGATCGAAGGCGCGGATCTTGTCCTCAGCTTTGACATGGAAGCGCGGGGCTACGGCGCGATCTATGCGACGGGAGAACTCACACCGGCCGAGGAGTCGCTGCTCGCAGAAATGCACCGGCTGGCGGCGCGTCCCCTCAGCAGCTTTGCGCGCGACTGGCGTCCCCTTGCGCAGCACATTACCGGGATCGAGCCCACGCAGCCGCCGCCGGGGACGCCCGAAGGCATGGTGCGAATCCCGGAGGGCGATTTCAACTTCGAGGTCTCGGGCATCGAAGTCGAAGGCGGCAATGACGCCGGCGTGGACGTGCAGATGCCCTGGGAGGATGCGCCGCGGCGAAGTCATCAGCACCGCCTGCACATCAAGTCGTTCTGGATCGATCGCGAGCCGGTGACGAACGCCGAATTCAAACGGTTCCTCGACGCCACGCATTACCGTCCCGCTGACAATCACAATTTCCTGAAAACGTGGCGCGACGGCGGCTTCCCGGAAGGCGCCCGGAACCAGCCCGTCACCTGGGTCTCGCTCGAAGATGCCCGTGCCTACGCGAAGTGGGCGGGCAAGCGCCTGCCGCACGAGTGGGAATGGCAATATGCGGCCCAGGGCACCGACGGCCGCACGTATCCCTGGGGTCCGCGCTGGGACGCGAGTGCGGTCCCGAAGCCCGAAATGGGCCAGCATATGGGTGCGCCGCCCGAAGTGGGAAATCATCCCCGGGGCGCGAGCCCGTTCGGTGTAATGGATCTCGTGGGCGCGGTCTGGCAATGGACGGATGAATATGCCGACGAGCACACGCGGACCGCGATCCTCCGCGGCGGCAGTTACTATCAGCCGCAGGGCTCAATCTGGTACTTCCCGCAAGCTTACCGGCTGGACGAGCACGGCAAATATCTCTTGATGGCCCCCAGCCTCGATCGCTCCGGCGCTGTCGGATTCCGTTGCGTCGTGGACGCCGAATAGCGGCCCGGTGTAGGGGCGGTTCGCGAACCGCCCGCCCCACCTTTGGCGGAACCGCGCAACCCCAACCCCCAACCCCCAGCCCCCAGCCCCCAGCCCCTAATCCCTACTGAGGCGCAGCCGCCGAGGTGTGGTCGTTGACGATGCGCCAGCCCTCGGGAAACTTCCGGAACACCAGGGTGAACACCCCGGCGGGCGCATCACCCCGCCGCTGCAGGTGAAAGTGCCCGACCACCAGAGCCGCCTCAGGACAGAGCATTTGAATTTCGAGCCCGGAGAACTCAAGGTGCCCCATGGCGGCGCGACTCGGATACACTTTCCGGTAGCGATTGAGGACCGGTTGCCAGCCGCGCACGATCCCATTCGACCCCACAAATTCGGTGTCGGGCGAGTTCCAGTAGCCTTGCATGAACGCGGCCACGTTGCCGCGATTCCAGGCCGCGACCTGCTCGTCGAGCACGGTCCGAATCCGGGCTTCGGCGTCCGCGGGCGCCACCACGCTGCCAGCGGCGCTGCCATTCTGTGCGCACACGCCTGCCGTCAGGGCCAGTGCGAACATCACGGCCGGCGTCCCGGAGATTCGGGCCCAGGTAACTCTCCGAATGGAGCCGGGCGGGGTCGAGGAGCTGGGAACGGCCTTCCGAGGCAGCTTATGTAACATGAGTTTTACCCCTTCTTCACATCAACTCAACGATGCTTTCACATTCGGCTGTTATCCCTTTGAGAGTGAATTCGACTTCAGCCTCAAAGGAGGAATTGCATGAGTCAAGGACGCACCAAACTCGCCTCGGCTTTGCTGGCCGCCGCCTGCATATTCGTGGCGCATGGCACTTATTCTGCCGGTCTTCTCTCACCAGGTACCGCCAAGGCTTCGGGCAAGCCTGCCCTGACCGTCAGCCACGTTCTCCTGATCAGTATTGACGGCATGCACGCGCTCGACTTCATCAACTGCGCCCAGGGCATCCGTGGAGTCAACGGGGACCAGCCGTACTGTCCCAACCTCGCCGGTCTCAAGGCCACCGGCTTCAACTATCTTTATGCCTCGACCTCCATGCCCTCCGACTCATTCCCCGGCTTGACCGCCCTGGTGAGCGGCGGTTCGCCGCGGAGCGCCGGAGCGTTTTACGATGTGGCCTACGACCGGTCGCTCGATCCGCCGGCCGAGAACACCGGCAACGGGGTCGCGGGCAATCCCAGCGCTTGCACGCCCTACGCCGCTCCCCTGGGAACCACGACGGAGTTTGACGAGGGAATCGACATCGACCAGACGAAGCTGAATGGCGGCGCGCCCAACGCCGGCCTGACCGAAGGCGGCATGGCGTCGATCGAGCCCAAACGACTGGAGCGCGATCCGGCCAAAGGTTGTGCCCCGGTCTATCCCTGGAACTTTGTGCGCACGAACACGATTTTTGGCGTGGTGCACGCCGCCGGCGGCTATACCGCCTGGTCCGACAAGCATCCCTCGTACTCGTCGGTCAACGGTCCCGGCAACGGCACCAACGTGGACGACTACTACTCGCCGGAGATCAACTCGATTCCCGTGTCGCTGCCCGGCGTGACCGCCAACGGCGTCGGCTGCAATCCTTTGCCTGACCAGACCGCAGTGTCGTCGTCGAATGCCTGGACCGACAGCTTCCAGAACATTAAGTGCTACGATACGCTGAAAGTCAACGCCATCCTCAATGAAATCAACGGGGAGAAACACAACGGCTCCGGCCCGGCCCCGGTCCCCGAGGTGTTCGGGATGAATTTCCAGGCCGTAAGCGTCGGCGAAAAGCTGATTGAGAAGACTCTCACGCCGGCGGTGACGGGCGGTTATCTCGACGGCCAGGGCACGCCCAGCGGGGCCCTGCTCAGTGAAATCAAGTTCGTGGATTACTCGATCGGTCAGATGATCAGCACCCTCAAGGCCGACGGCCTGTACAACTCCACCCTGATCATCATCAGTGCGAAGCACGGCCAGAGTCCCATCGATTCCGCGCGCTACCTGGGCATCTCGACCGTCCCCAACGATCCCATAACCACATCTCCGGCGACCATCGCGGCCAACGCCGGCTGCCTGCCCTTGTCGGAGTCGCCGCTGGGAAGCGGTATCGGGCCCACCGAAGATGATATCTCCCTGCTCTGGCTTAACAACAGTTGCACCGCAGCCGAGGTGGCGGGGATGCTCGAGTCGCAATCGCCCTCGGCCGGCAATATCGCCGGCATCGGCGAGATCTTCTGGGGACCCGGCATCACCCAACTCTATAACCAGCCCGGAACGGGCCAGGGTGAAGACCCGCGCACGCCGGATCTGGTCATCACCCCGGACATCGGCGTCACCTACTCGGGCAGCGGCAAGAAGCAGGCCGAGCACGGCGGCTTCGCGCACGACGATACCAACGTGATGATGCTGCTCGCAAATCCCGGCCTCACGGCGACCACCTTCACCACCCCGGTCCAGACGATGGAGGTAGCTCCGACCATCCTTAAGGTGCTGGGTCTCAATCCCAATGCCTTGCAATCGGTGCAGCAGGAGGGCACCGGGACGCTGCCTGGATTCTAGGCTGGGGCGCCTCAGCGACGACGGGCACTCCACTCCTCGTTGTACTGTCCGCTAAGCAGAGGGACCATTGGCGCGCTGGTAGCGGCGGCTTTATGCCGCCACCGCGAGTTGAGAACGGCGCGGTTATGGCGACGTAAAAGTCGCCGCTACGACGTCCGCTGGGCAGCTCACCAGCCTCGCGAAAAGGCGATCAAGGCGCCCTGGAATGGCCAGGGATCAAAAAAGCTCCCCTCCTGGGACCAGGAGGGGCTGGGGGTGGTCGATTCGATAACCAGCCTGGCCCCCGGGCCGAACCGCCCCGGCCTCCGGCCACCCCTCCTCAATGAGGAGGGGACTTTTACTGTCCGCCAAACAGATGGACGACTGGCGCCCTGGTAGCGGCGGCTTCATGCCGCCACCGCGAGTTGAGAACGGCGCGGTTATGGCGACGTAAAGTCGCCGCTACGATGTCCACCCCAAAACGCTGGGCAGCTCACTAGCCTCGCGAAGAGGCGATCAAGGCCCCCTCCTGGAATGGCCAGGGATAAAAAACCTCTCCTCCCGGGATCAGGAAGGGCTGGGGGCGGTCGATACGATCGCCTGCCCGGCCCCCCGGGCCGAACCACCCCGGCCTCCGGCCACCCCTCCTCAAATGGGGAGGGGAACTTTAATCCTCGCTGTACTGTCCGCTAAACTGATTGGACGATTGGCGTGCTGGTAGCGGCGGCTTTATGCCGCCACCGTGAGTAGAGAACGGTGCGGTTATGGCGACGTTAGGGATCAAGGGAAAAAAGACTCCCCTCCTGGGAGCAGGAGGGGCTGGGGGTGGTCGATTTCAGGCCCGATCGAGTTTTCCACAGGATAACCCACTGAAAACAAAGCGCAAATATTTCTGTCCCACTTTTCTCACTTTTCTCCCTTTTCCCAAATCCGTCTGATACGGTCGTTTTGGGCCCGGTTTCGCTCCGCTGCGACTCTGCCGGGCGCCCCAAGATGGAGGACAGGAACATGCAAGCAACTGATATTACTGATGATAACCCACTGACGGTGGATAGTGCGGGCGACCAGGCTCCTCAGGAGCCCGAAAACGCCCGGCAATTGGGCTCCAGCGGTACCCCCGGCGGCCGATCCGGCCGCACGCCTGGGCCGGCCCCCACGGCGAACGAGGCGACCATGACAGCCGAGGAAGCCGGTCAGGAGACCGGTGGCGTGGTGTCGCTCCGTTCCCTGGCGTATCAATCGAGCGAATGGGCCCTGATCGAGACTCTGGGCGCATTGCGGGCGGCGCAGCCGGACGATTTTCCTGAGATCTTCCCCGCCGGACCTGAATTGTCGGCCGAAGAGGCGGCGGCCGATATTGGGTTGGATGCCGGACCAGATGCCGGACCGGACGCTCCACCCGTGTCGAAGTCGGCGGCGAAGATGGCGGCGAATCGTGCCAACGCCCTGAAATCCACCGGACCGCGCACCGGGCAGGGCAAGCGCCGCTCGAGGATGAACGGCCTCAAGAGCTACTCCGGACGTCTGTACGGCGCGGTGCAGTCGCGCACGCTGCGCCTTGACCTCGGCGGCGCCGAGCGCATCTATCAGGAACTTGTCCGGCCTTACGAGCGTCCGGGGCGGCCGGTGCCACCCATGCTGGCGATGCATCTTCACGATCTCGCCCGCCTGCGGCTGGAGCTGGAATCCTGGGAACGCATCCGCGACGCCGAACTCCAGGAGCGCTGGCGTCAGGGCCAAATCGAGCGGCGGCAGCGCCTGCACGACCTGATGCGCGACCTGCCCGGCACCAACCAGGAGATGGTTGAGAAGGGCCTTCGAGGCCTGCCGGAGTCGCCGCCCAGGGCCAAAAAGCTGGTGGAGTGCCTGACCATGCTGGGGAACGCGCTCGACCGCCACGAATTTGATATCGGCCCGGAGTTGCGGACAATCTACGGCAGGGACATGGTTCCGGCCTCGGACCGGGCGCTGATTATCTGCATCCAGGGCCGGCGCCTGATGAGTGAGAAACGGAAGCCGCTGAGCGATTACGAATTCGAACAGTTGCGCCGCCTGGTGACGCTCGAACTGCAGGACGCCGTCGCCGCCTACGGACTGTACGTGGATCACGCCACCCTGCCGGAGGCCGCTTGCGTCGCGCGCCTGAGACAGACCGCCGATGACCGCGCCATGACCCTGCAGGGCGAACGCCTGCGCCAGGCGATCGATCGCAAGCAACGCGTGATCATCTCGTTGCTGCGCGTCCTCGGGCTCAACCGGAACGAGGACGAGGCTGATTACGAGAACGCCGAGGGTGTGGAACGAGAGCGCCCGCGGCGGACCTCCGGCACTGACGCCGAATCCGGCGAAAAACGGAGGAAAAAAGATCCTAAAATCTTGCAAAGCGAAGCCAACAAGTCCTTTGGGATCAACAAAGGGAGTCCTGAAACCCCCAAAAGCGAACCCAAAAAATCACCTTAAAACGCCTCCCGGGACCGCCTGAACTCCGCCCCGCTCGCCAGGGTGTTCTGGCTTGCCACTCACGGCCACTCGCCCCTTGGCGCTCGCCGCTTTTCCACGGTGCCGTCACCACCGATCATTGTGATAAGCTACACTACTAGCTTAGTTACTTTCACGGCGGCTAGGGCTGCGGATTCACGCCCGGTGCGGGCTGCGGCTTGCTGGTGTCGGCGCTGGCGGGCGCTGTCGGGGTGGCTGTCTTGGCGGGCGGAGCTGCCGACGCGGTGACCGGATTCGCCGGCGCGTTGCGCTCCGCCAGTACCGACTCGGTCCCGGTGCTGGCCAGGATCTGGTCCACCACCTGGGGGCTGGTCAGGACCGGCGAGTCCGTGAACTTGGCGGGCGGCTGGTCTGGAAGCACTTCGCTCATGAACTCGATCCAGATGGGCAGCGCCACGTGCGACCCTTCCTCCTTGTCGCCGAGCGTGCGGTGATCGTCGAATCCCACCCAGACCCCGGTGGTAATCGTGGGCGAAAAGCCGAGGAACCAGGCGTCGGTGAAATCGTTGGTGGTGCCCGTCTTGCCGGCGATGTCGTATTTGGCGGCCAGCGGCCGGGCGCGCACCGCCGTGCCCGTCGGATACGCGATGGGCTCGCGCAGCATGGAGACCATCAGGCGCGCGATGGGCGCGGGCAGCACGTCGGTGACCTCCGGCCGGAACTCGTCGATCACGCGGCCGTCGTAATCGGTCACGCGCTCCACGGTGCGCGGCGCGATGTGCAGACCGTCGTCGGGAAAGGTGGTGAAGGCCGAGGTGTGCTCGAGCAGCGTCAGGTCCGAGGCGCCGAGCGCCAGCGGCAGATTGGGCACCAGCCGTGAGGTGATCCCGAAGCGCCGGCACAGCTTGATGACCTGGTCGATGCCGACGTGCGCCAGCAGCCGGACCGCCGGAACGTTGCGCGACTCCGCCAGCGCCCGGATCAGGTTGATGCTGCCCTCGTACTTGTTGTCGTAGTTGTGCGGCGCCCAGATTCCCGAGGAGGAAGGATAGCTGATCGGAGTGTCGGAGATGGTATCGAAGGGCTTGAGCCCGTCCAGGAAAGCCTGCGAGTAGACGTAGACCTTGAACGACGACCCGACCTGGCGCTCCGCCTGCACCGCGCGATTGAACTTGCTGGTGTTGAAGTCGTAGCCGCCCACCATGGCGCGAATGGCGCCCGTCTGATTGTCGATCACCAGCATGGCGCCCTGCACGTCCGGAACCTGGTCGAGCGTCGCTTGCACGCTGCGGCCCCTGACGGACTTGATCAGAAAGGTGTCCACGTCGCCGGACAGGAAGACCTCGTGCGCGTCGAGCGCGCGCGTCCAGGCGAAGTCGGCGGGCGTGAGGTGCGCCAGGTAATCGCCGAAGCGCACCGCAGCCCCTTGGGAGGTGACCGACATCACCAGGCCGTGCTCGAGCGTCTCCGGCTGCGGCTCCCGGCGCCAGTCTTCGTCCACGTACGATTCGAGCGTGACCGGCCGTCCGTCGGCTCCGGCCGCCGGCGTCTTCAGGATGTTCTTCTCCGGCCCGCGCCAGCCGCGCCGTTTGTCGTCATTCCGCAGGCCCTCCCGCAAGGCCTTCTCGGCCTGACGCTGCATCCTCAGGTCCACCGTGGTGTAGACCCGCAGCCCCTTCTCTTCGACCATCTCCTCGCCGTACTTCTTCTCCAGAGACTCGCGCACGTCCTCCACAAAGTAGGGCGCCAGATTGTTGTTCCAATGAGTGATGTTCAGCCCGAGCGGAGCCGCCCGCGCCGCGCGATATCGCGCGCGGCTGATCTTGCCGTTGTCGAGCATGGCCTCGAGCACGCGATTGCGCCGCTCCAGGCAGCGCTCCGGATGCCGGATGGGCGAGTAGATGTTGGGATTCTGCGGCAACCCGGCCAGCATGGCGGCCTCGGGCAGGGTCAGCTGCGTCAGGTGCTTGCCGTAGAAGAATTCCGAAGCCGCTTCGAAGCCGAAGTTGCCGTAGCCCAGCTCCATCTGGTTGGCGTACATGGTGAAGATCTGCGGCTTGGTGAAATGCCGCTCGATCTGGATCGCGAGCAGAGCCTCCTCCACCTTGCGCCGCCAGTTCTTCTCGGGGCTCAGGAAGAGGCGGCGGCTGAGCTGCTGCGTGAGCGTGCTGGCGCCCTGGGCCTCGCGCCACTCCATCAGGTCGGTGACGGCCGCGCGCACGATGCGGATGATGTCCACGCCGAAGTGGCTTTCGAAATGGCGGTCCTCGATCGAGAGCACCGCGTTCCGCATCACCGGCGGGATCTGGTCGTAGCTGACGATCACGCGATGCTCGAGCGCGAAGCTCGCAAAGGGCGTGCCATCGTCGGCATAGAGCTGGGTCATCACGTCGGGCCGGTAGTTCTCGAGCTCGGCGACCTTGGGGAGGTTCGTGGAGTATACAAAGAGCAGACCCGCCAGCACACCGCCGCCCGCTGCCAGCAGCAGCAGCACGGCGAAGACGAACTGGCCGAAGATCTGCCGGCTGCGCGCCCACGCAGGCAGAGGAGCGGAACGCTCAGATGCGTTGGGCCGTGACGATGGCTTTTTAGCCATAAAGGATATGTCTCAGACCGATTTTATGGCGTCATGACAAGCGGGTCAAATTTGGCGTTGGACCCGTGCTATCGCCATTTCGGCTTGGGAGCGCGGCAGCTCCTGCTGCTACACCCTTACGACCGGCTGGCCGCCAGGTGGCGGTCAGGGATGCCCAGCGCTTCCACGCTGCAAGCAGGCCGGCCTGCCCGAGTTGCTTCGAATGCAAGCACCACACCCTGCAAATCGAGTGAGATACCATTTCCGGTAGAGAATAGTGTCACCTTGAGGAGACGCTTTACCACGTCACCGTTTGGTGACACGTTTTCCACAGATACAGGATTTCATAGGCGGCGTTTCCACCGTGGGAGGCGCCTCGACGCTCCGCCGCGCCGCTGCGCGTCCGCTCAGCGCAGAATCGCTATGGTAGCGCCCCATCCGCCGGCCTCCGGAGGCGCGTCATGATAGGACCGCACCCGCTGCGAGCGGGCCAGCAGAGCACGCACGATCTTCCGCTGCACGCCGATGCCACGGCCATGGATGATCCGCACCGTCTTCAGTCCCACGGAGGCAGCCTCTTCAAGATACGCTTCCACGACGGCGGCGACCTCGCGCGGATGGATGGTGTGCAGATCGAACGTGTCGGTGATGGGAATGCGCAGAGGCTCGTCGGGGTCCATGAAATTATGATGATCAGATCGGAGGACGCCCGCAAGCAGAGGTCGGAAAGCGGAGGATTGGCCTCGGCAGCGTTCCGTTATGTTATTCTGCTGGATCGGGAGGCAGTCCTCACCATGACGTTTCTGAAGACCCGGTATCGGACGTCCCGCGCCCTCACCAGCGAGGAAATTGAGCGCAGCGCCGATCTTTCCACGACCTACGGAATTCGCGGCGTCGACTTTGAGGGCGACGATCTGGTGATCGAATACGACGCCTCGCGGATCCACGAGGCCGAAGTGCTGGCCGCCGTGCGCCGGGCCGGGCTGCCGGTGGCGCCGATCGAGCCCATTCCGATGGGCGGCTTTGATCAAACCGGCGAATTCCGCGATTTTGCCTGGCCCACTTCCGGTCTAAGCCCGGCGAACCAGAAGCCCTGAACCGGAACTGCGTCTCGTTGCCGCCGCCTGCCTCGCGCGCTTTTCGCATGCCGCCGTTTCCGGCCGTCCCGGGTCACATTTGGAATCAGGAGTGTCTCATGCCTTGTCTCCTTTCGCGCCGCGACCCTCGTTGTGGCGTACTGGACCGCGCTCTGCCTGTAGTCGCAACCTTGTTGTTGCTTTGGACCTGCGCGACCGCGCTCCGCGCCGCTGACAAGCCGCCCCTGACGCTGGACGACTTCTTCAACTCCGTGGAGATCGAAAGCGTGCGCATCGCGCCCGACGGCCGCGCCGTGGTGATCGGTACGAGCCGCGCCGATTGGAGCCGCAATCGATTTCGCAACGACCTGTGGCTGTATCGGGACGAAGGCGCTGCGCTGGGCGCGGGCAGCCTGATTCCCCTCACCACCAGCGGACACGACTCTGGCCCGCAATGGTCTCCCGACGGCCGCTGGATCGCGTTTCTGTCCGATCGCGGAGGTGATGCCATCGAGATCACGCCCGAGAAGGGGCGCGTCGGGCGTGGCCGCGATGGCGACGATGAGGAGGCTCCCCAGCCGCCCGCCAGGCAGCCCACCCAGGTATGGGTGATTTCCGCTGCCGGCGGCGAAGCCTTTCCCGTGACGCACGGCAGGGAAGACGTTCATGCGTTCGCCTGGTCGGCCGATTCCCGCTTGATCTATTTCGCCACGCGCCAGCCTTGGTCCAAGGAGAAAGAGGACGCTTACCGGAAGGAATGGAAGGACGTGATTCAGTTTCGCGAGTCGGAGCACGGCGACGCGCTGTACAGCGTGGACGTGAGCGCTGCCGCTGCCGGTCTCTCCTCCTCGCCCGTGGCGCCTCCGGCCGCCCAACAGCTTGCCACCACGACCTGGCGCGTCAAGGCGCTTGCCGCCTCGCCGGACGGCCGCTACCTGGTCTTCAACACCGATTCGCGCTCCCAGCGCCAGGAGATGCTCGCTGCCTACAACCTGGAATTGGTCGATTTGCCTTCCGGCGCCGTGCACCTGCTCAGCCACACCCAAGCGATCTACGAACATCCCGTCTGGTCGCCCGACAGCCGCCGCGTGTTCTTTGACGTGGAGAATGGCTCGGTGGTGGGCGGCTATGCGGACGCTCAACAGCGCGTCTATTCCGTGGCCGTGCCGGAGACGCTCGCTGCCGCCGGCGTGCCCGTCGACTCCTATACCCGTTGGGGAGCGAAGTTCGAGGGAGCACTTGTGCGTCCCGCCCTGCTCTCCGACGGCAGTCTGGTTGCCAGCGGACGCCTCGGCACCGAAGTGCAGTTGTACCGGCAGCGCGATCCCGAGTCCGATCTGAAAGCCTGCCCGGGCTGGGCGGGTACCTACGAGATGCCCTCCGCTGCTGCTCATTCGCCGCGGCTGGCCTTCGTCTACTCGGCGCTCGATCAGCCCACGGAGGTTTATCTCGCCGAGAGCGCGGATCAGATCGACAAGGCCAGGCCCATCACGGCATTCAACCACGTTTTCACCACGCGCGCCCTGCCCGAGGGTAAGCCCTATCGCTGGAAGGCCGATGACGGCACCACGGTGGAGGGCATGCTCATCTATCCGCCGGGCAAGTTCGGCGCCGAACATCTGCCCATGTTCACCCTCATCCACGGCGGACCCGAGGACGCCGACGGCAATCACTTCGAGGCCGACTGGTATCAGTGGGCGGCGCTTGCGGCCACGGACGGCTGGCTGGTCTTCGAGCCGAATTACCGGGGCTCGGTCGGCTACGGCGACAAGTTCGCGCTCGGGATCATCGGCCCTATCGTCTCGCGTCCCGGCAAAGACATCCTGGAAGGCGTCGACCAGCTTGTGCGCGACGGCATCGCCGACCCCGGCCATCTCACCGTGGGCGGCTACAGCTACGGCGGCTACATGACCAACTGGCTGATCACCCAAACCACCCGCTTCAAGGCCGCCGTCACGGGCGCGGGGGCGGTGGAACACGTGGCCAACTGGGGCAACGACGACACCACTTTCGACGACGCTTACTTCCTCGGCGGTCTTCCCTGGAAGGCCGAGAAGAACTACAACGCCGAAGCCGCCATCTGGCAATTCGGCAAGGTCACTACACCCACGCACGTGGTGGGCGGCGCTGATGACATTCGCGTCTACGTGGGCGAGGATTACCTGTTGGAGCGCGCTCTGCTGAACGTTGGCGTGCCCACCAGCCTCCTGATCTTTCCCGGCGAAGGCCATTCGCTCGGCAAGAATCCCTGGCACGGCAGAATCAAGGTGCGCGAAGAGCTGAAATGGCTCGACAAGTACGGACGGCGGTGAGGCCAAACAGGCAAGCCGCGGGCTCCCGACTGCGGTATCATTGCCACAGAAAATTGCGAGCGGATTGCCGGGCAAACCATGGGCCTGACTTACATCGAAGCGAGGATCGCCAATCCTGCGCACCCCAGGCGCACGGCGCGGTTGAAGTTCCTGGTGGACTCGGGCGCGCTCTACTCTGTGGTTCCAGCCTCCGTACTCCGCCGCCTCGGTATCAAGCCGGGCAGGACAAAGAAGTTTTTCCTTGCCGACGGAACCGAAATCAAGCGTTCTATAGGCCAGGCGCTTTTCCGCCTGAATGGTGATGAGGGCGCATCTCCCGTGATTTTCGGAGAGGAGGGCGACAGCGTCCTGTTGGGCAGCGTTTCGCTCGAAGCGCTGGGCTTTGTCCTCGACCCCTTGAAGCGCGAGCTGCGCCCGTTGCCGATGCCTTTGGCGCGGCAGCAATCCCCGTCTGAAGGCTGATCCAAGCGTGCGCTCGGGCCAATCTGACGTAGGGGTAGCCCTTGTGCCCGTTTCCAAGAGGCCGCGCTTACTTGGGCGGCCACAAGGGGCCGCCAAATTAACCCACTACTCGGCTGCAGCAGGATGAACCGTTGCTGAATCCAAACCGGCAGAAGCGAGGTCAAAGAGGGCTATGGCCAACTGTACTCACACCGCTCAGATTCGCGACGTCAAACCGCACACGCGCGGGTGCGAGGAGTGCCTGAAGATGGGAGACACCTGGGTGCATCTGCGGCTCTGCATGACCTGCGGGCACGTGGGCTGCTGCGATTCCTCCAAGAACAGGCACGCCACCAAGCACTTCCACTCGACGCAGCATCCCATTATCAAATCGTTCCAGCCTGGTGAAGACTGGGGTTGGTGCTACGTCGACGAGGTGGAACTTGATTTCGCCTGAGTGGCCGGCGCTTCCGTTCCGCGAATGGGAGAGCACGTGCGACACGCTCCACCTGTGGACCCAGATTGTCGGCAAGACGCGCCTGGCGTTAACGGCGCTCGAGAATCATTGGTGGAACGTGACACTTTATGTCACGCCGCGCGGCCTCCAGACGCCGCCCATCCCTTTCCGGCACGCCGGGCCTCATACCTTCGACGTGGAGTTTGACTTCCTGGCGCACAGGCTGGCGGTGCGCACCAGCGAAGGCGGTTTGTGGAGCATGGCCCTGTACCCGCGTTCCGTCGCCGACTTCTACGGCGAGTACATCGCCGGCCTCAACGATCTCGGAATCGACGTCAAGCTGCATCGCACGCCCGACGAGTTCGACGACAAGACCCCGTTCGATGAAGACCACCATCACGCCTCGTACGACGCGGCGCACGTGGAGCGCTTCCGGCGCATCCTGATCAATGCCGACCGCATCTTCCGCGAATTCCGTTCGCGATTCATCGGCAAGTGTAGCCCGGTGCATTTCTTTTGGGGTTCGTTCGACCTCGCCGTCAGCCGATTCAATGGCCGCCGCGCGACGCTGCCCGCCAGTGTCGACCCTCTCACCCGCGAGGGTTATTCCCACGAAGTGATCAGCTGCGGATTCTGGCCGGGCGACCGACGCTTCCCCGAGCCGGCCTTCTATTCCTACACGGCCCCCGCGCCCGCCTCGCTCGACCGCGAAACGCCGCGTCCTGCGGCTGCGTTCTGGGATCGTCAGCTGGGCGAGTTCATTCTCAAGTACGACGACGCACGCGCCG
Organism: Terriglobia bacterium; assembly: GCA_035946575.1. Classification (GTDB taxonomy): domain Bacteria; phylum Acidobacteriota; class Terriglobia; order UBA7540; family UBA7540; genus Gp13-AA77. Next base: position 445 of record DASYZG010000078.1, on the reverse strand, counting down.
CGGCCTCGCCCGAACAGGCGATCCTCGATTTCTGCCAGAGCACCTACGAAGCCGGGGCGAATCTGGCAGGCTGGGACCGCGACTCGCTCGAGCGCCCCTCCTGAACCAGGACAAGCACAGAGGGCCGAGCCACAGAGAAAACCCCCAAAAAGGTGCTTTTGAGATAGCATCTCTGTGCCTCGGTGCCCCTGCGTTTGTCCGCCTCTGATTTGGCACGTGGCTCGCCCATGACGCATCCCTGGCACCAGCCCGTCGACCCCTTGCACGCGCTGCCGGTCTCGGCGCTGGTGGCCGCGGTGCCGCTGGTCCTGCTTCTGGTGCTGCTGGGCGTGTTGCGGCGCTCGGCATGGCTGTCGGCCGCCTGCGCCCTGGCCGCCACCCTGATTGTGGCGGGCGCAGTCTGGGGAATGCCGCTGCGGTTGGCGCTCTCGAGCGCCGGCTTTGG
>DASYZG010000077.1:0-3795 GCA_035946575.1 Terriglobia bacterium | reverse complement strand
TCATGGCCGGCTGGCCATAGCGCTCGGCGAACTCCCCGAGAACGCGGGAGAAGATCAGGAGCAGCAGGAGCGTTTCGATGAGCGGCACACCAGCTCTCCTCCAAGAATCCGGGCCCGGCCCGATGATGCGCTTCCGCCAGCTTACACCGGGTATGCGAGACGATTGCCAAGAAATGCGGCCCAAGGCATGAGATCCGGGCCGCCGACTGCCAAGTATCGAGGGCCTGCCCTCCGCCGCTGAAACTCGGGACGGCCTGCCCTCCGTAGCGCGGAGCGCGTAGGAGGGCTCCGGCTATCGCAGGTCCGCAGCCGGCCCCTGAATCGTGGCGCCTGCCCGAAATCGTCTGCCCCGGCCAGATGCGCCGCTATAAGGACCAATGCCAGCAATTGGAATAGAGACGCCGGGGAGCTGTTCCCTCGCGTCGGGTTCATCATAACCAACCTGACGCTACCGAGCCGGGCGGTGGTGCGCTTTTACAACAAGCGGGGGACGGCAGAACAGTGGATCAAGGAAGGCAAGCAGGCGGTGAAGATGACGCGGTTGAGCTGTCACCGGTTCCGGTCGAACGAGGTGCGCCTGTGGCTGAGCGTGATCGCCTACAACCTGGGGAACCTATGCCGGCGGCTGGTGCTGCTGGGGAGGATCGACAAGTGGTCGCTGACAAGTCTGCAGCAGCGGCTGGTGAAGACGGGCGGCCGGTTGGCGAAGCACGCCCGTTATCATTGGCTGCTGTTGGCGGAGGGCCACCTGACGCGACGGCTGTTTGGGGCCATGCTGCGGCGAATCGAGGCGCTTCCTTTGCCCACGGGATAATGGGCGGTGTGCAGAGACAAACCTGGGGGAACAGGCCGGGGAGATGGCGAGGTGCTCTAGAAATCACGCGCGGAACGGGTCAGGGTGCCGGCCGACTCCGTTTGGAGGGCTGCCGCCAGTGGCCGAATCGCCCGCTGACGTTCGGACTGCGAAAATGTGGTCGCCAGCGCGCCAATCGGTTTACACTGCGTTTGCCCAGGACGCCAAAATGGAAATCCTGGTCAAGAGGACGAGGAGGGTTTCAATCAGCGACATCGGTCAGGTCGGCTCCTCCATTAGACTGCACCCCGGATCTCGAGGGACGGGGAAGAGAAACTGGAGCATCGGTCGTGCAACTGCAGCACTGCGACGGTTCCAGCTACACCGGAAGCCTGGTCGCGGCGTGCTCCACGTGGGCGGAGACCGGCTCACTGCCGCCTCTACCCAGGCCGCCAGGAGCTTGGCACGTGCGCTGGCGACGCCGTTTGCGTCCCATCAGGATTGACCGTCGGCGTAACAATGTCGAGTGGAAATTGAGCCGGAGCCTGGGTGACGAAGGACCCCGGGAGGAGCGGTGGCCGAGAGGAAGAGAAGCTTGAATCGGGCTGCATCTCCGCGACGAAGGAGGCCGGGCCGAAAAGGGAGTGCTATGGAATGACGAGTGCAGGTAGAGCGGAGCCAGGGATCCCGAGAGAATCCGAAATGCGGAACAACCTTTGGGCTGGTGCGACTGTCCAAGGGAAGTATCGGGCATTATCTGCAAAGGGTTCCAGATGGTGCCACTGGCGGTGGACAAACCTCAAAGCCGCCATGGTGGTTTAACGGACCCGCCCAAGTCTGCTTTAGCGAATTCCCGGGCGGGCTCGAAGTCTCAAAGGGAGCGATACCGAGTTAGTCCGGCGGCCAATTCCGCGGCCGACCATATGATTCCGGCGAGATCGCTCATTCTCCGGCTCGCCTCCGGGCCCGGCATTGGGGGATACGGTAGCTTCCCAATCGGGTTAACACCTGATTGACCCCCTCCTGCGAAAACCGATACTGCCCGAGCTACCGCGGCGGGAAAGTGGAGCAGGGCCTATGCGGAAAGCAAAAGTCGCGCTGTTCTACATCGCGATGGTGGCGGCAGCGGTTGCCGCCTTCTTCTGGATTCGCTCAACAGGGGCCTCGTTGACCGCACCGGAGGGGCTGGGCACATTCGGCCGGGGCGGGGCGACGGAACCCGGCACGGTATTGACCCATGTGCTGCTGGCGCTGGTCGTAATCATCGTTTGTGCGCGGGGGCTGGGCGCGATCTTCCGCCGGTTCAATCAGCCGCAGGTGATCGGCGAGATGATCGCCGGGATCCTGCTGGGGCCGTCGCTGCTGGGCCGAATCGCGCCCGGGACATTTGCGTTCGTGCTGCCCGGTTCGATCGTGCCTTTGCTTTCGGTGATTTCCAACGTCGGCGTCATTCTCTACATGTTCCTTGTCGGGGTGGAGTTGGACACCGAACTATTGCGGAAACGGACCCACGCTTCGGTGGCCACTTCCCACGCCAGCATCATCGTTCCGTTCCTGCTGGGCAGCGGCCTGGCGCTTTGGCTCTATCCCATTTTCTCCAGCCAGGACGTGCCGTTCGTCGTGTTCGCTCTGTTCATGGGCGTGTCGATGTCGGTGACGGCGTTTCCGGTACTGGCGCGAATCCTGACGGACCGGCAGATGCATACCAGCGAAATCGGCACGATTTCGCTGGCTTGCGGGGCAGTGGACGACGTGACGGCGTGGTGCCTGTTCGCGCTGGTGGTGAGCGTCGCGAAAGCGCGGCCCGGGCATGCGATTGTGACGGCGTTGCTGACCGGCATCTTCATCTTTTCGGTGTTCGCATTCCTACGGCCGGGGGCGCGGTGGTTCGCGCGGCAACACGACCTGCGGCACAACGGGCAGGGCTCGATTGTAGTGGCGTGCGCGGCGCTGCTTTTGGCGGCATTGACCACGCAGGGAATCGGGATTCATGCGCTGTTCGGCGCGTTCCTGGTGGGGGCGGTGATTCCGCACGATTCACGGCTGGCGCGGGAGATCAAGCAGAAGTTCGAGGATCTGGTCGTGGTATTGTTTCTGCCCGCCTTTTTCGCATTCACCGGCTTGCGGACGCAGATCGGCCTGCTGAACAACCTGAGGGACTGGCTAATCTGCCTGCTGATCATCGGCGTGGCCTCGCTTGGCAAATTCGGCGGTGGTACGATTGCGGCGCGGCTGACCGGGCTGAACTGGCAGCAAGCGGCGTCGTTGGGCATTCTGATGAACACGCGCGGGCTGATGGAATTGATCGTACTGAACGTCGGCCTGGATCTGGGCGTGCTGTCACCGACGCTGTTTGCGATGCTGGTGATCATGGCAATCGTCACGACGCTGGCGACAACGCCGGTGCTTCAGGCGTTGTCGGCGCCTCCCGCGCGGATCGTCGCCGAGCAGCAACAGTCAATCCCGACAGTATAGGAGGAGCAGACTCACGCAGGCGGGGAGGCCGTCCCGCGGCCCAAGCGCGGCGGGTGGCAGCACCCCGTGGCTGTGAGTGCGCAATGGTATCTGTCGAATTATTGTTCCCCGTTTCCCTCCTAGCCGGCTTCGTGGGGGCGATGAGCGGGATGGGAGGCGGCATCATCCTCATACCTGCGCTGACGCTGCTGGGCGTCGATATCAAGCATGCCATCGCCGTCAGCATCCTTTCCGTCATTGCCACTTCGAGCGGATCGGCCTCGGCCTATGTGCGCGATCACATCACGAACCTCAAAGTGGGCATGTTCCTGAAGACCAGCGCCTTGGTGGGCGCCTACAACGTCGCCACCAGGAAACCCACTGCCGCGCCGCCCCGCGCCTTTACATCGAGGATGATGCCCAGCGCCAGCAGGGCCACCACGTCGTTGGCGACGGCAGCCGAGATGATTCTCCGGCCGATGTCGCTCTGCAGTTGTTTCAAATCCATCAAAATGCGCACGCTCACCGGCAGAGCGGTGATCGCGACG
>DASYZG010000076.1:0-41693 GCA_035946575.1 Terriglobia bacterium | reverse complement strand
CTCGGCTTTCGCAGGTTCGCTTCCACCTTCGATCCTCTCCAAATCGCTGACCCAATGCGACTTGTTGGTTCGCTTCCGGCAAAATACATGGCCCGGGGGGGGGGGGGGGGTTAACTGGCTGTGTTATGCACTGCGCAACATCGGTCCCGCGACGCCCGTGAGCACTTGCCCTGAGAGGCCGCAATTCAGGGCGGAAGTGGCTGATTCTTGGATTGCCCGCTTGGTTTTGCTCCTCAACATTGCACCGAAGTCTTTGCCCATCAGCGACCTATTGGCCTTTCAGGTTAACTCACGTGTTTTCATCGAGGTATTGGGTTCCGAAAATTCGCTCCTTTGTTTTCAACAACCTGATGGCTTCGTTCGTAAATTTCTCATTTTCTGCGCCTGTTCTCTTCTTTGCCAGGCAACCGAGATCGCCTCCAACTGACAGGATGAACCCCCAAAATGGGAAAAGGGAGAAAAGTGAGAAAAGTGAGAAAGTTAGGAAGATTTATTTTCTAAATGGATTCAACAGCTTAGCCCTTTGGGCCCTCCCAGGCATGGGGAACGCGCGGCCGGGACACGCTAGCACCGGCCATCCTAGGGCTGGTCTGCTGTCCAGTGTTCAGGTTGGACATGTAGCGGCGACCTTAGCGTCGCCATAACTTCAGCACTCTCAATTCGCCGTGGCGGCATAAAGCCGCCGCTACGAGCGGCAATCATCCATCTATCTAGCGGAGAGTACACTGGGTCGGCACCATGGGGCCCGAGGCGCAGCGCGCCTGTCCCAGGGGAGCCAGGAACTTGAAGGCCTCATTGCCGAGGACCTTCACTATAACCACGAACGGGCAGGCGGGAATTCTACAAGCCGCCGAAGATTTTATTTGTGATGGAACTATTCGGCGCTCCGGCGCGGTCTGTTGCTGGCGGGCATCGGACTGTCGGTGGGGCTGGCGGCGGCGCCGGGCCTCACGCGGCTGCTCTCAACTCCTGTTCGGCATCAAGGCCAGCGACCCCATCGTATTCGGCGCGGTGGTGGTCACCCTGGCGGCAGTGGCATGGGTGGTCATCTATGTTCCGGCGCGCCGGGCTACGCGCATCGATCCCCTCATCGCGCTGCGCAACGAATAACCGAGCGTGAGTAGCGCCCGCCTGGCGCATTTTGCCGAACCCCGTCAACCGGTAAAAATGGCTCCCTTAAGCCGGCGCCAACAGATCTCCCACAACCCTCAGTCCCCCGGCCGCTGTTGGATCGCCCTTTCGCCGCGGGCTGACCAGAGAGGACCCGGCAGGATTCCGCCCGGGTCAGCGAAGTGGCTGCGAAGAACCGCGCGCCCACGGTGCAGGTGAGATTTGACGGTTCCTTCCGGCATTCCCAGCCTGGCGGCGACTTCCCGAATTCGGAGACCCTCGGCATTCAGCCAGAGGACCGCCCGGCAGGAGAGCGGCAAGCAATCAACGCGGCGCTGAAGGATCTGAGACTGTTCCCTCCGGCTGTATATCTGCTCGGGGTCAGGGCCGTGGTCCGCGATTTCTCCTGCCATCGATAGCTCCCCGTCGGTTGATTCACCTGGCCGGACCAGGTGGAGCTCCTGCCGCACCTTTCTGCGACGCTGCATCAGGGCGGCATTGACGACGATGCGATTCAACCAGGTTGAGAATCGGGATCGATTCTCGAAGGTTCGCAGCTTACGCACCGCCAGGAGCAGGCCATCCTGCAACGCGTCCTCGGCATCTTCGGCTCTGCCGACAATGCGAAACGCGGAGCGGTAGAGATAGCGCAGGTGGGGGGCAAACAACTGACCGAGCGCGTCCCCATCTCCGGCGCGGGCGCGCAACAGCCCCAGGTCGTCGCCAGCCGGCGCCGGGCCGGCCGGTCGGGGTGCATCACTGCCGTTCACGCTCACCTCCTGTCGGGCCCTGCCCGCCAGTTGATCGTCACGCCGCGGAAGCGGCCGCGCCCAACTCAGCGCGAATCCGCTCGGGTGGCGGCGAGACGGGTCCACCTGCCCCAAACAGAGCACCCCTGCTTCCAAATGATCAACTGCTGACCGAGGGATGTTGTCCGGATTCGCGAAGCAGGGGCGGACCTTGTGGTCGCCGCACAAGAACCGGCCCAGCGACGAGGCACACCCTACTTCGAATCCGGGCGTTGCCCAAGTCTCAACTTAAGACGGATTCAAGGTCCACAAAGACTGTCTGAACACTTTGACGCCGGAAAGCAGGCGTGTCCGAGAGTTTGTACGACGACCCCACGTGAGAGGCGAGACAGGCAATCTTTTGAGTGCGTTGGCCGCGCCCCATTTGGAACTGCGGTTGCCTGCCTTGTTGTCGCCGGGAGCTGTCGAGGCAACGGCAGGTCGTCTCTCACACGCAACCGCAAAGCGATCAGAGGACCGCCGGGCTCCCGGCACGAACCTTCATCTAAGGTCACGGAGAGCGGAGCAGTTCGCTGACCGACAGAGCCGGAATCGAAGAGGTCAGAAGTCGGCAGCCGGCAGTTTACAGTCCAAACCTAAAGCTGATGGCCCAGTTTATCCGCGCCATGGAACCATCACCTCAATCAGTGATCAGGATCACGGAGAATGGAAGCCGGGCAGCGGAGCGGAGTATTAAGGAAATCTACGAAACCGCCGATTAAGAGTGTATGCGTATTGTACGTTCCGTATTGCTGGTTCATGACGAACCCGATGATTTCTGCGGCCTGGAGACGATGCTGCGCGATCAGCGGGTCCGTACGCTCCGAGCGCACGACCACACCGAAGCCGAGAGTGTCCTCCGGAACACGGAACCCATTGATCTGGTCTTAACGGCCGCGGTGCTGCGCGCCGGCACGTGGAGGGATACCATGCACACCGTGAGCCGCGCCGCAAAGCGCGCGCCCGTTATTGTGGTGTCGCGAGTCATGAGTGTCCCACTTTATTTCGACACGCAGGACGCGGGTGCAATTGATTTCATCGTGCTCCCTGTCACCGCGCGCGATCTCGCCTTCGTACTCCATGTGGCGCTGAACCGCGCTGGTTCCGGAATGGCACCTTCGGTGCCCGACCAGCGAGGCGCGGTGGCCTGCCAGTCATAGGGGTTCTTGGAGTTCTACCATCCCGGAGGAGTCATCCTCAGGGCGGACCGCCTGACGCCCGCGGAGGGGAGGCAAGACCAGTTCGAATCTTAATAGAAGTCTAAGGAGGCAAAGGACCGATGGACCGCACAAACAAGACGACGGAATTGACGGAGAACGGCCAGGGCGATCGACATGAGGAGGTCGCATTCCGAGCCTATCTTTTGTGGCAGGAGCGAGGTTCGCCGCTGGGATCGCCGGAAGAGGATTGGTTCCGGGCGGAACAGGAAGTCTCGAGTCAGCAAGCACAGTTCAAAGCGGCCTGATAGCCTGGGGGCGAAGTAACGTCGCCCGTCGTCAGCCGGGAGATACGACTCGCTCATTATTGCAGGTGCGCACGGAGCCCGTGGCCGGGCTGACCCCAGGCTCTTTCTTCACACAAGTCCCGCCTTATCCGCGAGAAACCTCGTTCGTGGCTCAGCCCGCAGCGAGATTTCTCGCGGCCCGCCGCCCGTCCGCCAACGGACACAAAAGAGCAGATGGAATTCAGCCTTTGCAATCCCCAGGCAAGGCAAAAAAGACCGTTCAGCCGCACTTTGCAGCGGTTGCGTTCCGGCCCAATCAGGTGGTACGTTACCAGCCCAGGGCCGGAGTTCATGCGGCAATTCCGTCGGGGCCCCACTTTGAGGCTCCCTGAAATGGCGCTAAATCGACACCCTTATCGCTTTTCGGCTGCCGATGAAGGCGCCCGGACTGGGGGACACCTGATGCCAGTCGATGCTCACGTGCGGCGTGTGGTGGCGGGTGCTATGCTCATCGCCTCTTCCGCAACCTGTGTTGGTGCGCAGACGTTGCGGGACACCTTCAAGCGGGTGGCCTCTTCGGTGGCAGTGGTGGAAGCCGAGGAGGTCGAGGTGGCAGCCCGCGGAAGCCCCGCTCCAGACTCACAGGAGTACACGGGCTCCGGCTTCCTGGTTTCCGCAGACGGCAAGCTGCTGACGGCCGCTCACCTGGTTCAGGTGGCGGAGAAGATCTCTGTGACTTTTCCGCAGTGCGAGCCGGTAGTGGCCCGAGTGGTCGCCTCCGAACCTTCAGCTGACGTGGCGCTGCTACAACTGGATCATGTTCCTGCCGGCGCCAGCGTGGCGCGTTTGGGTGATTCCGACCGCGTGGAGGTGGGCGATGAAGTATTTGTGGTCGGGGCTCCGCTCGGTATCAGTCAGACACTCGGGTACGGGCACATCAGCGGAATCCGCAGACCGCACCGCGTCTTCGGAGATCTCTCCACCGGTGAGGAAGAGCTGCTGCAAACCGACGCCGCCATCAACGAAGGCGATTCGGGCGCTCCCCTTTTCAATCTGGCGGGGGACGCGGTTGGGGTGGTCAGTTTTGGATTCGGGGAGGCGGAAGGCGCCAAAGGCTTGAATTTTGTGGTGTCGTCGAACACAGCGCGCAGGCTGCTCCTGATGGGGAATCCGTTCTGGAGCGGATTCGAAGGTTACCAGCTTCACGGACAGCTGGCCGTCGTCTTTAATCTCCCGCAGCCTGAGGGGATCCTTGTCGAACGCGTGGCGCCGGGCTCGCCCGCAGAGCAGCTCGGGCTACGAGGAGGCACCATCGCAGCCAATATCGAGGGAGAGCCGGTGCTGCTCGGCGGGGACGTTATCCTCGAGGTTGCTGGCGTGCCGGTCGGAGGGGGCGATTTCGCGTCGCGGCTGCGCGCCGCCATCGCCCGGCTTTCCGGAAGAGAGCTGATGCGCGTGACCGTCTTCCGCGGCGGAAGCCGGGTCGAATTAAGCTCTCGGCCTCAGCGTCATGCAGCCACCAACACGGCGCCGGCGCTTAGGCCTAAACCGTGATGCAGGGCGCTGGCTGTTGCCGCCTCAATTCCTCACAGGGCCGCCCTTGTGAGTCAGGCGCGTGCCAGAGCATCTTTGACCCGCTCTGGGGTCAGGGGCAGTTGCAGCAGGCGGATGCCGGTCGCGTCAAAGACGGCGTTCGCGATCACGGCGCCCATGCAGATGATGGCCGGTTCTCCGCCGCCTTGCGCCGGCGAGTCCTTGGCGTCTACGATCAGCGTCTCAATTTGGGGTAGCCAGGAGAAACGCGGAATCGAGTAAGTGCCAAAATTGACGTCGTGAATCTTCCCTCCCGTGAACCGAATCTGTTCGGACAGGGCGTAACCCAGGCCCATCATCATGCAACCTTCCATCTGGATTGTCGCGCCCTCGGGATTGACGCACAGGCCCATCTCCTGCGCGCAGACCACCCGCTTGACCACAATCTTTCCCGTACTCTTGTCGACGGCGACTTCAGCCATGTGGGCGACACAGGTGCCGACGTCGATTCCGCAAGCCACGCCGTACCCGCGTCCGCTGGGAGCCCTGGCCGGCGACCAGCCGGACTTTTCCGCGACGGCCTGCAAAACCCGCCGCATCCTTTCGTTCTTCAGATTCTTCAGCCTGAATTCGACGGGATCCAATCCGGCCTTGGCGGCCAGCATGTCGATGTGTGACTCGCGGGCAAAGGAATTGGTGTTGTTGGCGGGAGCCCGCCACGGTCCGGTGCCGAACGGATGCGCCCCTTCCGAAGCGCCCCAACCCGATCCGTAAGCCATGGTGCGGTGATTTGGAATCTCGTAGAACTGCTCGGACCCTCTTTCTCCGGCAAAATAGACGCTGTAGTCCCAGAACGTGATCAAGCCCGACTTGCGCATGCCGGCCTTGATCTTCACCACGGCGGCAGGCCGGAACGTGTCGTAGAAGAACTCCTCGGCCCGTGTCCAAGCCACCTGGACCGGCTTGCCGGTCAACTTGGCCAGCCTCGCCGCCTCCAGCGCTTGCCTGATGTTGCTCTTGCCTCCGAAGCCTCCGCCGACAAAGGGCGTGATTACCCGCACGTTATCCGGTGCCATGCCCAGCAGCGAGGCCGCCGCGTCCCTGAGGGGGAAGGGCGTCTGCGTAGAGGCCCAGATCGTTAGCTTGCTTCCCTCCACCTTCGCCAGCGCCGTGTGAGGCTCCATGGGAGCGTGGGCGACATAGCTGTTCAGGTAGGTCGCATCGACCCGGTATTCCGAGGCCTCTTCCCCGTCGGAGGGCTTCCCGCCTTCGGCTATCACCCGTCCGGCGGGCGCAACTTTCAGCAGATGATCGAAAATCGTCTTGTCGTCTGCGGAGAACCCAGACGGCTCGAATTGAGTCTTGATTTTGGCGAGCGCTCTGGCGGCAGCCTCAGGTTCCGAGTGCAGCACGGCTATCAGATCGCCGTCCCGGACCACCTGAGCCCCCTCGATTTCCAGGGCTCCGGAGGTGTCCACGCTGATGAGCCGGGCTCCATGAGCCGGGGGCCTCAGGATGCGGGCGCAGAGCATGCCGGGCTCTCGCATATCCCCTGCAAACCGGGCCCTGCCCGTGACCTTATCCCGGGAATCTCTTCTGAGCACCGGCTTCGCCATGATCGTGAAACCAGCGGCTGATTCCGGCCGAGCGCCCTTCACATGACGCAGGATCTTCCGGCCCCTGGCGAGTTCCGCGTACGAGATCGTCTTCGCCCCCCCCACCTCGGAAACGGCTCCGTCTTTGATTTTCAGCCGCTCTCTGGGCAGCCCCAACCTTTGAGACGCCAGCTCCAGCAACACGGCTTTGGCTTCGGCGGCGGCGGCGCGGAACGGAGGCCCGAAGAAGCGCGTCGTCATTGACCCGAATGTCCCGCGGTCCCAGGGGCAGAGGCCGGTATCACCCATCACCATGCGCACGGAATCGAGCGATACCTCGAGTTCCTCGGCAAGCATCTGCGCAAGCGAGGTAACGACGCCCTGACCCATTTCGATCTTTCCCGTGAAGCCGGTCACGGTGCCGTCTTCCCCGATCCTGAGAAAGGCGTTGAAGTCCTCGGGGAGTTCGCGATCCTCGCGGCCGGGCCTCCGGCCCTCCTGCCCGTCGAGCACGCGCGGACTGGCGCAGAAGATAAAGATCCCGCCGCCCACCAGCTTCAGGAATTCGCGGCGATGAAGCGGAAACGCCGGACCCGGGTCAGCGTTTGGGCCGGAGAAGTCAAACTCGAGGTTCTCTTCTTCGAGGCTCTGCGGTCTCACGTCAATCGGCTTCATCGCGTACCCCCTCCCATCTGCGCGGCGGCGGCCTCAATGGCGTCAACGATCCGTTTGTGCGCTCCGCAACGGCACAAGTTGCCGTTCATGCGCTCGATGATTTGGCTGCGCGTGGAGCTGGGGGTCTGGAGCAACAAACCGTAAGCTCGCATGATCATCCCGGGCGTACAGTAACCACACTGCAGCGCGTCGTGTTCCACGAAAGCTTTCTGCAAGGCGTGCAGGTCTCCGTTCTGCCCCAGCCCCTCGATGGTCATTACATGCCTCCCTGCGAGTTGCTTCATCGTCAGCGAGCAGGAATGCGCTGCCTGGCCGTCAACGATCACCGTACATGCCCCACAAAAGCCTTCTCCGCACCCGTACTTGGTGCCGGTGAGCCCCAGGTCATAGCGCAACACCCACAGCAGGGTTCGGCCGGGGTCCACCTCGAGGCTCACGGGATTCCCATTGAGTTTGAACTGAACGGCGTCCTTCATCGAAGCTCCTCCTGAAATCGAACGCCACCGCCCGAGGCGGCGCTCCAACTCCGAATCGCAGAAACAAGCATCGCAAAGGTCGATACGGCCGCCAGTGATCCAGGTGACAGTCGATTGTGACGGGCCCCAGCACGTGAAAAGAACGGGCAGCGCTCAGCTAGGCCGGGCGCGAGCAAGACCGCTCTGCTTCGTCAGACTGGGCGTGTGGGCTCGCTGGTGAACGAGCGGGCAAAGTTGACGGCGACGGGAGCGCAGCGTGTGACTTCTCAGCCAGCAGCGAGGCCACGACCGCGACGAGCAGTATGGCGACGATGGTAGCTGGCGCGAGCAGGATCGGGACTTCGATGACGGGCTCGACGAGCAATTTGGCGCCGAGAAAGACTAACACCACCGCCAGTCCCGCACGCAGATAGCGAATCCTCGACATCCCGCTAACCAGGACGAAATACAGGGCGCGCAAGCCCAGTACGGCAGCGACATTGGAGGTATAGATAATGAACGGGTCTCGGGTGACAGCAAACACCGCCGGGACCGAATCCAGGGCAAAGACCACGTCCGTCGCCTCCACCATCAAGAGAGCCAAAAATAACGGCGTGGCCAAAATGCGACCGCCGCTGCAAACGAAGAAAGCGGCTCCCTGACCATCCGGGGCAAGCGGGACGATCCGCCGGATCGCCGCCAGCAAGCGCCGGTGTCCTAAGTCGAAGTGAGGGTTTTGCCAGAACAGCCTGGCTCCGGCAATGACCAGGAATACTCCGAACAGGCTGAGCACCCAGTGAAACAAAGATACGAGTTCGACGCCGGCAAAAATGAAAGCAGCCCGGGTCAACAGGGCTCCCAGAATTCCCCAGAACAGAACCCGATGCTGATGGCAGGGGGGGATCGCCATGGCGGCGAATACCAGGGCGAAAAGCACAAGATTGTCGGCGGAGAGCGACAGCTCCAGCAGGTACCCTGCAAAGAACTGCCAGGCAGGCCCAGGTCCTCGCAGTGCCCACACGCCGAAATTGAAAACGACCGCCAGCGCCAGCCAGGCGGCACACCAGGCGAGCGCTTCGCCCCGGCTGGGGATGTGCGCACGACGCTGAAATACACAAAGGTCCAGCGCCAGCATGGCGACGACGAGAAGGCTGATGACAACCAGTGCTCCGGATTCTCGAGTGCCAAGCCAGGAGATCAGATCCAGGACGACCACGGGGACGGCATTTGGCACCGCCCCCATGGCCGGCCGAATGGTCAGTCAGCCCGTCACCGGCGCCGGCGCAGGCTCACGGAAGACCAGGGTCTCTTTCCAACCTGCAACGCGAATCTGGTTAATCACGCGTCCGTTATCCAGACTCTCGAAATGGACCTCCGTGTGGCGTGACTTCTGAGACTCCATAACGATGGTTATGGGAACCTGAGCAATCAATTCCTTTCCCTGGTAGAAGGCGACCTCGGAAAGGTCTTGATTCTTCACGATCTCAACCCGGTACGTGCCGGCCTGCAGCTCTGGGCCGTTTCCCAGCTTTGCTTGATAGGTGATGAACACTTCGTGGGCGAGGCCAATGCCGGCGCCGGCCAGCAAAAAAGCCACGAGGCCCACGACACGAACAATCGCTCTCCGTTTCATCGCAAAAACCTCCTATGATGTTGCTCGCTTGCCCAAACCGCTGACTTCCCGCGTTTTATGCAGAACGAGTCTGGGCAGCTAATCTGCCGAAACCTGCAACTTCTCGTGCAGGCGCTGGAATTCCGCCTGGTGCTTTCCGTAGTCGATGTATTCGGTGACCAGTGCCGCCAGCTCGCGGGCCAGGTCGTAGTTTGCTGTCGCTAAATCGCGATACTCCGGATTGGCGTGAATTCGGCTCTTATTCTCGCTGAGTAGGGTGATCGTGGCCCGAGTGTTGTCGGCGAGGGACTTCAGAGCGGGGTGGATCTCATCGATCGCTTTCTGCTGCCACGGAGAAGCGCCCTCGCGGGCATTTTGCAGCTCAGTGAGAAGCCGGCCGGTTTTGTTAACATGCTCCCGGATGAGCTCTGTCTGGCCGGTATGGCCCTCCCAGCTTATGTTCTTTGCCCGCGTCCAGGCGCTGAGGTTCTCGGCATCTTTCTCCAGTTCGTGAGTCTCCGCCTTGACTTCCGCGAGGAGCTTGGATACCTCTTCGGAATCCTGAGTCGCCGTGTCGTCAGCTCTGGAAACGGGCAGGATCGCAAAAAAGGCCGCGACCACAACCGCCAGAGCTACCAGAAATCCAGTACGTTTTCCCTTATTCATGGTTTAGTGAATCCTCCTGTTCGTGACGTATCGCGCCCTCAGCTTCGCGGTAACACAGTTGCGGCAGGCGCTCGATCTTACATGGAGCATCTCCAATTCCCTTCTACCCGCCTCGTAACCGCTTTGGAGACCAGCAGCTTACAGACAACTCCCACCCCACGCCCTCAGGCCGGTCAAAACTCTTGGACATCGCCTGCACCGAATGTCCAAACGCTTGCACGAAACTCTGGCGATCACGGTGTTCGAATGAAGAGCTCTCGAGATGGGGATTCCCGGCACCGCAACGTAGTTCTCCATCGGCGCGCCATGCCACGCTGCATCAGGAAATTAGCGGCACACATCACACGGGATTGTGACCATCCTCACGGTGAGATCAGGAGAGTACGGGATATGGTCACCGCGGGGGTAGCGTCGATCTGTCCGTGGCGCTAGTATTGCTCAGCTATAGGGAGCCCTGCGGCGCGGGTGAGACTGGCGCCACGGTTTACACGAATGGAGGCTGCTATAGAGGATTACAAGATGGAGTGACAGCGGTGCACTGTAGCGCGCTGTCCCAGGCGCGAAAATCGCGGGCGGGGACGCCCGCGCTACAGCATGATTTGTCACCCTGATTTGTAATCGTCATTAGGCAGCAACTGGCACGCTCGAGTTCGTTATGAGCAGCTCAGAAAAACACCACTTCGCCTCGACCGTTCTGATTTCTGATCCCGCTTCTTTCAGAGGGCAGGAGTCGCTTTTTGTCATTCTCAATCTCTTCGTCCTGGCGATTCTGCTTCTCATTCATTCCTTGTTTTCCTCCTACTTCGGGGACCCCTCGAGAGCCCTGATCGCCATCCTGGCCGTCGCATTTGTAGTTGAGGCCCTGGAGCTCGCCTGGCTGCAGGCGCGCACCGAGCCCTTCGCGTCAACCAGGGTTCTTCTGCTGACGGGGTTCTCGGTCGCGATGAACTTCGGCCTGGCCTTCGCGCTGGCCGAGCTGAGCGGCCGTCAGGACACCCAGTACTTCATACTCATGGTTGTCCCCGTCCTCGAGTCCGCCTTTCGCCTGTCGCTTCTGCCCACTCTGGCCGTGGTTGCAGCCGCGGATTTCATAAACCTGTTCTGGGTGTGGCACTATGTCGACATCGGACCGGGCGTGCCCGTTGGCGAGTACTTCGAAGCCGGAACCGTCTCGCTCATCTATACCGTGGTTGGAATCCTGGTCTGGCTGCTGGTCAATCAGCTGAACGTCAAGGATTCGAACCTTTCCCAGAGCTTGCGCGACCTCCAGCAGGCCCGGGAACGCCTGCTGCACGAGGAGAAGTTGGCGGCCGTCGGGCGCCTCTCGAGCGCCATCGCTCACGAGATCCGGAATCCGGTCGCTATCATCGGCAGCGCCCTCTCAACCGCGAGAGCGACTGGCACCCAGGCCGCCGAGCGCGAGGAAATGTTCGATATCGCGGCCAAGGAGGCGGGTCGCCTGGAGAAGTTGACGACCGATTTTCTGACCTACGCGCGGCCACGTGGGCCGGAGAGAGTCCCCTCGTCGTTGGACGAGATCATGGGCTACGTTGCGGATGTCTGCCGCCCGCCGTCCAGTGCGCGGGGCGTGAATATTATTACCGAATTCAGGGATCTGAGGGCCTGGGTTGATGCCGGTCAGGTGCAGCAGGCGCTGATCAATCTCGCCATGAACGCGATTGAGGCATCGGCGCCCGCAGACCAGGTGATCCTGCGGGCGGTTCCCGCTTCCGACGGGCTTGTTCAGATCGACGTGCAGGATGCGGCCGGTCCCATACCGGTGGAGGTGGTGAGCCGTATGTTTGAACCCTTCTTCACGACCAAGGCCGGGGGAACCGGCCTCGGCCTGGCCATTGCCCGCAACATCGCCCGCGCGCACGGAGGCGACCTTGTGCTCTCGCTCAATGAGCCCGGCCGGGTGTGCTTCTCGCTCACCTTGCCCGCAACCGGGCCGGGTTCGAGCCCGAATCGCCAGGGAGGTTAAGCCATGGCCAGAATCCTGGTCGTTGATGACGAATTGCACATGCGCCGGGTGCTGGCCTTGAATCTTCGCAAGGACCAGCACCTGGTGACCGAGTGCTCAGGCGTGGCCGAGGCGCGCCGCACGCTTTTAAGCGATGACTTCGACGTGGTCCTTACCGACCAGAAAATGCCTGACGGCGAGGGCCTGGAAGTTCTGGCGGCGGCGCACGAAACTGATCCGGCCATTTCGGTCATTGTTATTACGGCCTTTGCCACGGTGGAACTGGCCGTGGAAAGCATGCGTCAGGGCGCCTTCGATTTCATCACCAAGCCCTTTCAGCCTGAGGTGGTCCTGGCCACCACACGGCGCGCCGTCGAACGCACAAAACTGCTGCGCGAAAACGATCTGCTCAAAGGAGCGGTCGATCGTCTGGAGGGTTCGTCTGAAATCCTGGGCGGCAGCCCGGCCATGCGCGAATTGCGGGAGGTCATCGGACGGGTTGCGCCCACCCCGGCCACGGTGCTAATCACGGGTGAGACGGGCACCGGCAAGGAACTGGTGGCGCGCGCCATCCACAAGTGCAGCCCCAGGGCTTCGAAGCCATTCGTTCCCGTGAACTGCGCCGCCTTCACCGAAACCCTGCTCGAAAGCGAGCTGTTCGGTCACGAGAAGGGCGCTTTCACGGGAGCCGATCGGGCTCGCCAGGGCCTTTTCGAAGCGGCGCACGAGGGAACGCTGTTCCTGGACGAGGTGGCCGAGATGTCACCGGCGGCCCAGGCCAAACTGCTCAGAGTCCTGACCGACGGGCAGGTCCTGAGAATCGGCACAACCCGGCCTCGCCAGGTTGATGTGCGGCTGCTGGCGGCCACGCATCGTGACCTGCGGAAGCGAGCGGCCGAGGGACTCTTCCGTGAAGATCTGTTCTATCGCCTGGCGGTGGTGCCCATCGCCATCTCCCCCTTGCGGGAACGGCCCGAGGACCTCTCCGGACTCTGCGACTTCTTCCTGGGCCAGGTCGCCTTGGAGCTGAAGTTGCCCCGACGCTCGCTGACCCCCGCCGCCTTGGAAAAGCTGCGGCGCTACGAATTTCCGGGGAACGTCCGCGAACTGCGAAACCTCATCGAGCGTGCTTCGATTCTTTCCGACAGCGAACAGATCCGGCCGGAAGCATTTCCCGTGTCGCCCGGGGGCAGGCAATCCGGACCCGGGACGGACTCGACGGAAAGCGGGCCGGCTTCATGGCTGGATTTGCTTCCGCCTGTCGATAATCTGCGCGCGTTTTTGACCAGTGTGGAAAAGGGGGTCATCCTGCGGGCCCTCGATGCCGCCGGCGGTGCTCAGGCAGAGGCGGCGCGGCACCTGGGGCTGTCGCGGAGCGATCTCGGTTACAAGCTGACGAAGCTCGGAATCCGTAACCCGGAGCCTTGAATTCAGGTGGGGCTGCTCCACCAGGCCGGAACGCGTCGAGGGGGCGCTGCCGGCCCTCTCCCGACCTTAAACCGGAAATCCTGACTATTCTGCGCCAACCCGTGTCGCAGCCTCGGAAGCGGGCAGTGTGGAGGAGAGATCCGGAGAGGTCATCTGAGTCTCAACGCCAAACTGATGAACCAGACGGCCACCCTGGTGGGCGGTGTTCACCAGAAACAGGACTCCAGTCCCGTAGAGAATCAGAAACGCGGCAAACAACGCCCCATTCAGGGAGCGGCTGAGTTCCCGCTTCAATATTCTCGGCAGCAGAGTCAAATGCGCAAACACCACTGTTATTGCCGCAAAGAGAAGGCAGGTCGTCTCGGCGAGGTCTTCGTGTGCCGCCAGGACACGGTCGACCAGCGGGCGCTGACGCACCAGATCGCCGGCGGCGTCACCGGTCTCCAGCGCCAAAAACAGCGATACCGCTCCCAGCACCATCAGGATCAGCGCTGAGGTGAGGAAAGATTTCCCCTGGGGAGGAGTACGAATCGCTCCAATCATGACGAACAGCGGGGCCACCAGCAGCAGCGCGATCGGAAAATGAACGATCAGGGGATGCAACTGGTTCCAGTCGGGGATGGGCGGTAGGTGAATCATGGTGCCCTCCGTTCTATTCGAGTCCCAATTTACTCACCGCACAGGCCGTCCCCGTCGTCCCCGTAGCGCTGGCCTTTAGGCCAGCATGCCGGGCTAAAGCCCGCCGCTACGAGCGTCGCCAACATCGCGGCATCTTCGGCGCACCACACTAGCTCACGGCCTCATATTTCTCCGGCGGACTCGCGCAGGAGATGCAGTGCTCGCTCACGGGTATGTCTACGGTGTAGCCGCACACCGAGCACACATAGTACGTGCGGCTGATTTCCCATCCATTCGCTAATGCAACCAAAGCGTTCGCAAACAGGTTCGAATGCTGCCCTTCAGCCTGCCGCGCCAAATCAAACGTGTAGGCGGCGTTCTGGTCTTGCTCTGCTTTCGCCTGCTGGATGAACGCCGGATACAGGGTCTCGCGCTCGGAATCCTCGTCCTTTGCCGCCCTCAACAGGTTTTCTCGCGTGGACTTCACCACCGGAAACTCAATGACGCTGGCAGCAGTCCCGCCCATTCCGCGAATGACGGCCGCATGGTTCAGCATGTGGATCTCTTCAGCTCGGGCAGCGGCGCGAAACAAGTTCGCGATTTCACGATAGTCTTCCTGGTCCGCTTTCTGGGCGAATGCAAGATACCGATGATGGGCGTTGCGCTCCGCGCGATACGCTGTCTGCAGGCTGTGTAGCGTCTGGTGGTTATAACGCTGCTGAGCGGCAGCTATCGGGGATGAGATCAGCAGCCCCAGTCCGAAAGCGGAGGCGAGAAGCAAGTAGCGACAACTAAGCAATCGGTCGTTCACCTTGGCGGCTCCCTTCTTCTGCTGTGCCGATCCTGACCTGCTTCAGCAAGACCGTTCACTTCGCTTACAAGCAAGCCCGCCTCCAGCAGTGCTTTGTATACAAGTCTTTGAGTGGAGGGTGTTTATCACAACCGCTGAAGAACTGGAGGCCTGATCCGGTCCAAAAGCTTGGACAGGACCGGGCAGATGCTGTCCAAAAAGTGGTTCAGCCCTGACCGAATAACGGGCTGTACGAAACGGTGGGGACGAGGACGGGGAGTCTCCTCCTTGATAAGGAGGAGCCGGTCGTCACTCCATCCTCGAGAAAGACCGGTCGATGGTGAACGACATCGTGGCGCAGCTCTCCTCGACGTAGTGCGAGAGCGCGTCGCGATAGAAACTGACACTGCGCGCGCGTACCGATTCCTCGGGTTCCTGCGGATTCACCAGGTGATTTGTCTCGTGCAGAAAGACGCTCAGCAGGCGCAGCCGCGACTGCCGGTCGTGAAATTCGTCCAGGCGGCTGCCTTCAAAAAAACGGGCGTCCAGCGCCGTCTCCTCCAGCGGCAGCGCCGGCCAGGCCTCCACCCGCTGCCAGGCAATATCGATTTCGCCCACCGTTCCGCCTCCGAACGCTTCGTGAGCGACGGTAAAGGGCTCTTCGCGGACGACGGGATGGCGATGGCCCAGGCACTGGCAACGATTCCGGCGGCGTAACTGCAGCACGACCAGCTCGGGCGCCCCCACCAACACTGGCTCGTAGGCCTCATGGCAGGATGGCGGCGCGGCGGGCCAGTCCTGTTCAAATGCGAGCGCGATGCGGCGAGCGTGGGCTGCGTCGCGGCGCTGATGAGCAATCACCACCACCAGCGGACTTGTCCCGGACTCGAGCGCGAGTTCCGTCACAAGGTAACGGCGTCCGCGAAGCCATTCGAGCGCGCGCGTCAGCTCCGGACGGCTGTTCAGGTAGGACTCAACGGCGTCGCGCAGCGCGCTCATAGTGACATTCTAGCTCGCCCGCCGGAGCGCCGCCATCGGGTAGGATCGTGATGTGTCATTTGGAGCGCGGGCAGCTCTGCCCGCCACTGATACCGCTCCAGCGGCCGTGCGCGGGAGAGGGCAGGATGCCTGCGCCCTAAACCCCCACGCCGACTAACGTTTGTCTCGCAACGCCGGCGCGGCTATAATCACGATTCGACAATCGAGGGCGATGGAGTTCGCCTGAACCAACCTCTTGCCGATGCAGGATGATGACTCCTGACCGCCGCCCGGCGCTCAGGAGTTTTTTGTTTGTGCCGGCTTCTGGCCAGACTCGGCGGTGGAAAAAGGAAGGATCGCTTGCGCGTTCTCTCAATGCTGGTGCTTTTCGGCTCCCTGGGAACTCTGGCGCGATACGGCCTGCAAGGCCTGGTGCAGGACCGCACGGGGACGCTCTTCCCGGTGGGAACGCTGGCGGTAAATCTTGTCGGCTGTTTTCTGCTCGGCGGCATCGGCCAGTATTCGCTCACGCATATTTCGATCCCCTCCGACTGGCGCATGGGCGTCACCGTCGGCTTTTTCGGGGCCTTTACCACCTTCTCGACGTTTAGCTGGGAGACCGTCCACCTGCTTGACGACGGCGACTGGATGCGCGCGCTGCTGTATGCGGGCCTGAGTTTCCTCGGCGGCTTGTTCCTGCTCAAGCTCGGCATGCACCTGGCAAACCGGCTCTGACGGAGGCCTTGTGGAGCATCAGAAGTTCGAAGGCGAGCGCACGCTGATGCGCATTCACATCGGGGAGTCCGACCGCTGGCAGCACAAGCCGCTCTATCAGGCCATCGTGGAGCTCTGCCGCCGCGAAGGCCTGTCCGGCGTTACCGTGCTGCGTGGCGTCGGCGGCTATGGTTCATCGAGCCGTTATCACACCGACACCATCCTCCGCCTTTCCCAGGACCTGCCCGTGGTGATTGAGGTGGTGGAGGACGCCGAACGCATCGAGCGCATCCTGCCCCGGCTCGATGAGATGGTAGGGGGCGGCCTCATCACCCTCGAGAAGGTCCGCGTGATTCTCTATCGGTCCGGGAAGCGCTGATCCCGGGTTTGCTGGCGGAGATTGAACGCTTCCGGCGGGCGATGGCGCCGAAAGATCGGTTTGGAAGGGCGTTGGCCCCTGTCAGCCCAGTTGCTGAAAACAAAGGCAAAATAAGTTTTCCCAATTTTCTCACTTTTCTCCACCGTCCCATTTTTGGCTGATAGCATATACTCTCGATCAGATCTGGCTCCGCCGGCGTGTAGGGCCCGGTTCGGCGCTGCAACGCAACGACAAGGTGAGAGAAATCGAGGGATATGGCAATTATCATATTGAAACTGAGTAAGCCGGCGCCGGCGCCAGTTCCGGCGTGAGCTTGAGTCACGTAGAGCGCATTCGCATGAAAAACTTGGGCATCCTTCTCTCCGGCCGCGGATCGAATTCCGAGGCCATCGCGCGTAACGTGCTTTCGGGCTCGATCCCGGCGCGGATCGCGGTCGTCATCAGCAATCGCGAGGACGCCCCTGGGCTCGAACGCGCCCGGGCGCTCGGCCTCGAAGCGCGCTGCCTGCCCTCCAAAGGCAAGGATCGCGAGGCTTACGACCGCGAGTTGGTGGCCTTGCTCCAGAGTTTTCAGGTGGACGTCGTCTGCCTCGCCGGATTCATGCGCGTGCTCAGCCCCTATTTCATCCGCGCCTTCCCCGCCCGGATCTTGAACATTCACCCCGCCCTGCTACCGGCCTTTCCGGGTCTTGAAGCGCAAAAGCAGGCGCTCGAGTACGGGGTGAAATTCACGGGGTGTACCGTACACCTGGTGGACGAGGGTGTTGACACGGGGCCGGTCATCTGCCAGGCCGTCGTCCCCGTCCTCGACGGCGACACGGTGGAAATCCTTTCCGCGCGCATCCTCAAAGAAGAGCATCGTATTTACTCCGAGGCGGTCCGGCTGGTCGTGGAGAACCGGATTCGCATCGAGGGCAGGAGGGTCGTCGCAAACTGACCGCATGACCATCGACGAACAACTCGCTTATCTCACCAAGGGCGCCGAGGAAACCATCCGCGTCGAGGAACTGCGCGCCAAGCTCGAGCGCTCGGCGAGCACCGGCAAGCCGCTGCGCGTCAAGGCCGGATTTGACCCGACCGCGCCCGATATTCACCTCGGCCACACGGTGCTGATCCGCAAGCTCAAGCACTTCCAGGACCTCGGCCACACGGTGATCTTCCTCATCGGCGACTTTACCGGGCTGATCGGCGACCCCTCGGGGCGCAACGTCACCCGCCCGCCCATGACGCCGGAGGAAGTCGCCGCCAACGCCGAGACCTACAAGGCGCAGGTGTTCAAGATCCTCGACCGCCAGAAGACCGTGGTCGACTTTAACAACCGCTGGCTGGGCAATCTATCTAGCCTCGATTGGATCACCCTCTGCTCGCGCTACACGGTGGCGCGGCTGCTCGAGCGCGACGACTTCAGCAAGCGCCTGAAGGAACAGCGGCCGATTTCGGTTCACGAACTGCTCTACCCGCTCTCGCAGGGCTACGACTCGGTGGCCCTCGAGGCTGACGTCGAACTGGGCGGCACCGATCAGAAGTTCAACCTGCTGGTGGGGCGCACCCTGCAGCACGAGTACGGGCAGGAGCCGCAAGTCATCATGACCATGCCTATCCTGGAAGGGCTCGACGGCGTGCAGAAGATGTCGAAATCGCTCGGCAACTATGTGGGCATCAACGAGGCGCCGGCGGAGATGTTCGGCAAGCTCATGTCGATTTCCGATGAGATGATGTGGCGCTACTACCTGCTGCTGACTGACATGACGCCATCCGAGATCGATAAACTCAGGGCCGCCGTCCGCTCCGGCAATCAACATCCGCTCGAAGTGAAGAAGGCGCTGGCCCGGCGGGTTATCTCGGATTTTCATAGTGCCGGCGCGGCGGCGCAGGCGCGGGCGGATTTCGAGGCGCAGTTCCGCGACCGGAGCTTGCCGTCAGTATTGGCAAGCGTGCAGCACCGGCTGAGCAAGCCCGAGAAGATATTTCGCCTGATCACCGATCTCGGACTTTGCGAATCAAACTCGGAGGCGCAGCGAAAGGTTAAGGAAGGCGCCGTCCACGTCGGGTACGGAGACGGCGCTGAGCCTGACTGGCAGAAGGTCACCGATCCCCGCTCGGAAATCGATCCCGGGCAGCATCCTATGATGCTCTTTCGCGTGGGGCGCCAGGTGCTTCACGTCGTGTTTGTGCCGGAGACATAAAACTGTTACTGCTCAGGATCTCGAGCCACGCGCGCCGCCTGCGCCCGCCTTTGCCGCGCCACCGCGAGCACGCGCGCATCCTCGGCGATGAGCACGGCCTCCTGCGCTGCGTCGTGGACGTCGGCGGCCTTGGCGCGTTGCCCGAGCAGCCTCTCGGCGATTTCGAGCGTTTGCTCGGCCGTGCCAAGCGTCTGCGGAGCATATTCGGCGGCCCCGGCGGCGCGGGCCACGGCGAGAGCGCGGCGCGCTTCCTCAAACAGCAGCGGTTCCTTTGCCGCTTTCGGGTCCGGCGTGCTCCGTGTGGCTAGATGGGAGCCGATAGCCGCCAGGAGTAGCTCACACGTGGCCAGCGTCAGGGGCGCTCCAGGCGCGCTGCCCGGCGTCAGGTCCGATTCGAATGCCATCGCGGAGCTGGGCTGGCTGACGGCAAAATAGGGTTCCGCGGTTACGATCAGGCCGAAGCGGTGCGCCCTGGATTTCGTGTGGATCTCACCGCCACTGCCGGTGACCTCGACTTCGCCCAGGTTGGCGGTCCGGCCGTCGGGCGTCACCTGCCAGAGCGTGTACGTCAGGTCCTGCGGACCGAGCTGCGAGGCTGCGGGAAGATTGCTGAAAATGCCGTGGATTTTCAGCCAGGCCCCGGCCGGCACGATCTCCGCCTGACCGGCCGCGCCCGGCGCGAGCGTGGTGTACCGGAACACGATGCCGGCCGGGCTGGAGAGGTGAGTAAAGTCGATGATTCTGACACGCCGCGATACCGTAGCCCGCGCGCCGGGCGCCGTCGCCGCCGCGACTTGAAGCCCTGGCCCAGGGCGCGCGGCATCTGCCGTCAAACAGCAACCCGTCGCGATCGCGGCGGCTGCCAGCAGCAGCCGAATGCTACGTGTGATTGGAGAGCGGACGTGCATTGTGTACGGAGGCTACGGGGACGCCGGCGGAGGAATGGTGAGGTTGAGAACCACGATGCCACGATCGTCAAGGGAACTGGCATGACGCACTTCGGAAGCCTGCCCCTGGTAGCTGGCCTGGACCTTGTAGTCGTGGTTTGGCTTCAACGCTGTAAATTCGTAGCGGCCGCCGGCCGCGGTGTAGAGGCCCAGCTTCGTGCCCGCCGTCTCATCCGTGAGTTCCACGGACGCTCCGACGATCGGACGATTCGATGCGTCGACGACCTCTCCCTGCACCGTCTTGGTGAGCGGCGGCTTCTTCTTGGCAGATAACGGAAGTGCGAAAACACAAAGCACCGCCAGGCACACGCCAGAAACCAGCAGCAGAACGCCGCAACGCCTCTGATTTGGGGGCGGACCGCCATCGCGGCCGGCCCCGCCGCTACCAGTCTTCCTCTTCCTCTTCATCCTCATCGGGAACCACCCGCAACTCCAGGGGATTGGTGCTGACCACCTCGAGCTCAGCGCCGCATTCCTGGCAATCCAGCTTCTCCCCTTCTTCAACTTCGTCGTCTTCCATGTCGATTACGGCGTCGCATTCCGGGCAATGGGCCATGGCACACTCCGCTAAGTCGAGACTAGAGCTCCCGAGAAAAGTCTATTCATTCGGCGTCGGGATGTCCAGTCACCACCCCGCCGAGGACGGCGAAGCCACGCGGCCAGGTCTGACCTTCGTCCTTGACGCCTGTCGAGGGCGTATGCTAGGGTCAGCCTCACTTAACTCAGAGAGCAGGCTGGCGGTATGTCCGAAATCGTGAAGGTCGATGAACGCCGCTTGGAGTTCGCGCTGGAGTACGCTGTCCGGCTGATTCTGAAGGGTAATGTGGTGGCGTTTCCCACCGACACTTTCTACGGGTTGGGCGTTGACCCCTTCAACCTATCGGCCGTCGACAAGATCTTTCGCATCAAGCGTCGGAGTTACGACCGGCCTTTGCCGCTGCTGGTCGCCTCGCTCGATCAGGCGGCCGACCTGACGATCGATCCGCCCAGCACCTTCTTCCGTCTCGCGGAAAAGTTCTGGCCCGGGCCGCTCACCATCATCGTCCCGGCTTCGCGGCAGATTCCTCTCAAGGTGACGGGCAACACCGGATGCGTTGCCCTGCGCCTGCCCAAGGCGCCTCTGGCCGTCGCCCTGATCGAGGCCGCCGGCCGGCCGCTGACCGGCACCAGCGCCAACCTGACGGAGCATCCTGCCTGCGCCACGGCGCAGGAAGTGGACCTGCAGATCGGCGACACCCTCCCCTTGATCCTCGACGGGGGCGCCACGCCTGGCGAACTCGCCTCAACCATCATCGAACTTGACGGCGATGACTGGCAGATCCGGCGGCGCGGTCCGGTGACGGAAGCGGACCTGAAGGAGTTTCTCGGCTGAGCGTGCACCACCGGATACGTTGGATTTCCGTCGCGCTCATCGTCGCCGCGTCCGCGGCTCTAGGCCTGGAATCCAGGCTCTACCTGGCCGTCCGCCGGCAAGCTTCCACCGACGAGGCTCGCAAATCGGGCGCGATCGTGATCTTTGGCGCTGCCCAGTATGACGGTAAGCCTTCGCCGGTGTTCAAGGCCAGGCTCGATCACGCCTTTGACCTTGAGGAGCGGGGGCTCGCGCCGCTGGTCATCACCACCGGAGCCGGGGGCGGCGACCGGCGGTTTACGGAAGCGGGCGTGGGCCGCGACTACCTGGTCCAGCAAGGACTGGCGGCGGACAAGATCCTCACCGACTCGGCCAGCCAGACCACCTACGCCAGCGTCCAGGCAGTGGCGCGTCTGCTGCTCAACCGGAATATCCACAGTTGCGTCGCAGTGAGCGACGGATTCCACCTTTACCGCGTGAAGCAGATGCTCGAGCAGCGCGGCATCCAGGCCTACGCCTCGCCCGACCCGGACAGTCCCCTCGAGGCCGATCCCTGGAATCGGACGCTGCACACTCTCCGCGAGGTCATCAGCACGACGGCTTGGTATCTGGGTTACAAGGGCTAGGCTCGGCGGGCCATCGTCAGCGTTCCCAGCACAACCTGCCTGCGCGCACCCGTGACGCCGGGCAGATTACCGGGCAGTCCATGGAGGGTGCGGTCCGCGAGCAAAGCGAACGCCATCGCCTCCTTGGCATCGACTGGCCAGCCGTAGTCGTCTGAGGGCTCGACACTCAACATGGGCAGTAGCGCCTGCAGCCGCGCGACCAGCAGCCGATTGTGAGCGCCGCCTCCCGAGGTCACCAGCCGGCGCAGCCTGCCCGCCGCGCCCGCCCGCGGGAACGCGAACCGGTCGAGAGCCGCGGCAATGGAGCTCGCGGTGAGTTCCGCGGCAGTGCGCAGCAAATCCTCCGGGCGGGATGAGCGCGACTTGAAAAAGTAGCGGCCTACGAAATCGCCTCCAAATTCCTCGCGTCCGGCGCTCTTCGGCGGACGCCGCTCGAAGAACGGAAATCGGAGTGCCTCGATCAACAGCGGCTCAATCACCTTGCCGCGCGCTGCGCGGCGTCCTCCGTCGTCGTAATGGCGACGCCCTCTGGTGAAGCGGCGGATCAGCGCGTCCAGGACCATGTTGCCGGGCCCGGTGTCAAATCCAAAGACCTGCTCGGGACGCGCGCCCGCCGGTATCACGGTCACGTTGGCGATTCCGCCGATGTTGAGCGCGACCGAGCCCTGCCGGGCCTCATTCAGCAGCAGATAATCCACCATCGGTACCAGCGGCGCGCCCTCGCCGCCCGCCGCCACATCCGCGCCGCGGAAGTTCGCCACCACCGGGGCACCGGTGAGTTCGGCGATCACTGCCGGTTCCCCGATCTGCATCGTGCTTGCCGGAGTCGTTCCGCTGGCACGGCCCTGGTGAAATATGGTCTGGCCGTGTGATCCGATGACAGAGAGGCGCGCCAGAGGTATGCCGGCTTCGCGACAGAGGCGCAGCGCGGCGCGTGCGAACGCTTCGCCGACACTCACATTGAGAGCGCTCATCTCACCGCTAGCGACCGGCTGCCCGCCGGCGACCGCGAGCAGTCTCCCGCGCAATGCTGCGGGATACGGGAGGGTGATGAAGCGTTGCAGCCGCGCCCGAGGATGCTCCACCGAGCTGCTGAAGCGCACCAGAGCGGCATCGACGCCGTCAAGAGACGTTCCAGCCATCAGTCCCAACGCGAGCCGGTTGCGCTCCACTCCGCGCTTCTGAAGAATGCTCGTCCGAGTGTCAGGCATCGCTTCGATCCGTCCAGTTCCGCGCGAAGTGCTCCCAATCACGCTCAAGACGTGAATACTGCCGCTTTGACATCTGCCTGGCCGGGCGTCGCAAGAGCTTCCGCACAGCCTTCACTCGACGGGTCGCCTCCGACAATCGAGCGCTGCTGAGCCTGCCAGCATCCGTGGCGCGTTCCACGCTCTGGCATATTCCCTCCAGCAACTTCGGCTCGGCAGGCACCGTCACCAGGTCACATCCGGCGGCGAGCGCGCGGATGACAGCTTCGTCGAGATCAACACCCGCGGCCTCGGCGGCAAGCGGTCCGTTAGCCAGCGCCAGACCCTCATAGCGCAGCTTGGTCCGAAGCAAGCCCTCAATGACGCCGGAAGAAAGCGACGCCGGCTGCAGGAATTCATAGTCGTAGGCCCGGTGAACCGCGTGGCTGATCTCGACCGTTGCCAGTTTGTCTCCCAGGGTGCGATACGGCACGAGATCCTCGCGCCACAGGGCGGCGAGCGACCGCTCAACGACGATGGGCTTCCCTTCAGGCTCTTCAGGCCGTGCCGCCGTCCGGAGCGGAAGTCCTGGAAAATGCCGCCCGCAGCACAGCACATGTTGTGAGGAGAGCGCCCTGACAAACGATTCTGCGCGTCGCGCCACTTCAGCCGGTGGGGATTCTTTGGCACAGCTTGTTTCCTCGACGCCAGACATCGTTGGAGCAGGCGGCTCGACATCGAGTGTGGGCGCGAGATTCAAGTTCAACCCGAAGGCCGACATCGCTCGTCCAATCAACTGGCCAGCATCTGCAGCCTGCGCCAGTTTGAGCGTGAGCACCCGCGGCAGTGGCGGAAAAAGCCCGGTAAGCGCCCCGTCGCCTTCTTCCTCGATCGCGATGAACGGCAGCACGTCGAGGACGCGAGCGGCTTCCCGGCACAGTTCCAAGCTGGCATCGGGAGAGATGAGCTTGCGGAAGACAAGTCCCGTCGGCTTAAAGCGCGCGATTGTGCGGCCCAGAGAAGAGGTCCAGGTCCCCTCCGTGAGTTCAATCAGCAACGACGCTCCTGATGAGACCATACTCTGGCTTCTGGCTTCTCTACCGGATTTGCCGCTTCAACTCTGCTAGCAGGTTCAATGCTTCGAGCGGCTTCATGTTGTCGATATCCGCCTCTTCGAGGGCGCGCACGATATCTGCGTTCAGCGGCGTGAAGATCGTCAACTGCACCGGCGAGCGGGCGCGCGACTTGGCCCCTCCGTCGTCCGGGCACGACGCTTCCGCCGCCAGTTGCTCGCTCAGTGCGTGCTCGCTGCGCTCGTGCTCGGTCAGGATCTCGCGGGCGCGCTCGATGACGGCAGGCGGCAATCCCGCCAGGCGCGCCACCTCCACGCCATAGCTTTTGTCGGCGCTGCCGGGCTCCACTTTGCGGAGAAAGATGATGTTCGAGCCGGACTCCTTCACCGACACGTGGTAGTTCTTCACGCCCGGCAGCAAGCCGGCGAGATCGGTCAGTTCGTGATAGTGCGTGGCGAAAAGGGTCTTGGCGCGGGTGCGCGACTCGAGATGTTCCACGACGGCCCAGGCGATGGCGAGACCGTCATAAGTCGCCGTGCCGCGCCCCACCTCATCAAGCAGAACCAGGCTGCGCTTGGTGGCCGTGTTCAGAATGCTGGCAGCCTCGGTCATCTCCACCATAAACGTGGAGCGCCCGCGCGCCAGATTGTCCGACGCTCCGATGCGGGTGAAGATGCGATCAAGGATGGGCAGCCGGGCGCGCGCGGCGGGCACGAACGAGCCCACCTGCGCCATGAGGGCGATCAGCGCCGCCTGGCGCAGATAAGTGGACTTCCCGCCCATATTGGGCCCGGTGATGATCAGAATGCGGTCGCTCGACGAATTCAGATAAACGTCGTTGGGAATGAAACCGCCGCTTTCTCCGGGCGCCACCAGACGCTCGATCACCGGATGGCGCCCCTGCAGAATCTCGAACGTGCCGTCGGCGTCGATCTCCGGACGGTGATAGTTCCGTTCAGCCGCCAGCCGCGCGAAGCACGCGAGGACATCGATCTCAGCCAAGGCGCGCGCGGTCCGCCGGACGCGCGGAGCTTCCGCGGCCACCTGACGCCGGACCTCGCGGAAGAGTTCGAGTTCCAGCGTTTGCGCCCGCTCCTCGGCGGTCAGGATCTTGGCCTCAAGCTCTTTCAATTCCGGCATGGTGAAGCGCTCAGCGTTCGCCAGCGTCTGCTTGCGCTCGTAGTCTGCAGGTACGAGCGGCAGGTTCGGTTTCGAGACTTCGATGTAGTATCCGAAAACGCTGTTGAATCGGACTTTCAGCGACCCGATCCGGCTACGCTCCCGCTCACGCGACTCGATGGCCGCCACCAGTTGTTTGCTCTTCTGGCTGATCTCGCGCAGTTCGTCGAGCTGTGGATTGTAGCCCGGCCGCAGCAGGTTGCCTTCGGTCAGGAGCGCAGGCGGCTCGGGATGAATCGAGCTTTCGAGTAGCGCATGAATACCCGCCAGTTCGTCCATGCTCTCATGCAACTCGCGAAGCCGTGCGGCGCCGAACACCGACACCTGCCGCCGCAGGCCGGGAATCTGCGCCAGCGAGAGTTTGAGCGCCAGGAGATCGCGCGCGTTGGCCGTTTCCAGCGTAATCTTGCTGAGCAGCCTCTCCAGGTCCTGAATGCGGCTGAGCGTCTGGCGCAGTTCTTCGCGGCCGATGTTCGAAGCGCAAAGCTCGTCCACGGCATCCCAGCGGGACTCGATCTCATGCGCCTCGATCGACGGGCGCAGCACCCATTGCTTGAGCTGGCGGGCACCGAGCGGCGTCACGCACTCGTCCAGCGTCGCGAGCAGAGTCGAGTCACGCGAGCCCGCAAAAAGGGGCTCCACGAGCTCGAGGTTCCGCAAGGTAGACGGGTCCAGAATCAATGAGTCCTGCTGTTCGTAGAATCGGATCCCATCCAGATGCGCCAGTGATCCGCGCTGCGTCTCGCGGACGTAATGCAAAATCGCGCCCGCCGCCGCCACGGCCAGTGGACGATCCTCAAGGCCATAACCCGCGAGCGATGACACCCTGAAGTGATCGCGCAGCAAACGCCCGCCGTAATCTTCGGAGAACACCCAGTCGTCCACGAGCGTCTCCGTGAAGCGCGGTACGTCCGGATTCTGCGACTGGCGGGGGATGAAGGCCGGCTGCAGGTTCAGGCCCGCGGGCTGCGCGAGCGTTTGCGAAGACGGAATCAGCATCTCGCTGGGGGCCAGGCGGGACAGTTCTTCGGCCAGCCTGTCTGTCACCTCAGGTCCGCTGAACTCGGTCGCCCGAAAGTCGCCCGTGGAAAGATCCGCGAGCGCCAGGCCGATGTTGCCGTGACGCGCAGCGGCCGCCGCGAGGTAGTTGTTGGCGCGCGGCTCGAGCACCTGGGAATCGATGGCGGTGCCGGGCGAGACCACTCGCGTCACCTCGCGGTTCACCAGCTTTTTGGCGGCCTGCGGCTCCTCCATCTGATCACAAATGGCGACGCGAAAGCCCCTGCGGATCAGCTTCGCGATGTATCCCTCGGCGGCGTGATAGGGCACGCCGCACATGGGAATTGGCTCGCCCTTTTCCTTGTTCCGCGAGGTGAGCGTGATTTGCAGTTCGCGCGAGGCCACCACGGCGTCATCGAAGAACAGCTCGTAGAAGTCACCGAGCCGGAAGAGCAGCAGCGCGTTCGGGTGACGCGCCTTGATAGCGCTGTACTGGCGCATCAGGGGCGTGGAAAAGTCGGTCATTGGAGGTCAGGAAGATTATCGCGGGCGCGGTCCGCGTTTGTAAACCAGCTTCCAACTTCGGCGCTCAATTGTATAACTAAGCCGTCGGGCGCTATCTTGGATTGCGCACCTGATGCGGGCAGCTAACACCCGGTACTCCGCGGGTGACGTGGATCACGCAGAACCGCAGTGAAAGGAATTCATGAGCAGGGAGCGCTTATATGGCGGCATCGAGGCCGGCGGCACAAAGTTCGTCTGCGCCACCGCGACAGACAGTGGAAATGTGACCGCGCGCGCGGAGTTTCCGACGACGGCGCCGGGCGAGACCATCGACCGCGCGCTCGGGTTCTTTGAGGAGCAGGCCGGGCGCGGACGAATCGCCGGCATCGGCATCGCATCCTTCGGGCCGGTGGACTTGAATCCGGCATCACCGCACTTTGGGTACATCACTTCGACGCCCAAGAAGGGCTGGCGCAACGTGGACCTGGCGGGTCCCGTGAGGCAGACGTTCCAAGTGCCCGTGGCCTTCGACACGGACGTGAACGCAGCGGCGCTCGGTGAGCAGCGCTGGGGCGCGGCGCGCGGGCTCGACACCTTCGTCTACGTGACGGTGGGAACCGGGATCGGCGGCGGCGGTATGGCGGGCGGGCGGTCTTTGCACGGCATGCTGCATCCGGAGATGGGTCACATGCGGATCGCGCACGACCTCGAAGCCGACCCTTTCGCGGGCGTGTGCCCCTTCCATGGCGACTGCCTGGAAGGGCTCGCCTCCGGTCCCGCCATTGAGGCTCGCTGGGGCGGCAAGGGGCAGGCGCTGCCGGACGATCACGCCGCGTGGAAGCTTGAGGCCCACTACCTCGCGCTCGGCGTCAACAATCTCGTCTGCGCGCTGTCGCCGCAGCGGATCATCCTCGGCGGCGGCGTGATGCGCCAGGCGAGCCTTTTCCCGCTGATCCGCCGCCGCACTCTGGAACTCCTCAACCAGTACATCCAGACGCCCGAAATCGCCGAGCACATTGACAAGTACCTTGTGCCGCCGAAGCTGGGAGACAACGCGGGCGTCCTGGGCGCGATCGCCCTGGCTCTCGAAGCCGCGCCGAGGCGATAAACCCGGCGTCTTAAAAACGTAGGTCCTGTGTTTTCAATAACCTAACGGCTTCGTTTGGTAATTTTCTCCCTTTCCCAAGCCCTTTCAACCCGGTGATCGACCGTCCTTCTCTTATTAACTAGGCTCTGATAAGAGCCTAGACCTGGGCGGTCGCGGATCTCCCGGGCGTGGCGATGTACCACGTGTAGCCCTCCGGATCGCGGACCCAGGCGTTGCGATCGCCGTACGGCTGATCGGCCGGCGCGAACACCGAAGTGGCACCGGCGTCGAGCGCGCGCCGATAAGTCGCGTCAACGTCGGGGACGTAAAGGTAGATCGCCATCGGCATCGGCTGATAGGGGCCATGCGCCTCGCCCATTTCGACCGCGGCGCCGTAGATCGTCATGCGGGCGTGAACGATCGCGCCCGACGCGTCCTGGTAGCGCGCGATTTCTTCGGCACCGAAAGCGCGCTTCAAGAACTCGATCATCCGCGCTCCACTGCGGGGATGAAAGTAAGGCGTCACGGTGCGCAAACCTTCCGGTGTGGGCGAACCCCGGGAGCTGCGTGCCACGTACCAGTAGTTGCCAGACACATCCACGACGCTCGCACCGCGTTCGCCGTACGGGTGATCGGTAGGTTCTCCGAGCGAAGTCGCGCCCATCTCGAGCGCCTTGCGATAGGCCGCGTCCACGTCATCCACGTAGACGTGAAGCGCCGCTGGGTTCTCGTCGGCGTGCGGCGGGGCGATGCCCAGCATCATCATCGAATTCCCGATTCTGGCCTCGATGTGCGTGCCTCCCGCGGGGCCCTGGGCGCGGAAAGTCTCGGTGGCGCCGAAGACGGTCTTCACAAAATCCACCAACTCCTCACCGCGGTGGACCGCAAGGTAAGGCGTGACGGCTGTAAAACCCTCGCGGAGCCCGGGAACGGCGCCGCCCGCAGCCGATTCGGCCCGTGACTTCGCAAACTCCGCCGCGCGACGTTCGATCTCCGCTGGCGAGACGTCCTCAATGCGACTCGAAATCATCCATAGGTGCCCGAACGGATCCTCGAGCCGGCCGCTGCGCTCGCCATAGAACTGGTCCTCGACCCGCCGGACAACCCTGGCTCCGGCGGCGATCGCCTGCGCCGCCAGCGCGTCCACATCCTCCACGTAGAGATGGATCTTCACCGGTGAGCCGCCGAAGTGCGCCGGGCCAAACCGTTTATAGTCCGTGCTCTCGTCGCTGATCATGATGCCCGAATCTCCAATAGTGACTTCGGAGTGGGCCACGCGACCGCTGGGATCAACAAAACGCATCGATTCGTTCTCCACAGCGCCGAAAGCGCGCTTGTAGAAGTCAACGGCCTTGAGGCTGTCAGTCACCGTCAGATAGACGCCCGCAGTCTGAAATCCCGGCCGGACGAAGGACGCAAGCTCGCCCGACGGCTTGTAACCTGCCATGCCCGCCAGCGTCCCGGCGGCGTGGCGCTGAAGGTACTGTGCGAAGGTCAGGGTCTCCAGGTGCGTGGAGACACTCCACTTGTGTCCGAACGGGTCGATCAGCATCCCCGAGCGCTCGCCGTAGTCATGATCGGCGGCGGGCGCCGTGATGGTGGCTCCGGCGGCCGCGGCCCGCGCCAGCACCGCGTCCGTATCTGCCGTATAGAGGTGTAAGATTACCGGCGAGCCGCCCAGCGACTCCGGGCTGAAGGCGCCGTACTCCGGGTATTCGTCGGACAACATGATCCGCGAGTCCCCGATCTGGATCTCGGCGTGGCCAATGCTTCCATCGGGCATTCGCAGGCGCGTCACCTCGGTGGCGCCGAAGGCTTGCTTGTAAAACTCGATGGCACGGGCGGCGCCGCGTACGGCGATATAGGGCGTCGCGGTGTGATAGCCCTCGGGCACCGGATTCACGCGCGATTTCTCCAAGGCTGGTTTTGCCGTACCTGACATGATGGCTCTCCCTTCCAGTTCGACTTTAAGATTCCTCCGAAAACCGCTGCGCGGCAGGCCTTCCAGTTCCTGAGCCAATGCCGCGAGCGGACCCAGCCGTGCGGGCAGCGCACCGGCCGCGGCCTCGACCTCGGGCAGTCGCCCGGGCTTGCCGTAGAAGCGCGCTGATTCGTCGCTTTCGGCGGATTCTCCGCCCGGTTCGAGCGCGCGCCGGCGGGCCAGGATGGCATCAAGGGCCGCATCAAGCTGACCGCTCAGAGAGCGCTTAGGCATGGGCACCCCCTGTCTCATCCGCCCAGCGCGCGCGGAGCGTCTCGAGCGCGCGGAACTGGAGTTGTTTCACCGCCCCTTCCGTGCGGCCCATCAGCCCGGCGATCTCCCGAATGCTCATCTCCTCGGCGAAGCGCAATTCGATCACGCGGTGCTGATCCCTGGGCAGGCTTCGCACCATGCGGAACAGCCTTGCGCGCCGCTCGATGTCCTCCAGGCCCGGGTCGCTGAGCGCCGTACGGTTGAGCGGAGGGTCGTTGAGCGGAGGATCGTCGGGCGCTGTGATCGAGCGCTCGCGCGCGGCCCGCGCCGCTCGATCAGCGATGGCATTCGATGCAATCCGGTAAAGCCAGGCGGCAAAGGGAGCGCCGCGCCACTCGAAGCGCGGCAGCTTCGCCAGAGCCTTGTGGAACACCTCCGCGGTCACGTCCTCGGCCTCGTCGCGATCACGGACCCGGCTCGCAACGTACGCGTAGACGCGCTCGAAATTCGCCTCGTAAAGCTCCGCAAAGCGGCCCGGATCCTTCTGGGCCGCTTCGATCAGAAGCTGCTCGTCAGCTTCCCCGGTCTTCAACGCTGCTCCTCAGGCGCCACGTTCAATGGTATAAACTGGCGGGTTGCGGAAAGGTTACGAAGAAGTTGTCAGTCGTAAGTTGTTTGTCAGTTGCTGATCGTCATTTTCGACCTTTGAAAAACACGGTTTGATCAGGGTAGCGGCGAGTTTTAGCTCACCAGAACTCCAACACCCTCAACACACCCTTGGCGGCCCAAAACCGCCACTGCAGGTTTTTCAGCAGGCTGCTCCGGACTCCTCAGTTGTCGCTTCAGAATCGCCAGCCTTCGAGGCTCATCACCAGGGTAACCAGGACGACGAACGTAAAAACGACGTAAAGCCGGTCATGCTCCCGGACGAATCCGACGAGGGAGAGCGCCACGCGCGCCACCGGCGTGGCAATTAGGAGCACGAGCCCGAACTGGATCAGACCGCGCCCCTGAGCGGCGGCCACAGCCTTCAGAATTCCGCGTATTCCGCGCAGCGGGCTCGACGCCCCGCGGAATGTACGGTAGTCGGGCAGGGGTCCGGCGTGCCGGATCAGATAGAGGAGACCTCCGATCAGGACCACGATGGCGGCTGTTATGACACCGAAGAGCAGAACCTTTGCAAGGATCAGTTCCAGTTGCTCGTCGCCCCATTTCTTTTTGGTGGTCATCGTCAATAATTCCTTCGACTCCCGACGCGGGTCTCAGAGCTTCCCGGTCAAGCCGTTATAGATCATCTCCACACCCAGCACCACAATCACCAGGGCGAAAACCAGCCGCAACCGATTCGTCTGCGCGGAAACCAGGACGCGGGTCCCGGCGAACGAGCCCATGAGGACGCCCAGCATTACGGGCATCGCGAGGCCCGGCTCGATGTAGCCGTGGCGCAAGTAGACGCCGGCGCTGGCGGCGGCGGTGACGCCGATCATGAAGTTGCTGGTGGTGGTCGAGACTTTGAACGGAATCCCCATCGCCTGGTCCATCGCCAGAACTTTGAAAGCGCCGGAGCCGATGCCGAGCAGTCCGGAAAGCGTGCCCGCCACAAACATCATCGCGAACCCGAGAGGGGTGCGCCGGACGTTGTAGTGCCGCAGGCCGTTGCCTTCCGGGAAAGAGCCGTCGAGCCGCAGCAGGCGCGCCACCGATCCCATTTTGGGAGCCATATGATCGCGCTTCCTCGGTCGGCTGCTCAGATAGGCGGACAAGAGGAGGACGACGCCGAAAATCACGCCGATCGCGGGCGTGGAGACCTTGGCGACCAGGAAGGCACCGAAGATCGCGCCCCAGGTGGTCGCCATCTCCAGAAACATGGCCACACGGATGTTGGAGAAGCCTTCCTTCAGATAGGCGGCGGCCGCCCCGGAGGAGGTGGCGATCACCGAAACCAGCGAAGCGCCCATCGCGTAGTGAATATTGACGTGGAGCGCCAGGGCCAGCAGCGGCACGATGACCACGCCACCACCAAGCCCGGTCAGCGCGCCCAGAAACCCGGCCACCAAAGACCCGAACCAGACCAGGGCTGTGAAGTCGAAGACGCTCAAGAGATCACGCTCGCCACTCT
Source organism: Terriglobia bacterium (assembly GCA_035946575.1). Lineage (GTDB taxonomy): Bacteria > Acidobacteriota > Terriglobia > UBA7540 > UBA7540 > Gp13-AA77. Next base: position 9,493 of record DASYZG010000076.1, on the reverse strand, counting down.
CCGGGGGGATTTAGATTATGAATTGCGGACTGCCGGCTGCCTGAGCAGCAGCGCCAGCGGCGCGACCGCCACCACGGCCGCGCTGAGCAGGACGGCCGTGCGGAATCCAAGTCGCGACATCAGCGCCGCAACCGGGAAGTCGCCCAGCGGCCGGATGCCCATGATGAGCAGCGTGTTCAGGCTCATGGCGCGACCGCGCATGTGCGCCGGAACCCGCATCTGCAGCAACGTAATGGTAGTGGCGCCGGCGGCGTTCTGCGCTCCGCCCAGAACAAACAGAACCGGCGCGGCCACCAGCAGGCTGTTGCTCAAACCGAAGACCGCCAGGACCGCCGCGCAAGTCAGGGTGGATCCCAAAACCAGCAGTGCTTTCCTTGAGAAGTCGCCCAACGTGGCCACGACCAGCGAACCGCAGACCGCGCCCACTCCCACTGCCGAGAATAACATGCCAAGCTGCGCCGGACCGGTATGAATCACCTGGCGCGCGAAGTAGGGAAGCACCAGCGCAGCCGAAGGACCGAAAAACAGCAGGACCCCGTAAACCAGGACCGCGGGCGGCAACACGGCATCCCGGCGGATGTGGTCGAGCGCCTCGCGGAAGGACTCGAGCCAGCCGCCTCCCGCCTGCAAGGCGCGATCGACAGCAGGCACTTTCAGATTCGCCAGCACCACCAGCACCGGAAGATAACTGGCGGCGTTTAGAAAGAAGTTGGCGGCGTATCCGATCCGGCTCAGGGCGATCCCGGCCAGCGCCGGTCCCACGATCGAGGCGCCGTTAAACACGGCGGATTGCAGCGCCAGGGCGTTCATCAGGTTCTCACGCCGGACGAGTGAGGCCACAAGCGCGTTACGGGCAGGTTGATCGAAACTCAAGGTCATTCCGCCCACAAAGGCGACGCAGGGAATCATCCAGAAGCGGATGGTTCCGGCCGCCGTCAGAACCCCCAGCAGGGCGGCGAGCCCGAGCATCACGCTTTGCGTCAGCAGCAACAACCGGCGGCGGTCAAGCCGGTCCGCGAAGGTGCCGCCGGCCGGGGCGAAAATAAGAAAGGAGAGCGCCTGCGCCAGCGAGACCGTTCCCAGGGCGAGCGCCGAGCCGTGTGTGAGATCGAGCACCAGCAGAGCCTGGGCGACGATCTGCATCCAGGTGCCGACCGCCGACACCGTCAGGGCCATCCACAGCCGCCGGAAGCTTCTCTCCCGAAGCGCCCGAAAAGTGGGAATGCGGCCGAGGCCGCCCGCCGGCGGGCCGGATGTGGCTCCCGCAGTCGTCGCTCCCGTTTGAGTTGCAGGTGTCATCCGCTGAAGGTTCGACGTCGGGGCCGCTCCTTACGTCGAAATCGGGAGACGACTTGCTTGCGAGTCTGCCGTCTCCCTTGGTAGTATAGCTTGAGGGTTGGAAGACGCTGATCAAGGAAGGGTGAATCTATGACGTGGGAAACGCCGCAGGTTGAAGAAATCAGCTTGAACTGCGAAATCAACACCTACAGCAACGGCGACGAGTTCTAAGACTCGCCGGCCAGCATCGAGCCTCTGGTCCTGAGGAGTCCGCGGCGACGCCCGGGGCGACGAAGGGTTTCACTGCGCCCAAGCCGCCGAGGCGCGTCGCTATCCTAAGAGCATCGTCATTCCCGCGAAAGCGGGGATCGATTACGAGAAGCCTTGAGATGGCCCGCTCCATAAAGGTGGGCTCCCGCTTTCGCTGATTGACGACGCCGCCAATGAGTGGCACGCAGAAGCCAGTATTCCCCTCCCGCCGGTTCTCTGAATCATGCGTATAAAGATCCTGGGCAGCGCGGCGGGCGGTGGATTCCCGCAGTGGAATTGCGCCTGCTCGAATTGCCGGCGGCTGCGCGAGCGACGATTTCCCGGCGTGGCGCGTACGCAGGCGCAGCTTGCCTGGCAGTCGGAATCCGGTCTTTGGACATTGCTCAACGCCTCGCCGGATCTTCGCACTCAGATCGAAGCCACCTCGGAGCTTTGGCCGCAGGACGGGAGCCGCCATTCGCCGATCTCCGACGTCATCCTGACCGGAGCGGAAGTCGACCAGACCATCGGCCTGCTCCTCCTCCGCGAGTTCCACTCGTTCCGTGTCCACGCCACGCATTCCGTCCGCAGAATTCTCACCGAAGACAACAGCATCTTCGGCGTGCTCAGACGGTATGCCGGACAAGCCTGCTGGAAGGACATTCCCCTCGAGGCACCGTTTTCGGTTGGCGGCGCGCGCCTGGAGGCCGTTCCGCTGGGCGGCTCGTTCCCGGGATTCATTGGCGGCGCACGTCAGGCCGAATCGGATCCTGCGGAAGCCGTGATCGGGCTCTGGATCACGCCTGTAGCGGCGCCGTCTTCGCCGCCGGAGCCGGTCTCCGTCGCTGTAGCGGCCGTGTCCCCACCGCCGCGCAAGACTCTCGCCTTTCTTCCCGGCGTGGGCTCGATCCCGGATTCCCTGCTCGAACGTCTGCAGCAATGCGACGTTCTCCTCTTCGACGGCACGTTTTGGAGCGACGAGGAACCGGCGAGCATTCCGGGCCTCGGCAAGACGGCCAGCCAGATGGGCCATATGCCGGTTTCAGGAGCTCGCGGAAGTCTGGCGAGCCTGGCGGGACTCGATCGCGCGCGCAAGATTTTCATTCACATCAACAACACCAATCCCATCCTGGACGAGGAGAGCGCCGAATATCGCGCCGTACGCGACGCCGGCTGGGAAGTGGCGCGGGACGGCATGGAGATCACGCTGTGAGTGCAATCCTGGCCAGGGAATCCCCCCTCCTCCTTGAGGAGGGGGACAGGGGGTGGTGCAATGTGTCTCCCCTCCTCCTTGAGGAGGGGGACAGGGGGTGGTGACTATGAATTCCGAGCGAGTCCCGGAACAGCCTTTGAGCGCTGCGGAGCTCGAAGCGCGCCTGCGAGCCGTGGGCGCAGAACGCTACCATCACCTGCACCCGTTTCACACCCTGATGCACGAAGGCAGGCTGACGCGCGCTCAGCTGCAGGCCTGGGCTTTGAATCGCTACTACTACCAGAGCATTATTCCCATGAAGGACTCCATCATCCTCTCGCGCAGCGCGGACCCCGAGTTTCGGCGCGCCTGGCGCAAGCGCATTATCGACCACGATGGCGACGGCACGCGGCCGGGCGGCATTGAAAAATGGATTCAGCTCGCGCAAGCCACGGGTCTCGATCGCGAGCGCGTGGTCTCCGGGCGCGAGATTCTGCCGGGCGTCCGTTACGCCGTAAACGCCTACCTCGACCTCGTGTCGCATCGCAGTTTCCTGGAAGCCGTGGCCTCGTCGCTCACCGAGCTGTTTTCGCGCGACCTGATCGCCCTGCGCGTCGACCGGCTGCGCCGGCATTATCCCTGGCTCAGTCATGGCCTCGCCTATTTCGACGCCCGCCTGACGCAGGCGCCCGAGGATGCCCGGTTCGCGCTGGCCTGGGTCATCGCGCACGCCGGCACGCGCGCCGGGCAGGAGCTGGCGATCGCGGCGCTGCAGGCCAAGTGCGATATCCTTTGGGCCCAGCTCGACGCCATTTACTTCGCGTATGTGGAGCCCGGGTGGCCTGCGCCGGGCGCTTTCCGTCCGGCGGCCGAGGGTACGGCGTGATGAACGCCCTCGAGGGCGATCGTGTCTTGAGGCTGGCGCCGGGATGCCGGCTGAGCGTCTCGCAGGACCAGGAGGACGTCCTGCTGATGCCGGAAAGCGTCCTGAAGCTGAAAGGGCCGGCGCGCGCCATCCTGGAACTCTGCGACGGCACGCGGACGCTCCCAGGAATCGTCGAGGAATTGAAGCGGAAATATCCCGCGGCCGACGCCACGCGGATCGAGAGCGAAACCGCCGATCTTCTCGGAAGGCTGCGCGACCGCGGGGCAGTCGAATACGGAGCCTCCTGATTCTGGGTCGGGGTCGCTGTGCTCTCTGTGCTTCCTCCGTACTCTCTGTGTTGAAAGCCTTTTAACACAGTGTTCACAGAGGACTCCCGGAGCGCACAGAGAGCCCTGCGTGCGAACTACAACAGCACGTTTCGACACCGATGAGCTATCAACTGCGCGCCATCATCGCCGAACTCACGCATCGTTGCCCGCTGCATTGCGTCTACTGCTCGAATCCCCTCGAGATGCAGGGCCGGCCGGCGGAACTCTCCACGGAGGATTGGACGGCCGTCTTTCGCCAGGCCGGCGAAATGGGAGCGCTTCAGTTGCACCTCACCGGGGGCGAGCCGCTGGCCCGCACCGACCTCGCGGATCTGGTGCGCGCCGGCCGCGCCGCCAATCTCTACCTCAACCTGATCACTTCCGGCGTCGGCCTCGACGAGACCCGCCTCGGCATGCTCATCGACGCCGGCCTCGATCACCTTCAGCTCAGCCTTCAGGACGTTGAAGAGGCCGCCGCCAATGAATTCGCGGGCACGCGCAGTCACGCGCTCAAGCTGCGCGTCGCGGCCATGGTCCGGCGGCGCCGCGTCGGGTTTACGCTGAACATCGTTGTCCACCGGCGGAATCTCGATCGGCTTGAGGAGATGATTGCCTTTGCGGCCGGGAGCGGGGCGCAGCGGCTGGAGATCGCCAACGTACAGTATTACGGTTGGGCGCTTCGCAATCGCGATGCGCTATTGCCGTCGCGCGAACAGGTGGAGCGGTCGATGGAAATCGTGGAAGCCGCGCGCGCCCGGCTGCAAGGCCGCCTGCGCATCGACTTCGTTCTGCCCGACTACTACGCGAAGTACCCGAAGGCTTGCATGAACGGCTGGGGTCATCAGCAGATGCTCATTGACCCGGCCGGGCGCGCCCTGCCCTGCCACGCCGCCGGCGTGATTCCAGGCCTGGAGTTTGCAAATGTGCGGGAAGAATCACTGCGTTCGATCTGGGAGGATTCACCGGCGTTCAACCGCTTTCGCGATGAGAGCTGGATGCCGGAGCCTTGCCGCACCTGCGACCGGCGCGCCCGCGACTTCGGCGGCTGCCGCTGCCAGGCGCTCCTGCTGACGGGCGACGCCGCGGCGACGGACCCCGTCTGCACGCTCGCGCCCGCGCACCCCGTGATCGAGGACGTGCTGCAACGCGTCGAGGGCGGCGCGGCGAGTCGCGAGTGGATTTATCGCGCCGATCCGGCGCCGGAGCGTGTTGGCTGAGAGTCGAGGAGTTGTGAGTCGAGGAACAGCGAAGACCTAAAAAGTAGGAAGAGTCAAGAGACGAGAGTCAACGAGTCTTAAGTCTTGACTCTCAACTCTTGACTCTTGACTGCCTTTCGACCGGCCTCACGACGAGTTCCGCACGTTCCAAACGTAGAGAGCATCCTCGTCGCTGGCCGTCGCCACGCGCCGGCTCCCTTTACGGGTAGCGCGATTCAGCGCCGAACGGACCTTCTCTTTGCTCTCGGCGAGGTCCGCCAGCGGCACGCGAATCGCCGAGCCGTCTTTCAGCTTGTCCAGGTCCTGCAGGATCTGGGAAACGATCTCCCGGTGCTTACCCCTTCGCCCCTGCGGGACGTCGGCCTGCAGCAGCGTTTTGAAGTGACCCGATTTCCCGTTTTTCGAGCTCATCTGAATCCAATCTCCTTCGTTGCGTTAACCAACGCCGTGCGTAACGCAATCTTATCGCAGCGTAATCGAAAGCGCAAGTCACAAAAAACAAACGAGCCGCTAAACTCCCTCGCCTTCCGCGCTGTAGGAGCGCCGGTTTGGAAGAGCGGTGTTACCGCCGTCCACCCACTGCTATCCCGCAGCTTAAACGGTCTCCAAAAGCGCTCGGTGCGGTTTGCAAAGATTTGAGACGTAACTGGTTTCGGAAGCTAGGCTGGTATCAACGGGGTAGTACCCCCGGGAGGTTCCTGCGCGGAGGGTTTGTGGAACGATACGGTTTGTTCAAAAAGCTTGCTGACGGTGCGCCGGTATGGGTCAGTTTCGAAAATGATCTGCCGGGCGCCATCGCCCGGATGAAGGAACTGGACCAGGAAACCGGGCTGGAACACTTTGTCCACGACTTTCGCTCCGGAGTGGTCATCGCCACCAGCCGGGGCGAGGCGGCGCCGGGCCATCCGCCGGACCTTGCGCCTCGCAAAGCACGGGAGGCTTAAGCCGAGAACAATTCTCAAGAGCCCGCCCATCGCCCCTCCCACCTCTCCCCTGTCCAGCGCGGGCTTCCGGTCGCCGAGCGGACTTCCGGTCGCCACGAGATTCCTTCACCTGCGTCCGAGCCCTCCTCCTCGTCGAGGAGGGGGTTAGGGGGTGGTGGTCGCGACAACAGCCCCAAAGCCCGTGCTGATGAATTGAACGGGACGGCCCTTTCGTGGAATGTTTCACAGGAATTGCAGCTTTCGCCGGCCCTTGTAGAGCTGGCCTTTAGACCAGCACCGAACTCTGCCTCATTTGGTAGATTGGTCTCCGGCTCCGAAGCTGCATCGCCTGGCGACTGAGGACGGGACCCGCTCACCGATCGGGGTGGGCAGCCCCAGCCAAGGGATGGTCCTTCGGGGCTGCCCTTCCTGACTGTGTGCCCGCTCAGTATTTCCGTTGTCGGCGGGTAGGGCACTTGCAGCCGGTGCAACCTGTATATCTCGCGTCAGAGGGATTGTCAACCGACATCCGCATTTGGTGGTGGGTCAATTTCCAGGCGGTGACGACCGCGCCGGCCCCCGGCTACCCCTCGTCGAGGGGGGAGGTCGATCTCCGATTGCCGCGCCTTCGCCAACGAATACTTGCAGTATGCAGCGGAAGCGCCCCTCCTCGAGGAGGAGGGGTGGCCGGAGGCCGGGGTGGTGAATCAACTCCAGACTGGCCCACACATTTCAAGGTCCCGATTTCGCCGCCGGTGCTGTTGGGAGCGCGGGCACCTCCATCGTAGGGACAGGCGCGGCCAGGGGCGGCCCTCGGGTCGAAATTAGGGTGGGGCCACGTAAGTCGTTGGTTTCAAAGGAACAATAAATTTTCCAAATTTTCTCACTTTTCTCCATTGTCCCATTTTGGGGGTGCATGCTTGAGGGGAGTCGAGAGGTGGATAGTCTCGAAACCTCGCCCGGACGCCGGGGCTCATGACCGGCGGCTGACAACTCCCGACGTTTCGACTTTCCCCTCTCGACTCGGAGGCGGACCCCATGATCGACCCGCAGTTTACCCCGCGCCCGAAACGCAAATACACCGTCACCGACCGCGTGCTGGCGGCCTGCCGCGCCAACCTGGAGCGTGCCAATGCCGTCCCGCCCCAAATCCGCTTTCGCTCCACCGAAAAGCGGCGCCGTGCCTGCCATCACAATCTGACCCTCGCCCTGGCCGCCAGGAAGCGCGACCGGTCGTTTAACTACGCGCCCTCCTTCCGCCACGGCTGGTACGTCCCCGACCCGGAGCGTGCGCTGGCCCTGGTGGGCGCGACCCCGGAGGAGTACCAGCGTCACCTCGAGGCCTGGCGCCGCGAAGTGAAGGAGCGGAATCCGGAGGAGGCGAAGCTCGCGCACGCCCTGGGGATGCTGAGCTGGCGCTGGATCGCGGGGGTGCGCGTCCAGGGTGATCTGCAGACCCTGAAAGTCTACCGCCTGCTCGACGCCCTGGCCGCGGAACGAAACCCGGCCCGTGCTCCGGATGCGCCGCAGCCGGCGCCGCCCCTCGCCGCCGCGAGACTGACCCAACTAGGCTATGACCTCGAAGAGGCGCTCGGCGGCTGGACCGCGCTGGAGGCGCCCCTCAACAAGATTCGTGACCGCATTCTGCGGATTTGGCAGGAGCTGCTGCGCCTGCGGGGCGAACCCCTGATGGACCTCCCGGCCATCGCCTGCTTCGGCCGCCTCCACGAGGTGGTAATGGACCACAAGCTGCACTCGCCGTATGAGCTGGCTGAGCCCTTCCAGTCCTCCGGCGCCACCGCGGAGGCGCTCCGCAGCAAGCGCACGCCCCTCCGGGCCGTCGAGCACTGGAGAAAGCCGGTAAGCGTTCCCGCCGGAGGAGAACTCCCGGGCCAACCCGTCCCCGGCGCGGGACCGGCGGCGGGACCGGCGGCGGGACTTGCGTCCGGGGAAGTTTCCCGGCCCGAGGAGGACGACTTCGTCGAGGGAATTCCCGCTGCCGGTTGCGCCCTGCTGCGCGCGGCCCGGCGCCGGGGAGGGCCGTTGCCCGGCAGCTTCGAGGAGTTCCTCGAACGGGTCCAGCGGGCGCTCGGCGCCGTCGCGGCCGGAGCCGGCGCCCGGGCGCAAAGGCGGGCCCGTCGAGTGGTGTTGTTCGCCCGGGCCTTGTGGAAGCGGCTCGGAGCCCTGCGCCGTCGCGCGGATGAGGTCTTGAACTGGCTGAACCGCCATCTCGGCGATCACGGATTGACGCTCTGGCCCGAAGGCACCCTCCGGCCGGAGTTGAGCGCGCGATTGACGCTGCATGGGACCCTGGAGGACCTGGACGAACCCGAAAGCGAGGCCGAGTGCCGCGGCGAAGGTCTGGCCGAGTTCTATTTTCAGAGCCTCGCCGCTCTGGCGCGGGAGATGATCGATCGTAGGCAGCGATGTCGCGCTGCAATGCTGGTGGTGCGAAGGGAGTAGGAGGCGGCGTCTCAAGTTTCGGAATCAGGAGGTTTGGCGAATGGTGATGCTATTGAGAATTACAAAATGCGGTGACAATCGTTTTCGGGTGCCTCCCCTCACCCGCCCTCGTACCTCGGGCACCCTCTCCCAAGGGAGAGGGCTGTTTTCCTCTGGTTTTTGGCCCTCTCCCAGGGGGTGGCCCGCCGCCAGCGCTTTCATCAGCTGCGGTGGGCCGGGTGAGGGGTTAGCCTGTCACTCTATTTGGTAACACTCTGTAAATGGTAAATGGCGAATGGTGAAGTATGAAGTGCAAGGTATGTTGTGCGGGGTATAAAGTGCGAAGTCTGAAGATTGGGTTTCGAAGTCGTTTTCAGGTTCATACTTCTGCCTGCATACTTTTACCATTCACCATTCGCTATTTCCTGCTTCCGACTTCCCCCAATCTGCAATTGGACACGGCGGCAGCCAGATTCTCCCGGAACGAGGCCTCATCCGGCCGCAGCGACAGAGCCTGGCGGAATTCCGCCGCCGCCGCCGCGTACTTCGACTGCAGCTTCAGCACCACGCCGAGATTGTTATGCGCGTCTGCATAGCCGGGATCGAGCGCGATCGCCTGGCGGTACTCGGCCACGGCGCCCTCGAAGTCGCCTTCGGCCTTGAGGGCCAGGGCAAGGTTGTAGTGGGCCTCGACCGAGCCTGGCGCGATGCCGAGCGCCGTGCGGTATTCCTCTTCCGCGCCTTTCAGGTCGCCCTGGTGCGCGAGCGCGGCGCCCAGATTGTTATGCGCGTCGGAATAGTCGGGCTTGAAAAGGAGCGCCTGGCGATAACGCTCCATGGCCCCGCTCCAGTCGTTCCGGGCCGTGAGCGCGTTCCCGAGATTGTTGAGCGCCTCGGGGTAGACCGGTTCGAGGCGCAGCGCTTCCTGATACTCGGCGATGGCGCCCTCCAGGTCGCCTTTTCTCCGCAGCGTGATTCCAAGATTGTTGTGCGTTTCA